>CAZXUC010000009.1:0-85196 GCA_964643795.1 uncultured Halobacteriales archaeon | reverse complement strand
CCCCCCTTCCCCGTTTTTCTTGGCGTTTCGCATGCGTGAGTGCCGTCAACCACGCCTCATGGCGACCCTCAAGCCAACCATTGTCCCAGTGAACCTATAACCGCGGCTCCAAGTTATTTCAAGGCGCCGGCACCGGCTCGGCCCCCCATCGTACAACGTGGAGCTGGTCCGCAGACGCGAGTTAACCGACCGAAACCGCCTTGCCCTTGCCCGTCTCAGCGCAATCATGGACCACACCCCGCAAGTCCCCGCTGACGACCGGGCCGTCCGCCTCCTTGAGCACTCCGACCTCCCCGCCGACCGAAAGGCCACGCTCGTTGGACTCGTGAAGCGCAGTCAGGACCTCGCCGCCCAAGCTGGTGAAGACCTGCAAGCCGAGTTCGGCCGGGAACACGTAGCACTCATCGTAGGGTGCAACCAATTCATCCGCATCTGGAGGGCGGGACACGAACCCGGCGCGGTGGAACTCCTACTCGACCCGGCCGACAAGACCCTACTCGCGGACGCCGGCGTGCCCCTGCGCGAACCCGACGGCGCGGTGTTCAAACTCTTCGGTTGGGTCCGCGCTGATGCGACGCCAGGGCAAGCGGAGGCCCTTGACCAAGCAGTAGGCGCCGCGTTCCGCAAGGCGAAGGCAGCGCAGAAACCGAAGTGACCGCCTGATCGCAGAATACGCAGAACCCGCAGAAGCGGTTTCTGTGCATTCTGCGATTTCTGCGACTGGGCGGCGGGATTCTCAGCCGACCCTCGTGACGGCATGCCGCGTCGCCGTGTGGATTGCCTTTTCCTTAGCCTTCGCGCGCGCCGTTGCCTTCCGCGTTTTGCGTTGTTTGGCCAGTCGGTCCTTCTCCAACCGCTTACGGAGCCTCCCCGTCCACTGGGATCCGACCATGTAGCCGCGACACTTCGCGGAGCCGCACTTGCAGCGCACCAAGTCGTCCTCCAAGGGGAAATTGTAGTCGTACGTAATCTCGTCGCCGGCCGTGATGCGTCGGCGCGCCATGAGCCAGATGTGACGCCCGCGGTCGTTCTCCGACTCCGTGTTCGGGTCGCACGAGTGGTTCGCCCAACGCGCCTTGTTCCACAATGGACTGCCGTCGAGGTCCCATTTCTTGTTGAGGTCGAACGTGTAGACGCGGCCACGCGTCCACTGCTTCGCGGTCCGGTCCTCCGATTCCTGCTTCGAGATGCGGTGGCCGACGTATTCCATGATGCACTCGCCCTTGCGAAAGTCCCGCCTGGCAAACAGCCCCCGGCCGTGTACCCCGGACCGACGAACTGCGACGTCGGCGGCTTCGCTGTGGTGGCCCTCGCGTGTCGGTCTTGCCATCGGGCCATGCAGGGACATCGTCAGCAAGAGGATTTCGTCAAGGGTACCTGTGCGGACCCGCTACTTTCCGGGGCTTCGATGCCCCTCCGCCCCCGCCCTCTCGCCCGCCCTCCCGCCCCCTCCCACACACTGAAAACGCCGACATGAATCCAACGGCCATGCAACGAACGCTCCAGAAGGTGGTTGCCGCCATCAAGACTCCCGAAGGCGACGGCATGATTGTGCACCGCGCCTTTCCGGGCCAATCCATCGGACGCATCGACCCGTTTCTGATGCTCGACGAGATGGGGCCAATCGATTTCGCACCGGGCGCCCGAAGTGGGTTCCCCGACCACCCGCACCGCGGCTTCGAGACGGTGACTTACCTCTTGGACGGCGAGTTTGAGCACAAGGATTCGCACGGCAACCGCGGACTATTGGGGCCCGGGGACGTGCAATGGATGACGGCGGGAGCCGGCGTGGTTCATTCCGAGATGCCGTCCACGGAGCTGCGGAAGAAGGGCGGCCGCCTGCACGGTTTCCAGTTGTGGGTAAACCTCCCCGCCAAAGACAAGATGATGCCGCCCCGCTACCAGGAATTCAAGGCCTCCAGTATTCCCGAAGCAACGATTCCAGGCGGCACCGTGCGCGTCATCGCTGGGAAGTTCGGCACGACGTCAGCCGTCATCGACACGAGGACGCCCATCCAATACTTCCACGCCAGACTCCAGCCGGCGGCGCACGCAACGTTCCCGGTGCCCCCGGGACATCAAGGGTTCATCTACGCAGTCAGCGGCGCCGCCGACGTGGGCGGAAAGAAGATCGAAGCCGGACACCTGGGCATCCTATCGGAATCCGGCGACGAGTTCACTGTGAAGGCGGGCGCGGATGGCGCCGAACTCCTAGTGGTGACCGGAATTCCACTGCTGGAACCAGTCTTCCAGTACGGACCCTTCGTCATGACGACGCGGGACGAGATCGTGCAGGCCGTCACCGATTTCCAGACGGGGAAATTCGGGACCATTCCGGCGACGCGTTAGGGCCGACAGGGCTTGCGGTGTATGCGCAGGCCGCGGCCGATGACCCACTGGCCGCCGCCGCGTTGGTCGCATGCCCCACGGCAAGCATCGGCGGCCCGCCAGGGGCCGGAAAGTTGGGCGCCAGCCTCCTGCCCCGCCCAATCACGGCCAACGTCTGGCATTGCGGATACCATGACGAATCCAGTTTCGGCGCCGCAAGCTACCTCGTCAAGACCGCGGCCGGCAATGTCCTCGTCGACGTCCCGAGGTTCTCGGGTCCCATCGTGAAGGCGATTGAGCAGATGGGGGGCGTGCAGCATATCGTGTTCACCCACCGCGACGACGTCGGCGCCCACGCGAGGTGGCATGAGAGGTTCGGTGCGCCCCGCGCCATCCATGAGGGCGACCGCGTCATGGAAGCGGAGGTCGTGTTGCAAGGCGAGAGGGGGACGGTCGCGGGGCTCGAGTGGCTGCATGTTCCCGGACACACACGTGGACATGTGGTGTACCGGCTCGGGGACGTCGTCTTCACCGGCGACCACTTGGCTGGCTCCGTGCGGCATCCGGAGCAGTTGCGGGCTTTCCGGGACGCGTGTTGGTACGATTGGGGCGAGCAGCGGCGCAGCATGGAGAAGATGAAGGACTGGGACGTGCGGTATGTCCTGCCGGGGCATGGGGCGCCGTGGCATGGCGAGCCCGACGCGTATCGCAAGGCAATGCGGACGTTACTGGAGTGGATGGAGGGCTAGCGGTAAGTGACTCCAGCTAGGACCATTCAACGGTCGTAGATAACCGATCGATGACGGACCGCGTCCACTTCGATTTGCTGCCGTTCCTGGTCAAGCCGGGCGATGAGCCGCCAATCTCCGATGCGCAGCTTCCACACTACATCATCACTGCGCGTCCTCTCGAACGCACGCATGGGGTCAGCCAGGCATTGTTTCAGTTTCTTCAGGACCCGCGAAGCTACTGACCCGTCAAGATGCGCCAAGTCCGCGACTGCCTGTGGCATCAAGCGGACGGACCAAGGGGTCATCCCTTCAGCCCCAGAAGGCGCGTGACCTCTCCCATCGAGTAGGTCCGTCCTTCTAGGCTCTCGATACGGGCTTGCAGGAGCCCCGCCCTGAATTCCGCAGTGTAACGGCCTTCGTCGTCACTCTCGGGGATGAGCCGCATGAGTTTGCCAATCACGTCATCGTACGACTCCCGCCGGTGCGCCTTGAGGCCGGCCAGTTTCTTGCGGGTCTTGGCATCGAGTTGGATGGAGGTTATGGGCATGCTATGTACAAGCATATAGGAGCCACATAGAGATGAGGTTTATGGCACGAGTCGGACAGGCCAAGGTGTGCGCGGTTTCATTCGGAATGAAACTACTTGTTGGGCGACGAGTTGGAGGAACCACGATGGCCCACTCGAAGCGTATGTACGAGTCGCTGGACGGCCCGCCGACGAACGACGCCGGCAGCCTGCGTGGCGGTCGTGTGCTTCCTCGTCGAACTGTTCCTGCAACGCCGCCGCGTCCGCCGGCTTCGGGATTCAAGGTGACGCTGCCAACTTTACGTCACGATGGCCGCCAAACAATCGGCTTCGACCGCGCGCTTGACTTCCCTTGCGATTCTCCTGCCGGTGCTCATGTTCGTCCGCCAGAGCGCATTGCCGTACGGGTGCCCGACGCCGACGTGTACGTTTGTCCCTCCGCCAATCCGGGGCGCGACGTCGTAGATGTGGAAGTTCATGTCCTTGTCCACACACGTCTGGAGGCAGAATGGGCCAATGATGCCGGGATCGTAGTGTTCCTTGGCTGCCTTCACCCACTTTTCGCCGAGGGCGAACGCCTTGCCAAGCAGGGACTCCCGGATTGTCGCGGTGTTGTGGCCGACGACGGTCATCTCCGGGACGAGCTGCTCGGGCGGGAGGGTCATCTGCTGCGGGGCGGGGATGCGCACGTGGCCGTCGAGGCTGCTCTCGAATCTCCAGTCCACCCCTAGGAGTTCGAGGGGTTCTCCTTGCTTCGTTTTCTTACTGACGGGGCTGTAGAAGAAGTTGAGGTTGAAGACCGGGCCGATGACGTACTCCTCGATGTGGGCTGTTGCGAGCGAGTCCTTGTCGATGACGCCCTGCTTCAGGAGTTGCGTGGCCTTCGCGTTGAACTCCTTGGGACTCGCGCACGTGAAGAAGCCACGCTCCAACTTCTTCTTCGCGTGCTGCAGTTTGACGATGGCGAGCCGGTCGATGTCGGCAGGCTCCTTGATGCGCTTGGGGAACGGCAGCCCGCCCTTCTTGAGAAGCCAATAGTAGTCGCGCTTCTCGCCACGGTTCTCCGACCGCAGCAGGTTGCGTGAGCCGACCATGGGAACTGCGAATTCGCCCTCCACGGCGTCGATGCCGCAGTAGCTCGTCCAGGCGCGGTTGGGAATCCACAATGCATTGGCCGCGCGGAGTCGTTCCTGCTGCTTCGCAGCCATGACGGCGTCGTACTTCGGATAGGTCCAGGCGTCATCGACGCACCCCTTCACGCGCTTCCCCTTTGCGTCGCGCAGCGTCTTGAAGTACCGCGCGTAGACTTCATGCCGTCCTTTCTGTGCGACGGCGATTGAACGGAAGCCCTCGTCGGCTGCGCCATCGTACACGTCGAGCCCCGAGTGGCTTGCGATGCACGACAGCGCCAGGGCCTTCCCGTCGTACGCCTCGGCTGCCTTCTGCATCGCCTTGCGCTCAATCATGGTTGCCGGTGGACTGGCCTCGCCGCCATAAAGTCCCCGGCACGCAGGCACGACCCCGGCCACAGCGTCCAAATCCTGCACGGACTTGGCCGACCAGTGCTGCGCCGGCCCGTGACCGCTGCCCCTGCCGTGGTCCTAGCCTTGCTGCTCTCCGGCTGCACGGCGAACGACGATACGGATGCCAACCCGCTTTTCGGCTGGTGCCCCCAGTGGGTCCAAGGCCCCGGCTCGCATCCCGTGAATCTTTACATCAGCGACGTCAACGCCGAGAACGAGACCGATTCACGCATCCTCCACCCACCGGGCATCTCGTTCTCGGGCAACGGGACGCCCGACGTGTTTCAAGGCAGGCCCCTGGACCTCTACCGCATCACTCTCGACCGCATCAACGCGACCGGCAACGTCGAATTGCGCGCCTTCGACCAGGACGGCATTCAACTCGGCATCCGCGACTACCGCCACCAAGATGATGCCGTGCAAGTCGTGCCCCTTGCCATCGTAGCCGCCGATGATGCAGGAGCTCACTTCGACGTGGCGCTCACCTCCGTTAGCCACGACGACCGTGCCAATCCCGGGTCGCTCAGGGTAAGATGGACGATGGCCGACGGCGGCGCAGCGGTAATCGCATACACGGCGACCTACCACTACAAGGTGTGCGGCGCGCAGGTGTGAACGCATGGTCGGCGCTCCCCTTCGCGCGCTGGTTCCGCTGCTTCTTGCAGTGACGCTTTCTGGTTGCCTGCAGGGTGATCCGGGCAAGGGCGAGGAAATCGTGCCGACATGCCGAAATTGGATCGTGTACCCCGGCGGGGCTCAGGTCCGCTCCGCCTTTTCCGACACAGTCACGAGCGAAGACGATTTCTATAAGCGCAACACTAAGAAGGAAGATAGTAACGGCCCGGCGCGACCCGTGGTATCGGGACCCCTTGAGTGGCATGGCCAGCCTCTCGACCAAGTCACGTTCGATTTCCACTACAAGGTCCAAGAGGGGGAGAATTCGACGCAATTCGATCGCGTGTTGTACGTGCAGGACGGTACGCTCCAAATGCGTGTATATCGGCATGACCCGTTGCAGCCAAAGGGAACCGGCGAGGAACTCCCCATCTACGACGAAGCCCAAGGGCCGGTCGCCGCCGAATACGGCTGGAACTTTACTTCGGACGCGGGCCGTCATTGGTCCATCTTCAACGTAACGATGCGCGTCAGTCTCGCCCTTGCAAATGGGTCCCCCGGCCCGTCGGGAATTTTCGTCGATTGGTTTTTCTTCCGCGACCAGGACCATGATCCAGAGACAGGCAGTGTTGCTTTCATGTACTACAAAGCTGAACAATTGTACCGGAACTGCGGCGCGGGTCCATCCGCCGCCTCGACCTAGCATTCCCGACCCAATCACCGCAGACGGACCATCTGGTGGGACACCATGGTTCCCAGGTAGCGGCTGAAGCGGCGCGTCAAATCGTCCTCCCTCGGATGGGTGCGGACTAGTTCGGCACGAATCTCAGCCACCGTGCGTTGCCCATCCATCAAGCGCCACGCCGCAGAACCGAGCGCATCAAGGCGGATCTCGAAGGTCGGCTTGACGCCAAACAATGGCGCCAGGCGGGCCCGCACTCCGCCGAAGCGCCGACGCGACACCGTGACGCGGTTCCCATCGTCCTGGGCCACGACGTCGCCGTGTTCTACAATGCGGGTCGAAACGTCGGCGATTGTCTCCATGACGCTGCCATGACGGCGCAGGCTTGACGGTTTCGTCCTGGGCGCCGGTAGGCCTTTGAGCGGCTGGGCCGGTGCTGCACTCGTGCGCAAGGTGGACGTCGTCCTAGTGATGCTGGCCGTCGTGGCCGTCGTCGTGTCCGCAAGCGTCGCGCTGCGTTCGGATGAACTGACCGGGGAGCACACGGTCTCGTTCACCGAAGGAAGCGCCCCTCTTGCTGGACAAGGGCCCGTCGACGCTGCAAGCCCCGGGGCCACGTTTTCGTGGCAGGCACCAGCCAATGCCACGGCTGCCCGTTTCTACATCAACGTCACCTTCGATGGGATGGCGGTGCGGGGTGGGTCGGCGACTATCTCCGCGCGCATAATCGGACCCGATGGCACCGTCTTCCCGGCGACTGCGTACACGATGGCGATTGCCCAAGGAGGCTCCTCTGCGACCGCGTCGATTCAGCTCGCGGCGCAATGGGCGCTCATGCCGGAACCAGTGCGCGACGACCGGGCCGGCAACGCGACGCTCACCTGGACGGACCCCGTCAAGATCGTGGTCAGCGTTGAGGCGCCAGCGGACCTCCCGGTGGCGCGCTACGCCTTCGCTGCCGACGTCTCAGGAATTGCGACAACCTTCTTCGCAAAGTAAGCAGGTGCGAGAACGCCCGCCAATTGTTCCTACTTTTCCAGCTTCCGCATGGCGTACGTGACGCCCATGCCGACGATGAAGACGCCGAACAGGCCGCCCGTAATGTAGAGGATCTGCTTGTCCGCTTTGGCTTGCGCCAGGAACTCGGAGAGCAGGATCATGCCGGCGACAATCGCGACGGCGCCGAGCAAGTAGAGCACGAGCGTCAAGCGTTCGCGGCGCTTCAGGGCGTCCTCCTGGAGAATCGGGGCCGATTTCGAGCCGGGCTTGCCCACCTTGCGGAGACTCTGTGCCATGGTCGAGTCGCGCGAGTCGAGGCTCGTTCTTAAGGCCTGCCGCAAGCCGTCGATGCGCAGGACGGGTTGAGCACCGGGAAACCGTCGACTCTCCTGGTCGCACCGCTTATATGAGTCCCCAGCTTCGCCGCGAACGTGACCACTCCTGGAGCGCCAGGGGCCCAGCGCTGGGCCGTTCCGACCCTTTTGAGCGTTGTTGCACTGCTCATTGCGGCGCCGGTGGGCGTCGGGTTCGCGACAGGGATCACGAAGGACAACGCTGGCCTCGACGCCTTCGGCGCCGATGGCTGCACGGCATGCCATGGACCTACGGTCGGAGGCCAACACCAGTTCGCCCAAGGCGGCCCGGGCATCATTTCCATGACCTTCACGGACGCGGACGGCAACCAGCCGGCCGGCAACGTGTACAACAAGGCCTCCATCTACACAGTCCACATCGCGCTCGACGAGCAAGTCAACGCCGCGGCGCCGACGAACCACGCCGGATTCAACTTGCGCGCATCCGTCGGCAAGCTGTCGGGCGTTGAGGGCCAATCGCAGCACTCCACGGACCAGAGCCAGGCCACGCATGTCGGCCCTAACCGCACCGACTGGAACGTCATGTGGGAGGCGCCGGCGGAAGGGGTCGTGGTGTTCGACTTGTTCGTGAACGACGTCGACGGCTCCGGTTCTCCCGATGACGGCGACAACGTTCACCGCATTGGATTCTATCTCATGGACGAGACGCACACGCTTCCGGGCGCTGCCGCGCACGAGCCGGAGTTCGGCATCACACTGCAACAATACTGGATTGGCCTCATCGGCCTCGCGGGCATGATTTTCATCATGGTCGCCGGGTTCGTCTACCTCAAGCTCGTCAACCCCCACAACACGGACGCCAAGGACCGGTAAGGCATGAGCCTCGAAATCCAGACCGGCAAGGTCCCTGGCACCGAGATTCGTCGCACGCCTGCCGAACGTCCTGCCTTCGTGGGTCTTCTCATCGTCGCGATGACCCTAGTGGAATTCCTCTTCGTCGTCCTCATTTTCTGGGCCATCGGCTCCGGCGCGAACAACGCGTCCGCCCACGATCCGGCAATCCCGAACGGGACCATCAATCTCGGCTTCGTGCAGTTCGAGTTCTTCAATAACGAGCAGGTCATCATCTCCTTCTGGCTCGCTTGCGCCTTCTTCTGCCTCTGGTACATCCTGTTCCTGTACCAACGTTTCTTCCTCGACCACGTGACGATTGCCAAGCGGCGCTTCCGCAAGTGGGAGGACGAGGGGGTGCAACTCCATGGTTAAGCAAGCGAAGCGAGCGCAGACCGGAGTTGCACCACAGGCAGCGCCGAAGGCGCGCCGGACCATGCGGGTCGCTTGCGGCCCGCATGGGGGGGTGCAACTTCATGGCTGATCCAAGCACAAGCAATGGCTCCGGCAACAACGCGACGCCCGCCGACGCGAAATCGCCGTCGCTCTTCTCGCGCCGCGAGTTCATCAAGACCACCGTGCAACTCGCCGTCGCAGGTGCCCTCATCCCGGGCGTCCTATCGCAACTACTGCCAGCCGTTGCACCGGATTCCATCGGAGGCGGCGGCCCCGGCCCCATCATCCGTCGCGACCCGAAGACCAACGCGAAGATTCCCATCACGATTACCGACCTCGAAGGCAAGGCTCCCGTCGTCGTGACGGCAGAGTGGAACTTCTTGCCCGCGGTCATCTACAAGGTCAAGAAGAACGCCCTGCAGGGCTCATCGGTCAAGCGCGGCTACAACACCGCCCAGTATGCCGTGCAGCATCCGACCGAGGACGACATGGCGATGATGGTCTACCGCGGCAAGTGCAAGCACCTCGGCTGCACGGTCGGTTTCAACACGGGCCTCGGCGGGTCGAAGGACGAGCCGGATTACGACCGCGACGGGTTGCCCGACGGCCGCATCCTTTGCCCGTGTCATCAGGGGCAGTATGACATCCACGATCTTGCAAAAAACGTCCCCGGCACTCCGCCGCCCTCACCGCTCGATGTCATCGAGTTCGACGTCAAGGCCTTCGGTGGCGATGAAGAGAAGGGCATCCCCGCGGCTGGCAACGCCTTTTTCGGCGTGCTTGTCGTCGTCCAGAACAAATACAAGATGGCAGCGGGCGCGGTCGATACGTACCCCGAGAGGGACGCTACGGACGCCCCGTTCTCGCTGACATCCTACTCCGTTCGCGCACCCGGGTGGTCTGTTTGAACGCCGAAGATGCAGAGTCTGCGTCGTCGGCGTCGTCGGCATCGGCTGCGGACGTGCCTGCGACCAGTGCGCCTGCCGCACCAGCCGCTTCGCCATCAGCCTTGTCGTCACCGGCCGCGTCGTCATCGGCATCACCGCCCTCGCCCTCCCCTGCGCCCTCGCCCTCCCCTGCGCCCTCGCCCTCCCGCGCCCACAAGCAAGGAAAGCGCGCGTACGAAGCGCTCGCGAAGGAGAAGAAGCTCGGCATGCTCGCGCGTCTCTACCTCATGACGCTCGCGTACCTGGACGACTCCATCCGCATCCGCAACCACATCGAGGCGGCCCGCAACGCGGCCCTCGCCATCAACCGGCAACTCCCGAAGTCGCACACGGAGCGCTACAAGCTACGCACCATCTGGTACTGGTACCCGTTGTACTGCCTCGGCGGCTTGGCGTTCATCTCGTTCATCATCCTGACGATCTCCGGCGTCGTCTTGGCCATCTACTACATCCCGAATTACGTCCCCCAGGAATCATTCGAAGCCCGCGAGTCGGTCCAGTTCATCATGGAGGACGTCACGCTCGGCTACGTCCTGCGCGGCGTCCACCACTGGGGCGCCCACTTGATGGTGGCCTGCGTCTTCCTACATATGATGCGCGTCTACTTCGTCGGCGCGTACAAGAAACCGCGCGAACTCAATTGGGTCCTGGGCGTTGCGCTGATCGGCATCACGTTCTTCTTCGCCTACTCCGGATACCTGCTTCCGGCCGACCAGTTGGCGATTGCCGCAGCTACGATTGGTCAGAATATGTTTGGTTCCGTGCCGCCGCCCGCCGTCGGCGAGTTGCTCGCGAAGATCATGTTCTCCGGGACCGACATCAATGCCGGCCTGATTCCCCGCATGTACTTGCTGCACGTCTGGGTCCTGCCCTTCGTCTTGTTCGGCCTCATGGTCCTGCATATGTTCATCGTCTGGCTGCAAGGCATGGCGGAGCCACACTAACATGCTCGCCGCCTGCCGAACCACGAATTTCACGAAGCGCACGAACCGCCCACTTTGTGGGCTTCGTGAAATTCGTGTAATTCGTGGTTCAAGCGGTGGCCGCGCGCGTGAGGTGGCGGCATGAAACTTTCAGAACTCACCGACCTCTACATCCAGGCCAAGATCAAACTCGAGGCCGCCAAGCCGACGAAGAAGCAGAAAACCGTGGAAGGCATCAGCCTCAGCGACGAACTGCTACGGGACGGAGCCATCATCGCGTTCATGGTCGGCGCCATTTTCCTCCTAATCTCCCTCTTCCCGCCGCCGCTCCACGGCGCGTACGACATGACGAAGCCGCCGCGCTACGTCAAACCCGACTGGTACCTCTTGTGGTCGCTTGGCCCCATCTTCCTCGCGAAGTGGCCCATCAACAACCCCCTACGCAACGTCGACTTCCTGCCCGACTTCATGCAAGTCAACCCCCTCATCGACACCAAGTTCCTCGGAACGATATTGGTCAACGTCGCGTTCGTAGCAATCATGCTCGTCCCCTTCATCGCGGGGCGAAGCAAAGCCATGCGCCCAATCGAAGCCCCATTGAACTCGTCCATGGGCGTATTCGGCCTAGCGTTCATTTGGTGGATGAGCATCGTCGGCATCGCCGACATCCTGTTCGCCTACGAAGTGCAGAAGGTCGGAACGTTACACCTCAACTGGATCTACGAAGCCGGCTTGATTCCCGACCCGAGCACGTTGATCGACTACCTCGGCATGCTCAGCATCCACCAAACGTTGCTGTGCACGTGGCTGACGTATTGGGCGTTGAAGCGCCACAGGCCAAGGTACGAGAGCAAGCTGAATGCGACGTACTACAAAGTTCGTTGAAGACCGTAGGTTCCGCGGCGTGGACACTCGGAAAAGGGTCCGGCGGGACATCGTTTCTTGGTGAAGGATGGGTGCTGGCCGTGTACATTTGATTTGTCGAGCCAGCGGTCAACCGGGGGGCGCAACGAGCCGCATGAGGTTGCCGCAGCATTGGGGCGGTACCTTGGGCAAGCGCGGGTACGGTTGCACCTGACCGCATTGTGGACACTCGAAGAATACCTTGGCCGCGACTGCCTTCTTCGTCCCAGCGCGCCGCGGCTTGGCTGGTGGCGGCTGGAGCGGCCGAGCCGCCACGAAAATCGCCATGGGTGACGTGGAGAGGCCGTGTTCCTTGACCAGCCGGGCTGAGCTTCGGTTGGCGGCGACGGCGCCCGCCGTGTCCCCTAGCAGGCCGCGTGCCTTCCCGATGGCTCGCCAGCCGCGCTCCTGCAGGCCGGGAAACGCCCGGAAGGCGGAACCTAGTCGGGGCTCAAGACGGGACAACGTGTCCCCTGGTTTTCCCATTGCCAGCAGGGCCTCGCCGGCCGCGACGGCCGAGGTCAACTCATAGAATCGGCTGTGGATGCCGGCGGCAAGCTCGGCGCATTGGTCTGCCTCGCCAAGAGCCGTGGGAGCATCGTCTTGGCTGGTATGCAGGAAAGACAAGTCGGTAAGGGCGCAGCAACGCATCCAGGGATCGCCGAGGCGGTTGGCGGCGTCTAGGTATTTGTTGGCGTATTGCAAGGACAGGCCCGGCGTCCCCGCCATCGCGTGATGGGTTGCTATCGTCGAGTAAACGGCAACTTCGCCGCGTAGGTAGCCGGTGATGCGGGCAAGCTCCAGCGCTTGGTCGGCCCATCCAGAAAAACGCGGGTCGTTCCAGCGCGCAGCGACGCGGGACGCGCCGGCGAAAGCCAGGGAGAGCATGCGCGGATCGGCGGATGTTCCCCCAATGGCCATGGCTCGTTCGTACAGCTCGAGGGCGGCGGTATCAGAGCGCGCCTCCTCGTCGAAGGCGTGCTCAATCAGAGCTTCAAGCAAGACGGCGCGGTCGCCTGAGGCTTGCGCCGACGCCTCGACCTCGACGTAGAGCCGGGAGGCCGCGTCGTGGTCTCCTTCGATGCGGTGGAGACGGGCTAATGCAAACTGCAAGGGAAGACGGAGGGCGGCGGCCCCTTCTGCATCCGCTAGGTGGCGTTGGCATGCCTCAAGCTGGGGGCGCGCCTCTGCGGCGTTGCCCAAGTGGGTGTGGATGGCGCCACACTCTAACTCCACGGGGGCGCGCAGCCGCGGCTCGAGGTCGAGTCGCCGGGCCATTGCGTCCACGACTTCCAGATAAGGTTCCGCCAGCCCGACCTCGGCGAAGCGATAGGTGCGCCGCCCCGCCTCCTCGCGCACGACGGCGGCGGCCTGGGCCACCTGCCCGGCCTCGAGGAAGTGGTAGATGGCCTCGATGGCCTTGCGCGGTTCCCGCGATGCGAGTAGAATCTTAGCGGCTCGGGCGTGGACGGCGCGGCGTTCTGGGATGGCCTCGGCCGCAAATGATCGCACGAGGTCATGCAGGAAATAGCGGTCGCCCGCGCGTCCGACCAGGCTGCGCGCCTCGAGTCGCAGGAGGGCGTGGACGGCGTGCCTCGAGCCAGTAACCGCTTCAGCCTCTTCGGCCGAGAAGGGGAGCCGCAGGACTGAGAGGCAAAGCAGCACTTCGCGCTCAAGCTCGGGCAATTGTGGCAGGACATCTTCGAGAAGGAAGGCCTGGATGCCAGCTTCTTGGCCAAGCCGGGCGGGAAATTCGCCGCGCAGGACGAGGGGGACGGCCAGCACGACAGAGAGCGGATGGCCTCCCGTGGCCTTGTAGACGGCGTCCGAGGCTGCCGCCGTGGATCCGAGTGCGGCCAGAAGGCGGCGGGTCCCATCGACTGAAAGTCCCCCTAGGCGGAACGCGACGGCGGCGTCACGGCGTAGGCCCTTGGGATAGACGCGGCTCGTGATGAGAATTTGCCCCGTCGTGAGGGCGGTGGCCACGGCGCCGGCCGTGGCGGCGGCCTCGTCGCTGGCCCCTTCGAAGCGGTCGAGCACGGCCACGGCGCCTAGGGCATCCAGGCGCACGGCGATGGCACGCGCCAGGCCAGCTGATTCATCAGCTCCACGAAGGGCGGACAAGCGCCGCACCTCATCCGGGGTGTCGACGGCGCGCAGGCCCGACGCGAGTCCGGCCAAGAGAAGGGCGCCGGATTCGCCGGCCGCGACGGTGTGCCAGACGATGGGTCGGCCGCTCCGGCGCGCCCAAGCGGCCGCGAGTGTCGTCTTTCCGGTTCCCCCGATGCCCGTAATGCAGGCGGCGTGGTTCCCGGTGAGGAGGTCGTCGAGGGCGGCAAGTTCCACATCGCGGCCGACGAAGCGCGGCGTCTCCGGCACCGGTTCGGCCGTCGTAGGCATCGGCACCTCGGCCCCCTTGACGCCTGCGATACGGAGGCCCGCGGCGCCCAATTCGATGCTGAAGCGTGTCTCCGTCAGGCGGTAGAGTCGGACGTTCTTGCCGACGCGCGCCCAGGCCGCCTCGGCCACGCCTAGTTTCTCTAGCATGCGCAGGCGGCGCGAGGCCTCATCTTCCGTGATTCCCACTAGTTCGGCCAAGCGGCGCGGGTACTGTGGTTCCACGAAGAGCAATTGCAGGATGGCCCGGTTCGTAGGGTTGGCAAGGAGCTGCAGGAGGTCCCGGTCGGCGCCCGCCATCGGGGCAAAAAAAGACTCGCCATCGAAAATAGGTATGGGAGCGACTTGAGGCCGCGAGTCCTGCGGCTAAGTACCGGTTCGAGGATGCGAAGGTTGCTGCCTTCGCAGCATGGTGCCCCCATGGCCAAGACGACTGCCCCAACCGTCACGAAACCAAGCCTTTGGCAAATTGAATGCGCTCCCATCTGCGGATTCCTGGCCCGCAACCACAACAAGGACGAACTGGCCGAATTCGCCCAGATCCACCTCAAGAAAACGCATGGCAAGCCGCTCGCGCGCAAGGACGCCGATGCAATGATGCGCCCGGCGTAGTGCTGTCGCGGCTGCGTCCCACAGCGGGGCGCTGCCCTCGTGCCCCAACGATGCGCGCATCGTCGGCATCACATTCAATAAGCGCCGCGGGCCATGCGGAACCGTGCGACGGCGGTGGGCACTGTGGCTGGCGTTCGTCACCCTCCTGGCCGGTGGCTGTCTGGGTCCCGACCGCTCCGGCGAGACTGGCTCGACGGGGCCACCGCCCGCGCCGCCCCCGGCTCTCCCCGTGGGCACGTTGGAATGGATCGCGCAGATCCCAAGCCCAGGCCAGCCCATCGGCTTGGCATTCAAGGACGGGCTGGCGTACCTGTCCACCTTCGGCGTGGAACAGACGGACCCGGACGAGTTCATCTTCGTCGTCGACGTCGCCAACGAGTCGGTGCGGGGGAGCATCCGGATTCCTGCCGAGGCGCCGGCCACCACCATGGGTCTCCTGGGCCTCGCCTTCGGCCCGGACGACGCGCTGTACGCCGTCGACATGAATGGCCGTATCGTGCGCGTGGTGGCCCCGTGGGACCCTGCCAACGCCACGCTCTCCGTCTGGGCCCGGTGGCCGCAGTCGGCACCAGGAATCGGCGCGATTCCGGCTCCCATGCCGATGGACGTGGCTTTCGCGGCCGACGGCCGTGCCTATGTCGTGGACCTCTCGCTTCCGGTCATTTGGCGCGTGGGGGCGACGGGCTCCCCCGTCGAGCGGTGGCTGGTGGACCCGCGGATCACCGGGGGGGAGCAGGCGCGCATCATCGGCAACGATCTTTGGTACATGGTCACGACCCCCGATTCAACCCTGTTCCGCATCCCGATCCAGGACACGGTGGGCCCCGACGATGCGGTCGTGGTGCATGCCTGGAATGACGATTCCTACGCCTTCGGGTTCATTCGAGGCGCAGAGAACATGACGTACGTGGCCCACAGGGACGCGGACGAGGTCTCTGTCCTGGACGAACGCGGGGACGAGATCCGGCGGTTTCTGACGCCGACCTACGCACAGGTCCCCTTCGACAACCCGGGGCAACTCGCATTCGATGCCGCGGGGCGGCTCCTGGTGGCGAACACGGCCTGGGCGCCCGCATCTGAGCGCGCCGACCACATGGGCCTCCTCGGTTTGACCGTGACCGAGTGAGGATGCTCAAGAAGACGCATGGCAAGCCCCTGGCGCGCAAGGACGCCGACGCGATGATGCGCCCGGCGTAGGACGGGCCCGGGCGCGTCGACTGCCCCCTCTCCCCGGCCTTGACTTTGTAGTAGGTCCGAGCCTGCCGGCGCGGAGTCGGTTCTTATCCCCTGGCCGCGGCTCCTTGCGGTCGGTGCCCCCCATGACGCCGACTGCTGCCCTCGAGGCCAAGGATCCGACCGCTGAAATCAAGGGCAAGGCCCGCGAGACCTGGGCCCTCGGCGACTACAACGTCATCGCGGATCTCACGACCCCGCCAGCCGGCAACCTCGTACGCTTTGCCGGCGTGCGGACGGGCCAAAAGGTCCTCGACGTGGCCTGCGGTACCGGCGTCGTTGCCCTCACGGCGCAGCAGGTCGGGGCCCGCGTCACGGCCCTCGACTTGACGCCCGAGCTCATCGAGAAGGCACGAGCGAACGAAAAGATCGCCGGGGCGACTGGCATTCAATGGCACGTCGGTGACGCGGAAGCCATGCCTTTCGAAGATTCCTCCTTCGACGTTGTCCTGAGCCAGATGGGCCACATGTTCACCCCGCGCCCGGAGGCCGTCACACGCGAGTTGCTGCGCGTGCTCAAACCCGGCGGAACCTTGGCATTTACGACGTGGCCGCCCGAGCAACTCATTGGCCGCATGTTCGCCCTCAATGGCCGCTTCGTCCCACCGCCAACCGGCGCCCCGCCGCCCCCGACTCAGTGGGGAAACGTGGACATCATCCAGCAACGCCTCGGAGCCGCGGTGAAGGACCTGCGGTTCGAGCGCGGCATTTGCCAGGTGCCTGCCCTAAGCGCCGCGCATGTGCGGCAGATGTACGAACGGGTCTATGGGCCCACGATGCGCGTCGTCACCGCTCTCCAGGGCGACCCGGGGCGCTTGGCCGAATGGCGCTCTAGCCTCGACGCCTTGTTTGAATCATTCCGCACCGACAACGTCGTGCGGATGGAATACGTCATGACCTCGGGCCGCAAGGCCTGAGGCCGGGTCCGCGCCTCCTACCCCGGAGCCATCGCCTATGGCTGGGAGGCGGCATGTCTCTGTGCTGCCATGCAGCACGTGAAACCATGACGCAAACCCAACAACTGAACCCCACGTACACGAAGCAGGCCGGCTCCAACCCCTGCCTGCCCCCGAAACTCGCCACGGGCCCCGCCCGCATCCGTCTCTACCACGTGGTCGGGCCGACTTGCTGGTGGTCGTGGGGCTATGAGGCCGTCGTCCACCGTGTCCGCCTCGTCTACGGCGACCAGGTGGAGATCCACACGCCCGTCGTTCCGGTCTGGCAAGACCTCGAGGCCTGGCTCAAGCACAGCGGCCTCGACCACGACGGCTGGGAAGCCTGGGCCAAGGAGTCGCAGACCGCGATGGGCCTGCCCATCTTCACGGCGTACGGAAAGAGCCGCCAGCCCAAAGACACGATCAACGCGGTCCTCGCCATCCTCGCTGCGGGCCGCCAGGGACGCCCGCAGGGGGAACGCCTGGCCCGCGCAATCCTCCGCCGCTCGACCGTCGAGGGCCGCGACGTGACTCAAGAAGCGGAACTCCTTGAAGCCGCCCGCGAGTCTGGCCTCGATCTCGCCAGTTTCAAGGCCGCCCTGGCGGACCGCAAGGGGCTCGAGCGCCAGTTGGCGGAGCAGGAAGAGGCCATGCCCAACTTCCCGCTCGGATTCTACAACATCGTGCTGGAATCCGACGACGGCCGACGCGTGAACCTCGACAACGCTTTCGACCCCAAGGCGGCCGAGGACGCAATCGACTACCTCTCGGGAGGACGCCTGCGCAAGAACAGCCCCAGCGATCCCGTCGAGTACCTGCGCGCCACCGGCCCCGCCTCGCTCGTTGAGATTGGCCGCGCCTTCGCTTGGCCCGCGGACCGCGCCAAGCAAGTGCTCGCCGCGCTCCAGCGCGATGGCAAGCTGACGACGACGACCCTCGCGGGCGCCGTGCACTACGCGGCCGCCTAGCGCGGTCCGAGCCTTCCAACGCGGACCCACGCCCTATCCTTTCCCCCTCCTTCCAACCCTTGCTGCCCCTGGCAGTACGTGAACCCCATGGCAACCAAACTCTTGAAAATCGAATGCGACCCGATCTGTGGCTTCCTCATCCGCAGCCACACCGCGACCGAAGTCTACAACACCACCGTGCAGCACTGCAAGAGCGCGCACGGCAAAACCATCTCCGTGGCCGACGCCAAGGGGATGGCCGTCGCAGTGTGATTCTTGATTCCGGCCTTTTCCTTTTTTTCCTCCAACTGCCAAAGTACCCGTCCTGGCGTACCCTCCGCGTGGCGAGGCGGTCGTGTTACCCTAGAGGCGGCGGCGCGTCTCGGCGGCGCGGCCTTAGCCCGCGTCGCTGGTGGGATAAGAGGAAGAGGTTCATTCAGGTGGTGACGTTCGCTCGATTTCGAGGGGAGACCCGTACCAATCGACTCCCCGCTACCGCACGGACCGGGTACGGCATTCCGCTTATCCCGACGCTTTGCCTCACCTCCCAGGCCCACGTGCACCGGCCTGATGACGACCATTTGTAGCCCGCTTGTAACCGCCGCGCAACCGACCGACTACAAGGTTCGTTGAAGGAAGCCTGCAAACCTGGCCCATTTCCCTTACACGAGGAGCGGGAACGCCCTAACCCACTCCGCGCGACCACAGGCGATAGGCCTCGACCCACTCCATGCCACTGGGCGGCTTGGCACCCAAGTCGAGGTCCAGCAGGTGCACGCTCTGACCTAGCGGATTAGGATCGGCCTTTCACTTGCGCTCAACGTCTTGGTCTTGCCTTTTTGCTCGGCGAGGATGACGCCCGTCTTCACAAGGACATGCAGGTCCCGGCTGACGGCTTCCCGCGATCGGCCCAAGGCTTCGCTTAGGGTCGTGACGCTTTCAACGGGTCCGTGTTCCTTGAGGTACTCGATGAGGCGGATCTTCTCGCCACTCATGATCTGGAGCAAGAGCGGGCTTCCCCACTCGAAAGCGATGAATGAATCAGGATAGGATCCTGGCGCCGCCTTGGCCACCTTGCGGATGAAGTCGGCTGCGCGGCGCATGTCTTCCTTCTGATTCATGGTCATCACGTTCCTGCGCGCTTCACGCGCGCGACGTAATCGTGGTGGTTCTCTACGAGGTCGTCCAGGGCCTCATCTAGGTGGGTCGTGTAATCGATTGCCGGACTGTCCGGGTCTTCCATGTCCTTCACTTCGCGCTCCTCCGATAGCCAGTACTTGTGCACGTGGAGGTGGCCGTGGCTCGTGTCGTACCGGACGACCGGGACCACATGTTCGCCGTCGTCCGCCTCGAGCTGGCAAACGAAGCCCGCCAAGCGGCCGGCCTGCTTGCGCAACTCGACGCGGATGACGAGGTCCTGGCCGACTGGGACCAGGAACTGCTCCACGTGCACACGTAACTATGCAGGTTACGGGTTATATGCTTAACTCAATGGGTTACGCATTTGCAAGCTGGTAGATCGAAAAAGCTGCGGGGTACGGCATGAAGCTCATCCAATGCCCACGCTTGTCGAACCATGCCCCCAAACGGACGCCACAATCTCGTGTTGTAGCCGCGTTGCAGCCATCCGGTTCCGCACCCACTACAAGGTGAGATAAGTAAGTCCGTTAGCTGACGGCGACGTGTCCGCGCGATGCAGACCTAGCGCGCATCCATGAGCGGCGGAGCGAACAGAGCCGAGGCGTCTGGAGTGAACGTCAGCAGGGTGAGCGAGCTCTGCTTGGCGCCGACTTCCAACGTGACCGGTTCGCTCGGTTGGGGTCCGTGGAGGTTGGCATCAAAGAAGCATGAATCCGTCCTTGCTTGTCCAATCGACAGGGCGAGACGGTTTCCTGCGCCGATTGCGACGTCCATAGGACTGAATTCCATCTTCACCGTCAGTGGCTGACCGGGCTGGAACGGTACGGCGGTCTCCCCTCCGGCCGCGAAGGCCAGGTTCATGGCGGCGCAACCCAAGTGGCGATGGAATGGTGTGGCGCCGTTGGGACCGAATTCGTACAGGCTGGCCACGACGTGGCCGGCGCTCCCAGAAGGAACGACTGTTAAGTTGAGGCGCGGCAAACCCGCGAAGTGCAGGTCGGACGCAAGGGCCTCGGTCACAAATAGTTGGCAACCCGGGCAGATGATCGTATCGGGCAAGTTCGTTGCCGTGCTCCAGCTTGGGTCAGGCCCGATGAGGAGCGATTGCTGCTGATTGCCACCTTGCTTGCTCAACGCGGTACCGGGGTCCAGGTAGTAGATGGTCGCGACGGCCTCCGCCGGCGGCCATGCGGTAGCCTGGCGCCATTGGCCTGAAGTGTCTTGCACCTGGACGCGCGGGCCTAGGTCGACCGTCATGTCGTCCTTTAGCCAGTAGTCGTACCAATGGAGCAGGATCTCCGCCCAGTCGGCGCGGGGCGATGGATTCGGTTGCCCTAAACCAACCAACGCCGCAACGGGTCGGTCTTGCTCAGTGAGGAGGAACGGCCCCCGGGAATCTGGCATCACGTGGCCCCATTGGCCGAGAAGGTGCTTGACGACGATCCCGTCGGCCTCGAGCTCGTGAATCCACGGATAGATGACGTGCGGGGGCAAGTCGCCTGCGAGCCCGTGGACGATGAGCACGCTACCGGTGTAGTTCGCGAGGATCTCGGGCTTCTCGTTTTGTTCCTCCCAGTAGCCGCCCGGATCGCGTTCGCCCGTGGAATAAGAGTGTAATCGAGCTTCCCGTTCGCGCCCGTTGTCGCACGGGTCGGACGGACCGAGCGGCAGGACTGCGGGAACCGGTGGAAACGCCTCTGGCGAAGGCCCCGTCCCATTCTTGTAGTACTCATGGTAGCGATCCAGGACGCTACTCATGGGCACGATGGTGCGAAGGTAGGGGTTCTCGAATGCGGCCGCCATCCATTGTGTCCCCCCAGCGAAGGAGAAACCATTCATCCCGATCCGGCCATTGCTCCATTCCTGTTCACCCAGCCAATGCAGGGCTTGGTCGATGTCGGCGGCCTGGTCGACCCAGTGCGCGCAACCGGTGCTTCCCGAGGCCCCACGTTGCGCGATGAACGCGAGGGCATAGCCATTCGACAGGAAATTCTCGAGGGCAAAGGCAACGGACGGCCCGTAACTAGGTCCGATGCTGGCCAGTGGTTGCGTCCCAAGCTCGTGTCCGTACGAAGACGCCCGTGCAAGAATCGGGACGCGCTCACCGTCGGAGACATCGGGCCGGATGATTCCGATTCGGATGGTTCCGCTACCCGTGGCGCTTTCGAGCGTCACAAATTCGTCCGGCCTCGGACGTAGTGTACCCGGCACGAGGACGCGACTGTAGGGGCCTGAGACGTCGTATTCGCCAAGGAAGACGGCGGTGGTCGAGAAGTCAGCGACCCGCTCGTGGGCATCCTCGTCCCGGTCCCGCGGCGGGGAGTTGCCGAGGCAACCCGCAAGCATGGCTACCACGTATAGCGCCCAGAGCTTCCTCCGCACCTCCACATGCGTTGAGGTGCCTGTGCCGTACATCATCGTTTTGGAGCCCGCAGCCGTTTTTCGGCCTTTGCAACGCCTAGACAACCTTTTTCCGTCGCGCCCACCGCTTCCGTCTCAACCTATGAAATCCGTCTGGACGGCCCTCGCGCTCGTCGCGCCGGCGCTCGCCGGGTGCTTTGGCGCCGTCGAGCCGTCTGCCCCGGGATCACCCGCAGGCTTCGTCCTCGATTTGCCCATTCACGTCGTCACCGTGGGCTTCGATGGGTTCGACGAGGCGAAGGTCCGCGAGCGCCTCGTTCAGCCAGGGCCGTCGTTCAAGCTTTCGCGGGCCCAGTTAACCGGGGCGGTCGAACCGGAGCCCATCCAGTACGCAGTCGAGTACCGATTCCACACCGCCCCGGAGTCGTTCGCCGAGCGCCTCTTCTCGTACGCGGAATCCATCGCCAAACCGGACGCACCCGACCGCTTCTTGCGGGAATACGATCAGGCGGGACCTCGCCGTATTTGTCCCGCCCCCGGACCGCTGCCCGTCTCACCGCCGCCTCCGGCCTCGCTCCCGGAGCCGACCTGCGAGGACATCCTCCGAATCGATGCGACCAAGGTTGAGGCCTGGATCGCCGAGAACCGGGCAGCGTCGGACCTGGAATTCGCTCAGCCGGGGTACACGGTCTTCCTCTTGGACCCGCAATCGCGCGGCTACCTCCCCCAGGATGGCTACCATCAATACACCGTCGACGATGGGACCGCCGACTCCGCCCCCCGCAACTACCGGGCATGGGGCGGCGCACACGACTTCGTATTCCTGGACGTTGGCGCCGGCCCGAACGAGCGCGACTACCGGCCGTGGGCGGAGTGGTCTCTCGCGCGTTTCGACGGGATGGATTACACGGAGCTCGTCGATGGTCCTATCTGGGATTATGCCGACGACATGAACACGTTCTACGACAACCTCGGCCGCAACATCTTCGACGCCGCCCGCATCCTGTGGGCTCGGAGCCCCCATTTTCCCTTCGAGTATGCCGAGACGTATGTGTTTCCAGTCACGGTCTTCATCGACCCGTTCGCGCACGCCAACCCCGCAAGTCCCCTGGCGTTCCTCAAGGGCGCCGACGTCGAGGCGAACACGGACGAGGCCTTCATCCGCCAAGCGTTCGAAGATCTGATGCCGTGGGCCGAGGTCGACGTCAGGCTCGAGTTCCGGTACCTGCCCCAAGACGACCCCGGCATGGCTGCGGCTTTGGAAGACGCCCAGAACCGTTACGAGAAGGGCGCGGTGGACACGGGTGTGGTGGATCAATATCTCCGCGAGAATTGGGATGCGTACGCGCCCGCGGTGCCGGGAGCTCGGACCTATCCGATGTTCGTGTTCTGGATCGACGCGCCATCGCAATCGGCGTTTGCCTACGCATCCGCGAACGAGATTGGGGATCCGTGGGCCGGCATGTACTACACCGCCGACGTCCGGACCTCCGGGTGTCGGGGTGCACCGGTCTGCTTTACGGAGGAGCGGTTCCCTGACGCTGCGTCATGGTGGCAGGGCTACAACAACGTCCTCGTCCACGAACTTGGTCACGAGATCGGGTTCACCCACGCGCACGACACGATGACGGCCGACGACGAAGGCTACGTATCGACGCATATCAATTGGCTTTGGGATTCCACCTCGAGCGTGATGTCATACCAGCAATCCCTGGGCATGTTTGACGCCTTCGACCAGGACGCGATGTACCGAGCCCACGTGGGAAACCTCGCGGTGGCGGTCTTGGGCAACGCCGAGGCGCCCGCCGATGCCACCCAGGCAGCACGTCGGGCGCTGGATGCGTTGAAAACCGGCGACCACGAGCAGGCCTTGGCCTTGGCGCTCGTCGCGCGAACCAAGGCGGCGGATGCCAGCCCGCCCGTCCTCCCCGTACGCCGAGGAACGCCGGTCTCCTTTACACTGGACTTGGCCGCGGGGAGTTCACCCACAGGTTGGGGCCCCCCAGAGCTAGGCGTGGGAACGCCCGTGGACCAGGAAGGCTTCACCCGCGTTTCGTTCCCCGTGGACATTCCCACCGGCGCGTCGGCGCTGGAGTTCGAGTATTGGGAACGCGACGCGCCGTCGCACGCCGGGTGGGCGGCGCACGTCGAGATCCGCGACGCCCGCGACCAGCTTGTGGCCATTTTGTTTTCGAACGCTCACGACAAGATCGTTCTCTTCGCCCTCGAGCGATGCGCCGACGGATGCACGGGATGGTTGTATGGCCATTCCGGAACCGGCCTTTCGTACGAAGTTACAATCACGCCTTGGTTCGAATGATGGGGTGCGTCACTTGACCTGTACGGCATTATGGCCAAACTTCCTGCGAGGTTAGCTGCTCCTTGCCTCCAACACGACACAATCGGCCGGGGACCCGTGTAGCGGTTGTAGCCGCGTTGTAGCCGTCCGGTCCCGCACCCACTACAAGGTTCGCTAGTCGCCATAAACTCGGTCGCGCCTTCCTGTTGGGAGCCGAACGCGACGTAATGCGAGGTCTGCCAAGGCATGGCTAGAACGGCACACTCACGCTGCCGTCCGCTTGTGCGGCTCTACCAAAGCGCCGCCCGGAGGGTCGAAGCGGGACTGGTACGAATCCCCCCGAACCGCCTGGTTGCTAGTGCCCTTCGTGGACTTGGTAAATCTCATCGGTCGGATGGCCCGCTTCCTTGTGGACGGCCTGCGCCGCCTTGGCATTGGGTGCCTCGGAGAGACAGAAGACCTTGCCCTTCTGCTCATCCACCCAGTACGAGAGGAACTTGACACCGTGTTTGTTCTGGAGCGCAAGATCCTTCGCGTGCGCTTTTTCCACGTCGGCTTTCTTCACACCTGGCATCGCATGCACATCCATGAATCGTGGCATTACAGGCCTCAAGTCTACCGGACCCGGGCGTCAATGAAAGAAGTTTCCCCTTCCAAACCCGCGGTTAACCGCGTACGGCATGAACCTCATCCAAGGACCCGCCTTGACGAACGATGCCCCCAACAGGATTGATCGAGGCGTTGTAGCCCAACGTTGTAGCCGCATGGTAACCATCCAATCCCGCATCCGCTACAAAGTGCGGTAGTACGCCCGTTAGCTAAAACCGCTACAACGCAGCCACATGGAGGCGGCGCGCAGTGCCTTGCCCGCACGGCGACCGGCGCAAAAGCCAGCCGGGCCAAAGCCTTATGTCGCTCCTGCCGCGACTGCCGGCTGTGTGGTCGGGCTGGATGGTAGTCCTCCTTCTGGTGGTCAGCTCTGCTGGCTGCCTCGGCGGAAACAGTGGCGACGGCCAAGCCGGGCCTAGCCAGGGCGAGCCTTACACGTGGTTCGTTTGCCCCGGCGACGTCTTCGTGCCGGCGACGCCTGAAGCCACGGGCCGATGCAACATCCGCGTCACCCACGACACCGGCCAAGGCGACATGGCCGCGATTGCCGTAGACCCGACCGACCCGATGCGTGTGCTTGTCGGAGCCAGGGACTTCGCACTTGGAACGAGTTGCTGGGGGGAGCACGATGAGGGATTGGAAAGCCGACGTCAGCAGAATCGAGACGGCGATGCCGAAATGAATGAGGATTGCGAGCTCACCCGTCCAAATGTAGTCGTGCGTCGCTAAGAGGACCCCGAGGCTAGTCACCCATGCGCCGACGGCGACGGCCGTGGTTCCGGCGCGCATCCAGGCCTTCGAGGCCGTATACAGGATGGCCACGCCTGCGAAGGCGGGTCCGCCGACGTAGACGGCGAATTCCAGGGGTAGGAAGACGCTGGCCAATCCCAACGCGCCCATAGCGAAGAGCTCGCCCCCGAAGCTGGCGCCATGCACGTCGACGCCCTTGACGGGCAGGTGCTGGGCACTCATCGCTACACTATTCCCAGCGGTGCTGCATGCGGCGCCAGATTAGGTATCCAGCGCCCGCGACGGCGAACAAGACGACGAGGAGGATTACGAAACTCCAGACCGACATGCCGGCGACTTCGGCGCAACTGCTTGCTACGCCATACTCCAGCGTCGACATCTCTTCGCAATTGTGAAGGAGTTCCGTCTGCCCCATGAGCGGCTCAATCCAGGTTACCGCAAAGACCCTTCGCCGGGGCGGTCCGAGGATGGGACCTACACAATCATTAGTGCCGGATTCCTGGGCGGCACAATGCAGCAACCTGGCGCGCTGCGATTCATCCGTCGGATTCCTCGCCAAGCTGGCGCGCTCCTTCTTCTCTTGGCGTTCGTCGGCACGCTAGCGGCGGCGCACGGCGTGGAAGAGGGTGACGCCGCCTTCATCGAGAGCAACGACGGCCTCGCGATTGGTCCCTTCATGTACCTCGGCGCCAAGCACATGGTCACCGGCTACGACCACCTCCTGTTCCTCGTCGGCGTCATCTTCTTCCTGTACCGCATGAAGGACGTCGCCATCTACGTCTCGATGTTCACGCTCGGCCACTCCATCACTCTCCTCGCCGGCGTCTTGGGCGGAATCCCCGCCAACGCCTACCTCGTGGACGCCATCATCGGTTTCAGCGTCGTCTACAAGGCCTTCGACAACATGGGCGGATTCCAGCGCTTCCTCGGGTTCCAGCCCAACACGAAGGCCGCCGTCCTCATCTTCGGCCTCTTCCACGGCTTCGGCCTCGCCACCAAGGTCCAAGAGTTGGCCGTTAGCCAGAATGGCCTCGTGGGAAACATGCTGGCCTTCAACGTCGGCGTCGAGATTGGCCAAGTCATCGCGCTTGGCGGCATCATCATCCTCCTCGACTATTGGCGCCGCCACCCAAGCTACCTCAACCACGCGTTCCCCACGAACGTGCTCCTCATGGTCGGTGGCTTCATCCTCGTCGGCTACCAACTCACCGGATACTTCGTCGAGGCCTGAAATGAGCGAAAAGACGCGATACGATGCCCGCAAGAACGCCGACCAGGCGCAGCCCGGCTACAAGCTCCCCACGAAACGCCACCTTCTCGAAGCCACGGGCCTCGCCGCCCTCATGGCCGGCCTCCTCCTGATTCTCTTCATCCTGCCCGCCGAATACGGCATCGACCCAACCGGCCTAGGCGACGCAACAGGCCTGACTTCCCTATCCGGCGGCGGCGCAGAGATTGACCTCGGGGGCCGCGCCGGATCCGTGCATCAAGCAGAGCCGGCGGCACCACGCAACGACACGATAACCATCGCGATAGCCGGCCTCCAGGATGTCGAGTACAAGTTCCTCCTCGACGAGAACCAAACGATGCTGTACTCTTGGGCCACCGACGGCGCAAGCGTCTACTTCGACTTCCACGGCGAACCCACGAACGGCCGCCCCGGCGAATTCAGCAGCTACCAAGAAGCCGACCGCAGCAATGGGTCGGGAAGTTTCCAGGCCCCGTTCACGGGCCGGCATGGCTGGTACTTCCAGAACCCAAGCCCCAATCCGGTGACGATTACTCTCCAGACTTGGGGGTACTATGAAATCTACGGCTACGTTTGAACCGCCTTCCAAACGGAGACTACTCGCCGCCACGGGGATTGCCTTGGTTGTGGCCGAACGTTGTAACGGCGTTGTAGCCATTTGCCGCGGGACCCACTACAAGGTGCGCCAACTGGCCACCGCGTCGCAATGCGCCCGCAAAACCTAACGTGCCCCTCGCTGTCAGCTCTGTAGTTATGGCCGCCGTGCCGAAACCTCGCATTTTCGCCATGAGCTTCGCAGCCGTGTATCCGCTCTACGTCAACAAGGCGGAGAAGAAAGGGCGGACGCAGGCGGAGGTGGATGTGGTCATCCGGTGGCTAACGGGGTACAGCCAGAAAGGGCTTGAATCGCAGCTCACGAAGGGGGTAGACTTCGAGGCCTTCCTCGCACAAGCCCCGCACCTGAATCCGGCGCGGACCTTGATTACCGGAGTGGTCTGCGGTGTGCGAGTGGAAGATATCGACGACCCAACCATCCAGGGCATCCGCTACCTCGACAAGTTGGTGGATGAGCTTGCGAAGGGAAGGACCATGGACAAGATCCTGCGACGAGCCTGACCTAGCTGGCTGCAAAAGTTTCTGGCGGAATCCACTTCAGCACCAGTCCGTATCCGTCCCCACATTCGTGCACGCCGAGGCCGGTGGCAGTCTCGCCGGCGGCGCCGGTGGTCAACGTCGCGCCTTCGACGGTGGTGGTGCCAAGTCCCGCTGGCGCCGTCGCGACGGCGACGTCAACCTTTCCAGCTTGCTCAGCGACAGCCGCACGAGTACGCGCGTCGCGGGCCTTGGGGCAAAACCTCTAGGCCGTGAGCAGTGCCACGTCCTGGGCGGTCAGCTCGACGCGTCGTTCGTGGACTTCACAACCGAGTTTTAGCAGGAGGGTGCGGACGGCGTCGGCATCTTGGCGCCGGATGACAAGGACCCCCCGGATGAGGCGCACGTGGGGCACGTGATCAAGCAAACCGTAGCGGCGGATGCGGTAGCCGCGGCTCGTCGTGTCTTGGCCGTAGAGTTTCTGGGCGACGCGGCTGGTGGCGGTATTGGATGCGCCAGCGGTGCGGTACGCGACCAGAATCCCCTGTCCGCAACACCCAACGAACCTGGTCCGGTCCCCTGGAGGCGCTCGGGAAGCTTCATGTGCCCCTCACTGGGTCAAACTTGGTGGCCGGCAATACCGTGAAGGGTGGCCCGGCGCCCGATATTCTCGCCGAGGTCGAGAAGGAGAAGCCGCGACGGGGGAGGAGAGCCTGATGTTTACGTCCCATCCCGGCACAATCGTGGACGCGGCGGGAGGAGCGCTCATCGCATTGCTGGGCATCTGGGTCCTCTTCCTGCGTCCGCGCACGCAGGCCACCCGGACCCTTGGAGTTGTCTGCGTTTCCTACGGCCTCGCGTTCTTCGTGCACAACCTCGTTGAACCCACGGCCAGCATCGCGAATCCGACCATCATCGTCGTATGCGTGCTCCTGCTCTTGGCCAGCGCCTCGCTTCTCATGCTCGCCGCCATCTTCCCTCGCCCCATCGCCGGCGTAGAGCGGGCGTGGTTTTGGGGCACTGTTGCGGGGAGCGTCCTCCTGACGACCATCTGGTCCATTTCCGACCACACGCTGCTTCTCCCGGGAGGCGTGGCCGCCGGCGCGACCGGAAGTCTGGCACGAGTGGGCGATTTCCTTTTCTCCCTCGTGCTCGCCGTCGTTGCAGGCGTGGTCCTGTTCCTTGGCGCCCGCTCGCTCATGACCAATGATGCCCAGGAGAAGCGGCAGTACCAGATGCTCACGGCCGCCTTCCTGCTCTGGATCGGGTACACAACGGGCGCGCTCGCGTACTACCGGTGGGGCTGGCTGTTCGACGCCGTCCTCGCATGCCTCGTCGTGACGGGCGCACTCTTCCTCGTCCAGACGAGCCGGGGACCAGGGACGAGAGGGGCAAGGAACGTGGCGCTCTTGTGCTTCGCCATGCCTGCCACCGGAATGCTTGCGGTCCTCGTCCTTGGTGGATCGGGTGAGGGAGGATACGGCCTTGCCCGGCTCCTCATGGTCCTGCTCCTCGTGTACGCCATCCTTCGCCACAGCATGCTCGGCATCGATGCAAAGGTCCGGTTCGCCATCAGCAAGTCCACTCTCGCGGCCATTTTCATTGCGGTCTTCTTCATCGCGAGCGAGGCCGCGCAGCAGTTCTTCGGCGACACGTTCAGTAGCCGGCAGTACGGGGCCTACATGGGCATCGCCGCGGCGGGTGGGCTCGTGTTCGTCTTCGCCCCGATGCAGAGGTTGGCGGACCGGATTGCGGAGAAAGCGGTCCCACTCGGCGCCGCCATCGCAACCGCCGGAAAAACGGGGCCCAGAGAAGAATCCTACCTCGACGCGATCCGTTGGGCACTTCGCGACCGCCGCCTGACGCGCGCTGAAGAAGCGAAACTCAGCAGTTTGGCCGAGCAGCTTGGGATCGGAGCCAAGCGGGCTCATGAGTTGCTGGTGCAGGCCGAGACGGAAGCAGGAGTGGCGTGATGGCAATCTACACGGACTGGGACGCCATCTTCAACGCCGTCACGGCCGGCATCCTTGCCATCTTCGGCGTCTGGGTCCTGACCCTTCAGCCGCGCAGCCGAAAGTCGCTCTTGCTCGGGAGCTTCGCCGTGGTGCACGGCGTCCACTATGCGATTGTAAACCTGTGGGACGTGGATACGCACTTCACAACGGGCCGAGCCGCTTTGCCGGTAAGCGTGCCCTACCTCGCATTTTACGTCGTGGCCGCGGCGGCACTGTTTGGTTTGGCTCGAGAACTCCTGCACGAGCAAGGGTCACGCGGCCGGATGGCCTGGAGGTTCCTCTTCGCGGGCGTCTTGGCCGCGGCCTTGCTAGCCATATTCATCTCACGCCAGACGGGCGGAGCCGACGCGGGAGGCGTCGAGAAGGACGGCATCGTTTCGTTCGTTCTCTACGCCGCTTCCATCTATGCGCTGTACGTCTTCGTCATCGCCTTCGGTGCCCTACCCCTTGTGTTCGCTTGGCTGTTCCGCGCGTCCGCGAAGGACCGCGCATTGGTCCTGACGTTGAGCGTCGCATTCGTGCTGTGGCCAGCACTCCTGGGCGGCCTCACCCTCGACGTGGCCATGAATACGCAATCCTTCCGGAATTGGCACTTCGTCACGGCCGCCGTCGCCGTCGTCGCAACGGGCGTGTTTTGGTTGGCCAACATCGGCGTCGACGAGCGCTTCGCGCGCTCCGCCAGGAACTCGGCGTTGCTGGTCTTCTGCCTGCTGGCTTTTGGGGCCGTCGACGCGGTCTTCATCGCCGACGCATTGCACTACTCCAGTTCCAACGGCCCATTCTTCGGCATCGCCCGCCTAGCCACCGTCGTCGTCCTCGCGCACGCCATCCTCAACCAGCAGGTGCTCGGGATGGACGTCAAGATGCGCGTCGCCATCAGCAAATCCACCGTCGCCGCCGCCTTCATCACCGTCTTTTTCCTGGTTTCGGAGGGCGCCCAGATTGTGTTCGGACGCAACAACGAAGTCTATGGGCTGGCGGCCGCCGGCGGCCTCGTGTTCGCCTTGGCCCCCCTGCAGCGCGTTGCGGACCGATTTGCTGCCAAGGCCGTGCCGCTAGCATCTATCCCCGCGGCGACGTCGGCGGTCGCCACCCACAACGCCTCGAACGACGACCTGTACCGACGCGCCCTGCGCATCGCGCTGGCGGACCGGCGCCTGAGCGCAGGCGAGGAGTTGACCCTGGCCGAACTGTCGGAGCGACTTGGCGTGGGGGCGCGGCGGGCCTTGGAGCTGCGGCATGAAGTCGAGGCCGAACGCCCGGCCAAGGGGCGGAGGGCACGGCCGTGAGTTGGAGCGAAGTCCTTACCCCCGAGGTCCTGCCGTTCTATCTGGCAACATTGGCCATGCTTGCCCTGGCGTCTGTATTAGTGTATTGGCAATACACTAATCGCAGGGTTTGTGCATTCCGACTCAAGGCCGAGGAGGAACTCATGCTCGCCAACCTCGCCGACCGCCTCGGCCTTACAGCGATGCGCGCCATCGAACGCTCCTCCGACCGCCCGAAGTCGAACGCCGCGGCACCAGGTTCGGCGGTTGCTGGCTACAAGGCCGCCTTGCGCGCGGCCATGCGCGACGGCACCCTCACGCGCCGCGAAGAGCGCCACCTCGCCGAGGTCGCCATGGCTTGGGCATCAGCGCCGTGCAGGCCTTGGACTTGCGTGACGAAGTCGAGCGCGATACTGCATAGCCCCCCGCCGCCGCGTCGGAGCAATCCTGAACGCGCTTGGAGAGGTCTGTTCCCGTAACGTCTAGGGTCGTTCGCAATAGAGGTGGTTGGGGAATGAAGATAAGGGAAGTACTCAGATGCCTTGCTTTTAAGGTAGAAAGCCTCTAATCTGGGTAGCTTCTACACAATAAGGGAAGTCAGGAGACCGCTTTACGGCCCCTTTTGCACCGCGTTACACCCTTTCAGCGGATATTCTCCGCACCCTCGCCACAATCGAGGGCGCGCGCGCCGCCGTGGACTTGCTTCCTTTGCCGCTTGCCGTGGAGAAGCGGTTGCGGCGTGAGGCGCGCGTCCGCGTCGCGCACAATTCAACCTGGATCGAGAACCGGACTCTATCGCTGGATGAGGCGCGGCGGGTCATCGAGGACAAAGCCACCCAAGACCCATCACGGACGGCCGCACAAGCCGCACTCGAACTGCGCAAATACTGGGCGGTCCTGAAGTTCATCGACCGGAACGCCGGCGCCCCGCTGACGGAGACCTTGATTCGCGCGCTGCACTCCATCCTTTTCAGGGGCACGCGGGGGCCAGGCCGCCCGCAGCAGCTCAGCAACTATCGCACAGCCAATCTCCAAGTTGGCCGGATGGAGTATCTACCCCCCGAGCACCAGGACGTGCCGCGGCTCATGGCGGAGTTCGTCGCCTGGCTTCAGGTCGCGGAGAAGGAACTCCCCGGCCCCATCTTGGCTGCCGTTGCCGCTTACCAGTTCGTCACGATTCACCCGTTCGAGGACGGCAACGGACGCACGTGCCGCGCCTTGGCGACGTTGCTACTCAAGCGGACTGGCTACGGCCTCAAGGGGATGGCGAGCATGGAGTCATTCTACGCCGCGGACCTGCAACGCTACTACGGTTCCTTGCAGATGGGGTTGCACCACAACTACTACGAGGCCAACGAACGCGGCTCCCGCAGTGACCCTGACCTGACTACCTGGTTGACCTACTTCATGGAAATGTTCGCCCGCGCGGCTGCAGATCTACGGGTGACTGTCGAACAAGAAGCCCGTGCCCGCGTGCCGGCGCTGGGAGCCAACCCCCTGGACCAACTGCCACGGCAAGTCCGGCAGGTCCTCGGTGAGATCCTAGACTTGGAAGCCAATTTCACTCCGACCGACGTTGCGACTTGGTTCGGGGTATCGACCAAGACCGCCCGCGACTGGCTTTCCAAATGGTGCGAAGGAGGCCACTTTGAACCAGCCAAGACCGGCATGGTCCGCGTACGCGGTTACCGCGTCACGGCAGGGCTTCGCCAATCCCTGGAACAAGCGGGCGTGGCCTGAGCGAGGGGCGCGGTACAAGCCTTTAACCGCCGCGCGGGAGTTGGATTCGAGTGGCCGGTCGCCTCCGAGTCGTGGATTACGCAGCGATCGCGGCAATCGTCGGTGGGACGCTGGGCATTCTCTATTCACCGTTCCACGGTGCCGCCTACTTGGCCACGGAAGGTCAGTCCTCGCCGCTCATTCCCTGGGACACGCACTTCCGCGACGCCTTCCCGGCGGCATTCGATTTCGACACTCCGCATGACGTCTACATCGCGTACGGACACCTCGCGCTCTTCCCCGTCCTGGGATTGCTGGGAGGCGTCGTGGCACTTCACCGCCGACAGAAACACCTGCTTGGTCCTTCCTCTCGATTCGCCTACCCGATCCTGGCCGGCGCCCTCATCGCCTTGACCGTAGGCTCGGTCGGGGAGTACTACACGCCGTACCTGAATGAAGCATTCCTCATCTCGGGACCTGCCACGCTTCTCATCATCGGTTCGTCCGTCTGGTACGGCGTCTTGACCCTCAAAGCCAAGGTCGTTCCGCGCGTTCCGGCATGGCTTCTTGTGGTCGGCGGTCCGGCGGTCTTCCCGTTAATCGCGCTCCTGGGCCATATTCCCCTCGCGTTCCTAGTATTGTACTTGGCGTGGATTTGGATCGGATGGTTCCTCGTGGTCACTCGACCGGTCCACGCGGCGAAGCCCGTTGCGGTCGCCGCCAGCGACTAGGCTTTCGCCGTCACAGCGAACTCCGCCTGGACGATGCGCACAGTCAGCCTTTCCAGTCGCGGTACGCCTCGTGGGCGCCGACTGTCTCGTCGCGCCCTTTGCGTTCAGCGAGGCGTTCGGCCAGCCATTGGAACCATTCGTACACGTGGTTGGCCGCGAGTCGGATGGTTGGGTCGCCTTCGATATCGGCCGCCGGCGTGTCGTCTTTCAGTCCGTACACTACGTCGAGGTCGTCGGAGCGCTGGGAGTCCCATTGTTGGAAGAAGGCGTATGCAGCCGAACCTTGGCGTTGGCGCCGCAGTTCACTCAGTTGCACCATGCCGAAGACGGCACCGCCCACGATTGTCAGGCCGCTCAAGACCTGGACGACGTCAGCAGCATTGCCCAGGTCCACCTGCTACGCTTTGCTTGGCGGTTGATGAGCGTTGGCATGGGCGGCGGCTGCCGAGGACCAACGCCTTTAAGACGCATGATTACCCAGGGGTAACTATGTGGCCGAACGAGTACCACTCGAACCATGAGTACCAGTTGGCCCTCGAAATCCGTGGCCGCGGCGCGACAAGGCAACTCGAAGCTCTCGTGGCTCTGATGGGCCACGCGTTGAGCCGCCCAGAATTGGCCAAACGCATCCAAGGCAAGGGGTCACCCGCCACCGTGACGAAGACCATTCGCGGCCTGGACAGTAAGGGCCTCGTCCGCCTAGGGCTGATGGCGGACCTCAAGACGCAGCGCATCGAGTTGTCCGCCTTGGGTGCCAGGGTCCTACTCGTTAGCCAGCAGTTGCTTCCCGATGCGTACCGCCAGGAAGTCACGCAGCGCGCCGCGGTCCACGCATGAAGGGGCGCCCAGCCGATTGGACCGGCGTCGTAGTCGCGCACAAACACGACTGCAAGGCATTCATCGTGAGTAGTCATCATCCGTCATGCCTCAAGATGGCCAGGGACGAGGTGAAGCACATCAACAGGTGGATGGAAGCGCGAACCTTCGACGACCTGCCCGACGTGCCGGATTCCTGGTTCATGGCAGTCATCGTGTGCCCCGGCGACGACTTGACGCCTTTGGCAGCCTGGATGAGCACTCATGGCGGCGAACGCGTCCGGTTCTATCTGCACCCAGGAGCCGACACCGCAGCACTGACTCCCATCCGCACGCAGGGTCACGACCTACGGCACGTCCGGCCAGAACGCTATGCGACCTACGGTGCGATGCATCAGCGCCTCGGCCAAGACTTGAGCGACCAAATCTACGAGGACTTTCAACCCAACCGCGCCTAATGCAAGGTTACCGGAGCTGGCCGCGACGAAGGAGCGTTGACCCGGGCGCTAATTCGTCCCCTTCGCCCGCCAGTCACGGAAGGCCACGTGCGCGCCTTCCTTTCGACTGGGCGCGGGGTCTTCGTCCATGCGCTCGACGAGCCATTGCCACCACTCGCCGGCCGATGGGCTGCCCATGCGCTCGCGTTCGCTGCGGGTGTACGCGGCGGCGCGCCGCCACGAGAAGCGAGTGATGCCTCCCATGATTCGGTCCACAAAATGGAGCGGAAGCACCCCGTCGTACACCATGGCACCGGCCGTCTCGAAAACGAAGGCCAGCTGCAGGACGGCGATGACGAGTGCCACGGCTGTCGCGACGCCGCCGATGCCTTCGAGCGCCTGCCAATCGACCATGGACGCTTTGGAGCGTTGGCTGGGTCAAAAGGGAATGGAAGCGATTGCGGACATCCAAGGTTGTAGCCGAGTTGTAGCCATTCCCCTTCGCACCCACTTCACGGTGAGATAGCAAGTCTCCGAGCCAGTCCAGTCAACGCTTGAGGCCCGCCCCTGCCAGCCTGCGCAAGAAGCGTTCGAGCGGAACGACTCCCGCTGATAGGACGCCTGCAGCGCCGATGCCCAAATAGTCAGAGCCGCTCGCATCGGACAGGATGTTCTGCGCGGCCTCAACGGCTACGAAGAGGAGGCCCATGCCCGCGACGGCAAAGGCGGCCGCACTACGGGCCTTGCCTGACCTTGGGGTGGCTGCCGACCCCTGGGCCGTCGGGCCGAGCGCCGCTGACAATGGGGGAACAGGCGCTGGTCCAGTCGGCGTCACTGCGACGATTCGGCTCGCCGCGAGGAAGCGTTCCAGGACCGCAAGGTACTGCTCGAACGCGGACAAGCCGAGAGCTGTGATCTGGAAGCGCTTCTCGAAGCCATTGCGAGTGAGGGCCTCGCGCGCTTCGACAAATCCCGACTCCTGTAGTTTGGCGGCGTGCGTGGCAAGGTTGCCAGCGCTTAGTCCCAAGCCATCCCGGATGGCTGTGAAGCCTAGGTCCGTCTGTCGGTAGAGCAATCCCAAGATGCGGAGCCGCACCGGCTCATGGATGACGCGGAGCTCGGGCGGTAGGTCCATGGATTACCCTTGGCGGAAGAGGTACGAGCCGAGGCCCAGGAACATCGTCGGCACGAATGCGACAGCGACGAGAGCTCCCGCTGGCCCGAGGTCGGGGAACCACAGGAACGTCGTCAAGTGCCCGAGGACAATCATGCTGAGACCCGTGATGATGCCAGGACGCTTCGGGAAGCCACGGTCCGCCATGAGAAGGGTGACAGCCACGACGATGGCTCCGCCAATCGAGAGTGCGAAGGCAAAGCCGAGGTTCCAGTGCAACTCGGCCATGGTCGCATCCGCACCGATGCCCTGCAAGGCACGCGTGATTCCTTGCAGCGGCAAGTTGAGGGCGACGAGAAGAAAGGCGACGCCAAACGCTGTGAGCGGGCCTTTCCAGGCGCTGGTTCCAGGGGCCCGGCGAATCCCGAATGCTTGCCAGATCGCGCTTTGCAGGACGGCTCCAAGGCTCGCCCAAAGAGCGACCGCAAGGACATTTCCCGCAAGGAAAAGTCCCCAAACGGCGCTCCCCCAGTCGCTGTCCTCCTGCAAAACGACGAAGTTCAGGATTACCAGGCTACCGGCGGTGCTTGTCACGACGAGAGCCCATACCATGAGCGAGAGGCCGGCGGCGCGCGTGCTCACGGTGTCTCGGGCTTCGCGCAGGTCGCCGAGGACGGCGGCGGCCTGTTGGGCAGTGATGGCGGTTGGGGCCATGGCAACCCCCTAGTCACGCACACCATATTCAACCGGCGTTTGTTTCTCTCACAAACCAGGACCTCGGTACCCTGTTGCGATTTTACAGCATCTGGAAGGCAGCACGCCGCTTCTCAGCACGCCACAACTGCTGCGCGGCTGCGCTTCCAGCTACTTTTGGAGTGCGATGCGAATCTCTTGGAGAGTGCGTCCGTTCGACAGGGGGTCGGCCACGTAGGCCACGACAATGCGGCCGTCAGGCAGGATAGCATGCGAAAAAGATGCTCCCAGAGATTCGTCGGACACGAACGATTCGTCTGGCCCCTCGTTTGGAGTGAAAACTGGAGCGCCCAGGTGAAGACCGCCCTCATGGACGTTCGAATCGACCGTGCTGATCTTTACCTCGGAAGTCGTCAAGTCCACGACAGCCGCACGGACATCCCATTCGCCCATGAAGTTGGGGTCACCGGGAACGTCGTTGTCGAGGTAGGTGACGAGGACTCGGTTGTCGCCCGATGGCGAGATGGAACCCTGGATTTGGGTTGGGCCGAGGCTGACCTGGATAGGGGGCTTCCAGCTTAGGCCTGAATCTGAGCTTTCGATGACCTTCAGAGCGAACAGGGAAGTGCGTGGAATGGCCTCCGAGTACACCACGACCACACCGTCACGCGTGAATGCGACTCCAGGCGCGCCGGTCACACACTTGTAGGCGGCTGGAGGATAGTGCAGCACGACCCCGGTCGATCGTTCGGTCCACGAGAGACCGCCGTCATCCGAAAGGGCCACGCGCAACTCCGACGAAATGGTGGGCGGAGCCGGCGGCGGCAGTTGCGGTGAAACTTGGACGAGATGGGGAATCGCCACACGCAAGCCATCCGCATCGAAAGCGGGCTTTCCGAAGGTGTCCAGTCCCTGCTGGATCTTCACCGGCGGCGACAAGGTCCGTCCCCCGTCGAAGGTCGTGCGGACTTCCAAGCCGGCTGGAAAAGCACCTGTGGTGTAGCCGTGCTCCCAGGCAAAGACCACGTGACCCGCTTCGGCGGCTGCGACGTGGACGATCCGGGCCCACGACTGATCGGGGGGCAGGATGTCGCCCAGGTACGTCCAGGTGTCGCCTTGGTCTGTGGAAGTATGTACAATGACCTCGTCCTCTTGGCAACGCGTTCCATCCTCCTTCACGCCCCGGCAAGACGATTCGATGGCGTAGAGCGTCCCTGCGGCATCGATGGCGAGGTCGTAGGTAGTGTAACTTGCAGGGCCTTCGACGCTTAGTCGCCCGGAGGCGTCATTGAGGGTGGTCCACGTCAAGCCACCGTCACGGCTTCGCAGCATGGGGCCATGGACGCAGAAGTCCTGTTGCAGGCCTTCATGAAAATGGACCTTGCTAACGGCGGAGCGGTTCGTTCCGTCCGAGCAGCCGTGGTAACGAAGGAACAACGTGCCATCCGGCGCGGATACGACGACAGGTTCACTGGCGCCTTCTTCGTGGGCCCACGTCGTTGGCGATCCTCGCGCGACGGGTCCGAACAAATCGAAGGAAAACGTCTGCAGGGGGACGATAGGCTGTTCCCGCGGCTCGCCAGACCGCAGAGCGTCGTCCTCGCCACCTGAATTGCTGCCACCCTGACCGGCCAAGCAGCCAGAAAACAGCACTACAGTCGCGAGCGCCCACGACCACCGCACGTGCGGTCTAGGCAAGCGTGCCGTTGATAAGTTTTGCATGGCCCCCTCGGGGTGGGCATCGCCGTGCCGGAGCCTTCCGACGGTGGCGCCACCGACCTGTTCTGCGCGGACCAGAACCTCTTGTCCGACGGCCGCGTCGTGGCGTTTGGCGGGACCCGCTGGGAGCCTCTGCCGGAAGACGTGATCTACGGCACCAACGACGTGCGCGCCTGGGACCCCCAGACCAACAACTGGACCCAACTGCCACCGATGGCTCACGACCGCTGGTACCCTGCCAGCGTCGTCCTGCCCGACGGCCGGGTTCTCATCGCCGGCGGCTACGGCGTCGCCATGGACCCCGATACGAACGTCAAAACCATGGAGGTGTTCGACCCCGCCACCAACACGACGACGGAACTGCCGTCGTCCGCCGACCGGGACTTGCCCATGTACGCCCGGCTCTACACCGTCCCGAGCGGCCCCTTGCAGGGACACGTTTACTACCAACCCGCCGGTTGTTTGTGGTGCCCCGGCGGCAACAGTGAGGGCGAAGTGGGCTGGAACGACGCCGCGAGCTTCGATCCCGCGACCAACCAGTGGACGACTCACGATGCGCCGCTGCTTGGCGTGCGCAACTCTCCCGTCACCGGTCTGCTGCCCTTGCGGCCGCCGGAATACGACGCCCGCATGCTCACCGCCGCCGGTACATTGGGGCGCACCGGCGTCGGCACGGCTATGGCGGAGATCACGGACCTATCCACGGGTTCCCCAACCCACACGCTCATCGATTCCATGGCGGAGGGCCGCTGGTTCCCCAGTCACGTAAGCCTGCCTGACGGCACCATGCTCGTCGTGGGCGGGGCCAAGCAAGACGGTGTGCTCGCGCTGGGCACCGATTCCGTCGAGGCAACACCGGTGTTGCGCACCGAATTATTCCAACCGAGCGAAGACGGCCTCTCAGGCACCTGGCGCACCCTTGCGCCAATTACCATCCCGAGGGTGTACCACTCTACCGCCCTGCTGCTGCCCGACGGGCGCGTCGTCGTTGGAGGCTCCGTCCCCAACCACGTCGCTAATCCGTTAACGCACCCGACACGGCAGAAGGCACTGGAAATCTTCGAGCCACCGTACCTCTTCCGCGGTCCGCGCCCCGTCATCGAAAGCGCGCCCGCAACGACGACATGGGGGGCGACGTTCGTCGTCGAGACGCCCGACGCGTCGCATGTGGACGCGGTCCTGGTGCGCGCCGGGACCGTCACGCACGTGTACAACCCGGAGCAGCGGCTCATCGAGCTCGTCGTGGCGGACCGCGGCGAAGGGCAACTCACGCTCCAGGCCCCACCTCACGCCGCGCTTGCGCCACCGGGACACTACATGCTCTTCCTCCTCAAGGACACGCCCGACGGGCCGGTCCCGTCCGTGGCATCCATGCTGCGGATATCATGAGAGCCGACAGCTCCACGCGCGTGCGTAAATGCGCGGACTTCGACTCGGCGCGGGACGCCCCGGCCTACGCGCCCACGGCGGCGTCGAGAACATCGCCTAACGGGCCAGCCCAGCGCTTGGACGCGCCCCCCTCGTCGGTCCATCCTAGTCCCTCCAGCGTGACGGCTCGGATGAACAACTCCTTCGGTTTGGTGGGGTCGCCCGGGTCGACGCCGTACGCGATGCCGGTCATGGTGTCGCCGTCGCCCTTGTAGCCATCCGTGGCGTACTGGTAGTGGCCGAAGACGACTTTCCATGTCGCCTGACTGGCGGAGATGGATTCCTTCAACCATTCCACTTGGTCCATGCGGTCGTAGAGCAAATCCGAGCCAAGGCGGCTAGGTGACCTTACGGCGCTCCTGCTGGCAGGTCGCTAGACTGGCGGCCTCGCCCACTATGCTTCCATGGTCTCAGCTAGCTTCTCCCCGGCCTTTTCGCCGGTCAGGTCCGGCGTGAAGCGGTCGGAAAGCCGGGTCAGCCAGATTGGAGTCACGAAGGTGGTCAAGAGCATGACGAGCACGATGACGGCGTACAGGGTCGGCCCAAGCAAACCCGACTCAGCCCCGAGGGCTGCGAAGATCAGCCCGACCTCGCCGCGCGGCACCATGCCGACGCCCACGGGCAACCGTTGCGCTTGTTGCTTCACGACGCCGAGGCCGCACGCGAGCTTGGCCACGACGGCGACGACGGCCAAGGCGATTCCCGCCATGAAGATGGGAACTGCGTCGCTCGCGAACGCATTGAAGTCGATGCGCATGCCGATGGTGACGAAGAAGAATCCAACCAGGATGGCCCCGATGGGCTTGACTTGGTCGAAGAGTTCGTGGGCGTGCCGCGTCTGTGCTAGCAGGAGCCCGGCTGCGAATGCACCGACGATGTCCGCCAGGCCGGCGACGCTTGCCGCGTAGGACATGAGGAAGGCGAAGCCCACGGCGAGGGCGACCGGGAATCCAGCGATGCGGAACCGGTCGACGAGGTAGTCGTAGCCGCGGGGGACCACCCGAAGGCCACCGACGACCGCGACCAGCAGGAACGCGACGGCTGCGCCGAGGATGCGCAGAACCTCGAGTGCGCTGACGCCTTCGCCTGCCGCAGCCCCCTCGATGAGGGCGGCCACGACGGCAAGAATGATCAAGCCTGCCACGTCGTCGAGGACGGCTGCGCCCAGGATCGTGCGTGCTTCGGCGGTCTGGAGTCGCTTCATGTCCGCCAGGACGCGGGCCGTGATGCCGACACTGGTGGCCGTCAGGGCGGCCCCGACGAAAACGTGGAGCAGGTTTGCCGGGATGGAATCACTCGCCGCTCGCCAACCGTCCCACACCTGAGCTAGGCCCATGCTTGCCCCGTAGCCGACGGCGAAGCTGAGCACGACGCCGATGAGCGCCACCAGGAGGCTGCTGGCTCCGACCTTGGTGAGTTGCCGGATGTCGCTTTCCAGTCCGACCTCGAAGAGCAGGATGATGGCACCCAAGGCCGCCAATGTCTGGATGATGGAGACGTCGACTGATGCAACGTGCCCCGACAGGTCGGGCAAACCGAGGTGCGGGCCGAGCAAGGAAGCGCTCAGGATGGACCCGATGAGGAGTTCGCCGATGACGGCGGGCTGGCGCATGCGCTCGAAAAGCTCGCCAGCGAACTTGGCGGCCAGGACGATGATGGCGATGTCCAGAAGGATTGGACCTGCGCCGGCGCTCACGCGCATCCAGATGGCCGACCCTATTCAGCCGCTTGGGTCCGCATTAGACCCCGAGGGACATCCGCGTGAAGTTCCGAACGCCGGGTCCGATGCCCACCATGATGATGGCGAACTTGACGATACCGATGAGCGTCGGATGCCGCAGGGAATCGGTCCGCGAGTGGACGTCAATGGCGTACACGGCCAGCAGGCTGATGGCTAGTTTGAGAGGCGTGAAGCCCAGGAATGTCCCGTGCGTTGCCCCGAAGTCCCAATTGATGTCGGAGCTGAAGGCGCGGAAGCCTTGGATGACGCGGTCGGACAGGGCGTGCTTCTCGCTGTACCCGAGCAAGTCCGTTCCCAGTGAGGTCGCGAAGCCATCAAGCACTTGGCTGAAAATCAGCAGGAGATTGATCGCCAGCATGTAAGCGGTGGCTATCAGTGGAACGACAACCGGGAGCTCCGGCCGCAAGGTCCGCCACCAGGCAATGGCAATACCAACTGCTATGCCCACAACTATGGCAAGCGCCACGTAACCGCGCAGTTCAGGTATGAGGTCAAGGCGTTGTGCCAGCACGACATTGACCATGGTAGCAAGAGCGATGGCGGCGAGAAGGGAGCCACCCCCGATGACTACGGCTAGCATGCCCTTTGGCGACCACTTGGCCAGCGCGTAGACCAGGGCCGTCACGGCCGCCGCCAAGAGGGGAGCGATGACGAAGGCCGCCGGCATGCCGTCGTTGGAGGCCGGCATCCAGGGGTCAACTAGGTAAAGCGCCACGTAGGCTCCAACAAGGAGATACGTGCCCAACGAGAGCACTAAGGTCATCCGGGCGACGTCAACCTCACCCTGGCGCTTGACGACCCACCGACCGACTGCGAAGCTTGCGGCGGCGAATATTGCTACCAGCATCGGATGGACGTATACCGTAATCTGCGGCCAATTGATCCACCAGAGGACAAGCCATAGCACGGTGAGGCCGACATGCCAAGCCAGCAGCAGACGAAGTGCTGCTTCCAAGTCCTGCTTGGCTGCGAGGTGGCGCATCCATTGGGCGACGAGGAAGGCGACGATGCCGAACGCGGCGAACAGGAGGTAGATGGGTGGCGTGACGAAGAAGTACTGCAGCGGACCAGCGAACAATCCGACGTCTTCGAGGACATGCGCCACCGAGCCGACCACCACCCAAGCGGTCGCAGCGACGATGAGCTTGTCGTCCATCGCTGTCCGGAAGGCGGCGAGCAACTGGGCAAGGCCCAGGATGCAGACCCCGAGGAGGGCAGCCCATGTCGCGGTGTTGACGACGTGGTAGCCTGAGCGCGCCAGGATTCCGGCAGCGTTCGGCGACGCACAGTTGTTCTGGTCCAAGTGCGAGACCTGGGCGCAATTCATCGCGTCTGCCTTGATGGGCCCCCAGTAGTGCTGCCAGATGACTTCATCCTGGAAGTCCGGGACGACGAGCGTCGCCGCTGCGGCCAGAAGCGGCACGCCAAGCAGGATGGCGGGAACCGTCCACCACGGCATCCGGGTCAAGGCCCCATCCTGGTTCTCTTCGGACGAGGTCATCTCGGGTGAGCGGTTATCCGCCATGTCAGGAAGATTGTGACCCTCGGTTCACGGATAGTGATTTTGGGCAGCGCGGAAGTGCAAGGCGCGCTGGCAAATTGAGGCCACTCGGAATAATCGCGCTGAGTCGCAACGAGACGCGACGATGGACGACTCGCGCATCGACAATCGTGGTGATACTTAACATGTCCACCTGCTGTCAATATGACGGCTTGCGGCGTGGGTCGCCGGATGACAGACGCCCCGGCCCCAGCGGCCCCCCAGCCCAACCTCGACTTGGCGCGTTTCGAGAAGCCCATCAGCCTGCGGCAGACCAGCGAGGCTGACTTCGGTCGCATCATGGAGATGCAGCAAGCCTGCTTCCCCGGGATGAAGCCCTGGACCAAGGCCCAGCTTGCGAACCACTTGTCAGTCTTCCCGGAGGGCCAGTTCGTCGTCGAAGTCGACGGCAAGGTCGTGGGCAGCGCGAGCAGCCTCATCCTCGACTTCGACGCGTACGAGGAGAACCACTCCTTCAAGGACATCAGTGGTGAAGGCACCATCCGGAACCACGACCCCGACGGCAAGGACCTGTACGGCATCGAGGTCATGGTCGACCCCGAGTACCGCAGCATGAAGATTGGCGCCCGGTTGTACGAGGCGCGCAAGCAGCTCTGCCAGAAGCTCGGCTTGAAACGCATGCTCATCGCGGGACGCATACCGGGGTACCACAAGCACGCCAGCAAAATGGATGCCGCCGATTACGTCGAGGCAGTCATGCGCAATGAGATCGATGACCCCGTCCTCTGGTTCCAATTGCGCAACGGCTTCGTCCCGCAACACGTTTTGCACAATTACCTGCCCAGCGACAAGGACTCGATGGGGCAAGCCGTCTTGATGGAATGGTCGAACATCGACTACCAGGTGACGCCCGGCCGGGCCCTCAAGACCAGCCACCCCGTGCGAATCGCGGTCATCCAGTACCAGATGCGCAAGTTGGAGTCCTTCGAGGACTTCCGCCGCCAAACCGCCTACTTTGTCGACGTTGCCTCGAACAACAAGGCCGACTTCGCCGTCTTCCCCGAACTCCTCACGACGCAGTTGCTAAGCATCACTCCCGAGCGTGACCCCGGCAAGGCTGTCCGCCACCTCGCGACGTACACCACCCAATACCTGGAGCACTTCCGCGACCTGGCAGTGAAATTCAACGTCAACATCATCGGCGGCAGCCATATCGTCGAGCAGCAAGGCCGCCTGAGCAACATCAGCTTCCTGTTCCGCCGCGACGGCACCATCGACGGTCAAGCGAAACTGCACATCACGCCCAACGAGCGTCGCTGGTGGGGCGTCGAACACGGCGATGGCCTGCGCGTCCTCGACACCGACGAGGGAAAGATCGCCATCCTCGTGTGCTACGACGTCGAGTTCCCGGAAATGGCGCGCGCCGCCGTCGAGCGCGGCGCTAAGATCCTCTTCGTGCCGTACTGCACCGAAGACCGCCAGGGCCACCTGCGTGTCCGCTACTGTGCCCAGGCCCGCGCCGTCGAGAACCAAGTGTACGTCGTGACCGCCGGCACCGTCGGCAACCTACCGGAAGTAGAGAACATGGACATCCAGTACGCGCAAAGCGCCGTGTTCACGCCGAGCGACTTCGCCTTCCCCCGCGACGGCATCGCCGCCGAGGCTAGCCCAAACGTGGAGACAGTCATCATGGCCGACGTCGACCTGGAGATCCTGCGCCGCAGCCAACGCGCCGGCAGCGTACGCCAATTGCAGGACCGCCGCAAGGACCTCTACCAGGTCCTCATGCGGGAAGGAGCCGCTAGCCCCCTGCTGGACCGCCGTGACGCCGAGGTCAAACCTGCGCCGGCGGCTACATGAGTCCCTGGCCTGTTGTCCACTGGCACGCCAGCGCTGGTTTCGCGTCGTTCGCGGCCGCCGTCCGGCAGGTGTAACCATGGCGCTCACGGACTTCTCCTTCCCCGACCATCCGTTGTTTCTCCTGGTAACCATTGCCTTGGCGGGTGCCCTCGTCGGCTTCTACGTCCTCCTGCTTGGACGATTGGCCGGCAGCCTCGCGAAGCGCAGCCAAAACACGCTCGACGATGCCCTAGCCAAACGCCTACCCCTACCCCTGGCGGTCCTCGCAGGAATCCTCATGGCTGGCGCGATTCTTGCCGTGTCCTCCCCTGGCCTGGATGCAGATCTTGAGCGCAACGTCCAACGGATTCTGCTAATCGTCTTCGTCCTGGTCGGTGCTTGGGGCGTCATCCGGGTGCTGCGACTCTTCCTGGACCGCCTCGGCCGGAACCGGGTCCGATTCCAGCCAGCGGTACGCGTAACGGGTCGCCTGGTCTCCGTCGTCCTGTACTCGCTTGCCTTCCTCACCATCCTCTCCGAGTACGGCATCAGCATCACGCCCATGCTGACGGGCCTTGGCTTGGCCGCCTTGGCCATCGGTCTTGCCCTGCAAGAGACCCTGGCCAACTTCTTCTCTGGCATTTGGATTCAGACCGAGCAAGCGCTAGCCCCCGGCCACTACGTCCGCCTCGAGGGACAGAACGTTGAGGGGTTCGTCGAGAGTGTCGGCTGGCGCACCACGCGCATCCGCGTCTTGGCCGGTAGCCTCGTCGTGATCCCCAACTCCAAAGTTGCGGCCGCGACGGTGACGGACTTCACGCTTCCCGACGCGAAAATGTCGGTCGTCATGAATTTCCGCTTACCCTTCGACGTTGACCCCAACCGCGCAATGGCCATCCTCGTCGAAGAAGCGAAGGCGGCCGCCAAGGTGACGCCAGGCTTGCTGGAGGACCCGGCGCCGTTTGCCAACGCGACGCCGGGCATCGGCGAGTGCGGCATTGGCTACAGTCTAATCATCAAGGTGAGAGGGTTCGTCGACCAATGGAACGCTCAAACCGCCGTGACCACGCGCGTCTGGGCACGCCTGCAGAAGGAAGACATCCGGATGCTTTACCCGACGCGCATAAACCTGCAAGCGGACGGAGCCGAATTTGCCCCGAACGTGATGGTCAAGGCGTCACGCAAGCACGCCAAGGCGCCCGAGGGCCGGGACCCCCGCGAAATCGAGGCCGAGCAAGCCCAACAACATATTGCCGCCCAGATGGCCCACGAAGCAGCCAAGGGGAAAGTGCATGCCGATGTCGCGGCGGAGGCGGAGCGCGTTGCGCAGGGCCCGGGGTCGGCGAGTCCCTGAAGGTACTTCGCCGGGTGCGCGGTTCGGAGCGCCACGACGCAGTGCAAACTGAGGCGGCTTACTTCGTCAACCGCCGTCGCCGTCGAAGGGCATCGTCGCGCCTTGGCGCCACAATTTTCCCCTGATGAAAGGTCTAACGGACTTTCCACGAGGTCCGCTTACGGATGCCTACAACATGTGGAACGGTGCAGCCGGGCCTTCACGGAATCCGGCGCAAGGCTCATGCGCCACCTCTGCCTGGCAAGGGCATGGACGGCAAGGCCCCGGCAGCTCGTGCCGTGACTTCCCTGTACGGCGAGGAGACTGCCGAGTTTCGTGCGTGGGTCGCCGATTACATCGTGCGCAACAAGGACATGCTCGACCTGATGGCGCGCTTGTGAAGCGATGCGCCTCAAGAACCACGCCACTCCCAAGAAGCTGAAGGAAGCCAATCTCCTGCTCCTGCTGGAAGGAGCGAAACAGGCGGGCGGCGGAGCGGAGTTGCTCAAGCGCACGCGCGCCCGAGCCAGCCGGGCATCAATTGGCGTCATTCACCAATCGTTAAGTAGCCGTGGCACCCATGGCGTGTTAGGCCAATCGTGAAGTGGCGACTGCGACGGCAGGAGAACCCGGGTGGCGAATGGTCGGTCCTGGACCCGTCTCTTGACTACCGCATCTGCCACTACAACCACGAGCACCACCGTGGCACGCATCTGCATCATCCAAGCGACTCCGGCGCTGGACCAAACCTAAACGTTGGATCCGCCGCCGAAGCCGATGCCATCATGCGACGTTACCACGCCAAACGCAACACTTTCAGCTTGGAGAAACTGAAGCAGGAGGTCAAATCATGGAAATCCGAATCAAGCGACAAATGACCGGGCGCCAGATGCAGGTAGAAATCCTTGCCAAGTACGGCAGCCGGGAGGCCGTCGCGAAGCTTGCCAAGAAGGGCGACGTGGAAGCCAAGGACGCTTTGTTCAACCTCAAGCTCTTCGAGGAGGATCCCAAGCGGCTCAAGGTGGAGTTCCAACTGCAGGACGTCTTGCTCCTGGATGAGGCCGACCTCAGCAAACTGACATGGACCCGACTGCACGTGCTGGAAGTCTTGCGCAAGCTCGGTGAGGCCAACGTCAAGCAACTCACTGCGGCGCTGAAGAGGGACCCCAAGAACGTGAGCGAGGACGTCGCCTGCCTCATGGAATACGGACTCGTGACCGGTCACCGGCAGGGCAAGGAGAAGCTCCTTCAGGCGTCGGGAAACCAAATTGTCATCGCCGTCTGAGGCCCACGTTGTAGTTGCGTTGTCGTCGTCTGCGCTCTGACCAACTTCAATGCTCGGCGACCCACCTTGGCGCGCCTACCCGAGCCAGCCGGGCAACGCCGCCGCCTGCTTCACCCAGAGCGCCACCTGCTTCTCGTCGAAGTCGTCCTCGTGGTGAATATCGAGGTAACGCACTTGCTTCTGCTTAGATGCGCCCGGCGGAAGCGGGCGAAGCGACGCGCCGTGGAAGAACGCGACCTTGACGTAGTTCGTGAAGATGTGGACGCCGAGGAACCAGCCCGCGCTCTCGTCCGCCGCGCCGTACAGCGGCGAATTCCACTTGACGGCCTTACGGACGTTGGGCACGCTGCGCACGATGAGCGCGTCGAGACGGCGCGTCGCATCGCGTCGCCACCCGGGGATGGCGGCGATGTAGGCCTGCACTGGGGCGTCGCCGTAACCCTTGGGGATTTGCGGGTTGCCCCCGCTCAGGAGTTTTGGCTTCGCCGCCTTGCGCTTGGGTTCGGTGGGCGTCCCATTGGCAGTGCGGGAGGCGCGCATTGCCGTTGCGGGCTTCGCCTTACGTGGCATGCAACCCACCAACCGGCCGCCGCTTCCTAGCACCGTTCGCCCGCACGGCGGCCTGCACGAGCTCCTTGAACGCGCTTGCGTCGACCATCTGGCCTTCGCGCAAGTCGATGGCCCGTCGCGTGCTTCCCTTATCGTCCGCGTTGAACAGTCCCGTCGGGTCCTCTAGCGAGGCTCCCTTTGCGAAGGTGAACTTCACCTTGTCCGTGTACGTCTCGCCGGTGCAAATGAGCCCGTCATGCGACCACGTCGGGACCCCCTGCATTGCGTTCGAGGGCTTGCGCCACTTCACTTCCTCAACGACGTCGGGGTCGGCCTCACGGATGAGTGCCCGCATGCGGGCGATGGCCTCGGTGCGCCAATCCGGTTTGCTGGTGCTCGACGTCCTCTTAGACTTGGGCTTCGCCTTGGCAGGCATAATAGGGGAACGGCGCGGCTCCTTCATGAGCCCAGCGCTGGGCCTATGTGCAGGGCGTGCTATTCGGCGCCGTGGGAACACGCAGGGAGACCGTCGAGTTCATCCTGGACCGGCTCAAATCGCTGCAGTTCACGGCCAAGGCAATGTTCGGCGAGTACGCGCTCTACGCGGACGGAAAAGTGGTCGCCTTGGTCTGCGACGACCGGCTCTACGTGAAGGACACGCCCGTCACCGCCAGCCTCACGGTCGATTGCGAGAAAGGGCCGCCCTACCCGGGAGCCAAGGCCCATTACATCGTCGACGAAGGGCAATTGGCCGCCATGCGCAACCTGCCCGAGCTCTTGCTCAAGCTCGCGGCGACGCTCCCAGCCCCCAAGGCGAAAAACAAGAAGACGAAGTGACGTGTCTCAAGTCCGATGCGGCGCGCCCCGGCATGCTGAAGCCTTGGCGTCGGTTGCAACGCCATTGCCCCACCAGGATGAGGCCGCGGCGTTCAAAACAAAATACGAGCGCATCAATGCGGCCGTGTACCAAGGGGCCTTGCCACCTTTTCCAGGCGTTGAACTCGTCGATTGCCGCGACTTGTTCGTGACGAAGCGGACGCTCGGCGTCGGGCGGTGGCGAGAGTTGCAGCCGTTCCTGTTGTCCAAGCACGTTCAGGGTAACTTACTGATGGAGACGATCCGGCACGAGGTCGCCCACGCCGCAGCCTTACTCTTCGATGAGGACGAGAATCACGGGCCTGCATGGCGCCGCCACGCCTCTTCTGCCTCTAGGATGTCCTCAAGGCGTTGACGATTCCTATCCACCAAACAGTATCACTGCGTCCCTTTCGATTTCTGGCCTGATCTTGGCAAGGTGGGGTCCGTCGACTACGACGTCCACCTTCATTCCAAGCAGGTCCTGCAGGACCACTAGTATGCCGGCGCTCTCGAAATAGTCAGCACCAGGGGCAAGTGAAACCAATAGGTCGAGGTCAGAATCCGGTCGGGCGTCACCCCGTGCCCGCGAACCAAACGCAATCAGTTTCGTGACCTTGTATTCCTTGCAGAGAGCCCGGATTGCTCGTTCGTGTTTCCGGTAGATCTGCTTCGCAGTGAGGACTTCAGGGTCGAGCAGTCGCTGGATGACGGCCTCCATCGTCGGAAGCCGGTGTTGGCGCTTGAGCTGGAAGAGGCGATCCCGCGTCTGGGGGTGAAGTGCGATTGTGGTGAGCACGGCCTTGGATTGGACTTATAGATTTATAATTTCGCCGGTAGGCGGCCCCTCCACGAGAGGCCTCGGCACCGCTGCAGTACGCGCCACGTCAACCCTAATAAGCACGGGGCCGGCTCGATTGCTTGGGCCTCGGCCCAGTGGTCGTAGTGGCACGTCTCGCGCTCGTGGTGGTCGCCTTCTTGCTGGCAGTACCGACGGGAAGCGCGGATTGGTTGCAGGGCGGCCATGATGCGGCCCGCCAAGGGTTGGCCGACGCGGCGGGGCCGGAATGGCCCGACATGGGTTGGGCCCTCGACCTGCAGGAAAGCTTGCAGGCAACATCAGCCTACGCGCTGCGCTACGCAAACGGCACGCTGTATTTCCTCGGCGAGCAGCCGGGGTGCTGGCTGGCGTTGTTCGCAACGAACGCCACGACGCCAGTGCCGCGGCGCCTGGCCTGCGTCGCCGAGTCGGCCCCCGACACGCTCGTACATGGAAACCTGCGCAAAAACGACCTCATCATCGCTGACGGCCGCCTCGTGGTGGTCAGCGGGTCTAGGCCGGCACGCTTCGGGCTCATGCTGCCGGCCGACGACTTCGCGGCTGCTTATGCGATGGACGGCACATTCGACTGGCGCTTGCCCCTTGCCCCGGACGACGCGACCGAGGCCACCTTCTGCACCGCCTGGGCGGCGCGACCCCACGAGCTGTTGGCGACTTGCGTCGTCGGCGCCGACGACGGGAACAACAACCTCGTCATCGTCGGGCGGAGCATCGCCGATGGCAGCCTTCAGTGGACGGTGCCTCTGTCGCCGCTCCTCGCGCACAGCGAACCGCAGGTCGACCCGGTTTCGGACCCGAGCGGATATGCCCTCGCGGTGGCCAATGGGGCGCAGGATAAGACTGCGGCCTCTCCATCCCTGATTTACACCCCGTGGGGAATCTCACTGGTAGATGACCTCGCGGTCGTGACCATTCGCCACTACAACTATGCGAACGTCGCAGACGGGACGAGCTACGAGGGGGGCGCACTTCTCGCGCTGCGGCTGGCGGGGCCAGCGGGGCCCAGCATGGCTTGGTCATTCTACGGCCCGGGCGTCAGTGCGACGTCTGGGAGCATGCCGGTCCACAGCGTGGTCCCAGCCACGGGTGGAAACGGCCTCGTGTACTTCTCGGCCCCGCTCAGGGAGTCGGCCGAGATGAACATCATCCGCAACGACGGCGAGTATCTGTCGTACAGCGACGCGGACCTGGGTGGGGAACGTCCGACGCAGAACGTGCTTGCCCAGGATGTGGTCGTAATGGCCGCCACGACCCGACTCGCCGCATACTACCGGGACCCGTTGCCCGGCACGTACGCCATGCTGCGCGCGTGGATAACGGACCTGCCTGCCGGTTACTCCTGGAGCCTCGAACCGTTCTCGATGGTCGCGGCAGGAGACACCCTCTATGGCGTGGCGGTCACGGAATCCGGCGAAGCAGTCCTGCACGCGTTCGAGTTGGCTTCCGGGCGGCTTCGCTGGAGCATTCCTGGCGGCCGCGAGCCCATCATCGCCGACGGTCGCCTCTTCGTCGCAAACCAGACGACCGTGCTAGCCATAGGTCTATTCGAAGGCGGCATCGTGGCCAAAGGGACCGCGGAGACAAGGTACCCCGCCCCCGGCGAGATCCTGGCCGTGGACTTCGCAGCGAGCCGCCCCGGAACGGGCGGGCCAGCGCAGGCCATCTGGGCCGACTGGGGCGACGGTTTCGTGGGCGGCTGGGAGGAAGGCGCGCATGCGAGCCACGTGTATGACGAGGTTGGCACGTTCACGGCCCGCTTTCAGGTCCGCAACGCCGAGGGCCAGACGTCGACGCAACTCATGACGTTCTACGTCGGAGCCGAGGACCCCGGGGAGACCTTCTTGGAGGGTGCCTTCAGCGAGGAGAACCAGGAGACTTCCTTCTTCTTCCTCGGCCTGGTCGCGACCGCGCTCGCTGGTCTTTTCGGCATCCTAAAGGTCGCTCGCCGGCGCAGCCGACTCCGGACCGAGATGCGTGCGCTGGAGAAGGAATTCGAGGGCACAAAGGACCATCCCGCCGAATGCGAAATCGCCCTCTCCGAGCGCCGCGCCCGCGCCCACAAACTTGCCCTCGAGGCCAAACTCGACGAAGGCCAAGCCAGTATCCTCGTGCAGCGCGTCGTGGACTTGCGGCACAAGTTGCGCATGGGCCAGATGGACCGCCGTCTGAATTTCCTTCCATACGGCGTCGTGCAGGCGTTGCAGGAGCACCTGCGCGACGGGACGCTCAGCTTGTGGGAGCGCGACCACTTGGTGAAGGTCCTCGACGAGGACAAGATCTTGTCATCGAAACAGAAGACCGAGGTCCGTAGCATCATCGACGGCTGGTTCGAGAAGGATGCGGGGGCGAAGGCGTGAGGTGCCTGCCCCTTTTCCTCGCTTGCCTACTCTTCCTGCCGACGGCTGCCGCCAGTTGGTTGCAAGACGGCGGCGATGCAGGGGGCACGGGCCGGCTGGATGGGCTGGGACCGGAGTGGCCGGATGTCGCCCTCGCAATTCCGGCCCCCGAAGGACTTCTCTGGTCCAACATCGGAAGCCCGCTCATTGTTGATGACACGCTACTGGTCGCCACGTACAGCGCAAACCCCTTGGAGCCGCGGGCGCCAGCGCTTTTCAAAGTGTCCCTGGCCACGGGGGTTCCTGAGCGCTGGGTGAACGCAACCGAGCCGCGCGCAATCGCCTTGGGCAACGCAACCGTCGTCATTGCCGAAATTGTGCCCGCCAGCACGGCGACTGAGATTGGCGTGGAGAGCCGCCTCAGGGCGTTCGACTGGGAGACCGGCGTGGAGCTGTGGGCGGAATTCGTTCGTGCTCCGCCGCCCGATGAAGCCCCGTCGCCGCTCCACGGGGCCGTCGACGATTCCCTCGATCAACTGCCCTTCGGCGTTTCCTCCATCCGCCTCGTGGTAGACAGCACCGACCTCTACGTGGCCTACGCGGGCGGGGGTTTTGCGGCGAATGCCCTTTTCGTGGAAAAGCGCGACTTGGCTTCCGGCGAGGTGGCATGGATGTGGAACCCCGAGACTGAGGTGCCAAGCGGGTCTAGGCTTCCCGCCGCAGCCGGCGAAGGCTCGCTTGGCGGCTCAACGGCCTTCCTTACCGTTTCCCCGAAGGCCGTCTACCCAGTCCTATGGAATCAGTTCACGGGGGGCTGGGACGCCTGGCAGTTGGACAAGGCCACTGGGGCCTTTGTGGGGCAGGACATCATGGGCATGACGACCGCAAACAGGACCGGCCACAACAGCAACTGGTACGCGGCGGGTGACTCGAGCACAGATGTCGCTTCGCGCGTGATCGCGGACGGCTCCATGCTGCTTCAGAAGGTGAACCTCGGCGGCAATCTCTTCGTCTCGTACGGACCTGAGGACGGACTGGGCTTCTCGACTGCGTGGTCAACCTCCGGCCAAGACCTCGGCACGCCCAGTGCCCTTGGACCTGCAGTGGGCGTCTATGCCACGCGCGACCATGTGCGTGCCCTGTACTCGGGTCGCGTGGGCGGGTGGGAGTACGCGGTTCCCCCGGGCCTTAGTGTGGCGCGGCTTCCCATCCTCATCGACGACGAGCGCGTTTATGTGCCCGTTGTGTCCGATGCAACGTATCCTGAGAACCTCAATGGCCTGATCGCCATTGATCTCCTAACGGGTGACGCCGTCTGGTCAGCGCCTGCCACGGGCTCGCTCAACACGGCGAACTTCTTGGTAGGAGGCAACGGCGTCTTGTTGTCAAGCAGCACGCGCAACCTGACCGTGTTCGGAACCATCGAAGCATCCCCGACGCTGGCCGCGCACGTCTCAACCCGGTATCCGCCGCCGGGGTCGCGAGTCCGGGTAGACATGCGGCCCACTGACCTTGGCCTTGGGAGTGCGTTCGTCAGCTATCGGGCAGTGTGGGGGGATGGCATCACGGACGAATGGGGCCATGAACCGCGCCTGACCCATCGCTACGGGTCGGTCGGCGACTACCACGCACGCTTCGAGGTTCTCAACGATGTCGGCCAAACGTCCAGCGTGCCAATCACATTCTACGTTGGAGCGCCGGACCCGAGCGAAACGTTCCTTGAGAAGGCCTTCAATAGCGAGAACCAGAACACGACGTTCTTCATCTTGGGTCTCGGCGCCACGGTCGTCTTTGCCTTGGCTGGTGTTGCCAAGGTGGCCCGCCGCCGCAGCCGCCTCCGCCTCGAGATCCGCGACCTAGAGAAGGAATTCGAAGCTACGCGCGGCAACCCGTCGCAATGTGAGATCATGCTCAACGAGCGCCGCGCCCGGTCGCAGAAGTTGGCGCTGGATGCGCGGCTTGACGAGGGCCAATCGGCGATTCTGCTGCAGCGCGTCGTTGACCTGCGGCACAAGTTGCGCATTGGTCAGATGGACCGCCGTTTGAACTTCCTTCCATACGGCGTCGTGCAGGCGCTGCAGGAGCACCTGCGCGACGGGACGCTCAGCCTCTGGGAACGCGACCACCTGGTGAAAGTGCTGGATGACGACAAGATCTTGAGCGCGAAGCAGAAGGGGGAGGTCAGGGGAATCATCGACGGCTGGTTCGAGAAGGACGCGGGGGCGAAGGCGTGAGCGTCCTAGCGCTCGACGGGGACGATGGCTGCCAGGCTAGACAGGTGGTCCTGGACGGCTGTGATGTTGTTCGGCTGGTCCAAGGGCAACCGTGTGATGACTCCCCGCAGGGCCGCAGCTCTCCCCTGAATCTCGGCCAGCAAGGGTCCCGCGAAGTGACTGCTGTGGCGAAGCAACGTATCGCGGAAAATGTCAATCGCGGCCAGAAGATTGTCCCTTTCTGCCGCATTGATTCCGTGGGGAGTCGCTTCCACCCAGTAGGAACGAAGGTCGCCGAACGCGGCCCCGACTTCGCGGACGGCCGCCGCTTTCCCCCGCTTCCTTTCGCGGCGCCCTTGGTACTCGTAAAAGGCAATGGTCGAAACGAGGCCGCCGGCCGCTCCGAGGGCCAAGGCAAGGCCGTCGTTCACGCGGTTCCCTTAGCGGTGCTTGATGGCCGTGACCTGGAAACCCCGGCGCTGCAGGTCCAGGAGGCGCGCCACCGGGAGCCCCGTACGGTCACGTAGGCGTTCCAGTTCCCGCAGTTCCTCGTCGCTCACGGTGATGGGCACTTGTGGCATGGAGGCTGGAGTATGGTACACTATGATACTTGAGGGTTTCTTCGTGGGGGCCGCTGGGGCGCTCATTGAGGCCTGGTTCCAGCCGGACGCGGGGGCGAAGGCGTGAGGCCTCACTTCCGCGCCGACTTCGTCAGGACATTCTCCTTCGTCGCAGGCTTGCTCGTCGCCGGCTTCGTCTTCTCCTTTCCCGGCTTGCTGAAAAGGACCGCCTCCTCGGAGCCCTTCGTGGTGTTTCCCGCGCTGTACGAGTGCGCACCGGCGCCGGCGAGTTTGCCCCCGTCCACAATGAGGTATTCCGTGCGGATGGGTTTCTTGGCGAACCAACACTCGAGAATCTCGCGCGTACCTGCGGCGTAGCGCGCTTGCGCAGACAGGCTCGTTCCCGACACGTGCGGCGTCATGCCGTGGTTCGGCATGCTGCGCCACGGATGCTCGACCGGGGCGGGCTGCGGGAACCAGACGTCGCCAGCGTACCCCGCAAGCTGTCCGGATTCGAGGGCCTTGGCGACTGCATCCCGGTTGCAGATTTTCCCCCGTGCCGTGTTGATGAGGTACGCGCCGCGCTTCATGCGGGCAATCATCTTGGCGTCGAAGAGGTTCTCCGTCTCGGGGTGCAGCGGCGTGTTGATTGTGATGACGTCGCAGGCCTGCACTATCGCTGCGACAGAAGTGTGGTAGGTTAGGCCGAGTTCCTTCTCGACGGCTGGCGGCAAGCGGTGGCGTTCCGTGTAGTGTAGCCCCACGTCGAAGGGCTTGAGGCGGCGCAGCACCGCCGACCCGATGCGTCCGGCGCCCACGGTGCCGACTTGCATGCCCTCAAGGTCATACGACCTGGATACGCAGTCTGCGATGTTCCAGCCGCCCTTTACGACCCATTGGTACGATGGGATGTAGTTGCGGACGAGGCCGAGAATCATCATGACGACGTGTTCAGCGACGCTGATGCTGTTGCAGTACGTCACCTCGGCGACAGTCACGCCGTGCGTCATGGCGGCTTGCAGGTCAGTGTGGTCCGAGCCGATTCCAGCCGTCACGACCAGCTTGAGTTTCTTGGCCTTGGCAAATCGTTCCGCCGTCATGTACGCGGGCCAGAAGGGTTGCGAGATGACGACGTCGGCATCCACGAGCTCCCGCTCGAACTTGGAATCTGGTCCGTCCTTGTCCGCAGTCACGACGAACTCGTGGCCGCCCTTTTCCAGGAAACCGCGCAAGCCCAGTTCGCCAGACACGCACCCCAGGAGTTCACCGGGCGTGAAGTCGATGGCCTTCGGCGTCGGCGTCGTGATGCCGCCGGGATACTGTTTGATTGCGGGGATGCCGTCGCGGGCATATTCAGGCGGGTAACCCGTGACGGGGTCGTCGTAGAGCACGCAGAGAATCTTGGCCATGTTTGTCCTCTTGCCGGCGCCACCAATCCACCGCTGACACGGATATCACCGACGAACGAGAACCTCGTTCGGTGTCGTCGGCGACACCGGTGGATGGGGTGGGCGCGGAGCCTGGAGCTATTCCCCAGCGGTTGAATGGCTTTCGGTGGCCCGTTCCGACCCTCGAATTCCGCCATTTTTGTCTGAAATTCCCCCGCCGTCGCCGACCGTCGGCCTCATGAATGAGTTGTCCTTGCCAGCGGCATGGCCGCCAACGCCAAGACCACCGATATCGCAGAATACGTCGCCTCGCAGACCGGCCTCAGCAACAAGGACGCCCGCGCGGCCGTCAACGCCACTTTCGAAGGCGTCGCGAAGCTCCTGAAGAAGGGCGACCGCGTCACCGTGAGCGGCATCGGCGCCTTCTCGAAGACGACCCGCCCCGCGCAGAAGGGCGGCAAGAAGGCCATCAACCCGTTCACCAAGGAACCCTACATCACGAAGAACAAGCCGGCCTCCACGAAGGTCAAGTTCCGCGCCGGCAAGGGCTTCACGCAGCACTTGGGCAAGTAAGGCGCGTAAGCGCCTTACTTGCCAACGCTTCACGCGTCGATGTCTAGCCTCGACGTCTTTTTCCATCTCCGCCCTTACGCGTCGAAGTCCCGCGCCGACTTGCCTTCCCTCGCGCGCCGACGTTGAACGCGGTCGTCGACGCCGGACTTCACTCGCGTCGAACCAATCGCGCCGCTCCATGCGTCGCCGAAAACCGGACAGCTCCAGCGTGGGCTAAGCCGGCCTTCTTTGCGGCGCCCATCACGACGTTATCCGCCACGGCCGCTGTCGGGTAGATCACCCACAGGCAACCGCCGGGCGCAACGAGCCGGAAGAGAGTGCCGAGGGCATCGAGTTGGCCATTGGCCTCTACAGCAAAGAACAGCAGTTGCACCGGGGCCTTCGGGATACCAGGCACTACGTCGGCGCGCGTTGCCAGTTCGCCCTTGAACGCCGGATCCATGGGTCCCGCGACGGCAGCGGTGTTACCGAATTGCACGCCGAGGCGGTCGAGGCGGCTGGGCGGGGAACGGACTTTGCTCGCTAACTGGGATGCTCGTGTCCCAGCACCAAGTTCCACGACGTGGCCGCGAAACGACAGAATCAGGAGCGTGCCCCGCGCTTCGGCGGCAATCTCCTCGAAGGGAACGTCCATCTTGACCGCACCGCGGAATGCGACGTGGTCGTCGCGGACTTCGCCCTTCATCTTCGCCCCCGTGCCGGCGAGGATGCCCGTTAACTCATTGCCCACGTGTCCGGTAATCCGGTGGAGGACTTAGCGGATTCTGCCGGTCCCCCAAATTCCATTCCCTGATTCCGGCTCCGTAAGCCCGCCCCCCTCCCCCTAAGCCACGGATGCCGCCATGAACACGCGCGCTTCGTGCGTCCATTGCTGGCACTTCTGCGGCAAGGCCACGGCCTCATCGGGGACCGGGGCGATGACTTGGTACGGTTCCAGTTCGCGCAGGGCAGCCGCGACGAGTTCCGGCGGCGCGACTGACAACTCACGGATGCTCGTGATGCCGACGGCGGTAAGCATCTGCGCGTGCGGGGGCGATATGGTGCGCAGCATTGAGAGTTCAGCGACCGAACGCAGCCGCCCGAGCAGCGCCGGATCCATGCCTAGCTTGGAGGCGAGAATCTTCCGGTTGACGTAGAGCAGGTCGATGCCGTCCGTGATGCCGACATCCAGCAGGCGCGCGACGTGGCGCTTGCCCAGGATTTGGACCTTCACGATGGGGAATAGGTGGCGCTTGCGGCGCTCCAGCAATCCAAACACGACGGCCAGGACGGCTAGCGCCGCGATGCATGCCAACGGAATGAAGCTCCAGATTCCTTCACGTGGAATCAAGCCGGAGGTGTAGTAGAGTCCGATGCCCCAGAACGCGTTCACGGCCATGGAGCCAAGGCCCAAGGCAAGCAGGAGCGGACGGAAGGGAATTTTCGAGACGATGCCAATGGTGGCGGCGAGGAAGACGCCGGCGCCGATGCCGGGGAACCACACGAACGCGACGAGGCCAAGGAGTCCCCACCGCCGCAGGAAGGCACGCTTCTCGACGGCTGCTTTCTCGAGGGCAAGCACGATGCCGCCCACGAAATAGACGCCGCGCAGGCGTTGCAAGGCGATCCAGACTAGTGGAAGCGTCAAGCACAGCGTCACGAGGTCCTGCAAGATGGCAGCGGCCAGGACCCAAGTCGGGCCGAGGGCAGGGCCTTGGCTGTACGCGTACAGCATCGCGGCCTCGCGACCAACGGCGAAACTCAGTGCGATCATCTGCGACAGGATGCCAAACGTGCGTGGGTCCACGATGGCAAGAAAGACGCTGAGGAGGCTGGCGAAACCAAGTAGACCGCAGGACGCCCACAGGCACGTGCGCAGCACGCGGGGAAATCTCCGCCGGTCGACGCGCACCCGCGCCCGCAACGCGAGTTGGGCTGGCCCCGACACAGATTCTCTCGTCGCAGCGTAGCCAGGGCGCTGTCGCAACCTTCGGTGCTGCGGTTGATGCGCCGCTGGCTCGCCCTCCATCAACGCAAGGGAAGCAGATGCAGGTCTTAACCCACGCTTGGACCGCCACTTGTTTTGCCCGTCATGGCGCCGCGTGGCCCAATTTGAACAGCAGCACCGGTACCAACAATGCCCCTGCCAAATGGATGCGCGCAATGCCCAAGGCCAAGGGCACGAGGCCGACGATGGCCGAGGCTACGAACAAGAAGACGCCCAGGGGACCCGAGAGGACGAGGACAAGAACGGCCAACACGGCCAACACCGAGCCGGCAAGAGGACGCGTCGGGATGCGCGTCACGTGCAGCGCGAACGGCCGATCCAATGCGCCCGCGACCAGCAAGCCGACCACGCCGGCAGCAAGGGACGTGAGGAGCAGCCAAAGCAAGGCGTCGGGAGGTGTTCCGGTTTCCCACCGCTCGACGCCCCACAAGGATTCGACGGCGACGGCTAGTCCGCTACGCGAACGCAGCACGATGTGCAAGACGATGAGGGCAAGCAGCGTGTGGGCCGCACCCACGGCGGCAAGCGTCGCAAGGACCGGACGGGGGTCGTCATCCCGCGTGCCCACCCGCGCGAGCGCAACCGACACCGATGACGTCATTCCAGGCATCAGGCCCGTCGCTGCTGCCGCCATCGTCCCGAGGATGATGCCGCGGCGGACCCGGCGTCGCACCAAACGTGGCAGTCTGTCCTTGACCGCGACCTGCTCAACGAGAGGAACGTCAGCGCGAAACGATTCGATGAGCGAGGCGCCGCCGAAGAGGCCCGAGAGCATGGGGAGCAAGGGCGTTGCTGCCACCGGGACGAGGGCGCGCAGGGTGAGGCCCGTGCCAAGCCAGCCGAGGAGGCCGCTTAGACCGACGACGATCGCACCCAACGCGATGCCCGAAACGCCGTTGCGCCAACCGCGCAGGCAAAGGAACGCCAGGACGACCGCCAAGAGCTGTATGGCAAGGTCCTCCACCGTTTGCGCCAATCGCCCGGGCTCGGCGACCAGCCACTTGTAGGGCAACGCGAAGAGGGCAACGAGCAGCAGTGCGGCGAGGCTTGCGTCCAAGGCGACGCGAACAGCCTGCGGGCCCTCCCCGTCGCGCGTCATGCGATGCGCGGGGAGGACCGACATGGCGGTCTCCTCCCCTGGGAGGCCAAGGTACGTCGCGGGCAGGACTGCGACGAAGAGGTGCACGACGGCGACGGCCGCGAGCGCGATGGCCCCGGCTGGTCCGACCGTGGGAAGTGCTGCGAGTAGGACGGCGGCGACGGTATTGACGTGGAGACTTGGGATTAGGCCCGTCACGACGCCAACGGCACACCCTGCAAACAAGGCAAGGGTCCAAGTCACGAAGTCCAAAGCAGGACCTCGCGCGCGTCGAAGCGGTGGCAGATGCAACCGTCGTCGTACCGAAGCAATCCCGTTGCGTTCACGGCACCCGCCTTCGGCCATGGCCCGTCGCCGAGCATGACGCGATGGCCGGACCCGTCGCGCAGCTCGCCACGGTCAACCGTGCCGGCGAGTTGGAGCGTTCGTGTCGCCCAATGGTCCGGGCGCAGGGCCACGTCATCCCAAGTGGGTCGGGATGCGTCGGGTCCGGCCGTCTCGCGGATGTCGGCCTCCGGTGTCACGAGCAGGACCAGTTGGCCTTGCAGCCGCGCCAACCGCCCAGGCACGTGAATCCAGCTGCCCACGGAAATAAACAAGCGATCTTGCGAATAGGCGTCGACCGCGTGCCCATCGGCGACGAGTTGGAACCGCGTCGGCCCGTCGGTTTGGAGCCTGAGGCTGGTGACGAATCCCTGCATCACGACGCGTTGGCCCTCCCAGCGCAAGGCATCCGCCGGCAGGACCACTGGGTCGTCGCCGCTTTCCACGAGGGCAGCGAGACCCGCCATGACGAGCAGGGCCGCAGCGAACAGGGGGCGAGGGGGCAGCATGCCGCTGGCACAGTGGGGGGTGGGTTGGTGGTACTAGCACACGCCTTGGCCTGGCCGGAATGTGCCAGGTCCGACCAGGCCACCCAAACTGGCGGGCAGAGGAGGCGGGGGAGACGACGGGGGAGACGACGAGGAAGTTGGCCGGCGGTTCGGGTACTACCGTGGCAGTCTCAGCAGCACAGCCGGAATCGCCTCATGCAAATCCACGGCCGTTGCTCCATAACTGCGCAGCGAGGCCATGACTTCACCCGCGCAGCCCGTGATGTAAGCCCCGGCACAGGCGGCCTCGAACGGCACGGCACCTTTGGCCAGCAACGCGGCGACGGTTCCGGCTAACACGTCACCCGTTCCGCCCACGCTCATGGTGGCATGCCCTCGTCTTGACTCCCTGCTCCGTGTTCCGTCCGTGATGAGGCTTGCATGAACGTTGGGGACTAGGACGCCCTTGCACAGAACGGTGACTTGGTTCCGCTTGGCGTAGGCCACGACGTTGCGCGGTGTTGCCGACTTGCCAGTCATCTTGCGGAATTCACCGGCGTGGGGCGTCAGGACCGTGTGCTTGCCGTGGCGCCGCAGGAACGCAGGTGTGAGGGCGGCGAGTCCGTCGGCGTCGACGACGACGGGGATTTTCCTCACCTCGGCGAGTTTGAGGGCTTGACGTGCGGCCTCGATGCTCTGGGGGTCGTTGCCAAGCCCTGGTCCCACGACCATTGCTGTCGCTCGCTTGGCTAGTTTGCGCAAGGCCGTGGCGGATTCGGGCGTGGAGTGTGGACCCGGATTGCTTTCATGCACCATGACTTCTGGACCGAATGACTGCACCGTGGCGGCGACGTCGGCGGGGACGACGGCATAGACGAGGTCGGAGCCGGTGCGGTAAGCTCCCATCCCGCAATATCTTGGAGCCCCGGCGTAGGCCTTGGAGCCCGCGAGGATGAGGACGACGCCGTTGTCGCCCTTGTGGCTGTTTGCCTTCGGCCGGATGTAGCCAAGGGCGAAGTCGCCGATACCAACCTGCGTCTCCGCCGCGCGCGGAATCCCGATGGGTGCCACCACGATCTTCCCGGAGTTTGCGTTCGTCATGCCCTGCTTGCGGGCGTGCAGGGTGACCGTCAGATGGGGTTTCACGGCGGACTTCGACCCCATTCCAGTCGGCACGTCGCACGCGATGAGTGTGGCATGCGCTCGCCGCGAGTTCATCCAGCGCGCGATGGCGTCGTAGGGCGCCCGCAACTTGCCGGTCTGCCCGGTGCCGAGCATGCAGTCGACCAGCAGGTGGACACCGTCCCAAGCCGGCTCGGCTTGTCCCTTCCATTCCGTCATCATCTTGGCATCACACATGCCCAAGTACGCGCGGGGAGCAGGATGGAGGATTCGTGCCTTCGGTTCGGCTAGGACGACCCATGCGTTGTGGCCCATGGACTGCAGCAACGCGGCAGCCGCGAGTCCGTCGCCCCCGTTGTTGCCTTTTCCGCAGAAGAACAGGACGCTTGCGGCTTTAGCGGCCTCCCCAGTTTGCCCGGTCAGGCCGGCCTTCCCGGCCTGCCCGGGGAGTTGGTGCAAGACCTCTTGGGCGAGGGCCTTACCTGCCCGCGCCATCAGCCGCGACACAGCGACGCCCAATTCCTCAGAGTTGAGGTCGAGCCGCCGCGCCTCCTGGGCCGTGAGCCCCGTGGGTGCCGCTGACTGCGATGAACGGCTCGGCTTGGTCCGGGAGCGCCGCGGCATCGTCGCTGGAAAGGGTCAAGCGGCGCTTCAACCTGGCGGCCGCATGCTCCCCGGCATGGGCGGCGGCATGGACCCGCGCCAAATGGCCATGATGATGAAGAAGCTCGGCATCGACGTCAAGGACATCCAAGGCGTCCAGGAAGTCGTCGTAAGGACGGCTACGAAGGATTACGTCTTCTCCAAGGCGTCCGTTTCCGTCATGAAGGCGCAGGGAGTCGAGACGTGGCAAGTGTCGGGGAACCCGACGGTTGTTGAGAAGGAGGCTAACGTTGGTTCAGGTTCGTCAGGCCCGGGAATTGCGCAATCCGGTGCTGCACTCGCCACATCATCGGTCAAGTCCCCGGGCGCCGGCCCCACGCCCACGCCGACGACGTCGTCCCCGATTGGTGAATCCTCGTCCGAAGTCCACTTGCCAATCGACCCGGAGGACGTCAAGCTCGTCATGAAAGAGACCGGCTGCAACGAAGCCAAAGCCCGCGAGGCGCTCAAGGCCACTAACGGCGACCTGGCGGAAGCGATCCTGCGACTGTCGTGATTCGCCGGCCAGTCTGTCTCTAACGCCTCGACCACGAAGCGCCGAGCCGCTGGCTGGCACAACCCATTTCACCCCGACCCCTCTCAAGCGCCCATGGACCGCGGCGAGCTTCTGTTCGAGTACCGCGTGCCGAAGGCGCATCCCATCCTCTACGCGGGCCTCGTCGTCTTCGCCTTCGTCGCGGTCACGGGCTCAATCGAGAACCTTCTGCGCGACAGCACGCCTCTCCTCTACGCCGTGTATCTCTTGCCTCTCGTCGCGACCGGCTACGTCATGGCGATGCTCTGGCCTTCCGACGTCAAGATCTACCGCAACGGCATCGCGCCGAGCCGACCGCTCATCTTGCGGACCGTCCGCCCCTACGTCACGTGGTCTGAACTGGCCGCCATCTACCCCTCCTTCTACGACGTCACGGGCGCCTTCGTCAGTCCCTTCGCCTCCTCCGACGGCAAAGTCACGCAGATGGGACTTGGACTCGAATGGCCGAACGGCCGCACGGAGACCGTCCGGTTCACGCCGACGCGCTTCGTGATGGGGCGCAGCCGCAGCGCGGGATACAAGCAAGCCCTCGACGTCGTGCGCGACATCTTCGCCGAGCAAGGCCGGCCCCTGACGCCGGCGGCCCCCCAATACGACGAAGCTTCGCGGCAAGCCATGCTCGCTCAGGCGCATGCCCCGTTCTTGCCGTTCTTCGCCATTGTCTTCCTCTTCGCCTCCGCCGCGCCCGTGCTCTTGGGCCTCACGCGCCTCGATGTTCCGGTCGCCGTCGCCTTACCCCTGGCCCTCCTCGCACCACTCGGCGTGAGCTTGCGCAGCTACGCCAAGAGCCGTGAACGCCACCGCCTACTCAACGCCCTCAGCAAAGCCGCAGAGTTCGAACGGCACACCATCCGCGGGCTGCGCGACCTGCGCGACGCATCCACGCGGGGTGCTCTGTGAAACCAGCTGCCCGCCCGCGGTCACGCGGAACCCGCGGAACCGCGCGGAACCACGTCAGCCTTTCCGCGTATTCCGCGCGTTCCGCGTGTAGAGCGTTGGTGGGTCCATGAGCAAAATCGCCATGCTTCGCCCGCGTTACATCGCGTTCACGCTGGCTGCGTCTCGGCCCATCTCGCGCCGGGCGTTTTCGAATGCCCTCAAGGGTCGCGCACGCCAGGAGGGGTGGGCGGACGACGCGGCACCCCAACTCACCCGGTACGAGTGGCCAAACGGCATCATCCGCGTCGAACACGATCGGCAGGCCGCGGCGCGCGGCTTGCTCGGCACGTTGACCTGGGTCATGGAAGGCGAGAGCAAAGTCGCGCTCAGTGTCGAAACCGTGTCGGCATCCGGAACCCTGAAGGCGCTCACGGGGCGCGTCGGATTCCTCAAGGAGCGCGGCGAAACCCGTTGATGGGGCCTGTGGGCTGGGGTCCAGGGCTTGGGTTCAGAGGCTGGGGTTCAGCGCGGCTTTGAGCGCGTCGACAAAGATTCGCGCGAGGCCACGGCAGGCCCCGCGTGCCGCTTGGGCCGGCCGGTGCGCAGCGGCCACATCTCGGAGCGCCAAACGAGGACGCTCGTGGCAAGTACCGTGAGCAAGACAATGAGCAAGGCCGTGTTGAGGAACACGCTTTCCCACGGGTGGAAGGTGGCGTAGTATTCGGTGCCCGGCGTGTACCCCGTCGCGATGAAGGGAAGTGTCGCGAGGACAGCCGTACCCAACCCGCGCCCGAAGACGAGAGTCAAGGCTCGGCGTTCGGGGTGCTTGCGCGCTGAAATGGTCCTGACGATGAGGACGCGCGAACCCACGATGGCGCCTAAGATTAGCAGGATTCCGAGGAGGAACACGCCGCCAGAGTTGACGAACAAGGACAACGGCCAATACTCGGAACGCACGACGAAGTCGCCGCGGGCCCCCGTGCTGAAGTTGATGCCGAGCAGCAGGAAGAAGACGGTGCGCACGAAGAACGTGACCTCGTTGTGGAAGTCCTGGACACGCGGGTCGGTCTCCTCCGGGCGACGGAAGCCCATGCCGCGCAGGATGGTCTTGCGGTTCCCGACGACGAGCCCGAACAATAGGACACTCACGGCGCCGGACCCGCCCAGCGTGTCGTTGAGGGCGTAAACGAAGAGGAGTGCCGCCAGCGTCAACATGTAGGCGTTGGGGTGGTCGCGCATCCGGCCGAGCACGTACATCCAGATGAGACCACCCGAGACGCCGAGGAAGAACGACACGGAGAGCACTGCGGCGAACTGACGGGAAAAGTCGGCGACGTCACCGCTGCCTTGACCAAACTCCAGGAGCGAGACGAGGATTGGGATGGAGATGAGGTCGTAGATGGCCATCTCGACGAAGTAGATGGCGCGCGTCTGCTCGTCGAGGCGCATGTCGCGCACAATGGCGGCCGAGACGGTTTGGCCGACGTTCGACAACGCGACGCCGAGGATCGCGGCCACCAGGGGCGGCATGCCGAAGACGAAGTGGGCGACGCCGCTCACGGAAAGCACGGTGAGCACGAACGTGGGGAGGGTATGCAGGAGGGCAGGGCGGATGCTGCGGCCGAATTCCTGCACGTCGAGGCGCAAGCCGGAATCGAAGAGGATGACGACGAGCGCTAGCGCCGAGACGTAGGGGGCTGCGTCCTGTAACAGGCCAGGGTCCAGGACGCGGGCGGCCGACGTGCTTCCGTATCCGGCGTCGACGGCGGCGCGGTTCAGGGGGCCAAGCAGGAGGCCGATGGCCAGCAGCACCGGAATGTCCGGGCAGCGCGTGATGATGAACGTGCGGCTCGCGAGGAAGCCCACGGCGGTCACCAGGGCGAATGCCAGGAAGATAGCGGCGACCTCTGCCACGACGAATAGCAATCGCTCAGACCGATATAAGCATCGAATCACGGCAAGCCTGATGTGGCTGGTCCCCTGGTGACGCATATGCGTGGTTCGTTGACCGTTGCCCTAGCCGGCCTTCTGGCGCTCGCTGCGGCGCCGCTGGCCATCGGCCAGACGCACCAGCACGACGCGTCTTCCGGCGTCGTCATCGCGCACGACGTCCCGCCCGATGGCTCGACGTTCGTGGGCAACATCAACCACTTCGGCATCGTCGTGCTCGGTGACGACGGGGTTCCCGACTACCACGAACAGAACCACATTCGCGTCACGCTGAACGGCGTCGTCCTGATGGAGACCACACCAGATTCAGGCCACGATTACGATGGCATCAACCTGTTCGACGTGAGCTTCCCCGTCGCTGGCCACTATACCGTGGAGGCGCTGGGCGATGACGGCAAGATGCTCGCAATGTTCAACGGCACCGTACACGACGCCGTCGGCCTCGGCCGCCTCCTCCCCGCCGGGCTGAAGGTCGATGCCCCCGCCGCTGCTGTGGCCGGAACCCCCGTTACCTACACCTACTCCAACGTCGACGACCCCACCGCCGCGTCGCCCACGATGCACCTGCACAGCGACGCTTGGTTCGAAGTCTGGCGCGGCACGGACCTCGTCTTCCGTACGAAGACGCACACGCACGAGGAAGCCCAGTCGTTGGAGTACACCTTCCCGGAGGCGGGAAACTACAAGGTCGGAATCCTCGGCTTCCAAGCATACCCCACGCAAAGCGCCGCGTGGTTCGCGCCGGTCTGGTGGGAGCATGACATCCAAGTCACGCCCGGACTCGGCACGCCCCCCGGCTTGCCCCCGGCCAGGCCGCCCACCCCCTTCACACCCGACCCACCGATGGCGAACAAGGTCGTCCTGGGATCCGGCGGCCCTGAGTACTCGCTCGTCGGCACCTACGACCCTTGGAGCACCGTCGGCCCCGCCACGCACATGCGCCTCAACGCCCTGGTAATGGACCCGACGACCCGCGCCCCCGTGCAGCACGTCGACTTCACCGCGAGCTTGAAGGATGCACTCGGCCGCACCCTGTTTTACAGCGAAACGCTGCACGAATACGACGGCGTTTACGAGTTCCAGGCCATGATGCCCGTCGGCCTGTACACCCTCACGGTCGAAGCATCCCGCGGGGATTGGACGAGCACGCTCGTCATGCCGTACACGGTCGCGCCGCCGGTCCTCGTCGTCGCCCCCGATGTGCCACCAGCCGTCGCCGTGGGTCCCTTCTACTACTCGCTCGATGCAGTCGCCGGCGCGCAATCGGGAGTTCCCTTCACCCTCGACATCGCGGCCACGAACCTGGCCAACCAGCCCTTCGCGCACAGCGAAATCGAGTACAGCATCTTTGGCAGCGACGGCTACATCGCGCAGATCGGCAAGCTGCACACGCACGGCGACGGCCACTTCGAACTAACGTTGGCCCTCGAGGAAGGCAACTACAAAATCCTCCTGTCGCCGTTCCCGTTGGAGCCGCAGCCCGCGACGAGCTACCACCAATGTTGCGAACAACTCGTCGGCCAAGCCGAACACATGGGGCTGGGATTCAGCTTCAAGGTCGGCTCCGGCCCCGGCTTCCCCCCCGCTGAAAACCTCACCTTCATTCAGGAGCCGTTCGGCTCCAACGGCATCAGCGCCGCACCGTTGGGCTTCGCCGTCCTCGCCCTCGCGGTTGCGCTCGTCGTGCGGACGAAACGCGGGAGCCCCTGACCCCGGGGGCCCATCGACCCAATGTCCCCCCCGGGCCGCGGCTGGCGCATCGCCATGGCGGCCGCCTTCACGCTCACCGTCGCCTGCGCCGTCGTCCTCGTCCTCATCGTCGCCTCCATGCCGCAAGGCACGTGCACGGACAGGGCCAACGGCACCACGGCATGCGATTTCGCGCAGGCCGCGACGCCCGGCCCTAACCTCTACGCCGCGTTGGCGTGGGGCGGCGCGGGGCTTGTGCTCCTTGAGGTGGGCCTGTTCTCGCGGCGCCAGGCAGCGAAGGCGGCCCGCGAAGCCAGCCCAGCGGACCCAGAATCGCCGTAGTTCGACGGCAATGGGGCCGTAGTTTGACGGCCGTAGCCCCGTAGTTCGACGGCCGTAGCACTCCCGTTTTCCTCCCCCGAACCCTTATATCGAAGGCCTCCTGAGCGAGTTCCAACGCCAAGGAGGCCCGGTCTTCGGGCTGAGGCCTCATGTCGTTGAAAAATGACCCCGCACCCGCGGGGGATGGAGACTGAAACCCATGGCAATGTTTGTTCGATTCGAGACCCCCAAGGAACTTGGGGCCCAGATTTACGAGACGATCGAGAAGGCCCGCAGCACCGGCCGCATCGCAAAGGGCGCCAACGAAGTGACCAAGCAGGTCGAGCGTGGCGTCGCGAAGTTCGTCGTGATGGCCGAAGACGTCTCCCCTGAGGAGATCCTCGCCCATGTGCCCCTACTCTGCGAAGAGAAGGGCATCCCGTACGGCTACGTCCCGTCGAAGGCCGAACTCGGCTCAGCCGCTGGCCTGCCCGTCGGCACGGCCGCAATTGCAATCCTGGACGTCGGCACCGCCGGCGAATCCGTCGAGGACCTCGCGAAGAAGACGCACGCCCTCAAGGCCGCCTAGGAGTGAATCCGATGGCCAAGCAAGACAAAACCGACCCTCCCGCGAAGGCGGAGAAGGGCGAGAAAGGCGACAAGGGCGCCAAGGAGAAGGGCACCCCCGGCTGGAAGAAGGAGGAGGGCGCCGTCGTCGAGAAGGCACCATCCACCCCGACGCCGCCGGACCCGGCGGACGCCGATGCATTCCCATCCGAGGTCGTCGAAGTCCTGCAGCGCGGCGGCATGACCGGCGAAGTCACAATGGTCAAGGTCCGCGTCCTTGCCGGCCGCGACAAGGGCCGCATCATCGCCCGCAACGCGATGGGCCCCGTGCAACTCGGCGACATCCTGATGCTGCGCGAGACTGAACGCGAAGCCCGCGTCCTCGGGGGGAACCGAAAGAAATGAGCAACTGCAACTTCTGCGGCGACGCAATCGAAACCGGCACCGGCAAGATGTACGTCAAGCGCGACGGCACCGTCCTGCACTTCTGCAGGGCGAAATGCCAACGCAACCAGATCGGCCTTGGCCGCATCAACCGCCACGTGCAATGGACCGCCGCCGCCCACGCGGCGAAGGCCAACACGAAGGCCGGCCACAAGGCGGCCCCGGCTGCAGTCAAGCCGGCCAAGCCGAAGGCCGAGAAGGCCACGGCGAAGGCCGAAGTCGCAGCCAAGCCCGCCAAGTAGGCAAGCGCTCGGCAAGCCCTCGACTCCTCTTCCCTTTCCTTCCAATCCTCTTTCGCCTCTTTTCAATCGTTTTCCGGCGCCTTTGGTTGAGTTCGTCGCCGCGTCCGCCCTCCATTGGGCCGCCCCACATCTACTTGACCCCCTTCCGGAATGGCGTCGTTCGTGGTGCTGACGCCCTCCGCCATGGTGGAGCTTGGGACGCCAGCATTCGACTTCGCTCTCCCGGACACGAACGGGGAGACCGTGCGACTCTCCGACTTCAAGCCGGCCCCCGCGCTCCTCGTCATATTCCTCTGCAATCATTGCCCCTACGTCAAGCACATCGCCAACGACATGGCGGCGGTGACGGCGAAGTACATGGCCAAGGGCGTCGCCGTCGTAGGAATCAACTCGAATGACCCGGTGAAGTATCCAGAAGACTCGCCGGAAGCGATGCGGCAAGAGAGAAAGCGGCGCGGCTACGAGTTTCCCTACCTGTTCGATGCGGAGCAAACGGTTGCCCGGGCGTACGACGCACAGTGCACGCCGGATTTCTTCCTGTACGACAACCAACGCCGACTGGTGTATCGTGGCCAATTCTGTGATGCCCGCCCGGGGAATGGAAAGCACATTACCGGGTTGGACTTGACGCGCGCCGTGGACGCGGCGCTTGGCGGCAAGCCGCCCGTGCAGGTGCAGAAAGCGAGCATGGGTTGCAATATCAAGTGGAAGTGAACTATGACCGATGATCTTGTTTTGGCAACTTGGGGATTGTTTTCCGCAACGGTGCTCCTTGTAATTGCGACGGGCATTCCTGCCATCGAGGCCATCTTCCGGCGAAAATCAGAGCGGCGGGCAATATTCACAACTGTCGTCCCCGACGTGTACCTGCTAAGCAGTCGCTGGGAAGGGGATGTGGCCAACCTTATTCGAAATCCCCAACTGACGGCTAACAGATTGGAATATTTTCATGAGAGCGTCGACCGCGACCTCCACCTGCTGGCCAAACTCGTAGAGAACGGGCCGCGTATCAGCATCGAATTCCTCAATGAGCTTTACGTAGCCAAGCATCTTGTAACGAACGTTTTCGATGAAATCCATTCGCTCCAATCGAGGTTCGAGGAAGGGAAGGCGCCCCCCACCAGCGAACTGGATAAGGCAAGCCAGTCCATGACGAAATACTTCGTGGCGTGCCACAATACGATGAAGGCCGCTGAGAAGCTTCTTCCGAACTGGACGAGAAACATTCGGGATGAAACGTTTTGGGAGAGGTTCAGGCGATTGGGGGGCGAACGCGAAATCCAGGCAGAGAAGGATCTCGTTGACCTTCGTCGCAACCCACCAAAGGGGTACGGCCAAGGTCACCTAAGCAGCCACACAGGTGCACGACCAAAACGGCCCCCTCCGCAGCCGTGAAGTTGACTGCGGAGCTTAGCCTGCACTTCGACCTGGGCGCCTTTTGCCGCGCCTGATTCTCAGTATGCTCCATTGTGTGCCAATTCATTCGCTTGTTTGCCGTCCTTCCTCATCGCGGCGGCCGCTGCTTGTAGCCGGCATAGTGCAAGACCAGGGTTGCAGGCCACAATCCACGTGCCGCCAAACTGGCACCTACAACCGGCGACCGATGAGGCGCGCCAGCGCCAGCGTCGGACCTTCCGAACGCGTCCATTGCACTCCCTTTGATCCCTCGATTGCCCAGCCGTGCCTGAAAAGATATTGTAGGGCACGGTTCAGGCCCCGCTTCGAAAGCGCGGCATCTTCGGTGCGCAGCGCATCAAGAATCCATTGGCGTTTCACGGGAACCGCGACTCGCCGCAAGACGATTTCGTGAGCCTCAACAGTGTAGAGCCCCACATCGACCTTCGGGGGCTTCGGCGACCAGACCATGCCTCCCGATTGAAAACTATGTACAGAATGGTGTCGGTCGGAGTGCCCGGGGTGAAAGCACAACGGTTGGCCTCAAAGCCTCGGACGGTGTCGCGGCATCGTGGCGGCTGAGCAAATCATGCCTCGCATTGCGGAGCCGAACCGCGCCCAGCGGATCCCCCTGCAATCCCTCGCCGCCAAGCATCCCGGCCTCTTCCGCCACGTCCTCAACTTCTATCCTGCGTTCCGTGGCACGGGCGCGTGGGTGACTTACATCGCCCCCGACTGGTCGGAGATGCGCGTGCGGCTTCCCTTGTCATGGCGCACACGCAACTACGTGGGCACAATCTTTGGCGGCTCGCTGTACGCCTGCGTTGATCCACACTTCATGTTCATGCTGATGCACCGCCTCGGCGCCGGGTACCTCGTCTGGGACAAGGGCGCCTCCATCCGGTTCCGTCGACCGGGCCGGGCCCAGATCTACGCCGTGTGCAAGATGCCTGACGCCGAGGTCGAGGAAGTCAAGCGCCTCATGGAGTCGAACGAGAAGGTCGACCGCACGTACACCGTGGACCTCGTCGATGCGGCGGGCGTCGTGCACGCCACCGTCGAGAAGGTCGTCAACGTCCGCCGCCGGTGGCCGGTCGCAGAAGCGAAGCCAGACAGCACCAAGCCATGAGGGGCCGGGCATGCCGCGTACCGACCCAGTCGCAGAATACACAGAACCCGCAGAACCAGCTTCTGCGAATTCTGCGCGTTCTGCGGCTCGGGCGTAGCGGGCAGCGCGAGTCTAGCGCTTCTTGCGCTTGGTCTTCTTAGCCGATTTGGTGGCGACTTTCGCTGGCCGCGTTGCCCGCTGCGTCGAAGCCGCACGAGCCTTCGCCTGCCTCTTCGTCGGCGCCTTGGTCGCGTCTCCGCCGCCCTCCACGGGCTCGATGAGGCCGAGGATGTTGCCTTCCGGGTCGCGGAAGCGCGCATAGATGACGGGGCCCATGGCGAAGGGTTCCTCCAGGATGACGCCGCCCGCGCGTCTGACCTTTTCGACGTGCGACCGGATGTCGCCGACGCGAATGAGGACGGTCGGTGCTTGCGAGAGCGGGCCGCGCGGCGTGAGGCCGCCGTTTATTGCCCCCGGGCGTTTCGGCATGCCGTTCTTCTCGACTTCGACGGTGGCCGCAAACGTGTAGCCAGTGCCGGGGACGTCAGCGAGTTGCCAGCCGAAGGAGTCGAAGAAGAATTTCTTGGCTCGGGCGTGCGACTTGTAGGGAATCTCGAAGTGCTGGACGGCGTCCATGGTGGGCCTCCCGGGTTGATGCCGAGACCGGGATAAATACGACGGCCGCCGGCGCGGCATGCCGGTGGTTCGGCCAGCTCGCGACCCTACGTGTGGGTAGGGTTGCTAGGGATGGGCATCGATGGGCTCGGCGACGGTCTCCGTTGAGGCCAAGGCTCTGGACGATAGGGCACGCCCCTCCGCACGAACGTAGAGCAACGACCCCATGGCTGCGCCGACGACGTTGTCGTAGAGGTCCACCATGGTGTTGGTGTAGAACCCTTGGAAGTAGCGCACGACACGCCAGACCTCGTCGACACGCAAGCCATCGCGTCACATCAAGGGCGGATTGTCGCCGGGCATTCCCTTCAAACTCCCGCTCGGCCCAGTTCCTCCCCGCAGCGCCGCCGCAGAGCTTGCGGCCTTCACATGCCGCGCATCAATGCGCACGAGTTGTTGTGCTAGTTCGAACGCAGCATCGACTGCGATGCGGACGCACGCATACGCATCGCGCACCTGGTCGGCGCCTGGCGCAAACCCGCGCAGCAACGGATCCGCGCCAGAATTGCGACACAAGTGGTCCGCCAGCGCGTCGAACGCATCTGCGGCGCCGCGGATTGCAAGGGGCGCCTTGCCCGGTGCCGCGTCGGAAGCGTTGCGTAGTGCCGTAGCAACGCCGCGCTGCCAACGGCCGCCCCCGGGCAGGGAGCGTGCGTCGCGCAGAACTTGGCCCGCAGCGCGAAGCAGTCGCTCCGCCTCCTCGACGGCGACAGTGCCAGCGAGGCCGTTCGCGGCGGGGACGACGAAGGTCGCGCTCGGCCCCTTGCCTGACAAGAGCCAACCGCCGCGCCGATGCGGTCGACGTTCGATGTGGCCGTTCCCTAAGTCGTCGCCAGTGACGTTCTGTAGGTCCGGGACGGGCTTGGCGCCCGTCGCGCGAATGGCCCTGTCAAGGGCGGACCGTGGGGCATCCGTCCACACGAGGATTCCGAGGCTCCGCAAGGCGTCTGCGACATCTGCGTCGACGGCCTTGGATGCAAGGACGACGCCTACGCCCAGTTTTTCGAGGCGCGCAACGACGGCCCGAGCCCGCAACGCCTCCGCGTTTCGACCCCACGCGCCCGCGCCCGTCTTCCCAGCGCCGTACCGGTACGATGCGCCCTCGGCGCGCGCCTTAGCGTTCCAGCCGCCGAAGACGACGAGGACCTTCACTTGACGGCGTGTCGGCGCGACTCCGACTGGTTCCTCGCGCGGCCGAAGCAGCAAGCCGGAAAGCCATCGCGCTTCGCCTTCGGGTTCAGCATGCACGTCGATGGCCTCGAGATCGAGGCCGTCGACGTCGAGGCCGTCCAGTTCTGCCGGCGTCGCCAATGAACGCAGGCCCGCGAGCGCCACTGGGGTCCAGGATGCGGCGTTCGCGCCGACGGCTGACAACGCGACGTCCGCTGCGGCGGCGTCGGCATGTGCCGCGAGCCAAGCTCGCACTTGCCGATGCGCGAGTGCGTAGCCTTGCAGTGACGACGGAATCACGAGGCCATCGCCTTGCGTGCTCAAGGCGCTTCGGACGAGCGCTGCGGCGAGCAGGAGAGCGGCCGTCGCTTGGTCGCCTGCCAGCTTCGAGACGGAAGTGGCGAGCGCTTGGTACGGTGCGAGCGCCGGGTGGACGGCCGCCGCCTCCCGCACGGCCGTCGCGCCCGACCGCGTCCAGGCGAGGCCTCCGCTTGGGTCGACGAGAAGTTTTGCTCCACCTTGCGGACCATACGCAGGACCCGCGAGCTCCTCGACCCATTTTGCGACGAGCACCGTCTCCTCGCGCAAGTCGATGCCGTCCAGGGCTCCTCCCGCGCCAGGTTCCACGCTGAGCCACCCGTCCCATTGCTTAATGGCGTGGCGGCGCGGCGGCTCCCACAGGTTTTAAGGTGCCCCTTCTTGGCGACTTCCGATGGCGGGCAAGGGCCTCTGGTCGGGCGTCAAAAACTACGGCGGGATGCTCGTCGCCACTATTATCTTCCCAATCTTGTGGATGCAAAGCCTGCGTCTCGCGGGTCGCCACGTCGAAGCTGACCCACGCGGTCGACTCAAGGTCCTCGCAGCCATCGCCATCGGCACTGGCATCCTCGCCGTCGGCGCCTTCACGCTCATCAATTTCCGCGAGGACGCGCTGTGGCGGGTGGAGCACACGGTCGAGGAAGGACAGCCCGTGGAGAAGGAACTCGGCATCTACCACAGCCTCGACGTCCGCGTCGCAGGCGCCATCGGCGAAACGGAGTACCAGGACAACGTAGCCATCGTGGCGACCAAACCAACCAGCATCACCACAAGTGAGACGAAGCTCGCGGAAGCACAAGAGGAGGGCGATGCCGACAAGGTGGCCGACTATGAGGCCGCCATCGCGCTCGCGAAGAAAGAACTCGCCGACGCCCAGGCAAAGGTCGCGCTCCTTACGCCGAACCATCAACTCTACGATGCGCAATTGAAGCCCGCCATCCTCGCTCAAGACGACGATGCCATTCGCGCCGCGGCCGCCGGTTCCAATCTCGCGTACCCCAAAGACATCTCCGCCAACGTCGACGCCGCCCTCGCCAATAAGAACGAGTCCGTGTCCGACATGGACATGATGCTGACCTACTTCATCTGGCCCAGCCTCATCGGCGCCTTCTTCGCTCCGCTTGCATTCGCGTTGGGATCAATTCTCCGCAAGAGCTTCGTCGCCTCCGACACGGTCGGATTCAAGCCCTACCCCGGCACCGCGGCGGGATTCTTCCTCCTCTTCGGCGCCTTCGGAGTGCCTTCCATCCCCTACGCGGCGTGGGTGTTCCTCGACGCCAAGCAACGCAGCATCGAAGGGCAGATTGCGCTGTAGGCTACGCGCTTTTCCGCAGATTGCGCAGATGTCGCAGACGGCCCTCCTTGGTGGAGGCCACGCCAGCAATGGACGAAGCAGCGGGCCGACGCCCGACCACCCGACCGAGCCGCGGCTGGGTCGGCGGCGGATGGCGCGGGACGACGTTCCACCGCACTTCCGCGGGCTTCCGCGGCCTCCGCGTGTTCCGCGTGCTCCCCTTGACCGCCCTGGTTCCCGGCGCGTCGAGGACACGAATCTGTGAAGCTCTGTGAAATCCCAGGCCTCCGGTTCTAGGCCTGACGTGACCCGCCTTTGACGCGCGCCGCTAGGGTTCATCATCAGGCCGCTTCGGCTGCCGCGCCAGGATGAGATCCAAGATCTTCTCCGGGTCTGTGAGCTTGCGCAGCTCCGCTCGCGTCACGACTGGCATCCCTTCGATGGTGGTGCGCGTCGTGCGTTCCACGACGAAGAAGCCTGGGCGTTCCGTGACGCGGCTGACGCTGGTGACGACGCGGGCCCTGCGGCGCAGTTGCGGCGAATCTTCGCCTACGCCCGTGAGGTAGGTCTTACTCTTCGCGTCCTTTGCGCCGGGTTCCGTGGAGAGGGCATTGAACGGGCTGCGCCGCGTCGACCGGACTTCGTAGCCCAGGCCTTCCAGCATGCGGCGAACGAGGACCTCCATCGGGTCAGAACCCGCAGCCGTGGGGGCGGGCGGCGCGAACTTCGCGGGATCGTACGAGTTGAAGGGGTCGAGGGGTCGAATGATCTCCGATTGCAGGAACTCCTCGAGCCGCATGGCCGAATCGATGGAGGCGCTCATGCCCTCCTCGTACATCTGGATGGCCCGCCGCGACACGCCTGCAATCTGCGCCATGACGCCGAGACTCACGCTGAGGCGTTCGCGGGCGGCTCGCAGCGCGGCGGCGTCAAGGTTGACGTAGAATCCGCCCGGCGCCGCGAACACCATGGGTGCATCGTCGTGAAGAACAAACTGCTCCAGCGTATCGGGCGTGACGATGGGAATGTCGTGGCGGGCGTACACGACGCCGGTCTCGAGGTTGCCCGTTCCGGCGCGTACGCCGACGAGGATTGGGCGTGCGTCGAGGAACTTGCACAGCAACTTCATTTCGGCCGCAATCACGTCGGACAACGCGTCAACATTGCTCAGGACCTTGAGCATCAGAAGGTCACGGTCGCGGCGCGCGACGAGGTCGAAACTGACAGGCCTCAGGTCGCAACGCTCGCTCACCGCGAAGCCAGCACGCGCCATCGTGGCGCGCACCTGCTCGATGAGGTCGGCGCGCTGCATCGCCTTCCAATCCCTGAAACTTCTATAAGAACGGTTTGGAGTGAGAGCTGATGTCGCCAAGCACCTTTCAAGGCAGGGCGATTAGGCTTACGCGCTTGAGACCAACTGCTCGGAGAACTCACGAAAAAGGCGGCGATAGACGTGGTCGGCATCCAGCAGCTCCTCGAGGGTGTATTCGCCGCCGTCGGAATCGCGTTGTTCGTGGCTGCGCGCGATTAGGTCGTGGCCGGATTCTGGGGTGGGAAAGCCGAGGAGGGGAAGTTTTGCGTCTGCGAGGGCGTAGTTGAAGGAGAGCAGAGCCGTGCGGTGGTTGGCGTTTGGCCATGGGTGACAACCGGCATTGATGGCCATGTGTGTAGCCCATGTATCCCGCAGGTCCATGCCTCGTTCGTCGCATTCCGGGATGGCGTCGATGAGCTTCTGCACGTCGAAGGTCGGCGTCTCAATTCCCGCCAGGACTTCGCGTTCTGGTCGCTACCAGATCTTGGCATTGTCGAAGTAGTATTCTGGGCCTTTTTCCACTCGTCGAGGTTGATGGCGCGTACAACGTCCACAGTCAGGTGATGCCTGACGTGGAATCCGTGCTGCACGCTACCTCATGGCGTCCAGCAAGCCAGGGAAGGCGGCCTCGTAACGTTGGCGCAGTTCCCGAACTGCTGCTTGCGTCCGGCTCGACGGAACGCTGGCTGGGCGGGTCGCATCGGAAGGGGTGCGTCGCTCGGTCATCAAGTCTGGCTGGGCGTCACGCCCATTTAAGCCGTTTGGCGGGTGTGGTGCGGGCCTTGAACAAACCTCGACCTGTCCGGCTTCAATTCCATTCTTGGCGGAAACGACTTATATCTCTGAAGGCGAGAAATCGTATCTTCATGAAGCGCCTCTCCACCCGGGCGGCATTGTGGCTTCTCATCGGGCTTGCCACGGCTTCCTGGGCGGTCGTCGGGTGGGAAGCTGCCAGCCATCACGGCACGTCGCTGCCGGCCTTGGCCAACGCGGCAATGTTCACCGTCATGCTCCTTCTCTGGCCGTTCCTCACCGGTTGGCGCGTCAGCGGAACGAAACTCGAACGCTCGGTCTGTTGCGTCGAGTGCGGCACGCCGCAATGGAATGTCGGCTGGGCGACCCTGTTCTGCCTGCGCTGTGGTTCCACGCGGACGCCGATGCCCGCTACATATTGACGCAACCCCTGACCGGCCGGTGCATCGCCCCGATTACGGACACGAAACGCTGTAGACGACGAGCCCGCGGACCGTCCCGCACTCTGCGCCGCCTAACGCAGCCACGCTCGCCCCTGCTTTCCAATGCGTCGGCAAGATCCAAGCGTCGCCGCCTGCCGCATCCAAGTCCGGGACTTTGTCCACCCGGCGCACGTCGAGGTCGCGGGGTCCCGACAGGACAATCCGATAAGGTGCCTCGTCACGGGACGTCACCGCAAACCCAGTTTGGCCCAGGTAATATGCCGTCGCCGTCGGTCCGCTCGTCGCGATTACGGTCGCATTGGGCGGCAGGAGCCCCACGGCTTCGTTCCACGCCTGGGCGCCGGGCACGTCGCCTTCGGCGCGCGGGTCGGGGCCCGATTCAAGGTAGAGGAACCCGGCGGGCATCGATAGCAACGCCATGCCAACCACCGCGCAGGTCCATCCTGGACTGAATCGCCCTCCGGTCACCGCAAGCAAACCGCCACCAAGCGCGAAGGGAACGGCGAGGAGGGCGTAGCGCGGGTAGGGTGCACCGAGGAAGAAGTATACGCAAAGCAAGCCGAGCGCCGCGCTCCATACCGGGACCGCGCGGCGCGGACCGACCGTGCGGGCAACGAGGAGCGGGTTCAGGCACAAGAGAGCCAAGGCGCCCACTGCGACGTGGACGACCCAGCCGCCCGTTGCTGCTTCCGCCGCGGTCGATCCGCCTCGAAGCAATTGACCGAGCGGCCCAAGTCTCATGACGTCGCCGCCTCCGCGATTCGCGCCGACCGCCACCGGAACGCTCAGGAGCAGCCAGACGAATGCTGGGCCCGCGACCTTGAGCGCTTTGCGTAGCGACGTGCGGTGTTCCCAGAGCCAAAACGTCAGGAAAAGGAAACCAAACAAATGCGTCAGGGCGAAACCTGCGAGCCATACGCCCTCGCGCCGCGAGCGGCCGGCGAGACGTTCATGCACGGCGCCGGCTGCACACAAGAACGCGTACGGGTACATCGTCGCCTGCAGCCCGTACGCGTGCAGGGGGAATGCGGCAGCCAGGACGAGCGCGCAGACCGTTGCCGCGACCCAGCCGCCGCGCAGGAAGATCGAGCGCCACAACATCGCGACTCCCGCTGCGCAAGCCAGCAGGCTCGGCAGCCGCACGACCCATTCCGCTGTTCCGAACAGGCCAGTCCAGATCCAAAGCAACAGGAACGCGAGGGGCGGATGGCGCAGGAACAAGGCATCAGGGTAGTATGAGGAATACCACGGGTGGCCCGCGAGTTCGACGTAGGTCGCCTCGTTGTACGTGAATGCCGTGTCGCCCACGAGGAAGAACCGGACGACCAGGGCGACGCCTGCAGTCGTTAGACCTGCCCATGCCAGTCCCGGGACCTGCACGGCGCCACGCTGCTCCTCCATCGCTTGGCCCATTCGTGTCGCGGCTTAAGCCATTGGCACATGTGGGCCGCCGTCGGGCCATAGGCATTATTGCGTCGGCCGGACTCGCAGCTGCGTGCGTCGCGTTGCCGCCCTCTTAGCATGCGGGGCTCTAGCCTGGGCCTTGGTCGAAGGAATCCGTGCGCCGGTCTTCGAATGGCCCGATGTTCGCGAGCCTGGCGAGGCCGTGGCCTTCGTGGGCAACTTGACCCTCACGCCGTTCGCGCAGGGCATGGACAAGCCGTTGGCGGGCGTTTCTCCGGGCGACGGGTCGAGCCGCTTCTTCGTCGTCGAGCAAACGGGCCGCATCTGGGAGTTCGCCGATGGCGTACGCATGGGCGAGCCCTACCTGGACCTGCGCGACCGCGTCGCGACGTGCCACTACGAGCAAGGGTTGCTCGGCATCGCCTTCTCACCGGACTTCGGGCGCGACGGCGAGTTGTACGTTGCCTACACGCGCCTACCATGCGACGGGAAGAACCCAGGCCCGGAAATCAAGGGTGACGTGGTCCTCTCACGGTTCACCACGAGCGCGGACGCGACGACGGTAGACAACGGCACAGAGCAGGAACTCTTGCGCATCGTCAAGCCTTATCGCAACCACAACGGCGGCCACATCGAGTTCGGCCCCGACGGCATGCTGTACCTGGGCATCGGCGACGGCGGAAACTACGGTGACCCAGACAGCAACGGCCAGGACCACTCGACCCTGCTCGGAAAGATCCTACGCCTCGACGTGTCGGGGACGAATGCCGCCATTCCCGATGACAATCCCTTCGTCGGAACCGAAGGGGCGCGGGGAGAAATCTGGTTGCTCGGCGTCCGCAATCCTTGGGGCTTCACCTTCGACGACGCCACCGGCGACTTGTGGATTGCAGACGTGGGCCAGGACAACATCGAGGAGGTCAACCACCTGCCGCTCGGCACTTCCCGGGGGGCGAATCTCGGCTGGAGCCTGTTCGAAGGCAACGTCCCGTACCGGCCCGGGACCCAACCTGCGGACCTCGTGTTCCCCGTCGCCCAATACCGGCACACGGACGGAAACCTAGCAATCATAGGCGGCCCGGTGCTGCGTGGCGTTTGGCCCGACTTGGAGGGGGCGTTCTTGTTCGGCGACTTCAACTCGGGTTGGCTGTGGGCGGTGCAGCCAGACGGCGCGGGCGGTTACGAAATGACGACCCTCATGCAGACGGGTCTGCAAATCACTGGCTTCGGCCAGGACGGCGAGGGCAACGTCTACCTGATGCACTGGGATGGGTCTGTGCACCGACTCGAATTCGGATAGGGCGTGGCGCGCGCCCGGATTCACGCCCGCATTCACTTGAGGATGCCCATCTCGGTGAGCTTCTCTGGCAAGTACGTGTCAGTCACGAAGTCTAACCCGTACTTCGCCAGCGCCTGCTGTTCCGACTTCTTCTGAAGTTCGAGTTGCAGGTTGACCTCGCCGCGCCAATAGTCGTCGTCGAAGCGCGGGTCCTCCAAAATGGATTGCAGCGCCTTGACATCCTCCTCCGACAACTTATCGGTGGGGAGTTCGTAGTTCACGATGTCCGACGGCGTAACACCCAGGAATTGTGCCGTCGGAGTCGCGAGATGCTCTGAAAGGTGAGCGGTCTTGATGGCGCCGTAGGCGACACTCGCGAAAATGCGGAACGACCACGGGTCGCCATCCGTGAAGACGACGATTGGCTGCTTGGCTTCCTCGTTGAGGCGCTTGAGTAACCGGCGCGTCGAACGCGCAGGCTGACCCTTCAAGTGGACGAGCGTACAATTGTGTTTTTCGTCGAAGCCGTTCTCGACGAGACGCGCAAACATACCGCCGGTCTCGATGGCGATGATGAAGTCGGTCTTGACGTCCTTGAACTGCAACCGGTCCGGCTCCACGTTGTAGGGGATGTTGTACCCGGCGTCCCCGACGTCGTCGGCGCAGTGCATGGTGCGCTTCTCGCCGTTGCGGGTCGTCTCCACGACGCGCAGATTCCCCATCATGGCCGCCCCGTTCTCTTCCGGCCGCAGTTTGAAGTCCTCACGCATGGAACCCGTCATGACTTCGAGGTCCTCGGCGAGCATGTCGGATTCGTCTTGCGAATGGAATTTCGCGAGTTCCCAGCCTTCGCTGATGTAGTACATCTCACGCAGCGTCGAGGACTTGTTCTCGACGACCATCTTCTTGATGAAGTCCGTGAGGAACATCGTGCGCAGCAGCATATACGCGCCGTCGAGCGATTTGGCGCTGCGCGTCGTCATCTCGCGACCATACCGCCAAACGCGGGTACGGTCGTCGAGGACGATGTTGGACTTGTTGCGGCTGGAGAGTTGCACCTCGGGGATCTGCGCGCCCCTCAAGTGCTGGTAGATGGTGCCGGCGATGCCGTCGAGCGCCTTCGTGGCATCCGCCTCGCGCAGGGCTTTCGTTGCGCCGCGCCCGCTCTTCTTACCGGCGTCATCTTTCTTGGCAACCATCTAGGCGGCCTCCTGGTCTAACCACGAATTGCATGACGGCGCACTTCCTAACCACGAATTGCACGAAGGCCCACGAACCGGATGTTTCGGTTCGTGCAATTCGTGGTTAAGTGGGCCGCGGGCGCGCATCATTCGTCGCCTCCGTGCCACGGGTCGGCGCCGACGACGTGGACCTCGTTGATGCCCTCGACGAAGGTATCGGGGTCATCGAGTTCCCCCTTGTCCACGCCAGCAACTTCGAAAGCGACGACGAGTTTCTCCGTCGGCTTGAGGGCCGGAATGTCCCACGAGATGTAGCGTTCCTTGACGAGGCTGGGCTTCGGGTCGGCGGCGACGAAGACCGAATTATCGGGGACAATCATGTAGTACCTGAATTTCTTGGAGCCCATCATGTAGTTCGTGAGCGTGACCTTACCCTTGGCGAGGAATGCTTGCCTCGGCTTGGGAGGTTCGCCTGTGACCGCGGGAACTCCATCGGGCCCTACGGCAACGTCGCCTGCGCCGGCGTCGGTGGCTTTGGTGCCGGCCGCTTCATCCGCCTTGCCGCGGACTTCCTTCGCAGCGAACGCCTCAAGCGTCGTCGTGGCCCTCTTGCCGGGCTCACCTTTTCCGTCGGATTTCACTCCGGCCTTGCCATCGCCCCGGCCTTTGCCCTTCTTGTCCTTCTGGTCTGCCGTTGGCGCTTCGGCATCCTCCTTCTGAATCTTCGGGGAGCGCGGCGCCAACATCTGGCCTTCGAGTTTCGTGTACTCAACGACTGGGTCCTCGATCCACACGACGTCCATAATCTTGCAGACGATGGGGGCGAGGTCGACTTCGGGCTTGCCGAGGACTGCCGACGCCTTCTTGTTGATCTCGGGGAGGATCTTGTTGACGAGCGTGAACTTCTCGGATACCTTTGCGCGTTTGGCCTTCTTGGCGAGGTGCCGGCCGAGGCCGCGTGCGGCTTCCTGCAAGGCGAGCTTGATTTCCTTGAGTATCTCGTCGAGGGGCGCGACGGCTTCCTTAGCTTCCGACGTGAACGGTACCTTCGTGGAGGCGACGTGGACGAGGACGATGGCCGGGCCCACCGGGAACCCTGCTCCGCCGCGTTGCTCGAGTCCATAGCGCCGCCAATCGACGTCTTGCACCGCCACGGTGCATGCGCAACCGCCGCCTTGGTAGAGCAGCGGGACGCGGTTTGCAAAGCGCAGGACACGGACTTGCTCTTGCGCGGGCAGCGTGCCGCCGTAGACGATGCCGACTTCGACTTGGAAGGGATGGCCGCCCCAAACAGATGGTGACCTCGTGAGGCTCGTGATGTATTCGGGACTGACGTCTTCGGTCTCCTTCTTCAGGCTGCGCCGTACGAGGTGCTCCGAGATGGGACTCAGGCAGTCCGTTGGCGGAGCCATGATCTTGACCTTCGGGAACGCCTCGTGTAGGCGGCGGGCTTCGTCGCGGGCGAGGTCCTTCGGGTCGATGTTGCTGAGGTCCGCTGCGTCGAGGATCTTCTTCGCAGTGTCTGAACCGACGGAGCTGAACTCCTCCATGAGGAACGCCGAGATCTTGCGTTGCTTCGCGTCCTTCGCCATCTTCAGAATCGTGCCGAGCTCCGTGCCATAGGGGTGCGGCTTGATCTCCTGCGTCTTGGGCGGGACCTCGTCGGACACGCGCTCGAAAACCGTCGTGACTCCGTTCGGGTCGAGGAACGTGATGCGGGCATGCGGGTTGACGATGGAGGTCGCGCGCAGGAACTCGTACGCCGATTGGCGGCCGCCCTGGAACTTCGCTTTGATGATGACCTCGATGCGGGTGCCGTGCGGCTTCGCCCAACCCTCTACCATCTCGGTCGTGTAGATTTCGGGTTCGTTCTTCTTCGTGTTGAGCCCAAGTTCAACCTTCACCGCTGGATGGCCCTCGCCAATCTTCGACGTGATGACGGCGTGGTGCCCGGTCGTGAGTTGGCTGTAGAGGACGACGGCAGAGATGCCGATGCCCTGTTGGCCGCGGCTCTGGCGGATGGCGTGGAAGCGTGAACCGTAGAGGAGGCGGCCGAAGATGTTGCCGAGCTGCTTCTTCACGATGCCTGGACCATTGTCCTCGATGCAGACGCGCAGTTCGTCGGCGTGGACTGTCTTGTGCACCTCGACGTGCAGATCGGGGAGGAGGCTTGCCTCTTCACAGGCGTCAAGCGAGTTGTCGGTGGCTTCCTTGATGGCAGTGATGAGGGCCTTGATGGGGGAATCGAAGCCCAGAATCTGGCGGTTGCGTTCGAAGAATTCCGCGACCGATATCTCCTTCTGACCGGCCGCGAGGGTCTCCGCGAGGGGCGTCGAGGAGCGCGCTGGCTTCGCTTTGGCCTCGGGCTTAGCGAGTTCGGCTTGCTTGCCCTTCGCCGGCTTTGGCTGACTCGCCGTCAAGGCCAGGACTCCTGGTGCATCCACGCCTCTTGAGGAAGTCTACTGTTGAAAAGGGGTTTGGAACGGATTCAGATGTCGCTGGTCAGCCCCAGGGCGGCCAGAATACGTGTGCGCGGTTTGGCTAGAACGGAATGGCTGCTCGCACCATTTTTTGGAATTGATTCCAGGTCTTAACGTTCCTAGGCAAAGTGGGACTGCCGCTACCACGCGCGATCTTACCGGCGTAATTCTGTTCGAGGTCGGTAGGCATCTGTTCAATGGTGAACGGGGGATCGCGGGCCTGAAGCCAAGTCAGCAAGGGTTGCAGTGCGTCTACTGGAATCACGACATCGATGTCGTTGCTGTATCGGGGCTTTCCGTAGGCCGCGGAAACGTAGCCTCCGATGATCACGCCGCCCAAGTCCCACGGCCATTCATCCAACAAGCTCGCAACGGCTTTTTCGCGGATTGTTGGGTCAACTGGCAAGCAGTTCCTCGGCGTCGGCGTAAAGCGCGGGCGATTCTCGGATTAGCTTGAGAACCTCTTCGCGTGGAATGACGGGATCACCGTCAACGTGGGCGATGCGGAGTTTTTCGCGCGGCTCAAGCGTGATGCGGGGGCCGATGGGGCGCCGTGGGTTGGTAGGAAGGCTGTGGTATGCGAGAAACGCCGTCCATTCCGACAATTCGGCTTTTCGGACCGCCAGGAAGAATTCGCGAGCAAATGGCGAAGTCGCGACGCGGTAGCGCCCATGCGTCCAGGCTTCCACGGCGCTGGGTCCAGTCCACGCCATCTTCAAAGGGGCATGAACCAGGGTGTTCCGAATCCGGTTCCAGGCATCCGCGCGATTGTCCGGGCGTTCGTCCGGGCCCAGCAAACGGTACTTCCCACGAGCCACGCGTTCGACGAGGCCGCGGGCCTTCAATTCATGCAGAAGCTTGGCGGGGCGATTAGACCCAATGCGCCTCCGAAACTCGGCGGTGGTGAACGGACGCCGCCCAAATGCCAGGGAGGCGGCATCGATGTAGGTCAGAGACATAGTCCGATATTAGCGGAACTTGTATTGATAGCTATGCCCGCTGGCGCCGCGACGGATGCGCGGTCCAGGCTCAGCGTTCCTTGCGGTACATGTGGAACGCCAGCGGAGCGAAGACCAGCGTCAGGAGCGCGGATTCGCCTAGGACCCACAGCACGTCCGACAAGACCGTGTGTCCGTCAATCATGGACTTGCCGTGCATCAAGCCGCGCGAAGCACTCGCCAGGTGCGTGACGGGGTTCTGCTCGACGACCGTGCGCAGCCAGCCGGGCAGTTGGTCGAGGCGGACGAAGATGTTGCTCATGAACGTGAGCGGCATGAGGAAGATGAAACTCGTCGTCATGACGGACTCGGGCGTCTTGACCTTCATGCCGATGATGATCCAGATCCACGAGACGCTGAAGCAGAAGACGAGCACCAGCACAAACGCGGCCAGGACGCCGACAGGCCCGCCCTGCGGCCGGAAACCCAAGATGAGGCCGAGGACGATGACCATGAACGAAGCGACGGAGTAACGGAACAGGTCGCCTGCGAGGGCGCCAAAGATCGGTGCCGGTTGCCAGATTGGCAGTGACCGGAAACGGTCGAAGAGCCCCTTGTGGATGTCGCTGTTGAGGCCGACGCCCGTGTACACCGTGATGAAGACGACGGTCTGCACCAGGATGCCGGGCACCAAGTCCTGGATGTAGTTGTTAATCGACCCGCCAAGCGCCTTGCCGAACATGCTCGTGAAGAGCAGCGTGAACATGATGGGCATCACGG
>CAZXUC010000008.1:0-92772 GCA_964643795.1 uncultured Halobacteriales archaeon | reverse complement strand
CCCCCCGCCGCGTGGGCGAAGCCCACGCTTCGGGTCGAGGGGCGAAGCCCCTCGAAGGACGTCAGTCAAGTCGTCGATTCCGTCGAGGCCGCCGGGTTGGCCCGCAAAGCGGCGCGCATGAGGCCCCTCGGCGTGGTGAAGGGTTAGCATGGTCTCACGGTTTGCAGGAATTCATCGAAAAACCATCAATCGGCTAAGGAAAACGGAGCTCGCGTCGAGAAACCTAGCGAAAGAATTGAGACTCTGACCAGAGTCCATTTCAACAAGTTGCAACGTCGCCTTTGCGCGAAATGGCCACAAGCGTTATAGGGAAAAGGGCAGCGTCCCCAACTGAGTGCCATGAGGAGCGCTATTGTTGCCATCACGATCGGCCTGGTGTTGCTTACCCCAGCCGCCAACGCCCAGGACCTCGGAATCAAGAATCCGAACGTCTCGACGCCGACGATTCTCTACATGCACCTTGCAGGCTTCCAGAACTTCCCGATTAACACGCAAGCACCCGAGGGCGACTTCGTGGCCAACAATGCGGTCGGTTCCGCGACGCACTCGACGTCGTGCCTGCGTAAGACCCTTGACCCGACGGGAACCAGTTTGCTGTACTCAGAGTTCCACACGTACTACGGGTACTCCAGTCCGGGGTACGTCCAATACGACGTCATCGAGAGCGGCATCCCGCGCTTCCACCCGGAGCGCGGGCTTTCGTACGACGTCAAGTTTGACCGCGCAGCGCCCTTCGACTTGTTCTTCTACCTCTCAAGCCAGACGGGCGTGCAAGGCGACCACGAGGACGACGCTGACACTGTAGTCGTCCCGCCCATGACGAACCTCGTCGTGGAAGCCAACATGCGCGCTTCGGACAGCATCAGCGTCAACAACACGAAATACAACACGGCCGAACTGATTGCCCACGGCAAGACGCAACCCGTGACGATTGCGAACGGCCAGAAGGTGCAGGACAGCCCGGACGTCGAGGTCGGCAAAGCCGCCGACGGCCGCACCGTCTACGGCTTCAAGGTCCCGATGGAGATCATGGTGGACGCGATTCCGAAGGAGACGGGCTACAACCTGCGCATCGACGCCTACATGGACGCGCCGGACGGCGTGTGCAACGAGCCCTACGACGGGAAGTTCATGAGCAACTTCGTCAGCCTGCACAGCTCCGAGGCGTTCCGGCCGCGCATGGAACTCAGCATCACGAACCCCATCACCATCGAGTACCTGCACCCGCAGTTCCTCGGCGACGACATAGTCATCCACACGTCGTCCAACAGCCCGTGGGGCAACTACGACGTGGCAGAGATTAATTCCTACACGCCCCAGGTCGACGACACCGGAATCGTCGTCACCGTGACGGGCCCCAGCGCCGCGCCCAGCCTGCAGCGGGCGGCCATGGTGCAGCGCACGCACGATCATGACCATCACACCGAGGCGGTCGACGTCACGTACGTCTGGCCCTACAAGAGCGACGGCGCCGTGAACGGCAAGTACACCGTTGACTTCGCGGTCAAAAACGACCAAATGAACGCGTTGGCCACCGCGCGGGCCGAGTTCGATATTGGCCGCGGCATCGTGACGGGTTGCGGCGCCATGGAGAGCTCCGAGGCCGCGCAACTCAACAAAGAGAAGACCTGCGAATCGCAGATTCAGGACGACGGAACCCCGAAGACGCAAGACTCGCCAGGCGCCGGCCTCGTCGGTATCCTCGCCGTGTTCGCCATCGCGATGGCGCTGTCCCGCCGCAAGGCGTAGGGCCCGGTCAGTCCTCGCTCACCATGTCGCGCCTAGCCCCCGTCGTGGTTGCTTTGGTGGTAGCCGGGTTGGCACCCTCGACGCGGCCTTGCGCAGACGCCAGCGCGGAGCGGCACCCCAGCGTTTTCCGCCGTCGTCCCCGCATGACGCCAGCCGCCCGCGACATCGGCGCGCTCGGCCCCAACCGAAAGCCCAGCCGGTCCGGTCCCGCCGCATCCAGTTATGGACTGTCGCACAAGGTTTGAATACGTGGCCTGACTAGAGCGAGGTAATGACCATGCGCCTGGTGGCCTTGATTGCCCTCCTCGTAAGCGCAGCGGCCCTTGCGGGCTGCTCAAGCAAGCCTTCGCCCGCGCCTGAGGACGACCTGCCCGACCAGGGCCTTGTGGCGACCGACGAAACCGGCATCATCCGCGGCGTCGTCGTTGATGACGCCATCCGCCCCATCGCGGGCGCCCTCGTCACGGTACGCACATCCGGCAGCGACGCCATGTCCATGGAGACGATGGCGGACGGCCTCTTCGGCTTCGACGGACTCGCGCCCGGCGACTACTTCGTCGCTGGCCACAAAATTGGCCACTTCGACATCCAACAATCCGAAACCGTCGTGGCGGGTGTCGCTGACCCGACCCCGGTGACCCTCCGGCTTGCCATCGACCCGGGCAACCAACCGTACTTCCAGGATTACGTGTACGACGGCTTCATCCAATGCGCCGGCACCTTCGTCGCAGTCGGTGCCAACATGTGCACGTTCACGGACGAAGTGGACGAGAACCTCACCGACGATCGCTTCTACGTGGAATACGAACTCGACCGCAAACCCACTTGGGTGCAAAGCGAAATGATCTGGGATTCCAGCCAGGCGGCGGGTGACGCCATGAGCATCATGTATTCGTGGGAGTGCGACGACAACGACGGGTTCCTCTGTGACCATGACGTCGGAGGGACGAGCCCGCTCTTGCTTACGGCCGACGCGACGGCAATCGAGAAGATCGGCGGAGGTGACCTCGGCGAGGGCGTCGACCTCTTCATCCGCGTCTTCAACCAGGGCTTGAACGAGACTGACACCGACCCGGGCGGCGGAGTAGGCGCCACAATCCAACAGAGCTTCATGGTCTACACGCACGTCTTCTACGGTTATGCGCCGCCCGAGGGCTGGCGCTTCAGCGAAGACGAGAACGTCCCGAAGCCGTAGCGCGACTGAGACTAGGCGCACCAACGCGGCGTCCATTGTGCCAAGGGCGGCGTACGCTGAGGTGCAAGACCGGCGGCCCTACGACGGACCGTCGCCACCCATCATGCCGACGAAAGGAGAATTGGCAAACGGGCGTCTCATAGGAAACGGCACGGGCTACGTCGTCCACGGTTTCTCGGGGTACGTCAACGGCACTGCCCCGCCCTGTCTGTCCGGCCGGACGGTCGGCAGTTCGGGCGCGATGGCGACCCGATTGTCCCCAAGTGAGCAGGCGTCACGCCTTGGCGAATATCTTCACGACGTCGCCCGCCGCAAGCTCGTGGTCGGCGCCGATGGCACGGTGTGTCCGGCAATCGATTGCCCGGATGAAGTGCTCGCCCAGGTCCGTGTGCACGCGGAACGCCAACTGCTTCGCCGTCGTCCCCTTCGGCACGAGGTGGCAGTCGGGCAGCACACGGCCGTCCTTGTCCGTAAGTCGCGTCTCGTCTTCGACGGGGAAGACCGGAATGAGATTCAGCAGTTGGAAGGCGGCCGCTTCGAGGACGGCGCACACGCCGGTGGAGCCGAAGCGTTCCAGCACGTGAGTGCGGATGTACTCCAAGCCCTTGCGTTGGGCGTCCGTCGGCTGGCCCTTAATCGTGAACGCCGCGTCGCCCGGATGGTAATCCAGGAGTCCCGATTGCGCGCCCTTCATGAGCGCGAGCTCCGCCTGGGCGCTCACGCGAACATACGGGACGGCGACGGCCGCATCAAGGCGATTCAGGGTCACGGGTTCTGCAGCGTCGGCCTTGTTGAGGGCGACGACCATGGGCTTGCTGGCCTGCCGCAGCGCGGTCGCGAGGCGATGCAGGTCCGCCTGCGAGACCTCCGTCGGCTTGCGGGCGGAGAGTTCCGTCACCCGGAGCGCCTTTGCGGCCATGACTTCCGTGATGCCGATGCCGGTGAGCCGCTCCGCGATGGCGACCTCCAATTTGCGGTTCTCTTGCTGCGCTTTCTTCGCGACGCGGTCCCAACCATCCTCAAGCAAGCCGAGAATCCACAAGTCCACTTCTTGTTCGAGGAACTTGATGTCCGTGGCCGGGTCATGCGTGTGCAGGTTGACGACGTTGCCCTCCGCGTCCGTACCGCCCGCTGCGTCGACGACGTGGATGAGCGCGTCCGCCCGCGACAGGTCGTTGAGGAACTTGTTGCCGAGGCCCCTTCCCTCGTGTGCCCCCGGGACCAATCCGGCGACGTCGATGAGTTCGACTGCCACGTAGCGCGTGGAGCCAATCACCTTGCCTGTGCGGGGCGTACTCGTGACCTTCATGTCCACGCCGGGGTCCTTGACGCGCACGCACCCGACGCCGACATTGGCGTGGATGGTCGTGAAGGGATAGTTTCCGATTGCGGCCTCGGCCATGGTCGCAGCATTGTAGAGCGTCGATTTGCCGACGTTTGGCTTGCCGACCAGGCCAATCTTCACAAGGCGGCCAGGGCGAGCGGGCCTTCAGCCTTCGCCGCAGATGAATCCGGCCCTTGCGCTGCGCGCAGCAAGGGGGCGAGGTCCGCGAGCGGGAAGTAGCGGTTGCTCTGCAGGCCGCGGCGCTCTTGGACCAGTTGCTCTTGCACGAGCGGCAGGACGGAGGCGCGGAAGGTCTTCCGGCTCATGCGCAAGGCATCGCATACGTCGACCTGCCGTGATCCGGGGTTGCTCTGGATGAAGCGCACGACCTCGGAGCGACGGCCTTGATGCAAGAGGGCCAGGAGTTTCGCCTTGTGCGGTTCGACTTCGGTCGGGAAGAACCTGCGCTCGCGGCCTGCAGCGACGGCGGTGACGAGCTCGCCTTTGTGCAAGAGCGCCAAGTGGTATTGCACGGTTCCCCACGGTTCGCCAGCACTCCGGCACAATTCGCTCGCGTGGATGCCCGGATGGCTGTCGATGAGGGCGAGTAGGCGCCGGCGCATCGGTTGCTCCGCGAGGTTCTTCGTACTGACCTGTCCGATGACGGCCTGACCGAGCAGGCCCAAGATGGAATCAAGCATAGCCGTGCACCTCAGCTTGCGCGCCGGAATGTAATGCGGCCCCGAGTCGCGCCGAAACGTCGGGCTCGAGGCTGGGCGTGCGGCGGACCGCTTCGCCGAGCGTGCTGCGCGCCTCCTGGGCTTGGCCCATGTCGAGGTAGGCTAAGCCGAGGACGTAGTGCAGCGATCCGTCCGAGGGTTCCGCGGCCGCAAGGTGGCTGCGCAACTCGGCTGCGGCGCGGTCGCTGTGGCCGGAGCGGGTGAGGGCGATGGCCCGGCCCAGCATGGCGTTTTCCTGGCTTGGATCGCGGCGCAAGATTGAACCGGCGAGCCGGGCCGCCTTGCGGTAGGCACCCTGTTCGAGGGCTTGCTCCACTGATGCAAAGGCCGGCTTGCGCACGCGGCGGGCGACCAAGTACCCCGCCGCGGCAAGTGCTGCCATCACTACGGATGCAATGGCGACTGTCGCGGGGGCCTGCGCGTCAACGATCGTGCCGCCCGGGGAACTGGAGGCAATTGGGGACACAAGGACCGCGTCGTTCGTCGGCATGAGGCCGAACGGCGTGCCAGCCGGAAGCGTGAGCGGCTCGTCGTCGGCGTTGATCGACGTGCCCTTGACCTGGAGCGTGCCGGTCGCGCCAAGCAAATGGAGGGCCCCCTCCGGTTGGAATGACATTTCGCTTGCCCCCACGAGGACCACAGCGCTGCCACCTTCGGTGGCCAGGTTCAGCGCACCCTTCGTGATGACCATGCGGACGAAGCGTTCGTGGTTCGTCTGCTGCTGGGAGTCTAGGGGGCCCGCGCCCGGAAGGTCCATCGTCGTGGTCGTCCGGCCGTCGAGTTCCCAGGTGCCAGTCGCGTTGCTGAGTTCACCCAAGGCGCCGGTGAATTCGACAATCATGTAGCCGCTTGCCAGTCCTAGGGCTGGGTGCGACGTGGCGCTGTGCAGAAGCAGAGGCCCAGGCAGGGTGCGCCGTGCGAATTCGTCGGGCGCAGATTGGGAGGTGGGGTTCACGTCGGGCCGCGTCGACCCCATGCGGCCGGGTTCCACGAAAATCTCGTCGGCCTGGACCGTCACGGACGAACCGGATTCAATCCATAAGGCACCATTCACTGGTGAAAACACGTGGATTTCGAATTCCGGACTCTGGGCGACGATGCGGAAACTCGCTGCGCTGGCCTTGAACTGCTGGGCGACCGGCTCCCGCCCATCGTTGTAGAGGTAGATGGGGTCCGGCGCAAGACCGAGGGGGTCGGGCACGTGCCCGGTGTCCTGTTCGACCCGGTGGTAGGCCAACGCTTCCATGTGCGCTGCGTCGATGGTGAAAGTGAGTCCGGCCCCAGTGGCCTCCTCCCGCACGAACAAAATCGAGCCGTCGCCGGTCGCAGCTGTGCTGTCGTCGGTGCCCACTGCGTCCGCTGTGAGGCCGCCTGGGCGGGCTGCGCCGGCGCCACTTGCCAAGACGAGGCATGCCACGACGAACCCGGAGAGGGCCGATGCGGCACGGCGTGGCGCAATCATGGGTTAGAGGAGGGAACTGAGGTTGCGAAGCGGCGGGCCCAACAGGCGGTCGATGATGCGCTGGATGCAGTTGTCAGGGTCGATTCGCCACCCATCGGGGCGGTGTTCGACCACTGTACAGGAACGAGCTTCCCTTACGTCACTCAGGGCATCATCTTGTGACGCGGATTGCGATTCGGTCGAGTTCTGCTGCGTGGACTCTGAGTCGTCGCCGGACGAGCCGTCCGGGCTAGGGGCGGATTCATTGCCCGACGCACTGGGGTCGGTGCCGTTCCCGCCGTCGTTGCCATCCGATTCACCCTCGCCAGCCGGAGGGGATTCCTCGGGGCATTCAGAATCCGTGCAGGCCTCACCATCGGCGAGCGCGCCAGGCACGGTGCAAACCGCGAGTGCAAACGCAATGGTCAATGCTAGTTTTCGTTCCACAGTTTCCACCTAGACTAGACCGGTCGAGCCCCATCCAGGCTTTTAAGCGTTTGCCGCGGTTCCCTTTTGCCGAATCCCTGCCTTGGCTGTGCGCCCCACTGGCGACCCAGGAGGGCCAGCCTCGGAGCCTTCGGCAAACGGGATACGTCGGATGGGGGATTATCCCGCCCCAGGGATTGCTGAATTCAGCCGGCGGGGCCGGCCGGACCCTCCCAGGCAACGGGGAAGGTCCGGTTCGCGACAACCACCCACCTGACTCCACCAACCCGAACACCAATTTGGCGGCCCCGTCCGGCATTTTTTGGACCGTCAACCCTCGCAAGAACTAGCGGCGGCGCTGCTGAAGCGCAGCCAGGACGTCGTTCGCAACGCCTGGCTCGAAGGCTAGCCGCACGGGCCCGTCTAGCCAAAAACTCCCCGCTGATCGCCGTGGCGATGGCGCAAGCCTAGTCGGTTCGTGCGGTCGCCGGCGTTTTCTTTTCGAAGCGTACCCACCCATTCACTGCCAGCGTGACCAATCCTGCGACCAACGCGACCACAGCCGTAATCCAAATCCCGCTCTCCTCCTGCTGCCACCCTTGCATGGGGTACATCGCGTCCCCGACGGGGTCCATCCAGGTGTGGAAGGCGAATGCCAGGACGCCGCCTATGGGGACTGCGAGCGCGCGAACCCATTTGGGCAGCTTCCTGGTTAGCGCCCATGCCGCGAGCGCTCCGGCCAGGATCAACGTGCCAGCTCCGAGGAGGTAGAATGCGGGGATCCAGAACGCCTCGGTGCCGGTTCCCGCGGGTTGCGTGGGGCCGCCGTTGGCGTAGATGAGGGCGTACTTCACGAGCCAGGCCAGGCCGGAGACGATGGCCGTCAGGGCAGCCGGGGTGGCGCCGTCGAAGACTTCCATCCAAAGGGCCCTCTGTGTCGCTGGTCCGGGCGGCATCGGCCGGACCACATTCTGCCCCCTAATGGAGGTTGCGTTTGTGCGGCGGACTTTTGCAATCCCGGAATCATTTCGCGGCGTCATGGGGTGACCCCCTCGAAGGTCGCCAGTAAGGCGCCTAGGCGCAGGTCTTGGCTGCGGCGCGCCCCGCCGCCATCATCGCAGCCTGGTTCTTCCGGCATCTCCACGCCCACGCCGTCGGCGGACTGCGGTAAGCGCCCGACAGGGGCATCGGTCAACCGCATTGCTGGAGCAACCAGGACCGGTCACGGATTGCAGCGGCACGACGGGCTACAACGGTCTGCGCCATCTGCGAAATCTGCGGAAAAGGTCGCGGTTACCCGCCGCTCTTCTGCAGCACGCGAACGTGTTCGCCCTTGACGGTGATGGGGATGGGCACCATGGACTCAATGAGTTCCACGGTGATCTCTTCCTTCGTGTCGTCGACGCGCGTGACCTTCGCCTTCTCGCCGCGGAACGGACCGCTCACGAGTTCGACAATGTCGCCTTCCGCGATCTTGGCGACCGCCGAGACCGGAGTGAGGAAGTGCGCAATCTCCGCGAACGGCGTGTCGCGCGGCTGGTTGTTCGCGTCCTTGATGAGGCTGCGTGCGTAGGAGATGCCGCGGACGCCCTTCTCGACCCGGATAGGGTCCGTGGTCTCGATGAAAACGTAACCGCGTAGCTCCGCGGGGGCCAGCAGGCTCAGGATGGGCACGCCGAAACGACGCGCCTTGTTACCGAGGGCTTCCGCGACGCGGCGTTCCTGGCCGACTTGCGTCTTGAGGATGAGGATCTGGGTCCCGGTGCGAGGGACGGGTTCAACGTCGAGGTCCTCGTCCTTGGCCTTCTTGCCCCGCTTGCCTTTCTTGGCCTTGGCGGGCGCTTCCACGACGGGGGCGGCCAGCTGGGGCTTCTCGGCCGCCTTCTTGGCCAGTTCTTCCTTGGTGGGTAGGATGCCTAGGCCGCCTTCGTCTTGCATGGTGACAACTCGCTCCCGCTGGGTCCCAACAGAGCAAGTGCGGCGACTTCAGGGGGCTATTTCAGGGTAACGGCACCCCGACCCAGCTCGGGCCCCGGCCTAGTTCGCGCCGAGAAGCTTCATCAGCCACGCCATGAGCAGGAACACCGCGAACCCGATGCCGCCGATGACGCCAATCCCGACCAAGACGATCATGGAAGACTGGCGGAACTCTTCTGGTTCAGGCTTGCGCGCCATGCGCAGTACGCGGGCGAAGCGCCCTGAGCCGAGGGAATCCCACTTGCGCTCCAGATTGTGCTGCGTGTCCCACGCCCGATCGATGAACGACTCCTTCTGCTTGCCGACGCGCGGCGGGGGCGAGTGGTGGCTCTTCGGCTTGGGGGCCGTCTCGGCGTCGATGACCTCGTCCAGGGTCTCCTCGTCGTCGCGATAGGGCGGGGGGGTGGTCGGGTCGGGCATGGGCGTCGCGACACGAGGGTGTTATTTCAACCAAGCGGGGCGCGGCCATGCCTGGCACCACCTTTCACGCGGAGGACGCGGAAATCGCGGAAGTGCGGTCGAACGTCGTGCCGCGCACCGACCTAACCGCGGATTACGCGGATTTCGCGCAGTGCGGTAGAACTTCGTTCCGCGCAATCCGTCGCCGACCCCGCCGCGGCACTTACCCACGGGCCGCGGAATCAAGGAATAAGGGGAATTTGGTTTGCTCCGATTCCGTGGATTCCGCGGCTCGGTCGGGCGGTCGGCGGTTCGTGTGGCGGCGCGGTGGAACGCCGTTCCGCGGGTTTCCGCGGGTTCCGCGTGCTGCAATCGCCGGCCGTCAGGCCTTGCGCAGGAACGGCAGACCCGTCCGGTCGTTCTCGCCGACCTCGTAGCCCACCGGCATTGGCACGGGGTGCCCCGACTTGGGCGTGGACTTCGCGAAGAAGTACATGGGTCGGCTGCCGCCGCCCTTCAGTTCGACGTCGCGCGCGTAGAGCGTGTAGCCCTTGTGCGTGAACGCCTTGCCTTCCGCCGCGTGGCCTTTGGCCGGCTTGGTTGCGTGCTTGGTGAAAGCGCCCGGATCGGGGGCCATGTCCTGCGTCTTCGTTACGCCAGTAGTGACGGCGACCGGCGTGGTCTGGACGGGCGACAATGGGAAGGCGGCGCCGCCGTGGCGCTCATTGGCCTCGGTGGAGCGCGGGATGCTGTAGATTGCGTAGAACAGGAGGCCCAGGCCGGTCCACGTAAGTGCGGCGATGAGCGTGAAACTACCGAGTCCGACGATGAGCGCCAGGATGCCGAGCAATCCGAGGATGGGGAACATAGCCAAGTACGGCTTCGAGTCCTTGCCGGACAGCGACCACATGGGCATGCGGAACGGACGTTCGACGTCGGGCCGCTTGATGCGGAAGTACCAGGCTGCGAGGACCACCATGAAGAACGCGAACAGCGTCCCGATGTTGACGAGCTTGACCGCGTCGCCGAGGGTCAGAAGGCCGGCAAAGACCACGGTAAAGCCGCCGTAGAAGAGGGTCCCGACGGCGGGCGCGCCCCGTTTCGAGACCTTGCTTAGGCCGATTGGGAGCAGGCCGTCACGGCTCATGTTGAAGAAGACGCGGACCCCGCCGAGAATTAGAACAATGAGGACGGAGGTCACACCAATGAGGGCGCCGACGCGGATGAGAAGGGCGCCGAGGGCAAGGCCGCCGACCTGCAGGAAGCCATTCTCTTCGAAGACATAGCCGAACGGCTCGCCGGCCGCATTTTTTGCAGCCACAGAGTCGCCCACGAATTGACTCCAGTGCGAAGCCGAAGTAAGGGCCAAGGCAGCCAAGATGTAGAGCACCGTCGTGATTGCGAGCGAACCTAGGATTCCCTTGGGCATGTCCTTCTTTGGGTTCTTTGTCTCCTCGGCAGTGGTCGACACGGAATCGAATCCGATGTACGCGAAGAACATGATTCCGGCTGCGGCGAAGACCGCCTGCGTCGCAAGCCAAAATCCACGGGCGTCGTCGACCTTCAACTCGTCGCCGACCGCGGCCGTGTTAGGGTCATCCGCCAGCGTATGCGGAAATGGATCATCGAAGTTGGCCGCGTCGAAGGCAACGAAGCCGCCTACGATTGCCAAAATCAGAATCGAGACCTTGATCAAAACGAGGACCAGGGTAAACTTCGCCGACTCTTTCGTTCCGCGCACAAGCAGCAGCGTGACAGCGAGCACGATGAGAATCGATGGGACGTTGATGACGCCGCGCAAGGTCTCCTCGACACCGGCGGAATTGACCGCGTTGACGTGCTCGAATGGGCTGTGGGTGAACCAATAGAGCCAAGGCCGATCCGGGTTGGAAAAGACGTCGGTTGCGGGATTTGAGTCCTTGAATTGGTTGAGCATGGCGAGCAGGTTGTTGCGCCATGCGACGGCCACCGCGATTGCGCCGACGGCATACTCCAGGACCAAGGCCCACGCCACGAGCCAGCCGGGAAGTTCGCCCAAGGCCGTGTAGATGTAGGCGTAAGCGGAGCCCGATGCTGGAATCGATGAGGCCAACTCCGCGTAGGCGAAGCCGGCGAACGCGCAGATGATAGCCGCAAGGGCAAACGCAGGGATGACGCCTATGCCGGCGATCTGGATGCCTTCGCCGATGAGGACGAAGATGCCGGCGCCGATGATGCCTGCCACGCCAAGCACGACGAGGTCCTTCGCGGTCAGCGTCCTGGCTAGGCCGGTCTTGCGCTGCGATTCCGCGATGAGTTTGTCGACGTTCTTCTGGTAGCCAAGGCGCGTGAACGCGCGGCTCAGACCGCCTGCCGAACCAGACCGGGACTGCGTCGTCGCCGGCTGCGGGGACTTGGCGCTCATTTGCCAGCCTCCGTTTTCTCGTTGACGGTAGCATGCCAGGCTTGGACTTCGACCCTAGCAGTGCCCGTGAGGGTCGGGGCCGCTTGCCCCGGAAGTGGGGCTGGGAGCGAGCCCGGCCCGCGAGTCCACGAGACGGTGAGCATGTACCTGGCCGTTTCGTTGGCCGGGTCGTTGCCGGACCAGACGGCCGCCTGCGCCCCTGCCTCGCTGGATGCGCTGACCTCGCCAACATCCGGGTGGCTGCTGCGTACGACGGTGACCGGCAGAATCGGGCAGGAGCCAGAGGTCGGGGGAATGAGAGGAATCGATTCATTGCCGGATGGATTCGTCAAAATCAAGTCGAGCCGGTAGGTCACGACTGCCGCCGCCTGCACTTGCTCCGCGGGCCGAGTGTCCACGCAGGGAATGCTGATCGTTACGTTCGAAGCCAGCTTGTCAGTAATCGCGACCGTCACGACCGTCTCCGTTCCAGCGCCGCCCAAAGGCGCCTCACCCGGCGGGGCGGCGGCGGTTTGGGACCACGCGACGGAGTACCGCTTTCCCCCGCCGGAGCTACCCGCGCCTGCCTCATCAGGGAAGATCGCGAACAACCCCATGCTCAATGCAATGAGCGAGAATCCCATGATGGCGGCGACGCCACGAGCCGGGTTGTCCATGCTTTTTCGGTCAGTCATCGACGGGACTCCCTAAGTTGGAAGCGGGGACCCCGGGGGACTATGAAAGTCGTTTGGGTAATGCTGCTTGAGCGACTACAACACGAAATCCAGGCCCATCTCTTTGCGTTGGCGCTGCTGCTTGCGCGCCGTTGGCCCAAGGATCTGCTTCGACTTGACGCCCGTGATGACGAGCATCGTGCGGACGGTGCGGTCGAGGGCGGGGTCGACGGAGGTGCCCCAGATGATGCGGGCTTCCTTGTTGATGCGGTTGTAGATCTCCTCGACGACGGATTCCGCCTCGGCGAGCGTCATGTCCTTGCCGCCGACGACGTTGACGAGGGCACCCGTGGCATCGGAAATGTCGATGTCCAGGAGCGGGGAGTTGAGGGCTTCGAGGACGGAGTCGCGGGCGCGATCCTCGGAATCGGATTCGCCGAGGCCAATCATGGCGACACCGCCGCGCTTCATGATGGTCTTCAGGTCGGCGAAGTCCAGGTTGACGAGGCCGGGCTTCGTGATCATCTCCGTGATGCCCTTGATGGAACGCATGAGGATCTCGTCCGCGACGCGGAAGGCGGCGGCGAGAGGCAAACGCGGGGCAATCTCGAGGAGCTTGTCGTTGGGGATGACGATGACTGTGTCGCAGACGTCGCGCAGGCGGGCAAGGCCTGCTTCCGCGTTCTCCATGCGGACTGCTCCCTCGACGCCGAAGGGCAAAGTGCAGATGGCGATGGTCAAGGCACCACCCTCGCGTGCTACTTTCGCGACGACGGGTGCGGACCCTGTGCCGGTGCCGCCGCCGAGGCCGCACGTGACGAAGACGATGTCGGCGTTCCCGACGGCCGCCCGGAGGTCGGCTTCCGTTTCAAGCGCGGCTTCTTCGCCAATTTGAGGCAAGGCCCCGGCGCCGAGGCCGCGGGTCAGGTTGCGGCCGATGAGGAGCTTGTGCGGGCTGCGCGACATCAAGAGGTGTTGCGCATCCGTATTGATGGCAACGAGTTCGACGTCGCCGAGGTCCTCCTCCGTGCAGCGTTGGATGGTGTTCGAGCCGGCTCCGCCGCACCCGACGACCTTGATCTTCGTGATGAGTGACTGCATGACCTTCTCAAGGTCGCCGTCGCGCGTGTTGTTGATCGTGGCACCTTGCGCGACCAACTGCTGGGCCGTCGGGCGCAGCATCGGGCGTGATTCGGCTTCGGCGCGGGCTACCGCTTCGCGGATGATGTCCTTCATGTGAGTGCCATCCCTGGGGAGCCTTCGCTCCCATCCCGGACGACCAACCCTTGCGACCCAGGATAAACGTTGGGAAACGAATCAGAGGTGGACCACGTGGAGGTGGGATGCGGTGAGAGGAGGGGGGATGCGGTCGGAGGAGGCCGGAGGAAGTGGAGGGATGTTCAGTTCCCTTCGCACGTCAAGACACGGACGCGGAAGACAGCCCCGTCGTGGCGCAGGAAGATCTGTTTTTCCGGCTCTTCGGCGGGAACGTGCCAGAACTCCCAGAATGTCCGCTCTTGGTCCTGGTTCCAATCTGCGTGGTTGTGTTCGCCGACGGGCGTCTGGTTGAGAAGCCGAGCGAGGTCCGGCCACAGCGATGCCAGGTCGGGGTTCCAATCCGTCACGAAGTCGTCCGCCGTCGGAAGGCAGGTAGTCGCGTCGGGGCGGCAGTGTCGCACGTCCAGCATAGGGTGGCACTCGGTGCATCCTGGAAGAAGGAACAACGCCGCGGCCACAAGGCCACTCAAGACGAGCCGCATGCCCTCATTCCTCGACGTCGACCACGATGCGGTCCTCGCCTTCCGGATGCACGAAGACCTGGGACCCGGCGTGCAACTTGAGGTGGCGTGCCAGGTCAGCGGGAATCCGAATGACGAATGAATTGCCCGATTTCACGACTCGGGCCTTCTTGCCCAGACCCCAGATGCCCGCTTTCTTGGCGCGCCTTTCCAGCTCCACCATGGCGTCCTCGTTGAGGAATGATTCGCCGCAGGCGCCGCACTGCTCCGCAGGGAACGTCCCGAGGCTGACACCGAACATCGACTCCTCGACCGTCGCCTTGCGCAGGGTCTTTTTTCCGCAACTTGGGCAGGGGGGCATTGGAATCACCGGTACTTCGCGAACGTCGACTGTCCTCGCCACGCGGCGGTCTTGCCTAGACCCTCCTCGATGCGCAGCAATTCATTGTACTTCGCGACGCGGTCGCTGCGGGCGGGGGCTCCCGTCTTGATTTGGCCTGCGTTCGTCGCCACAGCAATGTGGCTGATGGTGGAGTCTTCCGTCTCGCCGCTGCGGTGGCTGATGACGGTCGTGTACTTCGCCTTCTTCGCCTGCGCGATGACCTCGAGCGTCTCGCTCAGGGTGCCAATCTGGTTGACCTTGAGCAGAATGGAGTTGGCTTCCTTCGCGCGGATGCCAGCGGAGAAGCGCTTGCGGTTCGTCACGAAGAGGTCGTCGCCAACGAGTTGCGTATGCCGGCCCAGCGACGCCGTGAGCGCCTTCCAGCCAGCGTGGTCGTCCTCTGACATGCCGTCCTCGATGGAGACGATGGGGAAACGCTCGACGAGCCCCTCGTAGAAGGCCACGGTTTTTTCGGCGGACTTCTTGCCGTCGCGGCCGAAGTCGTAGACCCCGGTCTTTGCGTCATACAGTTCCGTTGCAGCAACGTCGAGGGCGTACAACAGATCCTTGCCGGGTTCGTAGCCCGCGGACGTCACGGCGGCGTCGATGAGTTCGAGCGCGGCGACGTTGCTCCTGAGGTTTGGGGCGAAGCCGCCCTCGTCGCCGACGGCGGTGGCCAAGCCCTTGGCCTTGAGGGTCTTCTTGAGGTGGTGGTAGACCTCGACGCCCATCCGGAGCGCCTCGGAGAACGACTTGGCGCGGTCGGGCACGACCATGAACTCCTGGATGCGCACGTTGGTATCGGCATGCGCGCCGCCGTTGAGGATGTTCATCATCGGCACGGGCAGGGTCCTGCCCCGGCCGGCCCCGAGGTGGCGGTACAGCGGCACGCCCTTCTCCGCGGCGGCCGCATGCGCGGCGGCTAGGCTGACGCCGAGGATGGCGTTGGCGCCTAGGCGGGCCTTGTTGTCTGTGCCGTCGAGCCTGGCAAGGGCACGGTCGAGCTTCGCCTGCTGCAGGGCATCCATGCCCACGGCCGCCTTGGCGAGCGGGCCGTTGACGTTGGCGACGGCCTTCATGACGCCCTTGCCCAGCCACTTCTTGCCGCCGTCGCGCAATTCAACCGCCTCGTGCGTACCCGTGCTCGCGCCGGACGGCACGATGGCGCGGCCGCGGCCGCCGCCCTCTGTGACGACCTCGACCTCGACGGTCGGGTTGCCGCGCGAGTCGAGGACCTGGCGGCCGTGCACGGAGGCGATGGCGCTCATCGCTTGGGGCACGGGGGCGATTTAGAAAAAGGCAGCACAAAGGCTGCACCAGGGGTGGAGGGGGAGAGTGGGTTGCCCGCGAGCCGAAGGCGAAGCGGGCGGCGGCGGTCGCAGACCGCCACCGGCGAAATGGGTGCCAGCGGCACCCATTTCGCCGCTAGTCGAAAGTTACGGTGGCCTTCGCCTGGGGATTGTTCAGCGCGCGGCGTTCCTGGAAGTTGCGGATGATCTCGATTTGCGAGAACACCCAAAAGGCAAGCACCGGGAGCAGCAGGCCGGGGAAGTAGCCGGGCTGGTAGTCGTTCACGTCGCCGTAGGGCTTCCACATGTAGATCCAAGCGAGCAGGTAGACGATGGCGACGTAGATCGTCATGAAGCTCGCAGCGAACACCGCATAATGCGTCGAGCGCGCCGCCGCGGCCGGCGCATTCACTGAGACGAGGATGCCGCCGAGGCTGCCGACGACGCCGGCCAAGGTGCCAATCCACCCTGCGGCGACCATGGCCATCAGGGCGTAGCCGAGCCCGCCGAAGAGTTTGCCGTCGCTGACTTCGTTGACGTTGAGCACCGTGTGGGCGCCGAAGACGAAGGGGTCGGTGTCGCCGTCGCCGGAGTAGTCTTCGGCCTTGCCGATGGACCACGGCAGCAAGAGAACGAGGGCCAGGAGGAGTACGGCCCAGCGGCCCGCGGCAAGATGGGCCGAGGCGCGCTCGCGCACGCCATCCTTCTGCGTGATGACGTTTCCGCACAGGGCGAGTGCGGCGACGAGGACGAGACCCGAGGCCAATGCGACTAGGATGGGGCTGATGACGAAGACTGTGGCCGCGTTGTCGGTGTTGAGCACCATTTCAAGCAGACCAGAGACTCCGCCGGTGACACCGCCCAGGGCGATTGTTGCGTCGACGGCGCCGGCATTGTCGAAGGCGAAGGAGCCGAAGTTGGGAGTGAAGGACTGGCCGGATTCCGCGCCTTGGCTGTAGAGCCCAAGCGGTGCTTGACCGAAGCCTGAACCGACCCACATCATGCTTGATGCGAGGGCGAGCAGGCCGCCCACGATGGCTATGCCGGAGAGCGACCACGCGGCCCAACGAGCGGTGTTGACGGGCAGCGGCGTGAACGTCAGGAACAACAGGGCGATGCCGGCGATTGCCATCATAATCGTGCCCGTGAGCGTCATGCCGGGGCTCGATCCGCTTGCCATGTTGAGGTCCTTGTGCAGGTCCGCCACTTCGCCGCGGTCCATCACTTCGGACTTGATGTCGGCCTCACGGGGGTTGACGTGGGCATACGGGACAGCCAGGTGAACGATGAGCGCCAGGACGGCGCCCGCCGCAATCAGAATGCCAGCAGTTCCGTAATGTCCGAATCGTGTGTCGCTCAGGGAGGCCACCAGAAGGTCCACTGTGGCGGGGGGTGAAAAGGTTTGGCGGCGGGATTACGAAGCGCAGGACAGGCCGTTTGGGGGCTCAATGCAACGCCGGCATGTCGTCAAGCTGCTTTGCAGCGCAACTCGGCAGTTGGGAACGCGACGGCAAAGGTCATCTGCACGAAGGGCCAACCCGGAGTTTGTGTCAGTGGCCGTACATGTCCGGAAAAAGCACCGTTCGTCGTCAACAGTTGTCCCTGCTGGCACGGTCGACCAGGTGGCGCTCGTTTGGCGTAGTTCGCGCCACTGGGCGGCGGCATTCGTCGTCGCACTTTTCCCGTTCGTCTTCATCGTGGATGAGGCGGTCGAGACGAGCCTGTCGCCCGTGCTCCCAGGCGTCATCGTCCTGGTCGTCCTCGTCATCGGGCTCCCCTTCCTCGTAAACGAGGTCGCGGTGCGCCGGCTGCGTCGGCTGTCCATCGAACGACGCCCAGCGATTGTCTTACGGTACCAGACGTCGGCTCGACTCGCGACCGTGGTCGCGGTCACGTGGTTTCTGGCGTGGCTCGCCCTGGGGGCCTAACGTGATTCGCGTCGTCGCCCTTGCCGTCATGGTGCTCTCGATTGTCGTCCCCGTGGCAGGCCAAGGACCCGACATTGCACCCTACGTCGCGCCCATCAACGCCGTCCTTGGCCAGGTCGTGCCACCAGTGCTCAACCAGACCTATGCACTGCTCGGCCAGAACATCACGCGCGAAGACGTACGCATCTTCGCCGACCTCAACTTCACGAAGGCCTCATTCAACCTCATGGGAGTCGTGCTTGGCTCGGGCAACGCTGAGATCCAAGCCTCCATCCATACGCGCCTCGAGATGCGCGTCATCTCCTCGGAGCGCATCCGTGCCGCCATCGAGGGCGAGAACGCATACAACATGAGCGCCGACAACGCCACGTTCCTCTCCCAGGTCTACATCCCCGCCGATGTCTTCCGCGCCAGTCTGACCGCCGAGGCCGTGGCCGCGTTCCAGGAAGACCAGGAGGCAAAACTGGGCGCCTACTTGGCACAGAGCGTCCCGGAACTTGATATCCTGAGCCTCAAGTTCGCCTGGAAGAACACGGAACCTCAGAAGGCCCTGACCGACTACGAATTGACGGAACCGCCCATCGTCTGCGAACTCGACCTCGTGGTGCAATACCTGCGCGTCGAATCCATTCCAAGCCTTCTCTCCGGATACTTGAATCGCGATGGGGCGAAGACGGGCAAGTCGGATTACGTCAAGGAACTGAAAGCGGAGAACAGTGACCCGCTGCGTTCTCGGGACTTCTTCGCGGCCGCCGCTTACACGCAGTTGCTGAACCTTTCCATGCAGCCCGGGTGGAGCCTCGACATGGACATGCGGGTCCCCCGCGGCTTCTCGTTCACGTACGCAAACGAACAGGTCGAGCGGCACAGCCCCCGCCACATATCCCTGTACGTGGAAAACGCAGTCGACGAAGCCACGCCGCAGGGCGCCGCGGAGGGGGCCGCCCAACATGACGTGTACCTCGCATCAATCACGCAGAAGCGTGCCGTGGCCCTGGCGTTGTTTGGGGCGATGTGGTTGGTCGGGCTGGTGCTGGCGTTCCCCGGCCGGTACATCTACGCCCGCCGGCGCTTGACCCGTTTGGTCGATGGCTGAGCGTTCTGCAGCCCAGCCGTCGGCTTGCGCGGCGACCAGTTAGCGGCGCCATTCATCATCGAACCGTTCATATCGTGGTGCCGGTGGGTCCATGCGCGAGGAACTCCGGTGTACGCCTGCCCCCACTGCAATGCCATCAACAAGTTCATGGCCTACCAAGGTGGCATGATGATCCGCGTCCTCGAAGACCACGAGGATGTCGCAGGACTCGACAAGGTCAACGAGCTCTTGTGCATCGAATGCAACCAATGGTTCCCCAACCCGGCCAAGGACCCCCACAAGCGGATTCTCACCGGCGAACTCGTCACCATCACGGGGCTCACCACCCGAGGCACCATCAAGGTCGTCGCGACGGGCGTCAAGTTCCCCTTCCACTACGACACGTACGAGGACGAGGCCGCCAAGGCGCTTGGGAAACAGAAACACGAATTCAACACGCACCTCTTCGAGTTCAGCCACCACCGCGACAGCACCCTCGGCCTACGCGTCAAGGAAAAGGGCAGCGACAACACCTGGGTCTACCGCCTCGACAAACGTCGGCTCCGCAAGGCCCTCGGACAGAAGTAAGCCTGCGGTTACAAGTAGGGGCACCGGCATGGGAACGCAATGCTTGCACGCTTTGCACTCGACGGCGGCCTTGCCGTCGGCAGCATGACGATCCCCTGGTCCATCATCATCCTCGTCGCCATCGTCGTCGTCGGCCTGCTTCTCATTCGCACGGCCATCACGCTCGTCAAGGTCGCCATCCTCGTCGGCATCGGGGTTGCCATCTTCCTTGCGGTGCAATTCCTCTTCGAGAACTTCAAAGGCTAGTCCCCACGCCAATCAGAAGGGCGGATCTGGGGGAGAAACAGTGGCGAGGAAGGCGCCTGCACGACTCGCCGTGTCCAAACGGAAGGCGACAAGCCGGCCGCGCCGTGACACCTCGACCGCCCGCACCGCGGCCAACTCACGCAACGCGCGGCTCGCGACCATGGGGGCGACGTCCGCCAAGCGAGCCAATTCCCGCACGTGGAGCGCGCGGTGACGGTTGCGCCGCAGGGCCTCGACTACCGCGCCACGGCCACGCCGACCAAGGAGTACCAGGAGAGGATTGTCATTCAGCACAGGTCTGCCACGGCCAACGTATGTATCAAATTTGGGACAGCGGCGTGATATAGGGGTCCCTTGTCGGCCGACCCATGGCCCTCGCCCGCGCCCGCCAAGCCGCCCGCCGCACGAAAGACAAGTGGAAGGCAAAAACCTGGTTCAAGGTCCTCGCCCCGCCCGCGTTCAACTCCGCCGTCATCGCCGAGACCCTCTCCGACGAAGGCGAGAAATTGCTGCAGCGCACCGTCGAGACGAACCTGCAAGAGCTCACCGGCGACATGAAACTCATGCACGTCAAGCTGTACTTCCAAGTCTCCGAGGTCGTCGACCAATCCGCCAAGACGGCGTTCGTCGGCCACCACATGACGTCCGACTACATCCGCCGCCTCACCCGCCGCGGCAACTCGAAGATCCCGCTCATCCTCGACCTGCAGACGAAGGATGGCTCACGCGTGCGTGTCAAGCCCTTCGCCATCACGGACCGACGCTGCCAGACGACGCAGGCGCAAGAGATCCGCCGCATCATGGGCCGCATGCTCACCGAGTCCGCCGAGAAGAACACGCTCTCCGGCTTCTTGCAGGATATCCTCGTCGGCGACCTGAACGGCCGCATGTACAAGGAAGCCCGCAAGATCCACCCAGTGCGCCGCATCGAGATCGCCAAGTCCGAGATGCTCGGTGCGCCCTCCAGCGTCGTGGACGAAACGCCGGTGTTCGCCGTCCAAGCCGCCGAGGCCCCGGCCGAACCGGTCGCGGTCGAAGCCAGCGCCGAAGGCGCAGTAACCGAAGTCGGAGCCGAAGGCGCCGTGCCCGAAGCCGGAGCCAGCGCGAAGGTCGTCGAAGACCTCAGCGCCGGCGACGAAGAAGCATGACCTGATTGGACGGATTTTCACGGATTTGCCGGATGACCGAATCCGGCGCATCAGGATGAATCCGGCGCATCAGTTTCCCTTTTCCCCTCCTTCTTCCTCGTTTTCTTCCTGGGCGCATAGGCTAGCTTGGATACCTCTGCGGCCGCGCTTCGCGCAGCCGCAGGGTCCGCTCGCTTCGCTCGCTGGCCTGGAGTCCGTTCGCCCCGCTCACGGCCTCCAAGCCGACTGGCGAGTTTCGGACCCGCTGGTTTTTCCACCCCATCTGTGTCGGCGAATTCAAGGGCTTATAGGCTAGCTTGGATAGACTGGCGGGCTTCGGACCCGCAGACGAGGGTTCGAATCCCTCTAAGCCCGCTTTTTGCAAGGGGGTCCGGGGGACCGCCGGCCCCCCGGCGGGGGGTCAGGCGCTGGGGGCAGAGCCCGCCGCCGCGACCCGCACCTTACAACAAGCCCAATCGCGCCTTGACCGCGTCGACGTCCACGTCGGCGCGCCATGCCTCGACGAGGATTCGTGCCGTGGCCTCGCCTTTGTAGGGGAGGTCGCATTCGTTTCTGTACGGGTCGCACGTACTCGGCAGGAGCCCGACGACTGCCGATATATTCCCTTCAGACCCCGGCAGCGGCGTGTCGAGTCCAACAAGTAGGTCCGCCGTCGGCATACAAGCGGTCGACCGGTCACGGCTGGTCAAACTGGACGATGCCTCGATTGCCTGGTTCGTTCCACTGGCCGCGAGGGGAGTGAAGGGGTGTGCGTTCTGGGCGCTCCTAGCGCGTTCCAGAAACAGTTCCACCTGGTGGTCCAGGCGGCGGGCATCGCCAAGCCAGAGTTTCAGCCAACTCGGGCTTGGGTCGGCGCGCTAAGGACGCGGCTCGTTCGCGCCAAACATTCCGCGCAATTCGCTGGAGAGGTTGGTGGACGGGTGTGGGCTCGGGCGGGCCCTGGCCGGATGCTCGGCCGGAAGCCGATCACTCAGGATTCCAATCAGGCTCCACGAAATCGATTCGAGGGCATGGACCTTGGCGGCTTCCAAACTCCGCGGCTCCTGCGAACCTGCCTCGATCGAAGCCAGCGCTTGCCGCAGCGCGTGCGCCGGGTCAATGGTAGAAGAGTGCCCAGCTGGACGAGTCTCGTAGGTCGACATTCCCCGCAACACCATAGTCTGCGAAGACCACCAGGGCATAACATCTTCCCAAATGATTACGTATCACTTGGCTCCAAAACGCGGCTCAACGTACACAAATGTACGTTTTGGCGGGGGGCGCGATTCTGTGGTGACTCGGGTTGGCACGATTCGCCTAGGCCCCAAACAACCGTCGCGGCAATTCCTCGCCGATGCTCCAGGCCTCTTTCTCCGTCAATTCTCCGTTCTGTAGGAGGCCCTTCACGCGCTTCGGGACGGTGTCGCATGGCATGACAACGTTCGGCCGGGTCGGCTCGTCGATGTAGTCGGTCTCCAGCAAAAACCTTCCCGCCTCGCCCGCTGCCCGCGACTTGGCAATCGCGGGCCTGATGTTGCTCCGCCCCGCGATGACGCTCGGTATGAGGCCGTGATGTTCATTCGCGCCGGTGAGCGGCCCACAATAGTGCTTGATGACCTTGTCCCGTGCGAGCCCCGCCTTGTCCGCCATGGCCGCGAATTCCGCCATCGTCGCGGGCTCGCAGTGTTCCGTGTGCAACATCACTGGGACGCCCGCATCACGAGCGGCCCGCATTCCATACGCAAGGAGCTCGTTGTTGTGCGCCTGCAGTTCCGCTGATACGTCGAAGTGCGCACGCCCGATCTCTCCCATGCAGACGGCTTCGCCGCCAGCGCACAACTTGGCGGCGACGTCGAAGCAAGCGCGACCGAATTCCAGCGCGGCCTGCCACCCCTGCGCTTCGGCGACTTTCATCGGCTCAAGGGGGTAAGGGCCGAGGACCGTGTAGACCGTGCACCCGGTTTCCTTGCGAATTACGTGGCCGAACTGGATGTGGGCTCGACATGATTCTGCGAATGCGGCCACCGTCGTCGGGTAGGTTGGCAGCCGGACATGGGCAATACTTGTTCCGCCGGCGGCCATGAACTCCCGCACCGCGCCTATGCCTTTCCAGCCGTCGGGTTTGCAATGGAAATGGTTGTCGTGGATGGGGATCGTCATGCCAGCACATCCACGTCGAGGAGCGGAGCTCGTCGACGGAAATGATTGTCGTGGATCAAGACGAGCGGGACGAGCACGCTCGCGGGAGGCGTCGCGCGATGATAAGGCGGGCGTCCGGCGATGGCTTCCTGGTCCATGACCTTCCCGATGCGTCTGAGCGCGCCGTCGACCAAGGACTCGTCGGCACGTTCATCGGGACCATCGGGGTCGGGCGGTTGACGTGCAGTACACCTGCCCCATACATCCCGAGATTCTCACGGGGGGCCCCGCCGACTGCCCGCTCTGCGGCATGGCGCTCGAACCCGTGGGCGGCGCCGCGACGGACAACACCGAACTGCGTTCGATGTCGCGTCGATTCTGGTTCTCGGCCGCACTGTCGCTTCCATTGCTCGTCCTCACCATGGGCATGGAATTCTCCCACGCGCTCGCGGACCTCGCATCTGCCCAAGCGCGACCATGGATTGAACTCGCCTTGGCGACACCCGTCGTCATCTGGGGCGGTTGGCCGTTCTTCGTGCGCTTCTGCGTTTCACTGCGATTCTGGGATGACAAGCCGGCCGCAGGGACACCCGCCGGGAGCCGGGTGGCGCTGCGCGCCCCCCGGCTCAACATGTTCACCCTAATCGGCCTAGGCGTCGGCGTCGCCTATCTGTACAGTCTTGTCGCCGTACTTGCGCCGGGCGTGTTCCCCGCGAGCCTTCGCGATGATTCTGGCCGCGTCGCCGTCTACTTCGAGGCTGCAGCCGTCATCACGACTCTCGTGTTGCTCGGGCAAGTGCTCGAGTTACGCGCCCGCAGCCGCACGGGCGCCGCGATCCGGGCGCTTCTCGACCTCGCCCCCAAGACGGCACGGCAGGTCCTCCCTGACGGTCGTGAGGTGGATATGCCACTGGAAACCGTGCTGGTCGGCGACCTGCTGCGGGTACGGCCCGGCGAAAAGGTACCGGTTGACGGCGTAGTGGACGAAGGACACAGCAGTGTCGATGAGAGCATGGTCACCGGCGAATCCATCCCCGTGGAAAAGGCCCGGGGCGACGAGGTAATCGGCGCAACCATCAACGGGAACGGCACGCTGCTTGTCCGAGCGGCCCGCGTCGGCAAGGATGCGCTGCTGTCGCAGATTATCCACATGGTCAGTGCAGCGCAACGAAGCCGCGCGCCCATCCAGAGGCTCGCCGACACTGTGAGCGGTTACTTTGTTCCTGCCGTCGTCGCCATTGCTCTTGCCACGTTTGCGGCATGGGCCATCTTGGGTCCAGCGCCAGCCTTGGCGTTCGCCACCATCAACAGTGTCGCCGTCCTCATCATTGCGTGTCCATGCGCCCTTGGTCTTGCCACCCCCATGAGCATCATGGTCGCCGCCGGCAAGGGTGCCAGCGCCGGCGTCCTGTTCCGCGACGCTGAGGCAATCGAGACGATGCGCAAGGTGGACACACTCGTCGTCGACAAGACCGGCACGCTCACCGTGGGCAGACCCGCCGTGCAATCGGTCGCCGTGAACGCCGGCGAGAACGAGGACGAAGTGCTTCGCATGGCGGCTTCGCTCGAACGCGGTAGCGAACACCCGCTCGCCGCCGCCATCGTGGCAGCGGCAGAGGAGCGTAAGCTGGTCTTCGTCGCGGTGACAGGGTTCGAGGCTGCGACCGGCAAGGGGGTTCGCGGACGCCTTGGCGATGACGTTTGGTGCCTGGGAAACCTGCGGTTGATGGAGGAGGGCGGAATCGACGTCGCCGCCATGACGGGACCGGCCGAAGCGTTGCGCACCGGGGGACAGACGGTGATGTACGTCGCACGTGGTCGTTCCCTTGCCGGCATCATCGGCGTGGCAGACCCAATCAAGGAGAACACGCCACTTGCATTGCGCGAGCTCAAGGAACTCGGAATCCACGTCATCATGCTGACCGGGGACAACAAGACGACGGCGGAGGCGGTGGCGGGGCATCTTGGGATCGCTGATGTCGTGGCCGATGTCATGCCCCAGGACAAGGCGCGCATCGTGCAGGAGCTGCAGGCCAAGGGCAAGTTCGTCGCCATGGCGGGGGACGGCGTAAACGATGCTCCCGCCTTGGCGCAAGCCCACGTCGGGATCGCGATGGGTACAGGCACGGACGTCGCCATGCAGTCCGCCGGCGTGACCTTGGTCAAGGGCGACTTGCGCGGCATCGTGCGCGCCTGCCGCCTCAGTCAGAAGACGATGGCGAACATCAAGCAGAACCTATTCTTCGCGTTCGTGTACAATGCGCTCGGCGTCCCCATCGCGGCCGGCGTGCTCTATCCGGTTTTTGGCTTGCTCCTTAGCCCCGTAATCGCGGCGGCCGCGATGAGTTTCAGTAGCGTCAGCGTAATCGGCAACGCGCTGCGACTGCGTCGCGTTCAGCTCTAGCTCTAGCGGGACAGCGGACCTGGGGCCACATTGTGGCGGCTAGACGTATTGGGTCGGTTTGGCGTTGAACTTCGCCGCGCAGCCGGCACTACAGAAATGGTAGGTCTTGCCGTCGTGCGTGGCCGTCGCCGCTGCCTTGCCGTCTTCGACCTTCATGCCGCAGACGGGGTCCTTGTGCTTCTTCGTGAAGAATCCCATGTGCGCCGGCAGGCGGGCCGGGGTCATGGGCGTGACGGTCCAACGCGGATGCCGGTCGGCGGGGCCTAGGCGGCCCGGCTTTTCTTTTCATTGCGGATGGCCCGCTCAAGACTTCTGATTGCCTTCTCGGAACGCCCGATGCCCTTCGTCGTATGCGTCAAGAGGCGGTCGCGCTCGCGCGAGGCGTGATGGGATTCGATTTTCGCGCGCTGGGCGAGCAAGTGTTCGCGAATCGATTGCTCGGAGCCGAGCAAGTCCAGAAGGTGGTCAAATCTTGCGTGCTTGTCCATGGCAGACGCGTCAAGTCCCGCCTGGCCTTAGCCATACCGCTGTCACGGACAAGGTCGGCTCGCGGGACAAACCGTTTATCGCGCGACCGCCTCGGCGCCGACATGAAGTTGTTGGCCATCTCTGCCGCCCTAGCATTCCTGACCCTATCCGGCTGCTCAAGCGGCGGGTACGAAACGCCCTCCATGGATGAGCATGGCCGCTACGTCATCCACATGACGGCCGGAAGCAAGTTCCTGCCTCTCACCGCCCACGTCCCGCTCAACGCGACCGTGGTCTGGATTAACGACGGAGGAATCCACGACGTCACCGCAGACGATGGGTCCTGGAGTTCGGACAACCCGGCACCCGAAGGCCTTGGCCGCAAGATGAGCGCCGGCGACGAGTACGCACGCACCTTCCCGAAGGGCGGGACCTTCAACTATCATTGTGACATCCACCACGGCACAATGAAGGGAATCCTGACGGTGGGGTAGCCGGCACCAGCTTCCCCACCAGTCGCAGAATACGCAGAACTCACAGAACGGGCTTCTGTGGTTTCTGTGAATTCTGCGACGGGGGAGTACGGATGGCCGGTTTCTAAACTTGACCCGCGCCCGGCCGCACGAGAGCATCGGACGCCGCGGCCGCACCGATGCGTTCCAACAAGGCGAACTCCTCAAGCCGCGCCTTCACGTGGTCCATGTTGCCCCCGACGACCTTATGGATTGCCTGTGCCAACGCGTCGAGGTCCATTCCTGCGGCGTCGATTGCTTGGCTCGGCACGGCATTCCATTCTCGCCGCACGCGTTCTGCGAACCGCCCTTGACGCCATGGCACCGCGTCTTGGTCGCGGACGGCGGGGTCGCGCACACGCACGTCACGCAGGGGATTCAACGTCGGAACATGCTGCGCCATGCCTTGGCCAACCGGCACCCCCTTTTTGAACCACGTGCGCTTGGGAAACGCGATGAAGAGTGCCGGGGTGGCCGGCCATCTCCCTGCTGTCCCAAAGAAGTATTCTCCGGACGAGATGGAGCGGGCCGTCATGCAGCGGTGGCGCCGCGACGCGACGTTCCAGCGGCAGGTCCAAGCCGGATTGGCAAACCACGCGAAGGACCCCGCGGCGAAGTTTGTCTTCCTCGAAGGGCCGCCGACCGCGAACGGCCTGCCTCACCCGGGACACGTCTTGACCCGGACGTTGAAGGATTCCGTCAATCGCTACCACGCCATGCAAGGCAAGTGGGTGCCCCGCAAGGCCGGTTGGGACTGCCACGGCCTCCCCGTCGAGATTGAAGTGCAGAAGGAACTCGGCATTGAGCACGTGGACCAGGTCTTGGCGTACGGTATGGACCGCTTCAACCAGAAATGCCGGGAGTCCGTGTTCCGCTACAAGAAGGACTGGGAGGAGATGTCGCAACGCGTCGGCTTCTGGTTGGATTACGAGCATCCCTACGTCACGATGGATGACTCCTACATCGAATCCGTGTGGTGGAGCCTCAAGCGCTTCTTCGACCAGGGCCTGCTAATCAAATCCTACAAGGTCGTACCTTACTGCCCGCAAACCGGGACGAGCTACTCCAGTCATGAAGTCGCGCAGGGATACAAGGACGTCGTAGACACGGCGGTCTACGTCAAGTTCCGCCTCATTGACGACCCCGACAAGGCGTCCATCCTGAGCTGGACGACGACGCCGTGGACGCTGCCTGGCAACGTGGCGCTCGCGGTCGGCGCCGATATCGACTATGTCAAGGTCCGCGTCGCCAAGACTTCCGACAAGGCGACTGCACGAGAGGGCGAGGTCTTCATCGTAGCAAAGGCCCTGGTGAAGAAAGCGCTGCGCAACGAATCGACGATCCTCGCCGAAATGAAAGGCCGGGACCTCGTCGGCACGAAGTACACGCCGCTTTTCCCAGGAGCCGTCGACGCAAAGGACGCGAAGAAGGCGTGGGAAGTCGTCACGGCCGACTTCGTCACGACCGAAGACGGCACAGGCGTCGTTCACACCGCCGTCATGTATGGTGAGGATGACTTCCAGCTCGGCATGAAGGTCGGGCTACCAGCCAGGCACAGCGTGGGCCTCGACGGCAAGTTCCTCCCGCACGTACCGGGCGGCGTCGCGGGAAAATACGTGAAGGCACCGGAGACGGAAGCGGCCATCCTCGCATTCCTGCGCAGCACGGATTGTCTCTATCGCGACGAGCGCTACGAACACAGTTACCCGCACTGCTGGCGTACCGGCCACCCGCTGCTCTACTACGCGATGGACTCCTGGTTCATTCGCATGTCATCCCTGCGCGACAAGCTCCTCGAGAACAACCAAAAGATCAACTGGGTCCCCGAAACAATCCAAGAAGGCCGCATGGGTGACTGGTTGCGCAACGTCAAGGACTGGGCCTTCAGCCGCAGCCGCTTCTGGGGGACCCCCCTGCCCGTGTGGGTGTGCAAGGCGTGCGGCCACCAAACCTGCATTGGCAGCAAAGTGGAACTCAAGGCCGCCGGCGTCGACGCCTCAGAGCTACACCGGCCCTACGTGGACAAGCCCATCGACTGCCCCAAGTGCAAGGGCAAACAGACGGCAGACCGCGAGCCTTACGTCATCGACGTCTGGTACGACTCCGGCGCCGCGCAATTCGCGCAATGGAACACGACCAGTCTGGACAACAAAGCCCTGCAGGCAGAGTGGCCCATCGATTTCATCACGGAAGGCCTCGACCAGACGCGCGGCTGGTTCTACTCGCTGCTTGCAAGTGCGACGGCCCTGGGTGAGGCCGCGGATGCCAAGAAGGCAGCCATCTTCCAAGGGCCACCGTACCGGAACTGCTTGGTCAGCGGCCTCATCCTGGCCGAAGACGGCACGAAGATGAGCAAGAGCAAGAAAAACTACGTCCCGCCCGACAGGGTCTTCGCGAACCAGGGCGCCGACGCGACGCGGTGGTACCTGCTCTCGACGACGGCGCCGTGGCAAGACAAGCGCTTCTACGAGGAAGCCGTCCGTGAGACGTTTGGGAAGTTCTTCTCGACGCTATGGAATACGTTCCAGTTCCAGCATCAATACGCGAAGCTCGACCATTGGGAACCCGAGCAAGCCATCCCGCAAGAGCAGTGGAGTGACCTTGATCGGTGGCTCGCAAGCCGCCTCGACGCAACCATCGCGGAGACGCGCTTCGAAGCAGACCGGCTGCACTTGCATAAGGCCACGCGCGCCATCGAGGCATTCGTCATCGACGACCTCTCCAACTGGTGGGTGCGCCGCAGTCGCGACCGCTTCTGGGGCGAGCGCGCGTCCGCCGACAAGCAGTCAGCCCACAGCGCCTTGTGGGCCGCGTTGCACGCAATCTGCCGACTCATCGCACCGTTCGCGCCGTTCATGGTCGAATCCATCTGGCCCTACATCCGGCGCAAGACCGACGCCGATTCGATCCACTTGGCGATGCTACCCAGTGCGGGGGCGCGCGACGAAGCCATGGAACGCGAGATGGCCCAAGTCAAAGCGCTCGCGGAAGCCGGCCGCTCCCTGCGCAGCAAGGTCGAGATCCCCGGTCGCCATCCGCTCGGCCGCGCCGTCCTCGTCGGTGCAAGCCTCGGACGCTTTGCCAACATATTGCAAGACGAGATCAACGTCAAGAGCCTGGAGACCGCGCACGACGCGAAGGCGTTCAAGGCGTTCGTGGCGAAGCCCAACCGCGCAACCCTCGGCAAGGCCTTCAAGAGGCTAGCCCCCCAAGTCGGGGACGCCATCGAAGCACTCAACGGCGACCAGGCACACGCGATGCTCGCGGCGGGCAAGCCCGTTGGCGTCAATGTCGAAGGGCAAGACCACTCGCTGAGTACGGAACACATCACGTTCGAAGAACAGGACCGGCCCGGCTGGGCAACCATCAAGGTAGAGGATGCGTTGCTCGCCCTTCACGTCGAGCGTAACGAGGAACTCCTCGCTGAGGCGCTCGCGCGCGAGGTCATCCGGCGTATCCAAGAGGTACGCAAGGAGCTCGACCTGCCGCTTGACGAAGAGGTCGACGTCGTCTTGTCGTGCGGACCCGAGTCGGAAGCCCGCCTCATGCATTTCCTGCATGTCCTCAAGGCCGAAGTGCGCGGACGCAAGGTTGGATTCGCAAAGGTGAGCGGGGGGCGGACGTGGGACATCGACGGGACCACAGTCGATTGCAGCGTCACGCCGACGAAGACGAAGAGGCCCGGCGCGATCGAGGCGGCGTAACGTGTCCACCCTGCGCATCCGTAACGCAACCATCGTGACGCAGGACGACCACCGGCGCGTCGTGCACGGGGATGTCTTCGTGGAGCACGGCCACATCACGCACGTCGGCGACATCCCGGGCAGCAAGGAGGCCGACCGCACGCTTGACGGAACGGGGCAGGTCGTCCTACCTGGCCTCATCAACCTCCACACCCACCTCGCCATGGGCCTGTTCCGTGGGTACGGTGACGACATGCACCTCGAAGCGTGGCTGAAGGAACGCATTTGGCCCGCCGAGGAGAAGATAGATGAATCAGCCATGCGGGCAGGAGCGGATCTGGGCCTCCTGGAAATGATTGCTTCGGGAACCACTTCGTTCCTCGACATGTACTGGATGGAGGAAACTGTCATGGCACCCGCGACGCGAACAGCGGGCATGCGTGGCTGGCTCGGTGAAGGCATGGTGGACATCCACCAGACGCCGGCCGGGCAGCCGAACAAGAAACTCGCCGATGTCGAACGTTTCGTCAAGGCGTCACGCAAGGACCCGCTCATCACGCCGTGCCCCGCCCCACACGGGACGTACACCTGTAACCCCGAGACGTTCCAGGAAGCCGGCCGCATCGCGAAGGAACACAGCGTCCCGATGCACACGCACTGCTCCGAGACGCGCACGGAAGTCTACGATGTGCTTGCGAAGACGGGGCGCCGGCCAGTCACGCAACTGGCCGAGACTGGAGCCCTCGGAGCCGACACTGTCCTCGCTCACTGTGGTTGGATCACCAAGCAGGAGGCCACCGACATCGGCAAGGCCCACGCGAGCGTCGCCCATTGCCCCGTCTCAAACCTCAAGCTGGCCACCGGCGGCGTGGCCCCGGTTCCGGAACTGCACGGGGAAGGCGTCAAGGTCGGACTCGGCACGGACGGAGCCGCAAGCAACAACACGCTCGACCTTTTCGAGACAATGAAGTTCGCGGCCCTCGTGCAGAAGAATCACCGCTGGGACGCCACGGTCATGCCGGCACAGCGCGTACTCGACATGGCTACGCGCGACGGCGCCGACGCATTACGGCGGGTGGACCTCGGCCGCATCGCACCAGGCGCCACGGCCGACCTGTGCATGGTGGACTTCCGGCGACCCCACCTCGTCCCCCGGCACGACGCCATCTCGCACCTCGTGTACTCGGCATCGGGTCGCGACGTTTCAGCGACCATCGTCGGCGGCCGGGTACTCATGGCTGAGGGCCGCATCGAGACCCTGGACGCCGCCAAAGTTATGGCCGCCGCCGAGTCGGCCGCCCGCCGCGTGACGGCCACGCCAGCCTGACACGCCCGGTCGCAGAACTCACAGAACCCGCAGAAGGCGCTTCTGCGGGTTCCACCATTTCTGCGGATTCTGCGCGTTCTGCGACTCGGGGGTCGGCGGAACCTGCCCCAGAAGGGAGCCATTAAGTCAAACCTGGCCTGGGCCGCAGCCGTGAAGGCACGGGCCAGACCGCAGGTGACCGCTAAGGCGCTCCCGCCTAGGGTCGGCAGCGGCACCGGCAGCGACCATCGCGGTGGCAACGGGGCCATCATCGAAGCGCGCGGCGTCGTCAAGGTCTACGAATCCGGCCGCCTCCGCGTGGAAGCGCTGCGCGGCATCGACCTCACCGTGCGCGCCGGGGAGATGCTTGCCGTCGTCGGCCCATCGGGTTGCGGCAAGACGACGTTGCTCAACTGCCTCTCGGGCCTCGACGACGTCACGGCCGGCCAAGCCATGCTGGAAGGGCGCGACGTCGCCGCGATGGACGACCTCGAACGGACCCGGCTACGCAGCCGCCGCATGGGCTTCATTTTCCAGTCCTTCAACCTCCTCCCCGTCCTCTCGGCGCGCGAGAACGTGGAACTGCCACTCCTGGTGTCCGGTGTCCCTCCCCGCGAATCGGCGCGGCGAGCCCAAGCGGCCCTCGCCCAAGTCGGATTGGCTGGTCTTGCCGAACACAAGCCCCGCGAACTCTCGGGCGGCCAACAGCAGCGCGTGACGGTCGCGCGCAGCTTGGTCAACGAACCCGCCATCGTCTGGGCCGACGAACCGACGGGAAACCTAGACACGAAACACGGCCAGGAAGTCCTCTGGCTCCTGCACGATTTGAACCAACGCAAGGGATTGACCTTCGTCATCGTGACGCATGACCCCGTCATCGCGCAGAGTTGCCACCGCATCGTGCACATGGAGGATGGACGCATCCGCACCGAGACGAAGGGCGCCGGGCGGGCGTTGCCGTTGGCCGACTCGCGTAAGGTGTGACCCATGCCTTGGTGGAGCCTCACCCTCCTTGGCCTTGCCCTCCTGGTCTCGGTCCTCGTGGCGGTCGCGATGGTCCGCCACCCGATTCTCGCGCGCATGGCTGCGCGCAACACCATGCGCCGCCCGAAGCAGACCTCGACCGTTATCGCAGGCCTGATGGTTGGAACAGCAATCATCTCGGCCGCACTCGTGGCCGGGGGCTCCGCATCCTATGCCATCCGTGGCTACGTGTACCAATCCCTCGGCCACCTCGACGAGTCCGTCGCAATCGAGGGGTACCCGTATTTTCCCCAAACGGTCTACGACGTGTATCTTGCCGACCCTGCGCTCGACACTGGGTTCGACGGCGTTTCCGCTCATGCCATCTGGCAGGGCGCCATCGAGAATCCTCGCACGGGCCTCTTCCAACCGGGCGCCGCAATCATCGGGTTTGAACCGGAACGCGACGCCGCGTTCGGCGCCTTCGAATTGCGCGGCGGCGGGACGACGTACGGTCGCGACCTCAAGGCCGGCCAAGCCATCATCACGGGACACCTTGCCGACAAACTCGACGCCCGTGTCGGCGACCGCATCAACCTCAGCTACACGCCCCCCGTGGACCCAATCCTTCCCGACATCACGCGCATCGTGGGGAATCTCACGGCGGCAGGCGCTGGCACCCTCCCGGGTCTGTCGCCAGGCATCCGGCCTCCCGTCGGACCCGACGCTGCGACGCACACGTTCACGGTCAACCGTTCCGCCGCTGCGATCACTATCGTCGTCGGGTGGAATCCCACGCTTGCGCCTGGGATGCCGCCATCCACGTCATTGCATCTGCTCCTGGAAGACCCCGCGGGGTTCGCCCACGAGGCCAGCGCCGAACCCACAGACCAGCCCGTCTTCCTCAATGTCACGTCTCCCCCTGATGCGACCCTTGCGCACGGGAGTTGGACCCTAACGCTCAGCGCCGACGCCGCCGTGCAGACCCACTACGAGGGTTTCATCGTCGTCGCTTATCCCGTGTACGACCTGTCGCTGTTGCGGGAACGAGCCCGCGCCCTGCAGGAAGAATACGGCGACCTTGCCGACCAGGTTGATGGCCTCGACCCGTTCTCCGTGCGCCGGAGCGCCGTCGTGGAGGTCGTCGCCGTGACGAACGGCGGCCGCGGCGACCTCTTCGATTTCCGCGATGCCTTGTTCATCCTCTTGCCGGAGGCGCAGCGCTTGTTCGACCGCGTCGGTGCGGTCAACCTCGTCAAGTTCAGCAACGAGGGGGGCATCGAATCCGGAGTCCATGGGACGGACGACGCCGTCGCGACGCTGAATTCCACCTTGCAGGGCATCAAGGCCTCCCATCCCGATGTCGCTGCCATCCAAAGCCTGGAGGTCCTGCCGCTCAAGCAAAAGTTCCTCGCCGTCGCGGACGACACTGGTCAGACGTTGACGGGCCTCCTTGTCTTCGCGGGTAGCCTCAGCATCATCACGGGCCTCCTTCTCATCACGAACATCTTCACGATGCTCGCCGAAGAACGCCGCAGCGAACTTGGCATGGCGCGCGCCGTCGGCATGACGCGCAAAGACCTCGTGCGCATCTTCCTGTTCGAAGGTTCGCTGTACGCGATGGTCGCCGCCGCGTTGGGTTCGATTCTCGGTCTGGCCCTAGCGCGCCTCATGATCTGGATCCTCAACGCCATCATCGGAAACCTGGCCGCCGACCTGTCGTTCCCGCCCATTCCCTTCCGTCCGACGGTCACGAACTTGGTCGTGGCCTTCAGCGTCGGGGTAATCCTCACCTTTGCGACGATCTACGTGGCGAGCGCCCGGCAAGCGCGGCTCAACGTCGTGCGCGCCATTCGACGCATCGAGGAGCCGGAACGCAGCGGCCGCGTCATATCCAGCCTCGCCTGGGGCGTACCGTTCCTCGCCGTCGGCCTCGCCGCCCTCCTGGTCGGGTGGATTCGCTCTGCGCCCACGGAGGCCATCACGGCGGGCTACGGCTTCAGCTTCCAGGTGTTCGGCGCCCTACTCGCCGTGCTTGGAATCGGCTTCCTGCTGCGGCCCTGGGTCGTCCGCCGCCGCCTTGCCCCGTCCCTGGCAGGGCTACTTGCGAGCTACTACACGCTGACGTACTTCCTCATAACGAAGTACGAGAACATCAGCGAGGCAAACGTCGTCGGCCCCATCCGCGGCGTCCTGTTGACGCTGTGCGTCGTCGTCCTCGTCACGCACTTCGACCGCGCGACCCGCCTTCTCGGGCGGCTGCTAGCGAAGACGACGAGCCTGCGCGCCGTCGCGATGCCGGCAGTGAGTTACCCGTTGCACAAGAAATTCCGCACCGGCATGACGCTCGCCATGTTCTCCGTCGTCATCCTGTCAATTGGCTTCTTCAGCATCTTCGGCGGCCTCTTCGAAGTGGACCCGCACCGGCAGACCGGAGGCTTCGACGTCGAGGCACGCCCGACGTTGTCCGTCCCCGACTTGGCACCTTACGACCGCGGCGAAGTGGCATCCGGCACATTCACGGAGACCGAACGCCTAGCGGTCTACGTCACGGAGGACCCCGGATTCATCACGGTCAACGGCGAGCGCACCGGGTCCTTCGGAGAATTTCGCCACCAAGTGATGGGGTTCAGCGCCAGCTTCCCGGAGTCGCAACGCTTCCGCCTCCTCTTCCGTGACGACGCGTACGCCGACGACGAGGCCGCCTACCAAGCTGTCCTCGACCGCGACGACGTCATCATCGTGAGTTACTCGTACAGTACCGACAGCCGCAACCAGGACCTAGCCAACGAGGTCGGCGACACGCTCGAACTGCACCTCGGCGAGGAGACGCTGCACTTCACCATCATCGGTATCCAGGAACAATACCACTACGTCGGCGTCTTCCTGCCCAGCGACATGGTGCGGGGCCTGTTCCCAACGACGCAGGACCTGTACCTGTATCGCGTTGCTCCCGGCGTCGACCCGGGCCAGGCCGCGAAGGATCTGGAACGCAACTACCGCGACGTCGGCATGGACGCCGAGGACTCCGTCGCAAAAGTCCTCGACGAGCAGGAATCCTTCCGGCAGATCCTCGGGGCGATGAAGCTCTTCCTCGGTCTCGGCCTCATCGTCGGCGTGCTGAGCCTCGGCATCGTGACGAGCCGCAGCGTCCTCGAGCGCCGGCAGGAGATTGGCATGTTGCGGGCCCTCGGCTTCACGGGGAGGCAAGTGCGCCGCATCTTCTTCATCGAGGTCACCTTCACCCTCGCCCTGGGTGCAGCAGTCGGACTTGCGTGCGCCATCCTCGTCACGTACGGTTTGTGGTACAGCCTGATTCGCGAATTGAACTACCCGTACGGCATTCCGTGGGGCGAGATTGGAATCCTGCTTGGCGCAAGCTACCTCGTAGCGTTGTTGGCCACGGCGGCCCCGATTGGAAGGTCCGCCAAGGTGGCGCCGGCGGAGGCGTTGCGATACCTGGAGTAAGCCTCGGTCTGCATGAGCTGCCCGACAAGCGAGTATAACTACCAGTAGTACCAATTCTTACCTATGGTAGAACCCGCGCTGCTCCATACCAGGCTGGGACCCAAAGGCCAAGCGGTCATCCCGAAACCGGTTAGGGACCGAATGGGGCTTCGGCCTGGCGACGAATTGGACGTGCGCCTCGAAGGGAACCGGATTGTCTTGGAGAAACCGGATGCGAAGGCGGTCGTCGAGAGTTTCCTCGCGGCATTCCCCAAATCCCCCGAGCCCGCCCGCATCGACTGGGAAGCCCGTTACAAGGACGAGTTCGGCTGGTGAGGCGGACGGCATGGACTACATCGACGCGAACGTCTTCATCTATGCAGCCTTGTACGAAGGACCAAAGGCCCAAGCTGCCGCCGAACTCGTGCGCGGCTTGGCCGTCGCCTCGCGACATGCCTGCACGTCCGTGTTGGCGCTCGACGAAGTCGTCTACGCAACGGGAAAAGCGCACGGCCGTCAGAAGGCCATCGTGGAGAGCCGCAAACTGCTCCTACTGCCGGGCCTACAGATCCTCGATGCAACCGCGGACGACTGGTCGCGCGCCCTCGACTTGATGGCGGATTCCCGGCTCAAGCCCCGCGACGCGCTGCACGCGGCGACGGCCTTGGCGCACGGCTGCAAGCGGGTCGTTAGCGATGATTCCGACTTCGACGGCGTCAAGGGATTGCGCCGGCTTCCGCTTGCCTAACCGACCGCCGTTATGCTCGGTCGCCGGGGCTGGCCGCGAACCTCGTCAATCGGCCCAACATCCTTATCTTGCCATAGCCGGGCTGCAGCATCCATGGTGGAGCGCAACGTTCCCGTCATCGCCCTCGTGACCCTCACCCTCCTCGCCGGCTGCTTGTCGGATGACACGGCCACCATCCCCGACTCGACGGAGGGTTCCCCCGCCGAGGGCCCAGGAGCGGGTTCCAAATCGTCGCATGGCTCCGCCGACACGGCCGAGACGCCAGTCACTATCAGCCGGCAAGGCGACCAATATATTGCCACCAAGACAGTCACCTATTCCAACGACTTCGGGGGCGCGTCGTCCGCAAAAGTGTCCTTGGAAACGGCCAACGGAGCGACATCAGCCACGGCATGGGAGGACGGCGGGTACCGCGTCTTCGTCACGATGACTGGCCGAGGCACGACCGAGCAGGAGGCCCGCGACCGCGTAGCTTTGCTGCGGCCCAGCCACACGGACGGGATGACGCCGAGCGGATTGGAACTCAAAACCAAGGTCGCGTTCCCCGTGGCAAGCAGCGGCTTAGCAGCATCAATCGCGGGCTCGTATCCAGAGGAGCCCGCCTACCAGGTCGATGTCAAGAGCTCGAACGGCGCCGCAAGGATTGAAAGCTTGCGCGGTCCAACGTGCTCGGCCAAGACCTCCAACGGACTCATCTCTATCGTCGCGACGTGCGAGACCATGCAGGCAGACACCTCCAACGGCCTGATCTCCATCCGCGGCAAGTTCCGCTCGATCACGGCTTACACCACCAACGGAATGATTGACGCCGATGTGGAGAGCCTTGGGACGGGGAAGTTTGCCTTCACCACTTCCAATGGCGCGGTCGAAGTCAAGCTGGACGGCCCCGCATCCGTCGGATATGACGTCACGGGTGAGGTCAACGTGGGGCGCGTCTCGCTTGACATTCCTGACTCCGAGGCCGTCGGCTCGCAGTCCGCGGGCAACAAACATGTTCGCACTATCGGTTTCGCGCAGAAGGCCGTCCAGGTCACGGTGACGGCTGAGACCTCGACTGGAAGCGTCGAAGTCGACGCGTGAACGTACACCTGTATTGGCTCATTGGCTCCTAGGTGCCTGTCGTGGGGCAGCGCGAACACGGCGATGAATGTGGACCGCCCACGGGCGCAAACGATCCGTCAGGTCGACGGCCAAGGACATTTGTCCCGGAAGTCTCCGTGTGATATTCGAACTCGGCGACCTTGCGGCCGCCGAGGACATGCTCCTCCCAGATGCGCACGCCTTCCGCCGGCGTAACGTGGCTGTACCAGACGTTGTCAGGGTAAACGACGACGATGGGGCCATGCCCGCATTGGCCGAGGCATCCGGCCTTGTTGACGCGAAACTCTTCCTTCAATCCAGCCTCTCGCAGCTTGTCCTTCATGGCCTTGTGCACGGCTTCGGCTCCAAGGGGGGCACACGCCTCCGCGTTGACGCAGACGAAGGCGTGACGCTCGAAACGGCGGCCGTCGCCAGTTGGAGGGTGAACCTGCATGCACCGCCGAGTCGGAGGCCCCGTTTTCAGCGTTCGCATCACGGAACCAACTCGCGAACGCGCCCGCGGATTAGCCGAGCCTCTCCATCCAGCCCCAGGCCGCGTCGTCCAGTTCCACCCAGTCATCAATGGCGTCCGCGCGGCGGTGCATTTCAGCTACGAACGATTCGGCAGCCAGCCCCACGCTTAAGTCCCCCGTCCCGAGTCGGGCGCATGGACGGATGGGAATTCTTCAACTGGCTCGCCACGATTGGCTTCATCCTCTGCCTCGTGCCGCAATTGACGCGGACGTTGCGCACGCGGCGGGCAGATGACATCAGCCTGCCCTTCCTCGTCCTGGTCGTCATCTCGTCGTCCTGCATGTTGGTGTACATGGTCCACGTACACAACTTCGTCTTCGCGGCTGCGCAAGCCGTGAACATCGCAGTGTGGGGGACGGTCCTGGCCGTGCGGCTGGGGGTTGGGGCGCGACCTAGCCCAGCCACTTAGCAGCGGCCGCCGCAATGCTTAAGCCGAGAGACTACACATCTACGTGTAGTGCTCATCGAGAAGCCACCACTGCAAATGAAGGCCAATCCGACGCTGGAGACGGTGCACGCAGTTGAGCGTGTGCTGCGGAAGGCCCATGACGGCCGGGAAAAACCTCTCTCCTACGCTGAAATTGAGCGCCGCATGCCGGCGAAGCGCGTTCGCTTCGAGTCCATCCAAACGGCGGTGCTGGAACTCGCGCGCCATCGCCTCGTTGCGGTCGGAAGCGACGGTGTTTCCTGGATTGTCCAGGATGCCCGCGCGCGCAAGTCACGTCACGTGCCCCTCGAATGACGCCGCCCCAACGCACCCCAGCAGACCTCGTGGCCATGCAGGAAGGCTGCAAGGAGGACTTCTTCCGTCGTCACAAAAAGGATCGCAGTCGCGCGGAGGAGGCCTGGGCGAGCCTCGTGGCAAAGTCGAGGCAATTGAAGGCGGAGACGTCGTTTGGGCCGGTCTTTCAGCTACCCATTATTCCGGCTTCGCTCCGACATTTGCATCCTTTGCGGGTCATCAAGGGCCTTCCCCACATGTTCCAAGCGGTCTACGTCGTGCAGCATGACGCAATCGACGGCATCGTGGTGAGCGTTGAATGGGTCGGCGACCACCGGGAGTATGACGCGTTGTTCGGCTACGTAACAAGTTGAGTCTTCAATCTCGGAAGTCACGGTCCCCCTAAGCCTCAAACCCCTTGCCGGCCTGGGGCGCCGCATGGAAGGCAAGAAACTCCCCGCGGTCACGTTCGCAGACCATGCCGGAAAAACCGTCAAGTCCTCCGACCTCAAGGCGCCGTTCGTCCTCTACGCGTATCCGCGCGACGACACGCCTGGATGCACAAAGGAAGCATGCGGGATCCGCGACGCGTGGAGCGATTTCCGCAAGGCGGAGCTCAACGTCTACGGCGTCTCGAAGGACGACGCGAAGAGCCACCAGAAATTCATCGCGAAGTACGACCTGCCCTTCACGCTCTTGACCGCAGACGAAGCGGGGCTCGAGAAACTCGGGTTCTGGGGCGAGAAGTCGCTCTACGGCAAGAAGTACATGGGCATCCTGCGCAACACGTACCTCGTCGGCAAGGACGGCAAAGTCGTGAAGGAGTACGTCAAGGTCAAGCCGGAGGAGCACGCCTCTGAACTCTTAGCCGATTTCGAAGGTAGCTTCGCGCCCTAGTTACGTGCATTGCACGGAAGACTGAAGTAGGAACGTGTTCTACACGTAAGAAGGTCAAAGTAGGCCCGCCTACCCATGGATGTCCGTGAAGTCCAAAAACTGGTCCGTGACAACCACGTCGTCAAGGCGCCCAACTACCATCCCGGAAAGCGTGGCATCGGCTTCTGGCAAATCCTCACGGCACTCGAGAACTGCTATCACGTCGCCACGGACAATCGACCGGGCCTCGTGGATGCCTGGTTCGCACTTGCCAACCTCCCGAACAAGCGACGCCTGCGGATTGATTTCAACGTCCAAGAGGACGAGCAAGGTTCGCTCCTTCTCATCGTGACTGCCTACCACCTGTGATCTCCATGACGAACAAGACCGCTGACGACTTTCCAAGCCCCCGGGAATGGGCGGAATCCATGCTAGCCCTGCGGAACCGATTGATGCGTGAGCGCAAGCGGGCCTTCCCCGGCGGATCGCTTCGCAAGTGCCCCGTTTGCTCCAAGAAGGCACTCCAGGGCCGCGATGACCTGCTGCGCGAAATCGTCGTTGGAGCCATGGCCAGCGTCCACCACAACCTGCATGGTGCGCGCTGCAAGAATTGCAAGGCTGAATTCCTCGAGTCTTACGAGGAGATTGCATTGGAGGAAGCCGGACCCGAGCGCAAGCTAACGGATTACCAAGCCAAGGTCACCCGTGTTTCCGGGAAGAACCTGGGGACCTATTGGCCAAAGGACATCGTCCGCGTGATGAAGCTCCATCGCGGCGACGCCCTGGGCGTCCAGGTCCTTGGCGACGACACGATGCTTATCCAGCGCGAACACGGCCACGCCTAGCTCCCGTCGCCTTCAACCGTCGCCGCCCGCTGGTGCGCACGTGCAGGAACCGCGCATCGAGCGCATCCCGGAGCGCTTCGTCGCAGTCGTCGCTCACCGCGGACCCGTCGAGACTATCGACGAGACGCGGCGGCCCCTCTATCGCCACATGATCGTCAACGAACTCGTCGGCGGCCCTAGCGTCATCCGTTTCTTGTTGCAGCCGAAGGGCGACCACTACGTCGACGCTTTGGTAATGACGCACATCGGCTTCGAAGGCGACGACGTCTGCAAGGTCGAGGTCCTTCCAGCCGGACCCCACGCCGTTCTCCACTATGAAGGCCCGCCCGCGGGGCTTGCCGACGCACGCAGCCGCGTCATGACATGGGCCATGAAGCACGGGAGACCGAAAGGCCCACTCCTGCAAGTCCACCACATGGACCCCGTGGACGGCGTCGTTGAGGAACAACTGCAGGTCCCACTGCGGTGACGCAGCGGGGCCTGTCGTCGCGCGTTTCCACGTCAGGTCCGCAGTCCCGCGGTCGCGTTGCACGTCACGCCGGCACCGCGATTCCGCGCACCTCCACCCCAAACCCTATACCTCGCCGGGCGAGTTGGCGTTCGTGCTGCGCGAAGGCGATGCCGCCCCCGACTTCGTCCTCAAGGACGCCGACGGGAAGGACCTCCGCCTATCCAGTTTCTCCGGGCACCCCATCGTCCTCTACTTCTACCCGAAGGACCACACGCCGGGCTGCACGCTGCAAGCCAAGCGTCTGCGCGACCACTACGAGGAGATGGCCGGTCGCGGCGCCGTCGTCGTGGGGGTCAGCCTTGATTCAGTGGAGAGCCACTGCGCGTTTCGCGACAAGCACCACCTGCCATTCCACCTCCTGTCGGATCCTGACGGCCGCGTCCACGACCTCTACGAGGCGTGGCGCACGACCCTGCTTGGCCGCAGTTCGCTTGCGGTGCGGCGTTGCACTTTCCTCATCGACCCCGACGGCATCATCCGGAAGGTGTACGGTTCCGTCAACGTCCTCGGCCAAGTGAACCATGTCATCAAGGACCTTGAACGCCTCGAAGCCCAACAGGCATGGGGCAAAGGCAACGGCGTCGCGCGCAAGGAAATGGCGCGATGACTTCGGCAGGTCTGGACCGTCCAACAAGCCTCCTCGTCTCCACGAACACGAAAGGCAAAGGGCGGACCTGGCGGCGCACGAGCGAACGGCGTTAGCACGGCCCCGCGAACGAGCGGCCGTATCACGGCGGCGCGGATTAGTAAAAGCTCGTCATGACGATGTAGAAACAGAGGCCGAAGAGCAGCACCGCAATCCCGAGCCCGATAAAGTAGCCGACGACGACGCCGGGGCGGCGCTTGACCAGTGCTACGACGATGATTCCGATGCCGTAGATGAACGGCAGAAAGCCAGAGAAGTCCGCGATGAATTGCCGAACACGGTATTGGGTGCCTGAGTACATCCAGGGATTGAGCACGCCACCGGCCACGATGGCGAACCACACGACGGCCCAAGTGCCGAGGCCAAGTGCCACGCCCGTCGGAATCTCCCAACGTGCTCGGCCAGGCTTCGTGCTGGCGCCGGCCGGCGGTTCGGCAGGCAACGGGGACAGCGGGGGCGGGTCAGTCAAAAGTTCACCAAGGCGAAGCAGGTCGTGACCAAGATGGACGTAGCAATCAGAAGCGCCGTCAGGATCATCGCAAACACGGTCCCACCGCTTGGGCCGCGCGCGGCGGCCGAGCCGGACGGTGCCACGCTGGCGTTTCTCCGAATTCTTTTCACGAGGACGATGGAGCCCACGATGTAGGCCGCGGGTACGAGCCACAGCACGAAAAGCAGCGCGTCCTGCTCGGGCGGACAACCCTCCCAACACCGCCCGAGGCTGGCTACGGAGTGGAAGAACCAGGTGAAGGCAAGGAGGATGACGCCTAGCACTACGAGCCAGGTCGTTAGTTGCTCCGTTGGCGATGGCCGGGTCATCTGGTGCCTCCCACAATGGGAAGGGCCGGCAGAGTCCCCATTCGTGCTTCTTCCATCTTGCGAAGCGGTGCGAGTCTCGTCTGTTCAAGATCATCGCGGTAGAACATGTTGTACGTGTCGAAGGGAATCAAGCGTCCGTCGGGGTGGACGATGGTGACACAGGCCTTCTTGACGCTGCGCACGTCGAAGGCGTGGGCGTCGATGAACTGCATGATAATGATGCGAAAGAGGTTCTGGTAGCCCAATTTACCCGGCACGTTGACGAAAGGGAGGCAGCACAGCAGTTCCTTGAGCTTCGTCATGCCGGAGATTGGTGAGTTTGCGGTGGAGAAGAGCTTGAACACAGCATCGCGCACGGCGTCATCCTTCTCGTAGACAATCGTGCTGCGTCGGCCTTCGATGAGGACCTTCGGGTCGACAAGGCCGGTGAGCGGCACGACCTTCCCGTCCACCTTGAGCGCGTAGGCCATCGCGAGGGCGTCGGGGTGGCATGGGACAGGAATGATGTCCTCGGGGCGGAAAACCGGCGACTGCTCCAAGATGCGCCGGCGCACTTCTGTGAGCGTCAAGCGGTCGCGGGCAACGTCGTAATCCATGAGGCGGCCGGCGTCCTGGATGGGTTGGAAAGTGACGCCGCGGACACATGGTTGCTGCAAGGCGAACTCGATGATGCTGCCGAGTTCGTTGTCGTTGACGCCCTTCTTCACGACGACGACGAGGTTCGTGTTGATGCCGTACTTGTTGAGATGGACCAGCGCCTTCCGTCGCACCGCGGTGAGGTCCTCGCCGCGCAGGTCCACGAGTGCGGCCGGGTCGAGGCTGTCGAATTGCAGATAGACCTCGAACCCTGGCATATACATCGCGAGTCTCTTGACGAACGCCTCGTCCTGCGCGATGCGGACGCCGTTCGTGTTCACCATCAAGTGCTTGATCGGGCGGCGCTTGGCGGCGTCGAGGATGTCGAAGAAGCGCGGGTGAATCGTAGGTTCTCCGCCGGAGATCTGCACGACGTCCGGTTCTCCCTCATTCTGGACCACGGCGTCGAGCATGCGTTCGACTTCCTCGAGGGTGCGATACTTTTGCCTCTCAGGCCCGGAACCAGCGTAGCAAACGGGGCAACGCAGGTTGCATGCATCCGTAATCTCGATGAGCGTCAGACAGGAATGCTGCTCGTGGTCCGTGCACAGGCCGCAATCGTACGGGCAACCCCACTTCGTCGGCGTGTTGAAGCGGTTCGGCATCTCCGCCGGTTTGATGAAGACTTCACGGCAACGCCGGTAGTAATCGATGTCGTCCGCAACCAGGACCGTCTCGTCGCCATGCTGCGGACACCGCTTCAGCATGAGCACGTTTCCATCTTGGAAGACCGTCTTCGCCTCGATCTTGCGGTAACACGTCGAGCACACCGAAACGGCGACGTCGTAGAACAAGTAGGGACGGACGCGCTCAGGCATGGGTGGGACTCCGGAAGGCGACAAGGCGAGGCACGTGGCGGGCGTAGTAGACCAGTCCCGCTGCGCAAGCCCATTGGATGGCGGCTAGGCCGAGGAACTCGGGTGCAGGTTGGATGAAGCCGACGACGAACCGCCACGCCAGGTAGCCGACCATGAAGAGGCGGAATTGGTCGCCCGGTTCATGCGGCCGACGCTGCTGCACGAGGAGGAGGCTGGCCAATCCGATGAGAAACAGCATCTCGTAGATTTGCGTCGGGTGGCGCGCGATGCCGTCGCCGAAGTCGATGCCCCACGGCAGCGACGTGGCCGTTCCATGCGTGCGATCCGCGAGGCCCGTGAGGAGGCAACCGACGCGGCCGACGGCGATGCCGATACAGAGAGGCAAGGCGTAGAGGTCGCCCGTGGATTGCGTGATGCCAAGGACGCGCTTCGTTCCCTCGACCGCGATGAGGCCTCCGAGCAGGCCACCGACGATGGTCTTGCCTGCAAACCAAGTCTGCACGTCGGCGCGCTGTGTCCACGTCGCGGCGGGGTCGATGAGCCAGGCAAGGATTTTCGAGCCCATGATTGCGCCCGCGATGGCGGCCAGGACGACAAGGGGGCGCTGGCCGGTCGCTAGGACGTCACCGTTGCGACGTCGCAAAGCGAGGAACAATTGGAATCCGAGGGCATATCCCAGCACCTCGAAGACGGGGTGCGGGTGCAAGTCCCACGGCCCGATGGGAATCGTGACTGGGAACTGCATGCCTCAGACTCCCAGCAGGCGTTGCTTGGCACGCCGGTACTCGTCGTCGCTGAGCTTTCCAGCGTCATGCAACGACGCTAAGGTTGCCAGTTCCTGCGTGAGGCCTCCAGCCATGACGGGCGGAGCCGAGACCGATGATGCGTGGGCTGCGACGTTGGCCGCGACGTTCGCGGTGTCCTTCTTGCCCGCGCCCTTGTCAGTGATGAGGACGCTTGCCAGGCTTGATGCCAGCAAGCCGATGGTCCCGATGCCTGCCACCATGAGGCCGGCTGCAACGAACCTCCCCGTCGGCGTGACGGGAGTGACGTCGCCATACCCCACCGTTGTGACGGTGACGATCGCCCACCAGAGCGCCGTCTCAAACGTGTCGATTTTCGTCGCGGGCTCGTCGCGTTCGAGGAGCCAAACGAGGAAGGCTCCGACGAGTGTCACGAGTCCGCTCGCCAAGGCGATCTTGCCGATGTGCGATTCGTTGGCGATGCGCTCCCACACGCCGATCCTGCGGCCCAGCGTGCCGAAGACGCGCAGGATTCGCACCATGCGAAGCAGCCTCAATGCCCGCAGGAATCCAGGCACCGGTGCCAGCAGCGGGACCATGCCCAACAGTTCCCATGAATTGGAAAGCGCCTTTCGACTGGGGTGCGGGGCGCGCACGACGCGGACGAGCCACTCCACGGCGAAGAACGCGACGAGGGCAAGGTCGATCCATTCGATGGCGCGGCGGATCGCGTCGTCCTCGGTCGACTCATACCAGAACACGACCGCCACGGAGAACGCCAAGAGCAGGACCATGAGCGTGTCCCAGGCCGCCGTCGCCGTCGATGGCGTATCCCGTACGCCTCCTGCGCCGCCTGCGCCGCCTGCACGCTCCGCCTTGGTCCCGAACAGCGCCGCCACTGTTCCCGCCAGGGGCAAAAACACGTATAGCCTTGGCGCGCCCCTCCCGGACCCATGTCAAACCAGCCGGACCGCATGGACTTGCACGAGTTCCGCTCCAGCCGAGGCCGCAAAACGGAGAATCTCCTCAAGGAGGACCACCGCGACCTGAAGCGCTTCTTCGCCCTCGACTCTGCGGCGTACCGGGACCTGACTGCTTCTGGGGGCCTCGATGCCAAGACGAAGGAACTCCTCGGCCTCGTCGCATCGACTGTGCTGCGCTGCAACGACTGCATCGCGTACCACTGCGACCAATGCGTCCAAGTCGGCTGGAAGAAGGCGGAGCTCCTTGACGCCCTCAACGTTGCCCTCGTCGTCGGGGGAAGCATCACGATCCCTCACATTCGCACTGTCTGGGAAGTCGTCGAACAACTCTACGAAGAGAAAGAGACGCAAGGGAAGGTGCCGGGGTCCGCGAAGGCGCTCAAGGCAGCAGCGAAGGTGGTGCGCACGAACGTCGAGGAGAACGCATCCGAGGCAGTATTGACCGCTGGACTGCCGACAAACCCGGCGACTCCGAACAAGCGCCGCGTCAAGTCCATCCCGACGACAATTCCCCCAACGGCGCCGGCGAAGAAGGCCTGAGCGATGCAATACGCCGCGGTCCGCGCTTGCCGGAGCCGCATCGGCGCTGTGCTCCTGGTTGCGCTGGTACTACCCGGCTGCTTTGGCGGCAAGGGCGGCGACGGCGGCGGAAACGACCAGCCGTCTTCCACTTCGGGCTCTCAGACCACGAACACGACGGGACCATCTCCGCCGCCGACCTCAGCCATCGTCGACCTTCTACTCAACTTCAACTTCCACGGCTGCCGCGGCGCAACGGCAATGGTCGCCGTGCCAACTGCGGACGCACAAGCACTTCTGCCTGCTGGCTTCACAGTAGCCCCATCGCCCTTCGGTGAACCCGACCGGGCAGCCCTTGCTGTGGACATTTTCTCGTGCAACAACCTCACCACCCCCAGCGCCGCCGTCCAAGCCACGTGGTACGGCCAAGCGTACACCTTCATCGAACGCCCGACCACGCGTGTACCGGCTTCTCCCGAGGCAGACGTGCACGAGTACCTGTTCCGGACGCTTGCGGGTCGCGACGTGCTCTTCGACTTGTGGGTGGCCGCCGGCTACGACACGTATCAAGGCGACCCCACATTGGAGTGGACGCAGCCTCAGCCGGTGCCGGCGCTCCCTCCGCCGCCTGCCGCCGCCGTCACTGCAAGCATTGGTAACTACACACTGACGGTGCAGGGCGGACCGCCGGTGTTCACTTTGGGCCGCATCGAGGCCACGTTCGCGCGCTACACCGTCCTCCCGGCCGACAACCTGACTCCCGAATCGATCCTACTGTGGAGCGGCACGTACTCGTTGCCGACGACCCTTGACGGCAGTGCCATATGGCAGGTCGACGGTGCCGACAAGTTCGCGCCATTCCGCAACGCTTCCGGCCAACTGCAAGGACTCGCCATTCTCTACGATGCGGGCGACATGACGGGCATGAACCTGCGTCGACATTTTCAGTCGCCAGCCTGACTTCCTAACCACGAATTGCCGGCAGGCCTACCTCCGAACCACGAATTGCACGAAGCCCCACGAACCGCGTGGGTTCGTGCAAATTCGTGAAATTCGTGGTTCAACCAGGCTGACGGTAAAATTCGTGGTTGGGTGAGCTTGCGGCGGCGCTTAGCCGCTAGAGCGACTTGACGAACGCCGCAACTTGCGGCACGAGCACGCGAGGAATGTCCTCTTGCAAGTAGTGCCCGGCCTCGAGGAATTGCGGTTCCTCGGCTTTGGGCAGCATCTCCTTGAAGCCCCACGCGAACCGTTTCGGGAACGCCGGGTCATGCGTCGCCCACAGGATCTTGGCCGGGACGTTGAGTGTCGGGAGCGCCTTCTCGATACGGTCCATGGTCTCCCAATTCGGGTTTGCTCGCCGGTCAGGAATCATGCGCGTGGACTGCACGATGGCGACGCGTGCCGCGGGCGTCGGGTACGGGTGGCGGTACCCATCCATGACAGCTGGTGCGAGGGGGGTCTGGACGAGACGAGGCAGGAGCTTCTCGACGAATGCGTTGCGTTGGCCGAAGACGTATTCGCCGATGCCCCGCGAGCGGAGGAAGCGGAAAAAGGCGGGCAGTTTCATGGGCACCTTCTCCGTGAAGGCCCAAGTGTTCAGGATGACGAGACCCTTGATGGCTTCGGGGTGACGCGTCGCCCAACCGAGACCGATTGGGCCGCCCCAATCCTGCATGACTGGAATGACACGCTTCAGCCCTAGTTTGGCTGCGAACTGTTCGAGGTTGGAGATGTGCCGTTCGAGCGAGTAATAGGCCGGGTCCTCGGGGTGGTCGCTGCGGCCGAAGCCGACGTGGTCGATGGCGATGACGCGGCCTACCTTGGAGAGTTGCGTCATCCATTCGCGGTACAGGAAGCTCCACGTCGGGTTGCCGTGCAGCAGGAGAATGGTCGGGCGCCACAGCGACGAGGTGCCCATCTCGATGTAGTGCATCTGCACGCCGTCGTCAAGCGTGACGTAGCGGTCCTCGAAGGGATAGAGGTCGCCGAGGACGTCGTCCGGAAGGCCATTGCGCGCCGCCACGCGCGTTGAGGGCAGGTTGACTCCTTTACGGCTTCGGTCAGGCCGCAATCGTCCGCGCCTGCTCCCGGGTGAACTGCAGCAGGTAATACCGGCCTCCCGCGCCGTTGCCCGTGGAACCGGAATTCTTCCAACCCACGAACGCTTGCCCGTTGACGACGGCCGCCGTGCATCCGCCCGCGGCGCGGTTGAGGTACGTGACGCCCGACTCAATGGTGTCGAAGAAGCGGGCTGCCTCCTTCTCGTCCTCCGTGAAGCAGCCGGCCGTGAGGCCGTACTCGACGGCGTTGGATTCCTTGACGCCCTGCTCGAACGAATCGACGACGCCGAGGGCGAGGAACGGCATGAAGAATTCCTCACGGAAGACGCGGTGGTCCAGGGGCAGGCCGGACACGAGGGTGGGGCGCACGTAGTTGCCAACCAGCGGCTTCCCAGAGGCCTTCCCTGAGGATTTTCCCGCGGGTTTGCCTGCAACGGCGATGGTCTTCGATGCTCCGACTTCCGCCGCCTCGACTCGCACGCCGCCCGCGAGCACCTTCCCCTTGCTCTTCCTCACGTTCGCGATAACTCCTTCGAAAAATTTCGCCTTGTTCTCGTCGATGATGGGGCCCATGTAGGACTCCTTCACCCAAGGTTGGCCGACTCTGGCGGCCTCGGTGAGCTTGACGAGGCGTTCCGTGAACTCCTTCGCGACCTTCCTGTGCACGTAGACGCGGCTGCACGCGGAGCATTTCTGACCCTGGAATCCGAAGGCGCTGCGGAAGACCCCCTGCACCGCTTTGTCGAGGTCAGCCTTGTCGGACACGACGATGGCGTTCTTGCCACCCATCTCGGCGATCATGGGCTTGGGGCGACCGTATTCAGCGGCCTTGGCCCACGCCATCATGCCAACGCTCTTGCTGCCGGTGAAGACGAGGCCGTCGACGTTGGGGCTCGTGAGGAGTTCCGTGGAGATGTCATGGTCGGCAGCGGTGAGGAAGTGCAGCGCGGAGCCGGGGACGCCTGCCTTCTTGAGCAGGTCGAAGACCCACCAACCGGAGAGGCAGCCCTTGCCGGACGGCTTGAGGACAGCCGTGTTGCCTGTGACGAGGGCGGCGGCGGTCATCCCGGTGGTAATCGCGATGGGGAAGTTGAACGGGCACACGACGGCGAAGACGCCCCACGGTCGGCGCACGCTCCGGCACGACTCGCTGGGGACGGGCTTGCCCATGGTCATCTCGAAGCCGTTCATCTCGCGCATCTCGAGGGCGTAGAAGCGCAGGAAATCGACCGCTTCGTCGACGTCGATGGAGGCCTCGTAGCGACTCTTGCCGGCTTCGATGGACATGACGGCGCACAAGTCGTAGAAGTGGGTGGTGAACAAGTCGGCCGCGCGTTCGAGGATCGCCGCGCGTTGCTCCCATGGAGTCGCGGACCATGCCGCGTATCCCTTGCGGGCCGCTGCGATGGCCTTCTTGGCGTGTTCCTTCGTGCCGGCCGCCCAGGACCCGATCTTGAGCGGGTGTTCCGCGGGGCTCTTGGTCGTGAACGACTTAGGGGTCTTCGCGGCCTTGCCATCGATGACGAGCGTGTGGACCTGGCCTAGGCTCTTGCGGACCCTGGCGACGGCGGCGTCGAATTCGCGGTCGAAGACCGCCATCGTGTCGTTCTGCGTGTGGCGCCAAAACGTGTTCTTGTTCTCGAAACGGTTGAACCGTGCTTCCAGGCCAGCCATGGCGGTTCCATTCTCTCCCACGACGACGGGGTCCAAGGCGAGTTTTTGCATGGGTCGCGCGAAACGGGCACGCCTGATAATCGTCGCGACGCCGCCCGTCTCGACGCGGAGGACGCGGAAGTCTCGGAAACGGGCCCGCCGCCCATACTCTATCCACGCGGAGGCCGCGGAACGGCGTGGAATCGGTTCCGCGATATTCCGTGCGCTCCGCATGTGGGCGGGCCTGGGTCGAGGTTTGCAAACTGAGCGTCAAGTCCAAGTGGCCCGTTCGCGATTGCCCGGCATGAAGAGCCTCTCCGACCAGATGGCCGTGTACGCTGCCTACCACCGGCACCCAGTGAACCGGGGCATCCACTTTCTCGGTATCCCCGCCATCGTGTGGTCCATCATGGTGTTCCTTGCGTTCATCCCACTGTTCGAGTCCGCCGGCATAGCAGTGACCGGGGCGCATGTCGCCATCGTCATCCTGCTCGCGTACTACCTTGCGCTCGATTTTGCTTTGGGAGTCGCCTCCGTCGTGGTCTTCACCGTACTCCTCGTCTCAGCCCTGCAACTTGTGACCTACGACTCCCAATTGGCGTGGATGGCCGGCGCCGACGTCTTCGTGCTCGGCTGGGTCGTCCAGTTCCTCGGGCATGGCGTGTGGGAGAAGCGACGGCCCGCGTTGGTGGACAACTTGTTCCAGGTTTTCGTCGCCCCGATCTTCCTCGTCGCGGCGACAGCCTTTGGGCTGGGCTTGAAGAAGCAACTCCACGCCGAAGTCAGCGCCAAGATGAACACGCACCTGCCTGCCTAAGCCCCGCTAGCCACCGGGTCGCAGAACCAGCCGAACCGCCACTCCCAGCCACAGAAGCCGTTTCTCTGCATGCTGCGCGTTTTGCGACCGTGAGTCGTCGCGCCTGCGACCTAGAGACCGGCGGCGCGGGACGGTGGTTCAGCGACCACGCGCGTCGGTTCCATTCGCGAAAAACAATTGCCCCTCAGCGTTGAGCTTCCAATCATACGGGGATATCACTCCCTCTTTTTGGGATAACCTCGTCATCGGGGCAAACGCTCCAAACCGCGCGACGGCTTAGCGTTGCCGACGGGGGCGGACATGTTCGCACGTGCTACGTTTTTGTCCGCGGTCCACGCCACGTTACTGGCAATTTTTCGGTCGACACGGCACCGAACATGACCATCGCTTCATCTGCACGCATCAATGCGATACGCTTATTGTAGTCGGAGTCGGTGACAATCATGGGGGTGACTGCACACATGGCCACCAAGAAGGCACGAAAGTCCGCAAAGAAATCGTCCAAGAGGACGAAGAAGGGCGGGAAGAAGTCCAAGAAGAAGTAAGGCCCGCGAGCCTGAACACTTCTCCTTCTTCTTCCTTTTTTTTATCCCAAGTTTTTCTTGTCGTGAACTCGATTCCACGCCGTGGTTTCCGCGTCGCTGCGACGTTTTCCGACGGTTCCGACACCTTACCGCAGCCCCTACCGGCGGGACCGCGTTTAAATCGCAGAACCCATCGGCGCAAGCGATGCCACCCCTTGACCTGGGCGAACTGCGTTGGGGCACGGAGCTCGTCAAGCGCGGATTTGCCAAAATGCAAAAGGGTGGCGTCGTGATGGACGTCACGAACGCGGAGCAAGCCATCATCGCCGAAGAAGCCGGCGCCGTGGCCGTCATGGCGCTCGAACGCGTACCCGCCGACATCCGCGCGCAAGGCGGCGTCTCCCGCATGAGCGACCCGACCATCATCACCAAGATCATCGATTCCGTCTCCATCCCAGTCATGGCCAAATGCCGTATCGGTCACTTCGCCGAAGCCCGCATCCTGGAATCCTTGGGCGTCGACATGATCGACGAATCCGAAGTCCTCACGCCCGCTGACCCGTTTTTCCACGTGCAGAAGAAGGACTTCACGGTCCCCTTCGTCTGCGGCTCGACGAAGCTCGGCGAGGCTGTCCGCCGCATTGCGGAAGGGTGTGCCATGATTCGCACGAAGGGCGAAGCCGGGACCGGCGACATCGTTGAAGCCGTCCGCCACCGCCGCATGATGAGTCGCGGCATCCAGATGTTGGGTGACATGGAGGACGCCGACCTCGACAATCTCGCCGGAGTCTTCGTCGCGCGCTACGATGCCCTCAATGAGTCGGTCCTAGAGGACATGGACGTGCACGAGGCGGACCTCAACGGCGCCTTCGACGGCATGGACTATGAGCATCTCACCGGCAACATCCGTGGCGTCCTAGAAGACATTCGCCGCCTCGGTCGCCTCCCAGTCGTCGACTTCACCGCGGGTGGCATCGCGACACCCGCCGACGCCGCCATGATGATGCAGATGGGCTCCGACGGCGTGTTTGTAGGGTCCGGCATCTTCAAGTCCGGCGACCCGAAGAAACGCGCCAAGGCCATCGTCGAGGCGACGACGCACTTCGACGACGCCAAGCGCGTCGGAGAAGTCTCGCGCAACTTGGGCGAACCGATGGTCGGTCGTACGACGGCTGAGTTGTCGGTCAAGTTGGCTGAGCGCGGCTGGTAGGCGCTCGCAACCTGCGCCGACCAAACCGCGGATTACGCGGAAAGCGCAGACAATCGGTCCGCGCCGACGTAACCGCGGATTACGCGGATTTCGCGAAGGCGCGGCGAAATCGTCGCTCCGCACCATCTGCCGCTGACCCAGCCGCGGCAGGCACCTACGAGCCGCGGAATCAAGGAATCAAGGGAACTTGGTTTCCCCCGATTCCGTGGAGCCTGTCCGCGTATTCGACAGGCGCAGAAGGAAAAACTCGTTCAAGCCGCAATGTCGACGAAAATCGCCGCTTCTGCGTCGAGATTCTCCTTGATTTCCTGTGGAAAATGGTCAAAAAGGCATTTCCCGGACAGGCTCCGTGGATTCCGCGGCTCGGTCGGGTGGTCGGGCGTTCGTGTGGCGGCGCGGTGGAACCTTGTTCCGCGTAATCCGCGAAATCCGCGGTTTGGCGGGGCGAAGCCGGCCAACCGCCCCATCACCTAGATTCCGCGGAACGCGGTGACCAACGGTCCGCGTAATCCGCGCAATCCGCGGTCGAGCAAGGCCGAAGCCGGCCGACTGCTCCCGCCAAGCTGCGTCAGCCAAGCGGCGGCATCCGCCAATCCGCCTTTCCGCCGTCGCCAGCGATCTCCTGCCAAGTCCTCGGCTGCGGCTCATCCAACGGTCCGAGCACCAGGCCGCTGCGAAGTTTCGGCACGAAGTACGTCGCCTTCTGCGGCATGACGTGCCCTTGCTCCGCCACTTCTAGCACGGCTGCGACCGGTTCCGCGGGCGGGAAGACAGCGAACTGGCAAGCCCCGCTCACGACCGCCTCGACGGCGTTTACCGTTCCGCGGGCAAACCGCAAGTGGTCCTCGGGTTTGTCCATGTTCAATCCCCAGCAGTCGCGCAGGAGGCGCTCATGGAGGACTGAAACCGCCAACGAGTCCAGGCGGCCGCGCCCGGTGTTCAGCTTCGAGCCCTTCTTCAGGCGGAGCCGCCACGCGACGAGGTAGCGGCCTTGCTTTCCAAGCAGGAGGAGGTCGGTCGAGCCGGCTGCTCCAGCGGCGGCATCCAACGCGACGGCGGCGCCCCTTACATCGGGCGGAACGACGACGGGCTCCGCAACCCAATGGCTCTCGGCCTTCTGCACGGCGGCGACGACGTCAAAGGCAAGCCCGTGCAGCAGGCGATGCGTGGCCTCGATGCGCAGCCCGGAGTCATTGTCGCGGACCAAGGCGACGAGGATGCTCCCATCCGTTGCTTTCCCGGTCGCAGCGTAGTGGTCCAAGGCGGTCTGGTAGCGGTGGTGGCCGTCCGCGATGACGACGGAGCGGTCATCGAATTGGGCGACGATCTCGGCGACGGCTTCTGGGCGGTCGACGCGCCACAAGCGATGCTCGGTCCCCGTTTCGTCAGTGCAGCGCGCAATCTCGTCGAACGCATTGGAGGCGAGGATTTCTTCGACCCAGCCCCGAGTGTCGCGGTAGAGCAGCCAGATTGGCTCCGTATCGGTCCTCGTCGCGCGGCGCAGGTGGAGGCGTTCGCGTTTGAAGCGGTGCAGCGTCTTTTCGTGGCGACGGATTTCCTTGTAGGTTGGGTCGAGGCGGATGCGCGCGAAGAAGGCGTGCATGGTGCGCCGGTCGCCAGGAGGTCCATGGGTGGCCGCGTAGTGGTAGAAGGCAGGACGCGGGTCACGAAACATGGTGCCATCCGCTTGCCAAGCCTTGAGGGTAGCCGCCGCGCGCAGGAACTTGTTCGGCCCCGTCGGTTGGTCGGGACCTGCGGGGGGCTCGACGTCGCCAGGTTGCTCCGGGGGGAGCACGACCTTGACGATGTTGCGCGCATCGGCGACGAGGAACGCATCGCGCTGCTCGGGCGAGATTGTGTCGTGGGGCGGGCTCGTCACCTTGGCGAGGTCCACGCCCGCGGGGTCGTAGCGCAAGGCCAGGAAGGGTGCGATGGCGACCACGACGCCTCCACGGGTGCCCCCATCAAGAATGGTTCGACTTGCCTAGCCTTTGCAATTTGTCCGCGACTCCGTCGCAGTCCGGGATCGTGAGAATGACGGCGCCTCCGACGTGCGAGGCCGCGAGGCCGTGGGCCATCTGGTCCTGTCGCGCTGCGAGCCAACCCTGGAGGTGCGGGATGCGTTGCGCGTAGTGATCATGGAACCGCCTCGTCGCGGCGACTCCGTCCTTTGCGTCGATGCCTTCGCGTCGGACCATGCGGTCCAAAGCCCACAAGTCGCGCTTTCGTGGCGGCCGTTGCGGCTCCTGGAGAAGCATGTGCAGGCGTGCTCCTTCGCGACCAGCCCAATTGCCGACGGCTCGTTCGACGGCGAAGGGTTCCGCTTGGTCCGTTGCGGCGACGCGGGCCACGACTCGTCGCTCATATGGATCGAGGTTTTTCGGGTCCTTCTGGATGAGTCCCCATTGCTCCAACGTGAGGCCAAGCCAAAGGTCGCGTGGGCGCCACTGGTCGAGCACGGCGGTGATGCGTGCCCCCTCGCTGCGCACATGGCGTGCCGCCGCGAGGAATTGGAACCGGTTCGGGCCGATTCCGACGAAGCGCTGGACCACCCTGTCACCGCGAGAAGGAGCCGTTGTCGTTGCGTGGTCCCACGACCGTCCGCCAATTGCCGGCCAAGTGGTCCTTACGGTATTGGTGGTAACGCTCGGTGTTCTGGAACGCCATGTCGGCGATCGCCGGGTCGCCTTCCTTCTTGATGACGCACGGGACGCCGACGGCGAGGCTGCTCGGGGGGACATTGAAATTGTTGGGCACGAGGGTGAGGGCGCCCACCACCGCGCACTTGCCCACGACGGCGCCGTTGAGGACGACGGCGTTCATGCCGATGAGGGCGCGCTCCCCGATGGTGGCTCCGTGCACGACGGCGCCGTGGCCGATGGATGCATCGGGGCCAATGCTGACTGGTGAGCCCTTCTCAGTATGCACCGTGCAGTTGTCCTGGATGTTGCTGCCCTTCCGGATGACTATTGGTTCGATGTCGCCGCGCAGCACGGCGTTGGGGCCGATGAAGCATTCCGCCTCGACGGTGACCTGGCCGATGAGGATTGCGCCCGGAGCGATGACGGCGCTGGCGTGGATGGACGGGGCGACTCCGGGAACAGACACAAATCATTAAGGGCGGCTCACCTGTAAAATCACTTGTTTCCATGCGCGCCATCCTGGTGACACTCTCACTCTCGGCGTTGCTGCTGGCAGGTTGCTCGAAGGGCGAGGATGGCGAGGCAGGTTCGGGCGAGCCATGCACGTTGGAACCGGTCCTCTGTGACCCCAGCCATTACCTCGCGACGCATTACTGCATTGTCAACGACGTCCGCCCCCGCGTCTACGCTCCTGACACACCGGGCCCCGACTCCGTCCCTGACCCATGGACGCAAGGCGAGTACTGGACTTACAGCCTCAAGCTGGACGGGACACCGAAGCCCGACACGACGCTCGTCTACTACGATGACGCCGACTTCTCCTCTTCCGGCCGCGCAGAGCACTACATGGTCGGCACGCCCACCCGCGCCGAGGCGTTGGAACACGCCTTGTTCTCGACGAATCCCATGATTGGGCGCATCCATCGCAGCCTCTATTCCCCCCACGAATCAGGCGAGCACGCGGACATGTTCAACTTCCCCCTCTGCGCAGGCAACACGTGGCAAACGACGTTCTACGGGACGAATTTCGCTATGCGCGCCGAGCAGGCGGACGTCGCAATCCCGGGTGGCACGGATGCGTTGGGCTTCCGTATCATCGGCACCGGCTCCGATGGAAGCACGCTCGAGAACACTTACAGCCCGGACATGAAGTGGTTCACGCACCTCAAGCTCGACCGAGCCGACGGCCTAAAGCTCGAAATGGAGCTCAAGCAGCATGACCTAGGCAAGAGCGGGACGTTCTACTTCCTGCGCGCTCAAGACGACGAGATCATTGACGTTGCAACGGTGGACGCCACCCAAGGCATGGCCGTACCTCGCGAAGACGGCGGTTCTGGTCCCTACGACAAGGTGGCCCTCCACTTGGAAGCCCAGCGCACAGCGGGCACCGGAAAAATCGAAGTCCACGTCAAGGACCCGGCTGGCCAAACTGTAGCTTGCGTGGGAACGTCCGCCACGGGCGCCGTCCCGGACCTTACCACTTGCCCCAGCGGGCCGCTTAGCATCGAAGTGCCCTACCAGGCTGGCAGTTGGAGCGTGACGGTGACGAAGCCCATCCTCCCGGGCACCAGCGTCGCGGGCGAAGTGCGCATCGTATCCGTGTATGACCGTAGCGGCACGGTCTAGCCTAGCGTAGTCAAGCTGCCCGGGGTGTGGGAGGCCTGGGATTTCACAGAGATTCACTGAGCTTTGACCTTGACGCGCCGGGCACCATGGCGGTCACGCGGAGAACGCGGAAACCCGCGGAGTCTAGTTCCGCGTTGTTCCGCGCCCTCCGCGTGAAGGCCGAAGCTGGCCGACGACTCGATTCTGTGTGAATCTGTGCAATCCCCGGCCTCCTGTACAAGGGCCGCAAGCCGCCCTCCTCGCCTACGCGTCCTTCTTGGCACCGCTGCGGTCCTTGCGGACGTCGAACTGGTGGCCCTGCGTGCAGACGATCTCGCCGTGATGGCGCGGCATGACTTTGTGCTTGCACGTAGGACACGTCGCACTGCGGAAGAAGCGGTCCAGCCACGCCTGGAAAATCTCAGGCTCGTCGTGGTTTTCCCGCATCATTGACAGGGCTTGCCCCGTCCCCGCATCCCGGGCGAAGGGTGCCAACAGGTCTAAGTCCACCGCGACTGGGCGTCTTGCCGTGCCTGAGCGTCCGCGCACGACGGTGACGCCGAGGATGATGCCGCCAACGAGGCCACCGAAGTGGGCCATGTACGCGGTCGCGTCGAATCCCCCCGAGAGGTTGCTGATGGAGTACAGGGCGACTTGAGCGATGGAGAACACGAGGGCGGCAATCCAGACGCGCATGCGCACGAAGATCATGATGAACATCAGGGGCAGCGGCAGCGGAACGATGACGTTAGGGTAACTTGCCGCGAAGGCTCCGATGATGCCGAAGATGGCGCCTGACGCGCCGACCAGGACGTCGGCGTCGCCGGCGGTCGACACGACCTGCACGAGGGACCCCACGAGGCCCGATGCGAGGTAGATGAGTACGAAGCGGCGGCCGCCGATGCGTTCCTCGAAGGGCAACGCGAAGGCGAGAAGGATGAGGAGGTTACCGATGATGTGGCCCCAACCAGCGTGGACGAACATGCTGGTGAAGAGTTGCAGGATGCCTAGCCCCGGGCGGTCGACGAGGTTGAACGGATGCAACCCCAGCTCCCACATCACCGTGGGGAACATCTGGGAGCCGACCTGCGTGACGGGGCCGAATTGGCTCATCAGGAAGATCGCGAGGTTCGCGACGGCAAGGCAACCGACCGCGAGGAAGCGCTTTGACCAGGCGATGCCGAGTGCGGACAGGATGATGGCCACGGCGACGAAGGAGACCGGTGAGAGACTCAAGGCCGCGACCGCCGCGCCACGACGAGCCCCAGGACGGCCAAAAGCATTGGCACCGGAGCCATCGGGATGGCCTTGAGGTCGTCCCCGATGGACGACGTGTCGCGAGGTGGCCCGGTACCCGCCCAATCTGCCTCGAAGATGCCGCGGAAGTAGGACACGGCCGCGGGCGACTCGATGAGAAGACCAACCTCCCGGTTCTCGGAGCGACTGTGATGATTGGCGTTCATCGACCCGACGAGGACGACGCGGTCGTCGACGAGGAACCCCTTGTTGTGCTGCGTCGCGAGTCCAGGCCTGTCAAGAGTGCCTGTCGCGATTGAGGGTTCCTCCAGCTCCAACCAGCCCATGGCCTCGCGGTTCCCCGTGTCGGTGGACGAGAACGGAGCGGATGCTTGCACGCGCACGAGAGCGCCAGCGCGGGCTGCGGTCACGATGCTGGCCGTCAAGGAATCCTGCGCGCTCCATCTCGTCGGACTGCTTGCCCACACGGTCGCATCGAGTTGTTGGACATCGAGGCGGTTGCGCGCGGAGGCGGCCACACGGGCCACCGGGTCGTTCCATGGTTCCGCGCTGTGGTCGGGCGAAATGACCGGCGTCACGTGGACCGGTCCTTCCAAGTGCATGGGTTTCACCGGTGGCCGGTAGTCGCCGCTGCGGGGCACCGCTCGATAGGGCGCCTCGAACAATGGGTCATAGGAAGCCAGGTCGAAAGCCTCGGTGTCCCATGCGGCACGGTCAGCAGCCAGGATTGCTGCGAACCAATCCGCCATCTCAGCGTCGTGAGCGACTGCACCCCAGCCGCGGTTCCCCCACGATGGGTCAACGGGAACGCCTGACGGGACCCAGTTCTCCGATTGCACGGCCACGGCAGCGTCGGCGACGAGAACCTTGAGATGGTGGTCGTCGTAGCGCCCGCTTCCTGCCATGACGACGGCTCCTCCCACGGCCTGGATGCGCTTGAGAACGTCCGCGGTGGCGTGTCGGTCGAAGGAATCGGCGCCAACGGGACTCCCATCAACGAGCACCTGCAAGTCGAGTCCTGGATTGCGGGCTTTCGCGGCGATGAGTGCATCAGCGAGTTCGGCGTGCCGGAATTCGTATACGTGGAGGTGGAGGCGCTCGGTGGCCGCCGCAATGACGCCGGTGAGGACGACGAAGCACGCGTCGGGGCACGCGTACAGCGTCAAGGAATCGACCTCGAACGAGGCGGGCGAGATCGAGGATTCGCCGATGCGGTGGGGGCGGGGCGTCTGCCAGTCGGAGGCCGAGCCGGTATTCATCCAGGTTCCATTGCGCACGACCCTCTTGTGGACTAGACCGGGGGATGACATCTGAAGCGCATCCGGGCGCGCTTCCGCATCGTCGCCCCACGCAACGAAGTCGAGTTCCGCACCTGAAGCGTCGCGCAAGGTCAGCGAGTCGGCATCGTTTCCCAATTGCAGTCGGCCTTGCATCGCTCCGGCGGCCAGCGGCAAGGTAGGCGAGGGGCCCTGTTTTGCCGTCCAAGCCGACAAATTGCCAGTAACCCACAACGTTTGCCCCGCCTCGAGCGAGGTTCCAACGGGAAACGTCCAGACTCCTTCGCCGTCATCCACGGTGTAGCCCGCCAAGTCCACCGCCGCGTCGGACCACACGGCAAACCCCTCATCGTCCGCCGCGGAACCCGGAAGATCAGGGACCACGGCCACGATTAGGGCTCCCGCCTGGGCAACCGGCGAGAATGCCGACAAAGCCAACAAGAGCAATATTGGAGCCGGTCCTCGCACGATGCCGCCACCTCCTGGGCAAGGATAAGCCCAAACGCTCATGGGTTGGCCTGAGGTGGGGCGACATGCTGCGCTCGTAGTCTAGCATGGATAAGGCGCCGGCCTCCTAAGCCGGAAGTCATGGGTTCGAATCCCATCGGGCGCGCTTCACTTCTTCTCTATTGGGGCAACTGACAAGGCGTTTTTTCGCGTTTTGTCGGTTTGGCGACGTCGTCCGGCACGGCCGACCCAGTCTGCACCGAATTCGGCTCGCAGCAGGCGGGTGTTGTGCTCGTACTCGCGGCGGGTCATGTTGACCGATTCGTGCCCATGCCAGTCCGCCACCCGGCTGTAGTCAAAATCCCAGTCGATTAATCGGGCCGTGCACGACCAATGCCTACCCAGGTACGGGTTGAACCAAGGGAACTTTGGTTTCACAAGTTCGTTAAGGAACTTCCGCAGGCCGTGCTTGGAACTGAATGGCTTCCCGTCCGGTCGCAAGAAGAATGCCCCCTGCTTGCCTTCCGGGTCGAGCTTCTTCCTCCAAACCAGGTAGTTGGCAAGGCGGGGGTGCCTCTTCGAGCAGCAGATCCATTCAGGTTCGAGTCGGAGAGTGCGGCGCCGGCCGGTTTTCTTGGGCTCGGTAATCACGATGCGATGTCGCACGGGTTCGAAATCCTTCAGTTGCAAGGCGTGCGGCTCGCTGGGAAACCGGGGTCCGACCAAGAAGTCTAACACCAGCAATCCCTTCACGAGCGCGTTGACGTAGCTGGTTGAGGAGTTGGGGGTGTAGTCGGCGTGTAGCAGGCCGTGGACTTGCTCCGGCGTCGGGATGAACCGTTCATCAGTCATGAGCTCCGCAGGGGCGGTAGGCCACACCTGATGAGGAATTGCAAGAAAATCCCCCAACGTACGCACCGCCTTGTGGTCATTCCGCAAGGCACCTGGCCGCGTCTCCTCGACTTTCTCGCGGTGCTGGACGTAGAGCCAGAAGCTATTGACAAGCGCCCACGGCCCCTTGTGTGTTTGAACAGGGAAAACGGGGTGGCGCTCCATGAAAGCCAGTTGGGCGAGCCGGCCCTGGACGGTTCGTGGGTTGAGGCGTTTGTACTCGCGCATGTGCATGACGAATTCGTCGGAGGTCCATTTTCCATCCTGTTCCTTGAGGTCGTTCAGGATGGTGCGCAGGCGGGCGCCATACGAATTCCAGGCGCGCTTCACTGCGTCGTCACCTCCCGGTGTGGCAACGAGGTTCGGCTCGGCTGGCGAATATGTCAAGGAAACATCGAGTAGCGGCGAAGTGCCAATGGGGCCCGATTGCCATGCATCCAAGTCAGGACCTCGGAAAGTTCACGGATTTGCGGTACCCATCTCCGCATCGAGCTTGCGAACATTATAGGCGAGGTCGAAATGAAAAGCGGTCAACTGCGGCAGGATATGGCCTGAACTGCTGGGCGCCACATGCAACAAGTCCCGAGCACGGAACTAAAGGGTGCGCTGGAACTGAGCAAATGAACGCCGTAAGTCGAGTTCGTTCACATCTCGACGGCGCGTCACCCGACGACGACGTACCCGCGAATCCAGCCAGCGCTTGGCGAAGACGGCAAAGAGCGCAAGGTGCAGATCGCCATCGTGGCCTATCGACGTCCAGACTCCAGCATCTTCCTTTGCTCTGCGCTGGCACGGCCGGGGGCGCCTTGGCCATCCCTTGAGGCCACACACACCGAGCTGATTGCCCAGGGGTACACGGTCATTGAGCCCAAGGGAGAGGTATTACGCATCGTTGTAACCGGCGGCAGAGCCTGAAATGGGACACTTCCAAAGGCGACGAGGATCCGGACGTGGGGCGTCGGCCATGAGGCGGCATTGGCGCCGCGGCGCCGACCCCTTCAAGCCATTCGCTGACGGCGCCAGGCTAGTCCGCCGATTATGCCAACGATTCCCAAGAAAGGAAACCACGGTCGAATTCCCTGGCTCGAGTCGGCTCCCGCAGGCTGCAGTCCAGGTGGCGACAAGGCAACGTCAATGGTTCTGGCTTCGCCTGCAGCCTCGAGCTGGGTTCCAGCAGCGCCGGAGTCCGCAGGGGCCGCGTCGTCCATGGTGCCATCGTTCAACCGCAGGGCCTTGCCAATCCTGATGGTCGACGCCCCGACAATCTTGTGGTCGCCGTCGCTGGCCACGACGTCTACGCGCCACACGTCTTCTGCCCGCGTGATGCCAGCCGGGAGCCATGGGCCCTCGAAGGGTCTGCGGTCATCCATCCCAACAGCCTCCTCCCGGGTCCAGGTGTACGAAACGCTTAGGCGACCCTCATCGCAAGGGTCCAGCACGCGTGCCTTGGCATGGACGGCTTCTTCCTCGACGGGGCGGGCTGGGAAGAAGTCAACCCCCTCGAAGACGGGGGTGCAGTCCATCACGTCGATGGCCGTGCCCCAGACCTGCCGGATGCCAAGCTCATCCGTGACTGCAAGCCGGACCTGGTAGGAACCAGCCTCCCGGTATGCATGCTCCACGACCGCTGATTCCGCCAGCGCTCCGTCGCCAAAGTCCCACTCGTAGGAGCGCAAGGGGGCGGCGAAGTGCGTGCTGGGCTGGCTGCGGGACGCATCGAGGACAACGGGTTGATGGACAAAGGCGCGGCCCGGAGCGTCCACCACAATGGCAGGCAGGCGTTCAGGATGCGCAGGCTGGTCAAGCCAGGGATGAATCCGAAGTGAGCCGTTGGAATCGACGGACCCTGGCCCATCGGGACCCCAGTAGTTGGATTGGGCATCCCCGCACAGGTGGGGAAGGTCGTGGCCGTTCCCGACGAAGTCGTTGTTGCGCAGGGTCAGTCCTGCACAGTCTTGCTGCGAAACCGTGGACCGACAACCACTGATCGTGTTGTCCTCGAAGACCGGAACGGTCCCCCGCAGGACCACGGCAAGCGAACAGCCAGCAATCGTGTTGTTGGACACCACGACACCCTTTCCATCTGTGAACCACAGCGGCTCCATTGGCCCCTCCGCCAGAAACAGGTTGTCCAGGATGCGCACGGTCCCGTCCCCTTGGTTGGACCAGACCCTGCTCGTCCCGGTCAGAGCGCTGTTGCGGAGGAGGAGTTCGCTCCCGGCATGACTATGGACCTGGACATCGCGAAGAATCGAGCCTTCGATGACGATCGCCACTCGGCCCGCCTGGAAAAACGACGTGATGGCCGCTTGGTCGGACGGGTCCGAGACCTCGATGACGGAGTCCCGCACACGCAAGGCCGCCGCATAGGGATGATCAGCGAGACGTTCCCGTTCCAGGATGAGCAGGTGGTTCGTGCGCAGGCTTGCGCTCCCGTCGGAGAAGCGAAGGCGGGAGTGGTCAAGAGCGAGGGCCGCCAAGGGCTCCACGACGAGGTTGCCGCGCACGACGACATCTTGGTCAAGGCAGGTCACCTGGATGCCGCGAGGGATGATCCAGTCGCCCTGCGACGGCGGCAGGCAGGGGGCCCCGGTCGGCAGCACGACTTGGGATGGCGCGGTGTAATCGAAGGAGGGGCTACCTGCGCAGCGACCCGCTTGGCCATCAAGGAGGGCAAGGGCCGCCCGGACGTCCGGCCAGCCGCACAGCACGCGCTCGGCTTCATCTGGCACCCCGTCCAAATCCTCATCGCGCGGCTGCTGGAAGTCATCATCCTCGCAATGGAACCCCAAGGCCCCTGGGAAGGGGTCTGCGACGCCGCAGAGGGCCGCCTCCGCCTGGTCAGGCAACCGGTCGCGGTCTTGGTCGGATCCCTGGTCTTCCGGCAGGAAGACCTCCCAGCCACCAGTGTCCGGGATGAAGGGTGCCATAAGTCCGGAATCGGCGCAGGCAGGGTCATCCGGCCCAAAGGGCAGTCCGGCCTGTATGCAGTATTGTTCTTCGCTTTCACCGTGATAGCTTTCCAAGCGAAGGAGAACTTGGCCGTCGTTCGCGGATGCGAAAGGAATGAAGGCAAGCAGGAAAACGCTGCTGGAAACAAGGGTCTTGGAAATCATGGGTTCACGTCGTTTGTCGTTCAAGGTGCCGTTTTTTGTGCCTCTGTTGGTGGATTAGGACGCAGACCGCAAAGCGAGCCTGCCGATTGGAGTCACCGTATAGTGCGTCCTTCCCCCCAAACGTCGGCCCTCCAGCAACCCGCCTTCCGCCAAGCGCTGCAAGTGATAGCTAATCGTCGTGGGGGAGAGTCCCAGGTCCCCAGCCAGGTCCTTGCGGGACCGGCCCGACGAACCGGAGAGCGCGGCGAGCACCCCCCGGGCGCCCTGCGCCTTGAGGAGGCCGTACGAGTCCAGCAAGCGGGGGTCGAGGCGGACATCGCGATGGAAGTAGCAGGTGTAGCGGCCTTGCGAGCGCTGCAGCACGACCCCGGCCCGGCACAGGCTCGCCAGGTGGTGCTCGACGATGCCACGGCCACGGCCAATCCGCCGCACGAGTTCCTGGTAGTGCATCCCCGGGTTCGCCTCAATCAAGGCCGCCAGTTCACCGCGCACGGGGTGATCCAGGGCCCGCGCTGAGTCAAGGCGGCTGAAGAGGGCGACGGGCAGCAGGCGGCGCAGCCACTGCGGCCGGACGCCAAGAAGCGCCGCCCCCGCCCCGCTGAAGCCGACCCCGGCCCCCAAAACAACAGGTGAAACCGAGGGACTGGCGGGGGCATCCAAGGACTCGGGCGGAGGCGTCTCGGCAGCCGACTGGGGGGCAGGCGGGGCCAAGCCCGCCGCTTCGCTTGCAACGGTGGTCTCTTGCGACAAGGCTTGGGGTGTGCCAGGCGTCGCGGCCGGTAACGTTTGGGCTGGCGGCTGCAATGTAGGCTCATTCTGCGCGGTTGCGTTGGTCGCCGCCTCTTCCTGCGCGGTCACATTGGCCACCACGGCATCGACAAGCGCAGCGGCGTCGCGGACTGCTTGCACCGCGGCTGCCACGATGGCCCGGGCCTGGAAGGCGTTGCGCAATTCAAACTGCACGTCGACGCTCATTGCCGCTGTCCGGCCATCTCCGTCCATGACGTACCCAAAGGCACCGCGTATGCTGGACGAATTGTCGGACGCAAGTGGGATGCGCAGCGATCCCTCGACCTCGAAGACGCCATCGAGGTCAAGATCCCAGCGCTGCAGGACACTGCCCGGGGCGGCGAGGTTGATTTCCAGCGAGACGTGACTGCCAACATTCGTCTCGTCCCGTTCCTGGGAGGTAAGCTGCACGGTTGCATTGATTGAGGCCACGAGAAGGCTGTCAGGCCCCGGCAGGGTCGCAAGCCGGAGACGGCCTTGGGCATCACCATAGGCCAACTGCCGCCCATCGAGGGCAGGGCCGGCAGTGAAGTCCCAACTGCCTTCCAGCTTGTATTCGTTGCGGTTCGTCATGTTGCCAAAGTAGAGGTTGTACCGTGCCGGGCAGTTGTAATCCCCGCACATCTCTTCCCGGCGCACGTCCGCCCAAGCCAAAAGGTCGCCCGACGCCCGTGGGCTGTGCTCCCGGCCCGGACTCATCGTCACGCGGGTCTCCTGCCGGCTTGCGACGTCAAAGCTGTAGATGCTCGTCCCGCGCCCGTCGCCTTCGCGATACTCGGTCCAGAACAGCCGGTGGCCTTCCAGGACTACTTCGAAGAAGCTCTGCATGGGCGTCAGAAACTCGGGCATGCCCATCGGCTGCCAAAGGTAAAGTCCACCGGGGTGGTCTTCCCTACCGGTCGCCAGATGGACCAGGGTGGCATTTCCCAAGGGCCAGGCATTGGCCACCCAGCCCTCCACCGGAAGGGGCCGCGAGTCCACGGTCCCGTTGGCCAGATCGGCCCGATGGATCATGCTGAAGCTGCTGTTCCAAGCGGAAGAGCTCCAGGTCAGGGTGGACCGTTCAAGGTGCGGCGGAGTGATGTGGCCCCCGACCCCGCCTTCAAAGCGAATCGGCGTCTGCGCATCGAGCGAAAGGGCATAGACCACCGATCGATAAGCCTCTCCATATGGCGTCCGGTACGCTTCATCATGGATCCAGGCGACGTGACTGCCGCTGACCGCCGGAGACCTCGCAGGCTCCGTGGGGTCGACGGGTCGGTCGCCGGTGTCGTTGCCGTCGCGAAAGCCACCCGAGGTTCCATTGCGCGTGTCGAGGAATGCCAGCCGCCCTTGGATCGATTCGGCCCCGTAGCCTTTTGGGGGGCCTTGCAGCCGAGGCTGTTCCACCCATGCCAGGACGCCATCCTTGAACACGAGGCTGTCGCGCTGGGCAGTCGTAGACAGGAGTTCCCGCTCCTCGGCCGTGTAGGGGGCGCCTTCCGGGGCTTCCCACGCTGCCCGAACGGAGGGCAAGGCAACCGACGCCATCCCTGCAAGCAAAGAAAGCGTGAGGGCCAGGCAACAGGCCGTCTGGCCGTTCGAGGTTCGCGGTTCGTTCGCCATCAAGCCAAGCAGCCGATTGAGCGTATATTACGAGATTGGGGCGGCCCTAGTACTACTGTGGTATCCTTGGATTTTCGCGTCCCCTATCTCAGGCTCGGGAAGGCCCATGCCGGCGAACTTGAATCAAACGTAGGCTTCGCTGTCTGCGGCCTTTGTGGCGGTGACAGGCGGCGAAAGGCGTGACAGGATTGGTGCGAAGATATCGTCGGCGAGAGAGAAGCTCAAGACCTACCGGCAACGCGAAAATCGCCCTTCTCTCGGTTTGCTCCAACAGGGTTCGAAGGCGCTGAATCCCACCAGGCACGTGAAGGATTCCCGGGCAGTGACGACCCACGGGCCAAACGCCATTTCCTTTGGCCCGAGTCAAGATTCAATAGGTGCTCTTCCATCGTGTTGCATGATGGAGTGGCGGCCCGTGGCCTTATTGGGCTTATTCCTCGTGGTGTTCCTGCCGGCCGCGCAGGCGCAACCGGACGACGAGGACGGGCCCGCCCTACACTCCATCACCCTCTCGTCGCGCAACGTCACCGCCGGTTCCAACCTGGTTGTCAGCCTCGACGTGACGGACGCCACGGGCATCGCGCAGGTCTTCGTCGAGATCCGTGGCCCTGGAGACAAGCTGCGCCTCCACTCCGGGACCGACTGCGAACACGGGCAAGGGCGCAACCAAGCCACCCTGCAATGTCCCTTCCAGCTTGCCGCCACGCTGCCGGCAGGGACCTACGACGTTTGGTCCCTGCAACTCAACGATGTCCTATGGAACACCGCCCACGTCGCGTCGCCCGCTGACTTCCAGGAAGGGCCGCTGCACCGGCTCACGTTCACCGTGGCCTCCGACAACAACGACCTGGAGGGCCCCATCCTCCATGGCTTCGAGGTCTTGACGCCAACGGCGCCGGCGGGTGGCAATGCGACCTTCCGTCTCACGGCATCCGACTCTACGGGCCTGCGCACACTGGGCGTCGGTGCCCAGCACTCCGACGGCTCCCCATGGACCTCGGGCCCGTGCGCCGTGTCTGGCACTTCCGGCGCCTACGACTGTTCCATCCCGGTGCCAAAGGCATTCCCCACCGGCACGTACCACGTTCTTTCCATCGACCTCGTCGACGTCAACGGCGTCGCCACCAGCCACTATCGCACGCCGTCAAGCCCCTTCCCCGGCCTCGGCAACCCCACGTTTGCGGTGGCATCTCCCAGCGACGACACAACTGCACCCAGTCTGGTCCGGTTCCAGGCACCGCTGGGTCCGGTCGTCCGCGGCCAGCAGTACGAGGTCCGCATCTGGGTCGACGACGCAACGGACCTTGCCATGGCTTTCCCCGTGTTCCAAAACGACGTCGGCAAACAATACTGGCGCCGCCACCTCGACGTTCAACCCGCTGACTGTACTCAGTGGGTATCCCGCGACATCCCCGTCGTCTGCACGGACGTGGTGCCCGAGTGGTTCCCCCTCGGCCGAGTGGACCTTCAAGTCCTTTTCCTCAAAGACCTGGCTACCAATGAGCGCCAGTACACCGGCCTGTCCGGCATGGGCGGCGAACGCATTCCAGAGGACGGCCTGAACCGCACGCACTTTTGGATTGCGCCCCGCCCACTTGGTGGCCGAGGGCCGCCCTTGTCCCTTGAGCCGGAGGTGACTCAGGCTGCCGCCGGCACCGTGCTCCCCGTGGCCGGCCTCATTGACGAGGCCACGTCAGTAGTCAACCTGACGTTCTCGTTCGCTTCGGAGGCCGGCCGCGTCCTCGGGGCCATTGGCTGCGAGCCCGCCGCGCGGCCTGGCGTAGACGGCGGCTTCCACTGCGGCCTCATCCTGCCCCCGGACACCCCTCTGGGCCACTACGAACTTGACCAAGTTGTCCTGGCCCATCCGGACGGGAGCGCCGTCGAGGTTGAGCTCCCGCCGTCTGCCCCCGCCTTCGACGTGGTCGCGAATCCTGAGGAGGACGAGGGAGCCCCCCTGCCCGATGACTGGGCGGGTTATGTCTCAGGGACGGTGACCATGGCCCAGTTCAACAGCGGTATTGGCCTGGCGCCGCTGCGGACGGCCTCCGACGGCATCGCTGATGGCGACGCCGCTGGTGATACCCCCGCCGGCCAAGGCGACGAGGACAGCGGCCAAACCGCCAGCCCCGGCAAGTCCCTGGCCCCAGCCCCCACGCGAGGTGCGCCCGCATCAACCGCCGCGGTGGCCATTCTGGCGTTGTGCCTAGCCGTCGTGCGGCTTCGGCAACGACGTTGAATCCGCGCGCTCGGATTCGTACCCGGAGTCGTTCAATTCTGTTTGCAGCCTCTCGTTTGCTTAACGCGAGTTATTCATCCTGCAAATATCATTACGCCTTGAGGGCTCCAGTGAAGATCTGCTTGAGGTAGGTTGTGCTGACGCGGTACTTGCGTCCACGCTTCTCCCCCTTGGCCTCCAAGACGCCTTGCTGCGTGAGGGCGGCGAGGGCTTTGGTGAGGGCGACGTCACTGAATTTCTTCGGGTTGGGGTAGTCGCGTCGCGCGAACCAGGCATTGCCGCCTAAAAGGATCCATTCCAGCATGGCGCGGGTCGGCTTGCTGGTCTGTCGGTCGAGCACGGCTTGGAGGTCTCCCATCGAAACGGCCTGGCGGTAGGCTGCTTCGAGCTCTGTGCAGTAGTGTCGGGCCCAGACGTGCCACATGACGCCATCATTGGTGGCCGAGAGGCGATCGTAGTAGCGATTCCGGTTGTGGTAGAACCGGGCATCCAGCGGGACCAGGACGATGTTTTGCAAGCCCAGCTTCTTGAGGACCAGGAGATTGAGAAGCCGCCCGAGCCGTCCGTTGCCGTCTCGGAAGGGGTGGATGGCCTCGAATTCCGCGAACCAGATGGCGGCGACGACGGGCTCAACCTCCGTTTCGCGTTTGGCCTTCAACCACGTTTGCAAGGCGGCCATCTCGACCTCGACGCGCTCGGGTGGCGTGCACTCGAACAGGATGCGGCCCGTGATGGGATCCACGATGGCGTTGGGGCCATCCTTGACTTGGCCCGGAGCATAGTTGTTGTGGCCGGCGAACAGTTCCTTATGGAGGGCCTTGGCCAATTTGAGGTCGGGCTCGGGAAGCTTGTCCGCCGCGGTCTCGTGGATCCAGCGGTACCTCTCAGCAAAGCGCAGGACTTGCTCTTCGTTGTCCGTGGTGGGTTTGCCGGATTCGACGACGGCGCGGGCGGCTGCGAGGTCAACGCGGACGCCTTCCATGAGCATGCTGCTCACCACATTTCGGACGCGCGCCATGGTCAAGATGAGCTGGTGCAGGTTGGGGCTCAGAACGCCCTTGTCGAGCTGCCCATCGAAGCGGAACGCGTGGCGCGCCGGCGACCGCATCGAGTCATCGACATGGCACGTCGGGGTGAAGCCATTCGACGTGTTGACCTTCCGCACAAATAGCATACTGTAATGATACCAATAAGGGCTTCGGCGGGGCCGCCGAGTCGGGGAAAAGGAGGGTTGGAGGTGCGCGAATCCCATCGGCCCCTGCGCATGGTCCCATTACTGCCTTTGTGGGCAAAGTTTAATTGTTACCCACACGCTATTGGTTGCATGGTCACCACTCTCGTCTTCGACGCCCGGGGGCGCCTTACGTTACCACGCAAACTCCGTCAGGGCCTCGGCGCCCGCGTCGTGGCCATCCAGACGCCGCATGGCGTCGTGCTCCACCCGGTCCCGTCCCATGTTCGGTTACCCATCAAGGCGAAGGATGCCAGCGGTGAATCGGCGGCCTTGGCGGAAGCATGACCCGAGGCCTGGCCGATGCAGACCTCGTGGCGGCAATCGTCAAACCGACTGACCACCTCAAGAAGAGGGCAGAGGCCCACCTCAAGAAGAACGACGTCGAAGTGCCGTTCAGCGTCGGCATCGAGCTCCTGTTCGTCGCCCAGAAACACGGCGTGGGATACGTGGATTTTGTCGGCGCCGCCAGCACCCATTTCGACATCGACCGGGTAGACGTTCTCCTTGCCGCCGCCGAAGCGCTGGACAAAGGCGAGATTGGCACGGTCTTCGACGCGGTCCATGCCAGCCAAGCGCTGGTCAACCGGACGGCGCTCCACACGACGGATGCGAAGGTGTTAACTTCGCCATTCCCGACGGTCGCATTCTAGCGGCCCCCGCCTTCGGCCGGCGGCCCGCCCCGCGGTTCGTGCTACGTCGGCGTTCCACGACGCGGCTTGTACGGCAGCAATGCCACGATTCTGAACACGACGACAGGAAGCGCGCCAATCAGCACGAGCAGGTTGAAGGGGGGACTCCGCCCTCGACGGCGCGTGCAGACCCGGCGCATCGCAATCCCTGCAATCGCCCTCGCCCTCGCCTTGGCTTTGCCGGGCTGCTTCAGCGAGATCCTTGCCCCACCGCCGAGGACCACGCTGGACTTCACATGCGCCATCCTGGACCCCGAGATGGAGCGCATCACCATCCAATCCTGGCTGGAAGAGGGCGTCTCCGTCGATCGTGGCGCCGCGTTGGGCGCGTTGGTCCTGGAGTTGCAGCGCATCACGAGTCGCCAGGCGGGCGACTTCACCTTCAGCGACCACGACCTCACCGACCAGGGCGGTGCTTGGACGGCGACCAAGCTGCGGGAATGGGCCGATGCCCAATATTTCCAGCGGCGCGGCGAGGTCTTCCTCCGCGTCCTCTGGCTCAACGACCTCGGGGACGGGGCGGACGTGGCCGGCGTCGTTGCGGGTCCGGGTGCCGTGGCCGTGTCGGAGGCGGCCATTCTCGCGGCGGCACAGCGATTGGCGCAACCTTCCGACGTCATCGCCCGAGTAGTGCTTCTGCACGAGGCCGGCCACGCCCTCGGCGTCATCAACCAAGGCATACCGGTGCAAGACCCCGAGATTCAAGTGCGGGAGGGGCCTGCCGGGCATGAACCGGACCCGGCCTCCGTCATGGCCTCCGGCTGGGATGACGCACGCAGCATGACTTGGGCCGAGAACGCAACTTATGATTCCTACTCGCCGGCCCTAATCGGGGATTGGAGCGCCGCTCGCGAACCGGGCGGCGTGTGCGCGGCCTGAGGTGAACCTGATGAGCAAGCTCTACGAAGACTCCCTCAAGCTCACCGTGAACAAGAACCTCCAGGACATCCGCATCCTCCTGCAGTGGGCCGAGGACGCGTCCGAGACCCGGGAAAAGATTCAACACTCTCAGCAAGCCCTGGATTTCCTGCGCGAAGTCGTCGAGACGTTGAAGGAATTGAACCGGCCGGACTAGGGCGGATTCGCCGGATACAACTGATTCACCGGATAGGACGGATTTGCCGGATTACCGCTTCATGCGCGGCGGCAGGCAAGCCACGTTTCCGCAGATGTCACAGATTTCGCAGACCATTGCAGTCTCCTCGTGCCGTTGCAGTCTGTGACCGGTCCCGCCTGCGCCAGCAATCTGTTCGTTCAGCGGCGCGCCGCGTCCGACTCAATCTGCGAAAGGACCCGACTTCCGCCGACGGCGACGCCGGGCACATGAGCTCAAGCCAACGACGCCGCCCACGCCGGCGGCGGACTGCGGTAAGCCATGTGGCCGGGGGATTCGAATACGCGGGGCCTCGCCAATGGAACGACGAACCGACCGGGGATTACGGAGATTTCGGGGACACTAGGTCATAGTCCGTTCCCCGTAATTCCCGTAATCCTCGGTAGGCCGGCGGGCGTCGTCCTAGGCAACCTGCGGGATGGCGGGTCAACGAGCTGTTTGCCTCGCGTCGCGCCGCGCTCCGCCTCACGCGGAGGTCACGGATTGACGTGGCACCACGTTTCCGCGTTTTCCGCGCGCTCCGCGTGAAGAAAGGGAGGCTGGGGATTTCCCACAAACCAGGGATACGAAATGGCCCTCATACCAGGGTCGAGGTCAAAATTCTGTGGACCTTCCTGCAATCCCAGGCCTCCCACACCACGGCCGCGGTGTCAACCTGGAACCCGTGGACTACGACGCCGGCGGCGGACCGCGGTAATCCATGTGACAGCAGAGGCACGTCAGCGAGCGGAAGCGGACTACGGCTCGAACGTTGGGTCCACTGCACAGGACCACAGGAGTGCCGCCATGAGGTCGATCGCGGTCTGGAATCCTTGCTCGAGGTGCATAGGCGACCCGGCCATCGCGGTCATGGTCTCCCAAGTGTCGACGATGTGCCAGAATGGATAGTAGCCCGGCGCACTCGGGACGTCGGCGGGGACGCTCCCCGAGGCAGGAACGCCCTCGCTTCCCATGTTGCTCGAGAAGAAGCCGGTCGGGACCTCCTCATTGACGAAGGACTCGAAGTCCGAGCCTTCGCTGGCCGCAGCGTCACCGTACTTGATCATGTTGTCCGGGACGCCCCGAATCTTGCGGGCTGCTTCGACGGATGCTTCCATCGCGGCGCTCGTGTGGATGAACTCAACGGGGGTCTGGACGCCGGGCCAGGTCAGGCCGAACATGTCAGCGTTGATGGCGGCGCGCATCGTGATGTCGCCCCATGGCGTTGCTTCCTCTGCCAAGAATCCGGCCAAGGCGCGGGACCCTTCCAGGCCGCGTTCCTCGCCGTCGAAGAGGGCGTAGGCGATGGTGTATTCTGGCGTGATGTTCGCAAACATCTTCGCCATGTAGACGGAAAGCATCGTGCCGGAACCGTCGTCGTAGGCACCCTGTGTGACCTCGCGACCGGCGCACGTCGAGCTCGCGATGCAGTCGATGTGGAACGTGTCGTAATGGCCGCCGACGATGACCCACTCGTCGCGGGTGTGGCCCCATTGGATGCCCACGATGTTCTGCTGCTCCATGCCACCCGCAGTGAAGTTGTGGCGCCAGACCGTCAGGTTGTAGCTGGCAAGCAGGCGTTCCAGTTCGTCACGGGCGCCGAGGTGCGTCGGTTTGTTGTCCGCGCGGTCGTCGTAGGTGGTGACGAAGGCCTCGTAAATGGGGAGGAATTCGGCGGCGGCGCCAACTGGAACGGGTGGGATGACGGGATTGGTTTGGGCGCCGCCGTCTCCGGTTTCATTGGATCCTGACCCGTCGCTCAAGCATCCGGCAAGGGGCATGACGAAGGCGAACACGGCGACGAGGGCGAGGTTGCGCATGTTGTGCCCAGGCAGGGTGGCCGTTCATGAGGCTTGTGGAGCCCCTGGCTTCGGTGCGCTGTGTGGCCCCTGCGTTGCGGCCTTGCGGCCTTACGGTGTGGACGCCGCCGTCGGCGGACTACGGATAAGCGCAGGGCGGCTTAGTTGGTCCACTTGACGGCGCCGTCGAACTTGACGTCCTTCTCGAAGGCCATCGTGTGGAGAATCTGCGCGACGACTTCCGTAATGGATTGGAAGCCAAGGCGCACGTTCTCTGCCGAGCCGGCCATGAGGGTCATGCTCTCGAGCGTGTCGCGGTTGTGCCAGAAGGGGTAGACACCGATTGGGGTGCTGACCTGATGCGCGGGGACCCCGGGGACGCCCATCTCTTCGAAGTCGCTGATGAAGAAGATTGTCGGGATGCCCTGCTGGCCAAACTTGGCGTAGTCAGAACTGCCCAGCGAGAGGCCGTCCTTGACCAGCCACTGCTCGTCGGGCCAGTTCATCGCCTTGCGCTTGGTGTCTGCGACTTCGATGGCCTTGTTGGAGTTGCTGAGGACGTTGACGGGGGCCATGACGCCGGGCCAGTTGAGGCCGATCATGTCGAGGTTCACGGCGGCGACGACCTGAGTGTTGCCGTACGGGTTGTCCGGGGACTCGTGGAAGTCCTGAACGAACGCTGTGGCGCCTTGTAGGCCGCGCTCTTCGCCGTCAAGCCCGACGAAGGCCATGGTGTAATGGGGCGTGATGTTCGCGAAAATCTTCGCAAGGTGGAAGGTAATCATCGTGCCCGAGCCGTCGTCGTAGGCGCCCTGAGAATTGCTCTCGTCGAAGCCGACGAAGGTCGTCGTGTCGTAATGGCCGCCGACTACGACCCAGTTCAGGCGGTCGATGCCCCATTTGATGCACACCATGTTGGCTTGGTCGATGCCTGCCGTGAAGTTGTGGCGGTAGGCTTCGAGGCCGAAGGATTCACAGTACGCCGTGAGGTCGACGCGGGCTGACTCGTGGCCGGCGCCGTTGTTCTTGCGGATGGGGTTCTCCGAGACGAATTCGGCGTGCCGCGCGAGGAGATCCGTGGCATCGACAGTTGGGACCGGCGGGACCGTGTAGCCAGACAGGGGGTCGAGGGGGTCGGTACTGTTGGCGATCTCGTCGCCGTCAGACGTGTTGTCCATGTCCGTGTCTGGGTTGGTCGGGTTGGTGCCTTGCTTGACTTCGCCGCCGTCATTGAGGCCGTCCGCGTCAGTGTCGGCGACCTGGCGGTCGGTTCCCAAATCGAGTTCCTGGGAATCGGTAAGACCATCGTTGTCGGAGTCAGTTCCGGAAGAGTCTCCGAAGCAACCGGCGAACACGCCGAAGGCGAGGAGGCTTAGCATCAAGGCATTGCGCATGGCCCGCGCTCACCTGTTGGCCCTCAAGAGCATTGTGGTGGGCGTCCCGCGTTGTGGAATCCCATCTTGCGGTGCCGTTGTGCCCGACCCTAACCTTCGAAGGCTTCGACATCGTACGGCTGCACTGATGTCGCCATGTGCCATAGGACCCCCGCAGCCAAGTCCATGGCCGTCTGGAACCCTGACTCCAGGTCGGCTGGGGAACCTGCCATTAGTAGCATAGTCTCCCACGTGTCGGCAACGTGCCAGAACGGATACTCGCCTTGCATCGGGATGTCCTGGCCGTCGGCGGGGAAGTTGCCGGGGAGTTGCCACTCCTCGAAGTTGCTGATGAAGAAGCCCGTCGGGACCTCGAGCTCGAAGAAGTGGCGGTAGTCGCTCTGGCCGGCCGTTATTCCTTGGTACTTGATCATCCCTTCCGGGATGCTAGCGGCCTGGGCGAGTTGCATCACCGTCCCGTCAAGTTGCGGCGAGTTACTGTCGAAGTAGATGGGCGCATCCACGCCAGGCCAGTTGAGGCCGATCATGTCGAGATCAAGCATGGCGTGGAACTTGATGCCCTTGTATTGGGTGCGGTCGCTCAGGATGTCCTCCGCGAAGTGGCCGGAACCTTGCAGGCCGCGCTCCTCCCCATCGAAAGCGACGAAGGCGATCGTGTACGTCGTGTTCAGGTTCGCGAATGCCTTGGCAAGGTGGACCGTCATCATTGTGCCGGACCCGTCATCGTAGGCGCCCTGCGTTTCGCTGCCTGCCGGGCAGGGTGCGGACTCGGGGCAGTTCGGAGGGCCGGCCATGTCGTAGTGACCGCCCACGATGACCCACTCGTCACGCACGTTGCCCCACTTGATGCCGACGATGTTGGCCTGGTCGATGCCGTCGTTGAAGTTGTGGCGGTAGGCCTCGAGCCCGTAGGAATCAAACTGGGTGAGCAGCCACAGGCGTGCGGCTTCGTGGTCGGGCCCGTTGTCCTTGCGCATCGGGTATGTCTTAACAAAAGACTCGAGGTCGCTCAACAAGGCTGCAGCGTCGACCGCCGGCGGTGTGCCGACGACGGGGACGATGGGAAGGTCCGTATCCTGGTCGCTCGACGAGTTGTTCAGGCACCCGGCTAGGCCAACGAGACCCACCAAAAGCAAGGAACCGAGCGGCCACGATCCGCGCATGGACACGACCGACCCGAGGCGCCAGATAGGGGTTGTGGTGGATGGCCCAGCGTTTCGACCGACGACGCCGCGACGCACAGTCTCGAGGCCAATGGTTGTGCTACGCGGTTGATGACGGCGTCGAGTTGGCTGGCACGCCGGATTGAGCTCAAGCACCCAGGCCTTTCGAACATCGACAAGGTCGAGGTAGTCGTCCAGTTAAGGGCGACCCACCCGGCTTTGGCGGAAGGGCTGACCCGTGTCTGGGACCTTGACTAATCTCGGCACATCCCTTGCGGCGTTGGCCGAAGCCTATTGGAAGGGGCCGCTCGGGCCGAGCTACCGCTCTTGCCGGCCTCGCGCGATGGTGGGGCCGTCTTTTTCCGCACACAACGGGGCCGTCGAGCGTTCAGGGTGAGCCTTCTTTGGCTTGTTGTCACGTTGACGATGACCTACCTGAGCACCGTGGCTGGAGACGGTGCAAAGCAAACCGTGAATCTGACGGTCGTCAGTGCATGAACACCGCTCGCGACGGCCGCTTGTGCGGGATCCACGGCTCCGTCCCTCAGCACGGCGAGTCGTCCAAACCGCACCGCATAATCCAGTAGGCCCGGTCAGACTTTCGTATCGAACCCAAACCCTACATCCGCGCTCGTCCCCGTCGCTACACTAGCCGGCGGCCGCGGCAATCTTCCATCACGGACGGCGGGAAGGCGGAACGTTTCCACTTCGAGGTCAGCCAAACGCGACAGCAGGCCCGGAACGTGTCCGTCCCCCACGACCGCGACGCCGTGCCGCGCTCCGGCCAAGTGTTTCCGGATGCGACTTGCCATGATGTCGTCCCGGTCACTGATTACGATGCGGTGAATGGTCGGATACTGACGACCAAGTTCCTGCAACGCGGCGTCCGGGTCGTCCTGGTAGCGCTTCATCTCCGCTTCGATGCTGGCCTTCCCATCACCCCGGCGCAACAGCCCCTGGAGTCCGCCAAACGTGAGTTGCCCCGCGAGTCGGAAGCGTTCGCGCCACGTGAATTCCTTGAGGACCTTGCGCACGGTGTTGTGCGCCGGCGGATCGATGAGGGCAATCTTCGCTCCCACTTCTTGGCCGGCTTGCACCGCCGCCAGCATTTCCTCTCCCTGCTGAGCGCCGTACATTCCGGCCACTTGCGACTGGAACTTGTGGAGTTTGCGATGCAGAAATTGACCCTGCCCACCGGGTTCTGGTGCGACGCCGCGTTGGCGGTCTAGGAGTGCTTGTAGGCGGCCGCGGTCAAGTTCGACGAAGACGACGTCGGGGCGCCACGCATGAATCGCGTCGCGGATGGTCTTGCGGAGTTGGAAGACGTGGCCAGTGCCTACGATGGTAAGTCGGCCTGGGGGGCCAACGGGGCCAGCGGGCGGCTTGGCCAGGCCCACTAGATTCGGGGCGACCACCGCCTCGGCCGGGCCAGAAATCGACTTTACCTCTCCGGCCACGCGGGCGGCCAAGGCACTCTACTTAACGGAGGTTGCGATGGGGGGTTTCGTGACAGAAGCAAGCAACCCTCCCGCGGACCAAGGCGGCAAGTCGCGGCCGCACGTGCTGCTGAACTGCGCAAGCAGCCTCGACGGCAAAATCTCGGCGCCCGACGGTTCGCCGATGACCTTCTCGGATGAGCTCGACTTGCGGCGCGTGCACGGCTTGCGCGTGCAGGCCAACGCGATCCTGGTCGGAGTCAACACGATCTTGAACGACGACCCGAGCCTGAAGGTCAATCCCGACCTCACTGCAGTGCCGCCAGGCAAGAAGTTGTTGCGCGTCGTCCTGGACAGCGCAGGACGGACACCCCCCGCGTCGAAGGTCGCCGACGGGTCGGCGCCGACGCTCATCTTCCACAGCCCCGTCGTGCGCCCTGGGATTCCTCACGCCGAACTGGTGCAGGTCGCGCTCGATGAGGAGGGCCATCTCGACCTCGAAGCCGCCTTAGCTGCCCTGCACGAGCGAGGCGTCCGCACGTTGCTGGTGGAAGGCGGCGGAACGGTGCTGCGTTCATTTGTGCGCGCCGGGTTCGTCGATGAATGGACGTTGTATCAGGCGCCCGTGTTCGTCGGCGGCGACGGACCGTCCATCTGGCCCGGGCCGCCGTCGGGGCAGGGCCGCCGCTTGCACGTTGAACACGTCGAGCCACGAGGCAAGGGCGTGTTGTGGACGTTCAGGCCGTAACGGGACGCGTGCGGACGCACGACGATTGACCCGAGTCGGCCGGTCCGCCGGCCTGACGAGCCGCGAAATCCGCGGAATCCTAGGAACCCTATTCCCCAGATTCCTTGATTCCGCGGCCCGTCGGTGTCGTCGACGGTCGCCCTGGCCGCCTCGCCCGGACCAGATGTTCACTCGATTAGAATGGCATCACTGTCGGCGACGCAGCGCAATTCCTCGTCGAGCACCGCGCCATCGACGGCGTCGATGTCGACGTGGCCGTTGTCGCCCCACAGGCGCCAAAACGGACGGTGCCACAATCCGAGCGGCGTGAGCGTAACTTGGCCGGAGGTGGGGGCGATGCGGCGGAGTTCCGTCAACGCGAACTCGTCGTCCGGGTCGCCCGAGGCGACGCGAACGGTCTTACTGTGTTGAGCATCGACCCACTCGGTTGCGACTTGCAAGGCCCGGGCGTCGTTGACGCGGAGGATCTTCTCCATGACCGTGACGCTTGCTTCGGGGACGGGCATGGCTTCGCCGGCTAGCTTGATGTGGTCCGTGATGGGGCGAACCGTGCGGTCGGTACCGTTGATCTCGATGCGGCCGCGCTTCGAATCCGTCGCGAGGCTACCCTGCTGCAGGACTTCGACTGTGTAGTCGAAGAGGTGAATTGGTTGCAGGACCAGGTCCGCTTGCTCCCAGCCCATGAGGCGGTCCGCCACGCGCTGTTTGGCTTCAGGCAGACTGAGTTTGATGGCGAGGATGCCATTGGAACCCGACGGGACCTCAAGCACTTGCAGAGCGGGAATGTTCACGGTGGCGACGGAGGCTGGGGCGACCGCGGGGGAGGCTTCCCAATCCAGTTCCCGTTCAGCGGCAGGCGCCGGCGTGAGCGGGGCCATCACTGCTTGGAATGCAGCCGGCAGGACTTCCCCGAGCGACTCAGCGGCTCTTTCTTCGCGGACCGGCTCGGGAGGCATGAGTTCGGCGAATGCCATGGCGGCCTCGCTGGGTTGCTCCTCCAAGTGCTCGCCCTCGGTGGCGGCCACGACGACGTTCGGGACGGGGTTCAAGTTTTGCTCGGCAGGCGTCGGGGTGGGGAAACCGAGGGACAGTCGTGGGGGCGCTTCGCCCATGGCATCGGCAATCTGGGTTTGGCCGAGAAGGAGCGCCAGCGTTTCGCGGTCCCAGAGTAGGACCTGGTCGAGGCAGGCGTTGCGGGCGGCGGCGTCGGCGGAACCGGCGTGGCAGTAGATACCACGTGCACCGGTGTCGATGCAGGCCATGAGGAGCCGGTGCACGGCCATCTCAGAAGCGGGGGTGGACAGGTCGCCATCGACCAGGAGCCATTCGCCGTCATGCCAGGCGGCCAATGGAAGAACATAGTCAGCGCCGGTGCGACCCGGAATCGCGGCGTCGAGGCTTACGTCGTGACCGTGGCGTTCGAAAAGATGAGCTAACGCCGAGGCGATGTGCCGCATGTGCATCCCATCGGCTCCAATGGATGCAGGGGCAATATAGGCTCCGGAAGAAATCGACCATGGCCATGGACCCTTCTGGGGGGACAACAAATTACCAGCAATCGCGTCGCTACCGGACAATTCCATCCAGCCAGTGCGCGGGGATGATTTCGCGTGGAGAAGGGCCGTCCGTGGACATCCGTGGTCAACCACGGTTTACCACAGTAACCCACATTATCCCCCGTCGCACCATTCCACGACACAGAATCGGTTCGCTGACCCGTTCGCAACCCGCAAGAACCTGTCCGACCTTGCAACGTCGTGCATCCTGGCATGGCCGACGCGGCGTTTCGCATCTCGCAGCAAGCCACGCGCCGCCTTGACTTCATGCCGGCATTTCGCCACGTCAAGGCCAGCCAACGCCCGCCCTCGTGCGTGGCCGTCGATGGCTCCCACGCGGTGCTCGCGGACAATGGATTCCTCTGGGTCGTCGCCGTTCGCGCCGAAGCCGTTGTGTGGCCCGGCCCGAAGCTCCCCGAAGTCGATCCTGCCATCTTCGCGGCCACTCCAGACGAGGCACGGGCCATCGTCGAACAAGTCTATTCCATCCTCGGGGCACCTGCGCCACCAATCCGCAGCGCGGAATCCTTCGCGGAAGCCATGCGCGCGGCCGACGAAACTTCGAAGGCAATCGTGGCAGCTCGCCGTGGCGGCTTGCTCCTGATTGACGGAGCTGTCGAGGGCCTGCCACCAGGACCCGCTGCCCTGATTTCCGCCATCCGCGCGGCGGTGACGACCTCGGGCGGCCGTTTGGTGGGGGTCGCAAAGCGCAGCGGCCTCGAACATGGCGGCGCTCCCGTCGTCTCCGAGATTCTTCGATTAGGCACCGAGTCGATGCCGAAACAAGCATGGGCCGCGCCCGTCCCCGGAATGGATGGCGTCTGGGTGGCGAAGTTGCATGGCGCCTCGCTGCATGCCTTCCGCATTGATTGCTCGGCTGACTATTTGCCGGGCCTCGCAGCACTGTCGCGCGATGCCGTCTACGCTGGCTATCCCTATCCGCTTGCCTTGGCGCACAACCGCGTGGCACTCACGGCGGGCCACGTCAAGGAACTACGCGGCCGACTCGATGCCGAAGTCCGCCGGGTTGGCGGCGGCGCTGCTGCTGGCCAAGTGCGGGATTTTCATGCAGTGCTTGATCGCAGCGTTCCCGGGTAGTGGTTTCATGTCGGCCGGTGAACCGGAGGCCTGGGATTGCACGAATTTACGCAGAACCGAGTCGTCGGCGAGCTTCGGCCTTCACGCGGAGGGCGCGGAACAGCGCGGAACTGGACTCCGCGGGTTTCCGCGTTCTCCGCGTGACCGGCATGGTGCCCGGCGCGTCGAGGTCAAAGCTCTGTGAATCTCTGTGCAATCCCAAGCCTCCCACACTACGGAGTAAGGAAACCAATTGCTAGACGCCGATGAAGGCCAACGGATGCGCGAATTCATCCACCTCTCCGATGCCCACGTAGCCTTGCAGCGCCATGCTATGGCACAACCATTATGACTATGGAACAACCATTACCATACATCATGCCAACGACGTTGACGATTGACCCCAAGATCCGCGATCGGCTGAAGCGGTACGGCACGGCCGGGATGACGTACAACGACATCCTGCAACTTCTGATGGACAAGATCGATGAGCAGGAGTTCATCGCCGACATGTGGCGCCGGGTCGAGGCTGCGGACGCAGCCAACTCGTGGGTCGACCTCAAGGATGTCTAGGGTGCACCGTTGAAGGTCCGGTTCGATCCCGCTGCCGCAGCCGCGCTGGCTCAAATGCCCCCCGTCCCCCGGCGCCGCATGAAGGCCGCGTTGGCCCAACTCACGAAGGACGCCTCGGGTCGGTCGGCCAAATTGGATGTCAAGCGGCTGGACAGCAAGGCGCCGTTTGGTGCTTACCGTTTGGCGGTTGGGGAATGGCGGGCCGGCTGGTTCGTTCGCGGTGACACCCTTGAGGTCGTGCGGGTCTTCCATCGCAGCGAAGGCTACGGCTGGCTCGAGCGCATGTACCCCTAGTGGCGGCGAGACCCAAGAGGGCCGCGCCGGTCGCGTGACTGTGCCGGATGCCGTCGTCGCGCTAAGCTAACCTACTCCCTGCGTCGTCGCCTTGCTGCAAACGGTGCTGCCATGAATTCTACGTAGTACGATGCGGCGTGGATGAGGCCGCGCACGCCCGCGATGGAGGACATTTGGTGGACTTCTTTGCGCAAGGCGCGAGCCACTTCCATGGTCCCGTGGCCTTCCGGGGCCGCCATCCGGGCAACGGCAGCTGCGCACATGACGGCGATTGCGACCGAGGCCAGGCAGAGCACTTGGAAACCTCTTAGCTCCCAGACACCAACTACCGGCAATTCGGCGGTGAACAGGACACCAGTCCCCATGGCTTGCCAAGCCACACCGGCCGCCAGGACCCCAAGGCCGCCGGCGGCTGCGCGCACGATGGAGACGCCTGCCATGTGCGCAGCGCCGGAGTTCGCGGGCGCGCTGCGCAAGAGCAGGTTGGTGCTCGCCAGCTCAATGCCTCCCATGGCGTAGCCGGAAAGAAAATGCAGCAGCGTAAGGGCCGCTGACAGGGTCCATCCCGCGCCCCACCCCGTCACGGCCCAACCTGCCAGACTCAGGCCGAGAATGCTGAGGGAAAATGAGAGGAGGCTGCGATCGCCGTGCCGGTCGGAGATGTGGGACCAGCCGCGAAGGCCTGCCAAGTACGCCAATTGACTGACGATGGCAAACGCGGTGACGGCCAGGTAGCTGTAGCCAAGGCTGCGAAGGAGGTACACGGCCGTGAATGGCAGCGCGAAGCTAATCGTCACGGCGGTGAGGCTGAGGGCGCCGAGCAGGCCTCGCGGCGCGCTGCGCACGGCCATCCAGACTTGTTGCAGGCTTTGCCCGGCGGGGGCGCTGGGTGGAGCAACGATGTTGGGAGTGCGCGCCAAGGCGGCCACCCCGGCGAGGCCCGCGAGGCCTCCGAGCCCGAACAGGATGGCGTACCCAATGTGCGGCCTGCCACCGGATTCGAAGAGGTCGAGGGCGGTCCCGGCCGCCAGCATGACCAAGAGACTCGCCAAGGTCGCGCCGCGTAGGCGCTGGCCGAAGAACGCCCCGAGTTCGTGACTGGGAAGGAGGTCACGCATCCACCAGTTCCAAGCGGCAGTAGCAAAGACCGTCAACACGGCGGCCGCACCAAGAATCAGGAGGAGTCCGTTGATGCCTAACCTTGCTCCCGGCAACACCAGGAGGGCGGCCACGACGAGCAGCAATACTCGTGCGGCGCCCGCCGTCCACACGACCACCTTGCGGCGGTCCTTGATGCGAAGCAACAAGGCCACCGCAGGCAGTTGCACAACTTGGGCGAGGAACGGCAAGGACGCCAAGACCGCCAGCTGCCAGTTGTCCGCTCCCGCCAGCAAGGCCAGGCCAGCCAGAAAGGCGCCCCCAGTCAGGCCATCCATCAGACGCGAGAAGACGGCATCCGCCAGCAGGGGCCGCCGAATCGCGTCGTCCAAGGCGCTCACCGGGTGTAGCCTTGGATGGCCTCGTCGAGGATGCCACGGATGACGGGATTGACTTGGCGAGCCGTATACAGCGGAAGCGTGGCGCGGCCGGCGTCCCCGACGCGGTCCACCATGGAGCGGTCCGTTAAGACGCTCATCATGGCATCGGCGAGCGCTGCTTCGTCGCCGGCGGGGAAAACGATGCCATTGATTCGATCCGTGATAATCTCGGCGGCACCGCATCCGGAGGAGATGATGGGCACGCGGCCGTAACGCCACGCTTCCAAGGGCGTCAAACCAAACCCTTCGATGTCGCTCGTCAGCAGGACGGCCTCCGCGCGCTGATACGCTGCGGCCAACAGCCCGTCGGGGATCCAGTGGGCGAACGTGACGGCGTTCGTCAAGCCGAGTTCCGCAGTGATCCACCGGAGCTTGTCGTGCCACTCCTCGGACTTGCCTTTGCTGGTTTGGCCGCCGAGCTTGCCGCTGAAGGAGCCGTTGCCGACCAGGACCAGGCGTGTATCAGGATTGGCCGCGTGGACCTTGGCGAAGGCCCGGATTGCCAGGTCTTGCCGCTTCATGGGGTCCATGCGCGCCACCAGAAGGAAGATTTTGGTCGTGGGCCTGAGGTTCCAGTTGGCTTCGAGGTCAGAGATTTCGTTGGGCGTAGTGTCCGGCCAATCGTTGGCCTCAATGTGGGGATAGACTTGGCGCGCCTTGCCCTTGAACCCCGCGTCCATCAATCCTTGCAGGTCGCGCCGGGTGCTGACCATTACGGCATCGAAGTCCTCCATCAGGCGCAGCATCCAGTGGCGCGTGTAGGCTGGAATCAGTATTGGATTGAACGGCACGTGCCAACGCAGGACGCAGGGAGCCGCCAATCCCATGAGCGCTCCGACTTGCAGGAGCTGGAAGTCGTGGATGTAGGCGACGTCCAATTCGTCGGCGTGCTCCAGCAGGGCATCCGCCGTGCGTGCGTTGAAGCGGGTGTATTGGCGGAAGTCTTCGCCGTTGAAGGGCTGGCTGGGAAGTCCATGGATGTCTGCCCAGAGTTTCTCCTTGCTGCGGCCGTAGGACTTGAGTTCCTCCGCTGGCATGTCGATGTGGCGCAACTGGATGTCGCCGGGCATGTCAATCTCGGCGGGTGCCCCGGGTTGGAGGCTGTACCAATAGGCTCGTTTCATCCAGCCGTGGCTGCGCAAGGTCGCCAAGGTGGGCAGGACCATGCGGCAGACCCCACCCGGACTGAGGCGATGCGATGGCAGGTTGTCGCCGGCGGGTCCACTAGGTCCCATCCCCGTTGCCCTCTGTCCAAGCGAATCAACAGGCGCTAATTCGGCCTCTTGTCGATTTTTCGTCCGATGCGCGCCAGCCAATCCGTCCCATACAGTCGGGCGTAGAGGCGGGCGTTGTGGTCGTATGCCCTGCGCGTCATGTCCACGGCCTCATGGCCGAGCCAATCGGCGACCCGCGTAGCGTCGAACCCCCACTCGATGAGGCGGGCGTTGGCGCACCAATGCCTGCCTTGGTAGGGATGGAACCACGGGAACCGCTTGACGACATGGCCGCGCACGAACTTCAGCATCCCGAACTTGGAGGCAAAGGGCGTCCCGTCCGGCTTCAGGAAGAACGCTTCCTGTTTCCGTTCGGGGTCCACCTTGTCTCGCCACTTCAGGTAGTTTGCCAAGCTCGCGTGCTGTTTCGAGCAGCACAACCACTCCGGCTCCAACAACAGCGTCCGGCGACGGCCTGACTTCTTCGGCTCCGTGATGACCAGCAGATGCCGGTCCGGGTCGAAGTCGCGCAACTTGAGTGCGTGGGCCTCGCTTGGGAACCGCACGCCAATGCCGTAGTCCAGCAGCAAGAGCGCCTTGACAAGCGCGTTCTCGTAGCTCACGTTCGGCCTGGGCGTGTAGTCCGCATGGAGCAGGTCATAGACCTCCTCCGGAGTTGGCAGCCACCGTTCGTCGGTCTTGGGCGCAGTTGGAGCCGTGGGCCACACTTCCCGGGGGATTCCCAGGAAGTCGCCCAGAGTCCGGATGGCCTTGTGGTCATTGATGACCGCGCCATGTCTTGCGCCTTCGACCGTTTCGCGGTAGCGGACGTAGAGGTAGAAGCTGTTCACGACTTCGTAGCGGCTCCCGTGCATCCGAACCGGCATCGCCTCGTGCTCCTGCATGAAGCGCAGGTGCGCGAGTCGCTTCTGGATTGTGCTGGGGTTGCGCCGCTTGTAGTCGCGCAGATACATCACCAATTCATCCGTCGTCCAATCGTTGTGTGGAACTTTCAGTTGGTCCAGTTTCGTCCTGAGCCTGGAAGCGTAGGTGTTCCAGGCATCTTGCATAGCTGTCGTTGGGTCTTGGGGAACGCCTCCAAGCCCCGGCAGGGCATCGCCGGATATGGCTTCCGTGGCGGCCTGCGCTGACGAATCCGTGTGGAACACCGGGGACGCGGCGGTCCCCGGTCATAGAGGGTCCATGGGTTCATACGGATGTTTGCGCGCTCCGACATATGCAGCTTGCCTGAGCCAAATGGGTAGATTCGTGGCGGACCAGTTGCCTAAGGCGAGTCGGACACAATGGCCCCGCTGGCTGCCGTCAAGTCCCAGAGCGCGCAAACGGGGAAAATGAGGAGGAAATACAACGGAACCGAAGTCCTGTGGCGTTAAACGGAGTTAACACGCCGGTGCCGGCTGATTGCGGCGCGCGCAGTTCCGCTCCCTACGGGCGGCTGCGCCGGTGCTCCGGTCGCTCAAGCGGTCAAGCCAAGGCAAGGACGTCCATGCCACGCCCGAGGTCACCCGTGAAAAGGAAGCCGTTGTAGTACCACGTTTCCCAGACGTTGATTCCCTCCGCTGTGAATCGTGCCACAATCCGTGGATTGCCCGGTGGCTCCGAACGCACGGGCGCAAAATCAATCAGCAACACACCTGCACCATAGAACGACATGGCAAGCAGGTCCCCGGCCGGGACGAGGCGACCATGGTGCGCGGTGCAACTCGGTGGCATCGCCGGCGTGGTCGGATCGTAGTGACCCAGGCGGTCCAGTTGGCTCGCCGACACGTGCCCAACGTAGCGAGGTTGGGTCTCGGTGGTGACGTCATAGAACCAGATGGCCCCAACGGGAATGCTTGCGGCACCGGCGGATGAATCGACCCGGGCGACACACCCGAGAGGCGTTGTGCCGCCGCCGTTTTCGTCTCCGACATACAAGATGCTCCCGTCCAGGCTGAGGCCGGCGGTGTGGCTGAATGCCTGGGCGAACACGCTAGTGGATGGCAAGTCCGGGTTGCCGAGGCCGTAGGGAATCGAGACGATGACTTCGGGGTTGAGAGGTTCAGCGGTATCGATGATTTGCGTGTACTCGACGCCGGCGCAAATGGCGCGGTACTTTTCCTGTTCCACGTTGTTCCAGAAGAAGATGTGGTGGCAGGAATAGCCGTTCTTGAAATCCGGAAGCCGGACTGGATTTTCCGGGTCGGAGAAGTCGAACATCTCCGTGACGCTGGCGCCGTTGCCCGTGTGGGCGCCGGGACCGCCCATGCCCAATTCGGGTTCACCACCCCAGCTTGCGGCGTTGTAGAGAATAGGCGTGCCGGGGACGACGCCAATCTTGTGGCTGCCGGCGGTGCCGAACGGCAGCTCGACGACGGGCAACGGTTCAGGCTGCCGCGGGTCCGTGATGTCCCAGACGTCGAGCGCGTAGAGCGTGGCCAGCACAGTCACCAGGCGACCGGTCGGATAGGCGATGATGACTGCGCCGCGATGTCCGTCCCCGACCTGCGTCTCGAACTGCGAGAGCAAGCGGGCATCGGTGGGGTCGCGTATGTCGACAATGCCTGAGGGCATGCCGCTGTGGAAGCTCGGGACCACGGCCAACGACCCGAAGAGCGTGATTCCTGCGCCGCGCTCGACACCAGGCACGGACGCGACGTGCTGCAACTCCGCGATGGTCGCCGGCAACTCAGACGTCTGGGCCGGCCGCCACCACTCGGGCACATTGGTCCCGATTGCTGGATGGCTCAGGGTCGGCCAATTGTACGCCGGGTGCGGCGTGTTCTGAGGGTCAGCGTACAAGGGAGGTCCCGCAAACAGCGATCCGGGGCCGTCGTATGCGTAACCAGCTTTGGCGACCTCGACTTCCGCGGGCTGCTCGTTTGGATTGCCTGAACATCCTGCCAAGACGAAGGCGAACGTCACAACTAGTACTCGCGACCCGGCCACGCAGCCCACCACTGAACGAGCGTGATAAGGGTTGCTGCATGCAGGTGCGTCCGAGTGCGAAGGCGCGCGCACGGTCGAGGCCCCTGTCGCACTCGTGACTCCTTGGCGATTAGGGGCAAACTCTGGAACTTGAGGAAAAGAAGGAAAAGTAGGGCCGCTACGGCCCTTCAGGCTCAGGTCTGAAAATCAACAGGGCCAAAATCGGGCTACCGTCGCTTCGTTCAACAGGAAGGGCCGGGGGCTAATCCACCTAGGCCCGCGCCGTCGAAGCGCAGCAGGGAAGTTTGTGTGCTGACGAGGATTGTGTTTGCGGTCATGATGAAGTCGGTGGGTTGAGGATGGTTGCCCAGTCGCCTCGCAACAGGCGCTCTGCTGCTGCGACGACGGCAGCCGGGCCGGATTCGGCAAGGACTTCGTCGGCCATTTCGCGCAGCGCTGGCACGGCATTGGCAGGCGCCAAACCATACGTCGCCCGGTCGAGGAGAGGGATGTCGTTCTCGCCGTCTCCGATGGCCAGCACGGGAAGGGCGCGATTGCCAAGTTTTCCCAGGGCACCGTCGAGGCCGGTTCCCTTGTCGACGTGGGGCGGCAGGATGTCCAACTGGTCGACGTTTGGCTGGATGGAGCATTCGCCGACTAGGCTGCGAACGGTGGCTTCGTGCTCGCGTGGAACTGAGAACGAATAGCTGCGTTGCGCAATTGGGATACCGGCAGCCTTGCATTGCTTGGCAGCCGCTTCGAGTTCGTTTCCTATATTGAGGTAGACCAGCGAGTTGAGCGGGCCGAACAGCGCTCCTCCTTCGATGACGAAGGCATCGAACGATTCTGGGTCAATGCCCTGCGCAAGTAGGTCATCCGCGGGCCGTCCTGTGGCTAGGATGCAGCGGATGCCGGCCGCGCGTAAGGCGGCAATCGCTTTCATGGCCGAGGGGTCGGGGCCCGCGCCAGGCTGTGCAAGGGTGCGATCGTAGTCCGTTACAAAGACAGGAGGGGTCTTCCACTGGGCTGGCCCGAGGGTAACCGGTGGTTCAAGCATGGTTCACAGCGTGACGACCGTGGAGGGATTGGTGGAGGATGTGCCGAGGATGCTCCGCAATGGCCGCTTTCGCAAATGGGTCGAGGCTTTGGCAGGTGGCATACGGAGCCCCACTTTCGAGGTGAAGAAGACCCCTTTGGGTGGATATGTTCACAATCCCCACAATTGCCGACGCTGGCTTCGCTCATCGACGCAAGATTTGCGGTTCGGCGCGAATAATCCAGGTAGCCGCGGTTCCGCTCAGCGATCTCAGTCGACTTACGACGTTTGGACGGCCATGTCGACGTACGTTGGTTTCCCAGCGCGCTCATAGACAAGCAGGAGGGCGCCGCCCGGGAACGACTTCGATTCGACGAGTTTCATCCGAGCGGGCACTGCGCCCTCGGCGAATAGTCGCTTGCCCGAGCCCAGCACGACGGGGTACAGCCACAAGTTGAACCTGTTCACGAGGTCGTGCTTGAGGAGAGTCTGCACGAGATTGGCGCTGCCGATGACGCGCACTTCCTTGTGTCGCTTCTTGATCTTCACGACCGCCTGGGCGACGTCGCCTTCGATGAGTTTCGAATTCTGCCATTGGACCTTCTTGAGTTTGCGGGACGCGACGTACTTGGCAACCGTATTGAGCTGCTGCGAGAAAGCATTCTTGGGCTGCTTGGGCCAGAACCCGGCGAAGATGTCGTACGTCTTGCGTCCCAACAGAAGTGCGTCGAACTTCGGAAAGCGCTTCGCCATCTCACTCCCCGATTCTTCGTCGAAGAACGGGCCTTGCCAACCGCCGTGCGTGAATCCGCCCGCCCGGTCCTCGTCGGGACCGCCGGGTGCCTGAACGACGCCATCCAGCGTGGTGAACATGTCGACGGCGAGGATTCCCATGGTTGTGACCCAGGTGGTTTATGTTACGGTCATCACGCGCGTCGTCCGCGTCTCCCGGTCCGGACTTCGCCCTGCGGGCGACCTTGGACGTCGTGGACTTTCTTGCGGGCGCCAGGCTTGGAAGGCGCTGCGGCAGTCGCCGCCTCATGCGTGCGGCCCTTCGCGATGCGGGAGGTCCGGATGGCAGTTTTTGGGCGCGACGCAATGCGCTTCGGTTCGTCCGCAGGCGTCGCGGGGGCATCCTTCTGGCGCTTCACAGTCATGCGGACCATGGTGGCGCCAAAGTGGCCCAGGGGAAAAGGTGGCAGGAAAGAGGTAGCGCCCGACATCATGCGGGAGCGCCTCGATAATGCGGAGCCACAAGCCAATTGTTTCATGGTTGGCGGGACCGTGGCCTTACGTCTTTTGCTGCTACGTGAAAATGATGGGGCAGCCACTAAGAACCCAGCGTTGGTTACAGGCGGCTGGTGCATCAACATGCCCACTGGAAACCCGACCTCAAGCCTGCCTTCCGAAGTGCGCCAGGAACTGACGCAGACCTTCGGCTTCGTGCCCTCCTTTGCCAGCGTCTTGGGACCCAACGAGGCGCGGTTGTGGTGGAACAACATCCGTGACTTCCAGCTCTCGGACAAGACCGAGCTTTCTGGGAAGGTCAAGGAACTCATCGGGCTCGGCGTCTCCGCGCAGATTCCGTGCCACTACTGCGTCCTCTTCCACACCGAGGCAGCTCGGCTCAATGGCGCGACGGAGCAAGAAATCCAGGAGGCCATCTTCATGGCCTCCCTCACGCGCCAAGGGTCGACGATTCTGAATGGCACGGCCTTGCCGCAGGCCACGTTCGATCGTGAACTTGCGCAAATCGTGAAGCATCTGAAGTCCCAGGCGCCGGCGCAAACCGGCCCGCCAGCCGCCGGCAAGCGCCAGGTCACGGTCGCGACGCGCTAAACATTCCGCGCACACCCTCTGGCAGGGAGGCTAATTCGGCCGCGGCAAGCACGGACTCGTGCGCTGGCGTCGCCTTCCCTGCCGGGGCCAAGTCGGCCAAGGCGAGCGCCGCTGCGAGGACGAGCGGATGCCCCGCGACCGGGATGCCGGAGACTTCCTTCTCGCGCAGCGTCGCAGCCGCACGCGCAATGGCCGCCTGGGCTCGTCGCGTAAGGCGCGGCTCGCCGGCCTCCAGGATTCCCCACGCGACGAGGTCGGCCTGGGCCTGCGCGATGGCCTGCGCTTCCATGACGTGACCATCCGTTGCAGCCGCAAAGAATGCTGTGGTTGCGGAGGCCGGCGATTCCCCCGGCGGGCAATGCGTATTTGCGGCCGCGTCAATGGACGAGGACGGCCTTCTTGCCGTCCCGGGCCGCTCTCATGTCGGCTTGCAATGCGAAGCCGGGCATGAGGTCTTCTTGGATGGCCCGCACGAACTCCTGAAACGCCTCCCCGTCCATGGCGTTGGCCATACTCATTCCTCCAGGATGTCCCTGATGACGATTCGGCCGCGGCCGCCGAGCGAATAGTAGCTGGCCTTTGCATTCGGTTGGCGTTTGGCAAGCCAGCCTTCCGTCACAAGGTATTCCGCGATTTGGCTGACGTAGCCCTGACTGAACTTAGGGTCAACGCGTTCTAGGTCCCCCACAATGTCGCGCTGACGAATCTCCTTGAACTCCTTCCCGCCAAGTTGGGCCACGGCCTCAAGCACGGTGAACTGAGAATCGTTTAGGGTGCCGAGCAGGTCAACGAAGATTGGCCGCTGCAACTCAAGCACCTGCGCCGCCGTGCGTGGGCCGGCGCGGGTGGGGCCAAGTTCTTCGACGAACACGCGCTCGATGCATTCGAAGGCTGAACGCAGCTCGCCCGCGAACTGGTCGTACACCTTCGCCGCCTCGTCCGGGTCGATTGGGGCGAGGAACGACGTCGCCGCCCTCCCCGTCATCTTGAGGTCGCCGTAGCGCGCCTTCACAATCTCCGCCACGTCGCCGTGGCTGAGAGGAGCTGGCCGCACGGGTGCGCCAAGGACCTGTTTGACGTTGGGCCGGTCGCCCAAGGCACGGGTCCGGACGGCCTCAGTCCCGCAGAGCAGAAAATGGAATCCCGGCGTCTGGAGGAGGTCCCTCGCGTGCCCCAGCAGATCCCCCAGGGCCACTGGGTCAGAAAGCGCAGATTGGTCGAGGTTGTTGATGTGGATGAGGATGCGCTGGATGCCGGAGGCTTTGGCGCTTGCCGCGACGTTCGTGATGGCCTCCTTCCACTCTGAGAAAGGCCGTTGCGCGGCCTCGCGGCGGACCTGGTGACGGTGGATGCCAGCTTGGACGATGTAATTGAGGCCGATTATCTTGGATTTCTGGGAAATGAGGTCGTCGAGAACCAGCCCGCGGCCCTCCGCTTGCGCCTCGCGGGTGGCGGAGCCTTCCGCGTCGCGTCGCGAAACGGCCACGATTGCGGCGTAGAGAATCTCGGCAGCCAGGGCTTCTAGGGGGCGCGACGCCTTGAGGTCCACTTGGATGAGGTCGGGGAAGACGGCGGAGTCTTCGGACTCCTCGATAAGATTCTTGATGCGACTGGCGAGGGTGGTCTTGCCGATGCCGCTTGCGCCCTCGATGAGCGTAATGGAGTTGTCCGAGTTCATGATGCGCTGGGAGATTTTCTTGGCATCGACTTCGCGGCCCTTCCCGCGGAACAAGTGAATGCCGCGGTCCACCCCGCGGACAGCCTGGAGGGGGTGGTGAAAGAACGGGTTGCCAGTCAAGCCATAGGGGGCCCACACGGCGCCGGTTTGGAGGGGTTCAGCCATATCGAGCCGCCGAAGGAAATTGAGTATATAGCAACTCTCCACTATATACTCCAATGCGGCTCTCGAACTGATGAGTGTAGTGCTTGCTCTCAAGCCACTCTAACTTGAGAGTTGCGAGTAGGGTTGAGATTACGGTCAAGCCGGTTGGGAAGATGAGCGGGCCTCGAGCGTCGCAGGCTACGGGCGGAATGCCTAATGTCCTTGCCTGCTGTGGCCAAGTCTGGCCCTGCACGACGCAGCAATTACGTTACTCACCAATCGCCTAGCCAGCCTTGCGAGTCTAGGTGACGGCCGGCACGGCCTTCGGCGTGGCCCCGGCGCCCCTGGCGACCTGCTCAATCGCGACGTCCAGCCAGGCGGGGAAGCCCAGGAACGCGCGGAAGAGCCAAGCCTCGGCGCGGATGACGCCATCGATCTGCTCGGCGCGCCGCCGCAACGCCTCCACCTCTGCGCTCGTGCGTGCGAACAAGAGCAAGTCGAAGTTGCCGAGATCGGCCGAGGCCGGCACGTAGGCGTACACGTGTTCGGCATTGAACGCTGCCCTCAGCGCGGCCATTGGCCGCGGCCCCACTCCGTCGCGCAAGTAGACCAGGAGCTCGAAGAGGAAGAGGCCGTCAGCCTTGCTCGGGTCGATTGCGGGAACGAGGAAGACGCTGCCCTCCTTTGCCATGCGGGTTAGGTGCCGCTTCACCGTGCGAGCGCTCACCCCGACGGCTGGCGCGAGGTCGGCAGGTGTCGCACGTGGGTTGGCGCGTAGGGCTTGCACGATGCGCCAATCCAGCGGTGTAAGCGCCCGTTTTACATCAGGCGTCTCCCGGTTGTAGAAGTGGCGTGGCGGACCATCCTGCGCCCCCGTCGAAAGCTTGGCGAGCATTCGTTGCAAATCAGCATCGTCTTTGAAGACGAAGTCCGCGCACGCACCTTGGCCGAGGAAGTCGTGCAGCTCCAAGAGCCCGCTCACGGCCAAGATGCGCGGCATGGCCTCGTCCTTGGCGGCGTCGCTTGCGAACCGCAGGTGGTAAGCCCCGCCTTGCAGACCCAGGTGGCGCAGGTTAGGGACCGCTTGGTATCCGGCGATGACGCCAAGCTCGGTCATGCGG
>CAZXUC010000007.1:0-95491 GCA_964643795.1 uncultured Halobacteriales archaeon | reverse complement strand
CGGCGGAAGTCGGGTCCCGATGCAGATTGCTTCGAACGGGGCGCGCGTTTGGCTTGCCGCATTGCTGATGCGCGTGAAAGGGCGCCACGCCGTTTCCACAGATTTCGCAGATGCCACAGATCCTGAGCACTCGCTTCGATTCAACTTCTGCGGAATCTGCGTCATCTGCGGAAAAGGTCCGATGCGCAATGTGCGGCAAAGACGGAGTGCAAAAAATGTTCCGACACTAGACTCGCCCTGCCCGGCACATCGCGACGTGACGAACGCTGGCCGCGACGCTGCGCTTGGCAGAATCTCCCTCGGGGCTCGGCCCATGCCCGGAATGCAGCACCTTGACCGGCAACTGTCCGAGTCGCAGAACGGAGCCGTAGAGTTTCGCCAAGTCGCCATCCGGGAAATCGAAGCGCCCGATGCCGCCCTCCGCGAACAACGTGTCACCAGCGAACAGCACTCCGGACTTCTCGTCCCAGTAGCACGTTGAACCCGGACTATGCCCTGGCGTCTCCAGGACAGCAAAATCGCGGTCGCCAAGCCGGACGTGCTGACCCTCATTCAGGACGTCGTCGACGTCGAGTTTGGGGATGTGGCCGCCGAACATCTCGGACGTTGGGTCGCGTCCTTCGCGCAGTTTGCGAGCGGTGCCCGGCGAGGCAGTGAGTTTCGCCCCGAGGGTCCGCCACTTTGGCAGGCCATTGACATGGTCGAGGTGCTCATGCGTGACCGCGACGTTGCGAATCCGTTTCGGTTCGATGATGCCCACGATTTGCTGGACGACGCCGTCGAAGTCGAGGCCGTGGCCGGCATCCACGAGGTCGTAGCGGTTCTGCGTCGGGTCCTTCACGAGGAACTGGTTGCAGTCCCAGCCGCGGCCTCCTAACCGCACGATTTGAGGCCCGTCGGTGCCGTGCACAATCCACAGAATGCACAGAAAGCACAGAACCGTTTCTGTGGGTCCTGCGCCTTCTGTGGATAGAGCACCGGCGCCCGCCGCTAGGTGCGCTTCGCCGCCGTGAACGTGACCGCCTGCATCGCAACACCCGTCATGGCGCCCAAGATATTCGCGATGGGATTGGCAAGTTGGTACGCCGCGAAGGCGCGCTGCGCGATGTCAGGGCCGACGGCCTCGCCCCAGTGCCCGACCACGACGTCGAAGAGGCGCGCCTGCAGCTGCGTCCGAGCGGCTTGGGTGGCCTGGACGACGGCGCCCAACGCAGCGGCGTCGTTTTTGGGCAGGGCCGCGAGGAGCGCGGCCAACTGCGTCTTGGCGTCATGGAACGCCGACCGGTGGGCGAGCAGCATGTCGCGCACGACCGGTGGCGGCAAGTCGCGTGGCTTCAGGCGCTTGAGCAAATCGGCGCGGGGATAGTCGAGGTCGGCGAGGGTGAGGCCTAGCTCTTCGATGGTCGTCTGGGCGACTTGGCAGGCTTGCGTCCCGATGCTGTGCAGGAGGAATGCCGCAAGGTCCAGGAATTGGAAGTCACTGACGGATTCGAGGGGGAGCTCCAACGTCGCGACGCGGCGGAGGGTCTGGTGGAAGAGCCGCGCCACGTCCTCGTCCTGAATCGACACGAGGAGCCGGGCGGCGTGGAGCGTCCGGTCCGGGTCCTTGCTGGAGTGCTCCACGCATTCGGCAGCTAGATCGAGCACCTGCAGCAGTTTTGCGCCCATCATCTGCAGGAGGTCCTCGCCGCCTTGCCCAAGTGCGTCAGGTCGGCTGCGCAGTTCGAAGCCGATGAGGGTCGGCCCCACCGTGGCAACAAGGCGTTCGTCGAGGTGGCGCAGGAAGTCCCGGGCGGCGGTGATGCAGTCGTTGTCGAAGCGGCCGTCCTTGGGGGATAATTCCAGCCTCTCGTGGCCGCGGACGTAGGAGGAGAGCAGCAGCGACCGGACTTGCAGGGCATCGGAGGGCGCAAGCATGCTCTGGGCCCGGTCTTGCAGGACGGGGACGATGAGGAGGCTCCCATTGATTAGGTGCAAGTCGACTTCGCGACCCGCCTGTTGTTCCTTCGGCCACGTGTCAATCCACTTCTTGGGCAGGTAGACGGAGTAAGCGCCCGAACCGACCTGGGTCACTCGCTTGCGCTTGATGGTCTCCACGGCGTGCAGAACGGGCTTTGATTACGTAGTCTTGGCGCTGGGCACATAAATCCTAACCCTTCTACCTGGTCGATGGATGACAGCCTCGTCGCCCCGGAATTGGAATCCTACCTGCAGTCTCTCCAGCGTGGCCAGGACAAGGTCTTGTCCGAAATGGGCGCCGTTGGGCGCAAGCGCGGATTCCCCATCATTGGCCCCCTCGTCGGCAGTCTTTGCGCGCAGTGGACGCGGGCAATCGGTGCTCGCAAGGTCTTCGAGATGGGTTCGGGATTCGGCTACTCGACCTACTGGTTTGCGCAAGCCGTCGGCCCCACAGGCACCGTCGTGCACACGGAGACTGACCCCGCCAAACAGCAGGAAGCCCGGGAGTGGCTGACGCAGGGCGGCCTCGTCACTCGAGTCGATTTCCGCCGCGGCGATGCGAGGCAAGTCTTGCGCAAGGACGCAGGCCCCTACGACATCGTTTTCATCGACATCGACAAGGAGCAATACCCCGACGCCTGGCGTCTTGCCCGTGACCGCGTACGCGTGGGTGGCCTCGTCATCACGGATAACGCGCTGTGGCAGGGGAAAGTCGCTGGCAAGGCTACGGATGCTGCGACCAAGGGCGCCCAGCAGTACAATGAACTCGCAAAGGCGGACAAGGACTTCCATACGACGGTCGTCCCGCTTCGGGATGGCGTGTCGGTGAGCCTTCGGCTGCGCTAGTCAACTATCCGCCGATGACGCCGCCACTCGCCGATGGCGTGACACCTCGTCAGTGACGTTGGCACGACCATCCACCGATGACACCGATATCCACCGATGCGGTGACACCTCATCGGTGTCAGCGGTGACATCGGTGGATCGTGCGGGCGCGTTGCGTCACTTGATTCGACCCTGCGCATCGAATCCACGCAAGCCACTCACGAAGCGCTGCGTCGTCGTGAGGATGCCCATGAGGGCGAAGTACGCGATCATGATCTCAAGTAGCGATAGGAGCCGGGGTTCCCAAGGTGTCGCGTAGCCCTGCAACGTCCACAACCATTGCGCGAGGGGGACGATGAGCATCAGGACCATGCGGTCGGCTCGGCCGAGCAGGCCGGCGTAGTTGCGCTTCAGGCCGACGGCTTGCGCCTGCGTGCCCATGTAGCTCGTGAGGAGCGTTCCGACGAGGGCGATGAGGCCAATCTCGATGCGGACCCAGGAACTGAACGCGATGCCGAGGAGGAACGCCGTGTCGCTGAAGCGGTCGATGCTGTGGTCGAGGTAGTCGCCGCGAATCGTCGCCTTGCCGGTGAGTTTTGCGATTTTGCCGTCGAGCAGGTCGAAGACGGAGTTCAAGAGGACGCATGCCCACGCAACGAGGAGCAACCACAGGCCGGCGGGGGAATCGTTGGACTTCCAGAACGCGATGCCGCCCAAGACGGCGAGGGCGAGGCTAATCCACGTGAAGACGTCGGGATTGACGCGGCGGAACGCCTTGGCGAGAGGGACGAGCCACCAGTCGAGTGTCGTGCGGTAGTTGTCGAGGACCAAGGGTTCACCGAAGTTTGACTGGACGCCGTGACGAGGAGGGAGGGCGGGCGGAGGAGGAGGCGGACGAGGCGGAGGAGGGCAGGCGGGAGGAAGGTTTAGCTGACGCGGACGGGCCCGAACCGGCCGTCGTCGCGGGCGCGCGCCGGCCCGTCGCGACGATGGGAAGCCGTTTGCTCCAGTCCACCGCTTCCAGGTCATGCCCTTTAGCGGATGCGAAGCCAGACTCGGCGAACGCCTTGAAGAGTTCTCCGGGTGTACGGCGCGTGCCGTCCCTTTGCACAACGACGGGTACGTTGTCGAGGGCCTCCTGGAGGACGATGTCGAGTGCCTCGGCCTCGAGGTTCTCGCGGACTTTCTCGATCGAGTAGCCACGCGCCTTGAGCCGAGCCCGCAAGACTTGGGGGTCGAGCCGGATTACCCAAGCCGCCTGGACGGGGAGCAGGTGTGCCAGGTGCCCTTCGAAGAGGATGCGGCCTTTCTTTGGCATGTGCTTCGCCAACGCCGCGACGTCGACCACGTCCGCTTCGTCCCGGGCGTCGTAGGCGACGACGCAAGCCGTCTCATGCGCCCAGGCCTTGACATCGACGACTTCCCATCCGGCGCGCCGCGCTTCGGTCGCGACCGTCGTCTTGCCCACCCCTGGCGTCCCCGTCAATGCCACGTGGAGCCGCGCTACGGGGAGCCTCGGCCCTGCCTTGCTCCTCTTGGTTGGCGCGACGGAGCGCATCAATTTAGGCTTCGGGCCGAGGACCCGCATCAGGCCATCCTTGCCACGGTGGGATGCGCCTTGGCCAACTCGTAGAACTCGTAGCCACCCAGGGCATCCGGGTTGAAGCAGTACTTGACGGCCTGGAACTGCGCCTTGAAGGCCTTCACGTCCGCCTTGACGCGTGCAGGGTCTTCGCCTTTGACGAGGACGCGTTCGTAGAATGCCGCGACCTCCGCCATCTCGCTCTTGCCCATGCCGACCCGAGTTAGTTCTTGCACGCCGACGCGCAGACCCGCGGGTGTCATTGCCTTCGTGTCGCCGGGGAGCATGTTCATGTTCGTGATGATACCGGCCTGTTCCAGGGTTGCGGCGGCCTTGGCTCCCGCTCCGGAGTCGGGTGTGCCGTGGCGCGTGACCACTTGGTGGCTCTTCGTGAAGCCCCGCCCAACGGCCAGGACGTCGAAGCCGCGTTCATTGAGGGCTTGCCCAAGCGCCTGTGCGTTGGCCACCGTGTCCTGTGCATAGGCGACTCCATATTCCTGGAACTCCGCGAGCGCCACGACCTTGCCCGCGACGTGGTGCAGGTGGTACGAGGAGACGACGCCAGGGAAGACGCCGCTGTGCAATCTACGTTGGAACTTCTCGTCCTTCGAGTCGGAGAAGACGAAGCCACCCTGGGGGCCGGGGAACGTCTTGTGGCTTGACCCGGTGAGAACGTCGGCGCCTTCACGCATGGGGTCCTGGAACTGGCCGCCGCCAATCAAGCCGAGGACGTGGGCGCCATCGTACATGACGACTGCCCCAACGTCCCGTGCGGCCGCGGCGAGTTCCTTCATGGGTGTCGGGAAGAGGAACACCGATTGGCCGAACAGGACCAGCTTCGGCTTCACCTGCCGGATGAGCTTGACGGAGCCGTCGATGTCGGGTTCCATCCGCTCGGTGTTCCAGGGATACGTGTGCAGCTCCAGTCCCCGCATTCCGACGGCACCCATCGGTGCGTGGCTGATGTGGCCGCCGTCCGCGGTGGAAACTGCCGTGATGGCGTCGCCGGGCTTCGTGAGCGCCTTGAGGACGGCTAGGTTGGAGTTCGTGCCCGACGTGGATTGGATGTTGGCGAACGCGCAGCGGAAGACGGACTTGGCCAACTCCATGCCGAGGCTTTCGATGGTGTCGAAGTCCGTGCAGCCTTGGTAGTAGCGCTTGCCTGGAAGTCCCTCCGCGTAGCGACCGTGCAGGTCAGTGACGAGCATCTCGGCGACGCGCGGCGAGACGATGTTCTCCGACGCGATCATCGGGAGGCCGTCGCGGAAGAGTTGGGTCGACTTCTTGGCGGCGGCGCGGACCGCCTCGGCGGCCTCCTGCGGCTTCATGGGCGCCCCACACGAACGGGTGTTTATGAGGGAGGCGACTCGTCCATCCCTGGGCAGGAACAAGCCCGGCGACCCTGATACCGATCCACAGAAGGCACCGAACCCACAGAAGTGGCCGCCTTTGTGGTTTCTGTGCCTTCTGTGGATGGGGCGTCGGTGTAAGCAGCAACGACTAGGCCGCGAAGGACGCCAGGAGGCCTTGCCGCAAGCCGCCGGGGTCGAACGCGCCGAAAGGCAGGGAGGCCCGCGAGACCGTTCGGCCGTGAGAGTCCACGCTTGAGCGCGCTAGCAATCCCTGCACGGCTAGGCCGAAGCGGGCGAGGAGCTGTTGTCCTGTCTGTTCGACGAAGCCGGAGAAGCGGACGCCCACGAGGCGGACGGCTCGGCCATCGAGGAGTGGAGCAAGGATGGCCGCGACGCGGGAAGCACACAGCGCGGCGGTCTCGGGTTGGTGCAGTTCGTACGGGATATCCGCCGTGTGCGCCCGGGTCAGGGTCGTGAAGTCCTCGTAGCGCAATTTGACGGTGATGGTGGTGAACGCGCGCCGGTCACGCTTGGAGTGGTCCGCGAGGATCTCATCGAGCAGGCCCCGGGCGGTCCGCATGACTTTGGACGGCTCGCGCTGGTCGCGGCCGAAGGTGGTCTCGTTGCCGCGTGACTTGCGCGGGCCATGGTCGGCCACGACGGGACGGGGGTCGTCGCCGTGCGCGATGCGGTGCAACCAATCGCCGTGGGAACCGAGAATTCCGTCGAGCGTCCGCGGGGACGTGCGGGCGAGGTCGCCAATCGTCGCGATGCCTTCGTCCTTGAGGATTCCTGCCGTCTTGGGCCCACAGCCATTCAGGGCGCGCACCGGGAGGGGGTCGAGGAAGGCCGTGACCTCGTCGGGGAGGACGAGCGTGATGCCATGCGGCTTGCGGCGGTCGGTAGCGATCTTCGCGACGGCCTTGCAGGGCGCGATGCCTACCGAACAGGAGAGGCCAGTCTCGCGTTTGACGGCTGCCTGCAAGCTTCGAGCGATGGAATGGGCGAGGTCCCAGTCGGGCACGCCGTCGGGCGAGCAGCAGATTGTCATATCCAGGTACGCCTCGTCCATCCCGACGACCTCCAGAACGTCCGCATACTTTTCGAGGACTTGCATCACCGCGTCGCTGGCCGGAGCATACTTGGAGAAATCCGGGGGGAGGAAGACCGCATGCGGCGCCAGCCGCCACGCTTGGCTGATGGACATGGCGCTACGGATGCCAAACTTGCGGGCGGGATAATTCGCCGTGCACACCACGCCTCGTCCCTTGCCATTGCGCGGGTCGGCGCCGATGACGAGGGGCACGTTGCAGAGGCTCGGGTCGTCGCGCATCTCGACGCCGGCGTAGAACGCGTCCATGTCGACGTGGAAAATGATGCGAGGGTTCCCGCCGCGGCCGGCGCGGCCGCCCTCCGTCCCGTCCATGCACTAGAGTCGGCGTCATGCTCCTGAAGGCGCGGTAGGGGTCAGAGAAAGCACACGTCAGTTTTGAATTGACGAGCGCGTGCGCTATCCAGCCACGCCCTCGGTGCTTGCCGAAGGAGGAATGGGACCCTGCCGCCCAGCCATTGTCCCACTACCCTCGGCATGCTCCACCAGGACGGACTCGACCTTCGCGATGAGCTGGCCGGACCCAAGAGTCTTGGGGATGAAATCGATAACGAATGCATCCGTGAAGGCCCGCCGCGCCAGTTCCGGGTCGGCGTACGCCGTGAACAGGATGCGGGGAATTTCGGGCCTTATCTCGCGCGCCTTGGCGAGGAACGCGATGCCGTCCATGACGGGCATCTTGAAGTCGGAGATTAGCAGGTCGAAGTGCACGCGCTCTTGGGCGAGGATGCCGAGGCCTTCCGCGCCGGACGAGGCCGTGACGACCTTCACGTTTTTCTTCGAACGTTCGAGAACGAGCTTGATGCTGCCAAGGATGTCTGGTTCATCGTCGACAAGAAGGACGGTCCAGTGCCGGGCGGATTTTTCTCCGGGAGCCTCGCCGGACATGGTGGCGGAATCAGGTGCGGGGTGGTTGGTTGTGGTCATGGTGTGCGCTTCCATTCGGTGCTGTCGTCGGATGCGGGTCGGAGGGGGATGCCGGGGATGGTGAACCAGAAGGTGGAGCCCTTGCCGCGGCCGGGGCTCGTGCATCCAATGGCGCCCCCATGGAGATCCACCATTTGTTTGCAGATGTAGAGCCCAAGGCCGCTGCCGGGCTGGGTCACATGAGTGGCATCGTGCACTTGGACGAACGGTTGAAAGAGCCTAGCGATATCGGTCGGAGGGATGCCGATTCCGGTGTCGTTTACGGTGACGCGTGCGCCGGTTCCTTCCGATTGCAGAACGACGCTGATGTGGCCACCGTCGGGGGTGAACTTGAAGGCGTTCGAGAGGAGGTTTGTAACGACTTGCCCGATGCGTTTGCTGTCTGCAAGCACGAGTGGCATGGGGTCGCCATCGACCGTCACTCGGATGCCACGCTTGATGGCCAGGGCATGGAATGTCTGCTCGGCTTCGCGCAGGACGTTGGCCAGGTCGGTCGGCGCTACGTCGAGTTGGATGCGCCCGGCCTGAGATCGCGCAACGACGAGGAGGTCCTCCACGAGCCCGCTGAGGCGGTCGAGGTTTCGACGCATCACCTCCATCGCTTCGAGATGGGGCGGCGTGGGCGGATGGTCCTCATCGGTCATCAAGAAATCGAGTTGCATGCGCAGGGGCAGCAGGGGCGTCCGGAGTTCGTGGGCTGCGGTGTTGATGAACTGGGTCTTGAAGCGGTCGACCCGTTGCAAGGCTTCCTCAGCGGTTTTGCGGCGGGTGACGTCGCGGGACACTTCAAGGACGCCGATGATTTTGCCGGCGGGGTCGCGGTATGGAATTTTGATGGTGTTGAACGTGAAGCGCCGCCCCTTAGCCTCGAATGTGTATTCTGTGTTGATTGTGGTGCCCGAGGCAATGACGCGTCCATCGTCCGCGTGGGTAGCCGCAAAGACCTCTGGCGACATCCAGCTCGACCCATCCAGTCCGACAATCGTTCCGGGCGCGCGCCCTAGGGCTGCATGCATGGCAGGATTGGCGAGCAAGTAGTGCCCCGTGAGGTCCTTCACGTACACTGAATCAGGCGAATTATCGAGGACGTTTTTCAGTAACGACTCCGTGGCGTGGCTGGCAGTTTGCCGCTCCAGCACGACGGCGGCGACCGTGAGAGCCATGACGTTCGCCACACCCATGAAGGATTGAAGCAGGAGGAGAGAGTTGTTGGCGTTGGATGCCACGAATGGCCCCTCGCCTTGAATGGTTCCGTAGATGGCCGCGGCCGAGATGAAGATCGCCATGGTGCTAGCGCCGCGTCGCCCTAACCTGAACCCCGCCCAAACAATGAGGGGGACCGTGAAGACGGCCACGGACCCGTGAATTCCAGAGTCATACAGGGTGGGCGTGAAGATAATCGAAGCAATGACGACTGCCGCGCCGGCAATCAAGGCCCATTCCGCTGGGCTTCCAGGCCGTTGGTGGCTGGGGCGCGGCGTGGCCCAGACGATGAGGAAGGGGGCAATAATCAGGGCGCCGACTGTGTCGCCGAGCCACCAGGTCCACCAAATTTTGGCAGCAACGGCAGCCGTGGCGTGCCCGGTGGCGAGAAGGCTTGCTAACCCGAAGGTGGCGCTGATGGTGGTTCCGAGGAACGCCGCGACGGCGTAGCGGAACACGCCAGATGCCGTGTTGAAAGCGGTCATGCCGCCCGCATATCGCAGTGCCAGCCAGGCCACCGCAGTGGCTTCGAGGGTATTACCGGCCGCGATTCCGATGGCGGCTGCGTCGAACCCCGTCGTAAGCAGGTTGGCGGTGAACGCGCCGAGGAAAATTCCCGGCCAAGCGCGCATACCAAAGAGGAGCAGGGCCGCGATGGCTAGGCCGGTGGGGGGCCACACAGGGCTGACGCTGGCATTCACCACCGCTAGCGCCAAGCCAAGGCGCGCTAATGCAAAGTACGCGGCCGCAAGAAGTATGATTTGCAGAACCCGGCCCGGCAGGGTCTTGGGCCGAAGCCAAGCCGATTTGGTGATGAGCAACTGCAAGGTTACGGGTAATCGCCCTTCCTGCAAGGCGCTTTTCTCGAACGGTACATGTTCTGTTCGGGGGGCCGGGTGTTGGTTTGACCCCATGGCTTCCACTGCGACGTTGGCCAAGACGCATCTGTCGTGGTGTTCAACGATTCCGATGGCAAGGTCGCCATCGAAGCGTGCACGCCGTGGGGTTGTGACCCGTTGATGCGTTACGGACGCACCGATGACTCCCCGAGAACTAGTCGTTTCAAGCCGGCCCGTGGAAGTCGTGGCGTGTCGACTTCGGCCCAAACGCCTTACGTGTTCGTGCGCCGTCTTGCATTTATGCCCCCCGCCGTTACCGGCTCGGCCGCGATTCAGCCATTGGGTCGCGTCCATGAGGCGCAAGACATGCCAGAAAACCCCGTGAACCGGATGGATTTCGCTTTGCCCTCCCTTGCCGCGGGAGAACAGGGCGCAGGTGGATTGAGAAAAATTTCAACCCTGCTTGTGGATGACGATGCTGCTCTGCGCTACCTCTTCAAGAAAGAGCTGGAGAGGTGGGGGGGGTTCGCCATCGTGGCGGAAGCCGAGAACGGTGCGGAGGGCATCAGGCAGGCAGAACTGTGCAAAAGCGACCTTGACCTGGTCTTGCTAGACCTCGAGATGCCGGTCATGAAGGGCATGGAGGCCTTGCCCCAGATTCGAAGGGCCTTGCCCCAAGCCGCCATCGTCATCCTGACGATGCATCGGAGCCCTGCGGCGGAGTCTGAAGCCTTGCGGCTAGGCGTGACGGCGTTCCTTGACAAGCGGCTCGACGCCGATTCCTTGGCGCCGCGGCTGTTCCAGATTGCAGCACCTCGCTTGACCCCGCAGGGTGGACCTGGTGCGACGCCACCCGTCATCATAGGGACAAGGTGACAAGGCAATGCCGCAGGTCCTTTGGGCGGAAGACAACCTGGGCGACCAGATGCTCATCCGCGAGGCTTTGGAAGGGGCCCCGGGTGCGATGGATGTCCGGTTCGCCAACGACGGCGTGTACCTCTTGGAACAATTGCAGCGAGAGCGGCCGACCATGGTCGTGCTCGACCTCAAGATGCCGCGCCTCGGGGGTCTCGAGACGTTGCGCTGCATCCGCGCCGATCCCGACTGCAAAGACCTGCCCGTGAGCATCTTCAGCGCCGGCGAACAACCCGAGGAGACCGCCGCGTGCTACGCCTTGGGAGCCGCCGAGGTGGTGCGGAAACCGGTGGACTTCCGCGAGTTCACGGCAGCGGTCCAGCGGGTCGTGGCCGGCGCGGTGCATTGATGGCCGTGACCCAGCACAGCCGGTGCCCTACGTGGCCCACGGGAGTTCATCCTCAAGTTAAATCAGTGGTGCCCGTACGCGGGGCGGTCAGTATGTTTGTCCGTTCCCTGGTAACGTTCGCTTGCGTCGCGCTCTTCCTGGTGTCTGGGTCGGGCGCCAGCACCATCGAGGAGGCGACGGGCCACGCCGTGGCCTACCAGTTCGACGCGGGCAGCCATCGTGACGCGCCAGATGCTTGCGCGCTGGCGTCCGCCGAATGGACCGCCCCCGTCGACGCATCCACCGACGGCATCCTGGTGGCTCCCGACGACCTCGCCGACGTCTTCCTCGTCGACGTGCCCGCGACCTTGGTGGGGGGCCGACTCGACGTGCGGGTCAATCCGGCTCCCGGCCAAGACTTGGACGTCAACGTCTTCGTCCCGGGCTGCGCAGGCGACGTCTTCGACCCGATGAACCAGCCGGCGCCGGAACCGTCGCCACCGCAACCTAGCGCCGGCGAGGCACAATCGGACGTCCAGAACCTCGGTGGCTCCTGGCAATGCGATGCCACACGGTGGTTCTTCGTCGTCAACCAATTGCGCGGCATCGAGGCCCCGGCATCCATCCACGCGGCGTGGACCGACGGCAGCCAGCAATCCGTGCCGTTGCTGCAAGCGAGCGACGGAACGGCCTTCTACGCCGTCGCCGACCATGTCAGCATGACCCTCAGGGGTGCCTGGATTAACCTCCCCGACTCGTGGTCCGGCAACTTCCGTATCGGAGCGGGTCCCTGCGACGCCGTCGACGGCGGCGCCGTCTACGGTCCGCCGCCGGTGGTCGAGATGGGCGCCATCGCCTTCACGCCAATCCACGCGGGCCCCCATGTCGTGCAGGTCACGTACCGGGGCGCCGCCGGTAACGTGCTGCCCCCAATCCCTGCGGACGCCGGACCAGACGATCTCGCATCCACCATGCCGGGGCCCATCGTCATGCCGGCGTCCTGCCACTACTGCCGCGGCGAGGTTGAGTACCTCGCCGAACTCGTGAGCTACCAGGTGACCGTCATGAAGGCGTGACAATTGGCAATCGAACTCGAACGCATGGTCCTCCTGGTCAGCGGCGTCGCCATGCTGGCAATCGCCGGGGCCATCCTCGTCGGCGGACCCGGCCGCGGCATCCACCGCGCCTTCGCGGCCCTCGTCGCCATGAAGGGCGCAGCCGTCCTTCTTTCCGACGTCTCGAACGACCCGGACTGGACGTGGACAGCTATCAGCGTGCAGCCCTACTTCGCGCTCGCCCTCATCCCCATCGCGCTCTACTGCCTGCACGCCACCCCACGCGGGGACGAAGGTCAAGTCAAACGGGCGGCCGGATGGCTAGCCCTCGGCGGCGTCCTTGTCCTCGACCTGGCGTACTGGGCCGACCACTCGCTCTTCCACGGGCTTGCGCGCGACGAGACGGCCACCGGCGCCTTGCGTGCCGCGGACGGAATCGTCTACACAAGCACCGGACCGCTGGCCGCCGTCGCCGCGACCGCCGGCCCCCTGCTGGCCCTGTTGGCCCTCCGCCTTGCCATGCGCTACCGCGCCGATGCGCGCAGCCCCTCGGGCATGACGCAGCTCCTGCTCTGCTGCGGCCTACTCATCGGCGCCCTCTTCGACTCGGCGAGCCGCCTGTCCGCCCTCGTCTCGCTCCTTGACAGCTCGCCGGGCTTCCCCTGGTTGCCGTGGGGGTGGGCGGACGCCATCCTGCCGGTGCTGGCGCTCATCCCGGCCTTGCTCACCGTGGGCGTACTGGTCGCGGGCCGCGCCGTCGAGCGCCGGCCGCAGCATGTCCTCGAAGGCCGCCTGCTCGTCCTGGCAGCCTTCGCCTTCTTCTCGGGGTTCATGCGCCTGGCGGCTCCCTCGGACAGCGACCCGGGCGGAAGCGCGCTGGTCCTCGTGCTCCTGGGGTTCTGGCGCCTGATGATGCCGGTCCTCGTGGCGTTCGCCGTGCTGCGCACGCCCTTGCCCTCGGCGGCTCCAATCTTGGACGAGCCTCGCCCTTCGCCTGCACACCCAGGCCGTCTTTCCCTCCGGTGACCCCGCGATGGCGACCTCGAACCCCGTCATCCGCCCCTGGGCGCACATCCGCGACCTCCTGCCGCAAGGCATGGAGCTGCCGCGCGCCACGTGGAATGCCAGGCACCGCTTCACCCTCTGGGTCATCGCCGGCCACACCCTCGCCCTGCCAGTCTTCGGCCTCTACCGTGGCTGGGGGTGGCAGTACGCCATCGGCGAAGGAGCAGTCATCGGGGCCCTTGGCATAATCGCCGCGATGCCGAGGCTTAGCAAGGGCCTCCGCATGGTGATGGCGTCCTTCGCCCTCGTGACGTCGTCGGCCGTTCTGGTGCAGTTCTCCGGCGGCTACATGGCGGCGCACTTCCACTTCTTCATCGTCGTCGCCATCGTCGCCCTCTACCAGGATTGGGTGCCGTTCCTGCTGGCGATCCTCTACGTCGCCTTCGAGCATAGCATAGTCGGCATGATTCAACCGGAGTGGGTGTTCAACCACGCCGGCGGCCACGACGAGCCCTGGAAGTGGGCACTCATCCATGCCCTCGCGATCCTCGGCGAATGCGTCGCCCTCCTGACGTTCTGGGTCAGCTCCGAGGAAGCGACCGCGTGCAGTGACCTCGTCCTGAAGTCAGCCGGCGACGGCGTCATTGGCCTTGACGCCGGCGGCCGCATCACGTTCGCCAACCCGGCGGCCAGCGCCCTTCTGGGCCGCAGCGAGGACGCCCTCATCGACCAGAGGATCCAGTCCTACATCCAAGGGGCCGCGGGCGCCTTCGCAGACCACCGTCGGATGCGAGGAGAGGGCGTCCTGCGCAACGCAAACGGCGACGAGCTGCCGGTCGCTTGGACGATGACACGCGCCTTGCGCACCGGCGCGGGCATCGACTCCGTGATGACCCTTCGCGACATCTCGGAACGCCGCGCGTTGGAGGAGGAATTACGCGAACACAGCCTGAACCTCGAGTCGCGCGTCGAGCGCCGTACCGCGCAACTGACCGAGGCCAACCGCGAGCTCGAAGCGTTCAGCTACACGGTCAGCCACGACCTGCGCACGCCGCTGCGCATCGTCGACGGCTTCAGCCGGATTCTGCTGGAGCGCCACGGCAAGTCCCTCCCCGAGGAGTCGCGGCAGATGATGGGCATGCTTGCCGACGGCGCCATCCGCATGAGCAACCTGATCGAGAGCATTCTGTCGTTGTCGCGTCTCGGCCGCATCGAGCTTGCGCACGCGCCCGTGGATGTCAGCGCCGTGGCGGAGGCGACGCTGCGCGAACTGCAAGCCAAGCAGCCCGAGCGCCATGTGCGTTGGACGGTGGAGCCGGGCCTTTCGGCCGTCGGGGACGCTGGCCTGCTGCGCGTCGCCTTGGAGAACCTGCTGTCCAATGCCTGGAAGTTCACGCAGGAGAACAACGAGGCACGAATCTGGATTCGCAGGGAGGAGAGCCCGCTCGGCCCAGCGTTCGTCATCGCGGACAACGGGGCCGGCTTCGACATGGCGTACTCCAAGGAACTCTTCCAGCCCTTCCACCGGCTGCACACGCCTTCGCAGTTCCAAGGAAGCGGCATCGGCCTGGCCACGGTGAGCCGCATCGTCAAACGCCACAAGGGCCAGATCTGGGCCGAAGCAGCCGTCGGGCAAGGCGCCAAGTTCTCGTTCACGCTCGGCGCCGCACCGGCGGCGGCCATAAACCCCCCGGGCCCCGCCCCTGTCCCCGAGGTCCGCTCGGCCCAGCACCAGGCCACCAACGTGCTCGTGGCGCACTAGAACATGTCCGCGCGGCGGGGACGATAAATGTAGTGAAGGAGCATCCAGACCGCTGACCACGGTCGGCAGTGCTTCCCATGAATCGGCGGACCCTCGCGCGAGTTTACCTGGACAACGAACCGGTCGCCCTGATGGCAGACCCGAAGCCGCAGCTTGCCAAGATTCTCGCCGCCGCCGGCCGGGCGGGAGACGCCGTCCACGTCCTGCGCTTGCGATCGCCGCATGACGCGGACGGTCGCCGCCTGCGCCTAGGCGGAGTCCTCGACCGGACTGAAGCGGCGCACGTCCCCATCTACCTGCGGTCGGTCTCCGAATCCGGCCGCCCCCTCCCCGCCCGGCCCAGCCATTCCTCGACGACACCAACCTGCGAGGAGGCTGTGCCCGAATGGCCCGTGGGCCGAATCGCTACACCACGCCCTCGCCCAGCGTCGATGGGGAAGGAACGCGTGGCCGAGGTCCCCTTTGCCGACGCCCCGGAGGATCCCGTTGTCCGCCTGCCCGAGGCCATCGCTCTCCGGGCGAGAGTCTCCCGCAGCAGGCCCCTCCGGTTCGCTCCTGACGACGCGAGCGATGGCTCGGTCGAGGACTGGGCCGACGACGCGGCGGAGGACCCCATGGACCTCAACGAACCGTTCGAGGAGTGGGGGTTCGAGGGCGAGGATCCTGAGGCGATGACGTGACGCAGACCGAGGGCCTTGCACAGGCCGAGTCTCCCGCGCTTCGACTGGTAGGAGGCCTGAAACGCCCCTCATTGCCCGCCGCCGCAGCCGAGGTGCGGTTCAAGTCCTGCCGATGGAGCAACACGACGATGGGTCGCTGGCGAGATTTGGACCTTTGGTCGCCGTGGCAACCGCAGCCAAACAGGTCCTGAAGCTTTCGCGCTTTAGTACTGTGCACTTGATAGGCGGAAGCCCGGGCCATGGGGGCAGGGGCGGTGCCTTGCACGCCACCCCCCCCCCCCTGGGAAGAGGATGAACCATGCCGACACACCACGGACGCGAGGACATTGCGATGGGAAAACGGATGGACCTATCATGCGCCGCGGTAGGTCTCGTGCCTCCGCCGGGCCATGTGAGTCTCAAGTTCCGGCCAATCAAGGATCGGTGGCGCGTGGTCGCCTTAACGACTCCCGACAAGGTCATCGCCGTGGCCCAATGGCTGCAAACCTACCATCCGGTCTCCGTCCAGATGGGCCCCGGCTTGGCCCCCAAGGTCGTCCGCGCCGAATTCGCCGTCCTTCCGGAGCGCTGGGCCAACGTGGTCTCCAGCGTGCGCCTCCACCACATAGAATGCAGTCCTACCGGCATTGCCTCCCTCTTCATCGCCGGCACGAAGGACCAGGTCGACTACCTGCTGGCCCAAGGAAGTCCCGACGAAACCCAGATCCGCACTCGGTCGTCCATGGTCCAACACAATCACGTCAAGATCCGGCCGCGCCAACTCGAGGCGGTTAGGACGGCCGTGGCCATGGGCTACTACGAAATCCCCCATCGGCTTGACCTGCGAGAACTCGCCGCGAAGATGGGACTCAGCCTGGGCAGCTTCTCCGAGCTGCTGCGCCGCGGCGAATCCGCCATCGTCAATGGCTTCGCTGACGCCATGGCCGCGTCACAGTGGGAACAATTGGACGACGCGGCGGCGAATCCCATTCCGGACGTATCGGCCCCCGTAAACGTGACCCGGACTTCCGGCTCCACGACGGTCTTGCTGCCAGCAACAGGCCGGTTTGACCCTCGGCGCTCGGCGACCTCGGGGACACCGATGATCCACGCGCCCTAGCCCCAGGTTTTAGCCTTGGCCATGCCCCGCGGATGACCATGGCGCCAGAAAAAGCGGGCCGCCGAGGCAGTCAACTCACCCCAGGGCGACCCACAGGTCGTTGACGTTGGTCCCCGTGGCACCCGTGTGCAACAGGCGGCCCCGCGAATCCAGGAGGCGGTGGGCGGCGAACCGGCGCAGCGCCGGCCATGAAACCTTCCGTGCTCCATTCATATTAGGGCGCCGCTCGCTGGCTTCGTGGGCGACCGCATCCGGCAAATGGAGGAATCCGCCGGTCGCAAGGTGGACGACCTGGCAAAGGCGCTCCTGCGGTATCCCGCCGTGCGGGGTCCGGCGCGAAAACTGGCGAACAGCCGACTGGCCTGGGAATTCGTCAGCCGCATCGACCGCATCCGGGCCCGTCGCCTCATCGACCGCATCAAGAAATCAAGCGTGCCCCACCACGTCGGCATCATCATGGATGGCAATCGACGGTTCGCCAAGGCCCTAGGGCTAGGCGACGTCGCAATGGGCCACGTCGCTGGGCAGGAACGGCTGGAGAACGTGCTTGACTGGTGTTTGGAACTCGGCATCAAAGTACTCACTGTGTACGCGTTCAGCACCGAGAACTTCCAACGAGCCACGCCGGAGCGCGAACTGCTGATGGAACTCTTCGAACACAATTTCCGTAAGATGGCGGTCGACGCGAGGGTCCATACGCACAAGATCCGCGTGCGCTGCATCGGCGACCTCGGCTTGCTCCCCGAATCCGTACGAGCCGCAGCCATCGACGTGATGCACGCGACGAAGGGCTACGATGGTTACTCGTTCAACGTAGCGATCGCGTACGGCGGCAGGCAGGAAATCGTCGAGGCAGTGCGCAGCATCGCGCAGGACGCGAAGGCCGGAACAATCCAGCCGGAGCAAGTGACGGCCGAAGCCATCAGCAGCCGCCTCTACACGGGCGACATTCCAGATCCCGACTTCATCATCCGCACGAGCGGAGAAGAAAGGGTCAGCAATTTTCTGCTCTGGCAAATGGCGTACGCGGAACTGTATTTCTGCGATGTCAATTGGCCCGAAATGGACCGCTTGGAGTTCCTGCGCGCCATCCAGGAGTATCAGAGAAGGAAGCGGCGCTACGGTACTTGATGCACCCATGACGCCGAACGCGCCGATGCGGTGCTGCCTCGAACTCTCGCACCACGCATCCGCAGATTTCGCGCTCCGCCTTTTCCGCAGATTTCGCTGATTGCGCAGAACGACGCCCGACGGCCTACCGAGGATTACGGGAATTACGGGGAACGGATTGTAACCCATTGTCCCCGAAATTTCCGTAATCCCCGGTCGGTTCGTCGCTTGATTTGCGAAATCACCCGTTTGCGAATCCCCCGGCCACCTGGCTTACCGCAGTCCGCCGACGGCGTCGTCCACGGGTTTCAGGTTGACGCCGCGGCCGTGGTGTGGGAGGCCTGGGATTGCACGGATTGCAACAGAATCTTGACCTCGACCCTGCCACGAGGATCATTTCGTATCCCTTGTGTCTGTGAAATCACCCGCCTGCCTTTCTTCACGCGGAGCGCGCGGAAAACGCGGAAACGTGGTGCCACGTCAATCCGCGACCTCCGCGTGAAGCGATGCACGGCGCCGCCATCTTCGCCGACACGATTGAGCCTCTCGCGGCCGCCTACGCCCTGTCGCAGAACGCGCAGAAACCGCAGAACCCCGGTTCTGTGCGTTCTGCGATTTCTGCGACCGGTCGGTGCGCGAATCCTCCACGGCCTCCGACATCGCAAGCGGAAGTCGGGTTCGTTCGCAGATGGCTTCCAACGCGGCGCGCCCTTGGACCGCCGCATTGCTCGAAGCAGCGGGACCGGTCACAGATTGCAAGCGCGAAAGGTGACCGCAACGCTCTGCGTCATCTGCGAAATCTGCGGAAAAGGTCGCGTGCGCAATGTACGGAAAAAGCGGAGTGCGAAATCTGCGGAAAAGGTCGGGAGCACAATGTGCGGAAAAAGTGCGACAACAGCCGCCCTACGCTCGCTTCTCCATCCAGCCGTTTGTGAGGGCATTACGCAACGTGACGCTCGCCGCCACTTGTGCATCCGTGAACTCGACGACGTCGTCGGGACTGTACTTCGTGTTGCTGGTCCAGTCCGTGAATTTCTTGCGCACCACGTAACCGCCCAAGTTGACTGCGGCTTTGCGGTGGTGATACATCTCGCGCGTCTCCGTAAACGAGCCGTGGTACGTCTGCACGGTGCCGCCCTCGAGCACTGCCGTCTTGCTCGTGACTGAATCGAGGAGGAAGCGGTCGTGGCTCACGACGAGTAGCGTGCCGTGGTACGAGTTGAGGGCGTGGATGACGACGTCGCGCGCCCACAAGTCCAGGTGGTTCGTCGGCTCGTCGAGGATTAGGAGGTTGCTGGGCCGGAGGATGCATTTCAGCAGCATCATGCGTTGCCGCTCGCCGCCCGACAGCGTCCCGACCGTGCGCGAGAGGTCGGCGTCGGGTTTGAACCTGAAGCGGCCGAGGAGCGCCTTGACGTCGCGCTCTTCCAGCGTGGAGCGGGCGTCGAGCACTTCCTCATGCAGGGTGCGCCGCACGTCGAGGTCGTCGTGCTCTTGGCTGAAGAACATGGATTTGGCCCCGGGCGCCAACCGCACGACGCCGGCGTCCTTGGGCAAGCGGCCCATGAGGATCTTGAGGAGCGTCGATTTGCCTTGTCCGTTGCCGCCGACGAGGCCGACGCGGTCCCCCTTGAGAAGCTCGATGTCGACGCCCTTGAGTACTGCGTCTTGGCCGTAGGACTTCTTGAGGCCGGTGACGCGCAGCACTTCCAACCCTGACTTCTCGACCGAATCGAACGTCAACCCGAAGCCGAGCCGTTCGAGGACGGGGTCTGGGGCGTGGTCTAGGGCGGCCTTGTACTTCTCCAGGACCTTCATCTTGCTCGCATACTGGCCGTCGAACCGCTTCTGTTGGCGGTACTGCAGGATGATGTCCTTCGCGGCCTGCATTTTCTCCTGCGCCTTCTCGTGGTCGCGGCGGACACGGTCTAGATTCTCGTCGCGCGCCGTGACGTAGTCCTCGTAGTTTCCCACGTAGGCGGTGATGCGGCCTTGGCTGACTTCGAGCACGCGCTCGGCGACGTTGTCGAGGAAGGCGCGGTCATGCGCCACGACCAAGACGGTTCCGTCGTAGCTGCTCAGCCACTCCTCAAGCCATTCGATGGAGTCGACGTCCAAGTGGTTCGTCGGTTCGTCGAGGACCACGAGGTCGCCCGGGCGAGCCGCGGACAGGGTGCGGGCGAGGAAGAGCCGGGTCTTCTCGCCGCCGGAGAGGCTCTCGGCCAGCTGGTCGAGGTCGGCGTCCGAGAACCCGAGTTGCGTCAGAATCTCGGCGTTCCAGCCCTGGGCGGCCGAGCGCATCGCGTTCTTGATTTCGCGCTGCACTTCGGCGTAGCGTTCGAGGACGGCTTCGTAGCCGTCTTGCTCGTACAGCGCGGGGTCCGACACGCGGGCTTCGAGTTCGTCCAACTCCGCTTGCATTTGGGGCGGAGCCGCGAGCGGTGTTGCAAGTAAGTCGCGCGCGGTCGCGCCGGGGGGAATCACGGGATGCTGGTCGAACCAATGAGTACGAATGGGCGCCAAGCGGAGCGTGCCGTAATCGGGCTTCTCGCGCCCGGCGAGGATGCGCAGCAGCGTCGATTTGCCGGCGCCATTAGGCCCCACGAGGGCGACCTTTTCGCCCACTTCAATCTGGAATGCGCCCTCGTCGAAGAGGGTCTTGCCGCCGTAGCCCTTCGCCACGCGCTCAGCAACGATGAGGGGCGGGGGCATGCGCTCGTCGACGCGAGGTGGTTGTTAGCGTTTTGGCATTGGACGCCACTGCTCCATTACCAGCGGGGAAGGTGGGTCGGCCGTTCCGTCTCCTTCCCCGACGTCACGCGGAACGCGCGGAACCCACGGAAAACTGACCGAGTCAGTTCCGCGACTTCCGCGGGTTCCGCGTCTGGCCGTCGTGGGGGGGGGGGGGGGGGGGGGGCGACGCGCGGACGCAAACGATTCGGCGCGCTACCGCCCAATAGATCGCCTAAGTCTTGCCGTCGGCCGTCAAGCGCGCGACAATCGCCCGGAACGCTTGCCGGCTCGGCGAGTCCTTGCTCGACAACGCGAACGGCTTGCCTTCGTCGCCGCCGTGCATGACGTTGAGGTCCATGGGGACGGCGCCCAGGAACGGGACGCCCAACTTTTCCGCCATCGCCTTGCCGCCGCCGCGTTTGAAGACGTCGATGGTGACCGAGAACCCCCCCGCTCCGTCCGCCTTGGTCCGCAGCGTTTCATGCCCGGTATCGACGGCGACTTCGACGTTGGGCGCCGTCTTGCCGTGCAACACGAGGCCGCTCATATTCTCGATGACTCCCAATACGGGCAACTCGAGCTTCTGCACGAACTGAGCCGACTTGCGCACGTCCCCTACTGCTACTTCTTGGGGTGTCGTGACGAGGATGACGCCGTCTGCGTCTGGGATGTTCTGCGCCACTGAAAGCGGTTCATCGGAGGTGCCGGGGGGAAGGTCGATGATGAGGTAATCCAGGTCGCCCCACGCGACGTCGCCGAGGAACTGGCCGATGATCTGCATCTTGATGGGGCCGCGCCAGATGACCGCCTGGTCCGGGTCGCTGAGGAGGAACTGCATGCTGACGCACGACAGGTTCGGCGTCACTTGGTGGGGCGTCAAGCCCTGCTCGTTCTCGACGAGCTCGCCCTTGTCGATGCCGAGCATCTTCGGCACGTTCGGCCCCGTAAGGTCCATGTCCAGGATGCCGACCTTGTGGCCGGCTAGTGCTAGGGAGGCGGCCAGGTTCGTCGCGACCGTCGATTTACCGACGCCGCCCTTTCCCGATGCTACGATGAACTTGTGTTTGATGCGCTTCATGTTATTGATGATGCGCAGCCGTCGCTTCAAGCGCTCAGCGGCCCTCGGGTCCACTGGTCCGCCTTGGCCTTCGGGTGCGCCCGGGCCGACGAGGGGCAATGGACGCAGCGGCAATCCCGAGGGCGGGGCGGATTGTTCCATGGCCGCGCCGACGGGGGTTGCCTACAAGAGAATGGCGCCCCGGAGGCGGCGGATCCGGGGGATTCATACCTCGACCTAGAAGCCGGTCGCTGCCTGGTAGCGTACAATCCAGAGCAGGTTGTACGCATGCAATGCGACGGCCAGGCCGTCGAGCAGCAGGTGCAGGCTCGTGAAGCCGAGGATGCGGCTACGCAAAGGGGTCGTAGGCGCACGCCATACGGCACGCACGAGGCCGGCGTGGCCCTGGATGCTGAGGAAGAGCACGAGCGGAATGATGAGGGCAAACGCCACCGCCGTCACGCCGCGACTGCCCGCCGCCAGCGAATCAAGGGTCGGGGGCCAATCGAGGGGCGAGAAGGGTTGCCAGAAGTTGCGCAGCAAGAGCAGCCAGATGAGCGTGATGGCCATGACGCACAGCAGGAGCCCGTCGCGCGTGGAGCCGAGTTCGGGCTGCGTGCGCAAGTCGCGCGGTCGTCGCGTCGCGACGCTCGGGTCGTAGCGGCGCGTGCGGCGCAACGAAAGCACTGGCACGATGACAACGATGGCCAGAAACGCGAGCGCAATGCGCCGCTGCATAGTGGGCAGCAACAGGCCCGTGAGCGGGCTCATGTGGGGAATCCCATAGGCGCCGAGGAAGAGCCGAGGCAACAGCAGGACGCACAGGGTCAACGGCCACCACAAGTGACGCCAGAGCTTCCGGTCGCCGCGCTCATCGGATGCGAGCGCCAAGGCGCGCTGCCGGACGGCGACGCCTTCGCGCGGCAAGGTCGCTACGCCGACGATGAGTAGGAGGAACAGCGGAAGGGTCCACGGCAAGTGCGTCGCGTTGGCGGGCAGCGCCGGTTCAACCAGGGACAATAGCAGCGTCAGGATCCCGACGGCTAGCAGGCTCCGGCTGCCCCGGATGAGGTGCATGAATGCAGCCAACCTCTCACGGATTCCTCGCACATCGGGTGCGGTTTGTGCGGGAGTCGTGGCCGCGGGTTGGTCGGCAACCGTCTCGGCGGAAAGCGGGGCAGCGTCGGGCGCATCCACAGTCTTCACGCAGCACCGCCATACAATGCGATAGCCTCGTCCGGGTCGACGGCATCAAGCCCGCGTTCCCACGCCAACGAATCATGCCACGGGTAACGGAAGTCATGCTGCAGCAGCGGCCGGCTGGAGGTGCCGAGGTCACGACTGTACCGCGTCACCGGCCCCCACAAGTGTCCGACGTGCCAGGGTTGCGCATCGAGGAGTTGTAGGGAGTAGTTTCCCGGGGCAAGGGCCTTGCCTGCGCCATCGAAGCGGTCGAAGAAGCCCGAGAAGGCGGGGCGCACGGCGCGGTCGTCGCCCGCCACGGGGTAGTTAGCATGTGATCCTTTCGCGATGAAGACGACGGGCCGGCCAGCGGGCCCGGCCAGCGGCCCTTCGCCGCTGTGCAAGTCCGTTACGCGGATGCCCCCGTAGTGGTGCCCGTAACTGATGCTGGTCGGCAGACCGGTCCGGGCGCTCTCAAGGTCCTTGAACGTGAGTTGCACGAATTCCCGGTCGCCGGAGTGGGCGAGGGCCAGGATGTCGCGGTCATCCTCGCCGGCTACGAAGTTGTAGAAGTACAGGAACCAGTACTGCACCACGACGGCCCCGCCATGCGCGAGTGTTGCCCGCCCGTAGATGGTGGTGGTGGCGATGGGCGACGCCGCGAGGACGTCGGTGAGCACGGTGGCGTCCCGGTGATCGACGCGACGGTCGCCATCAAAGTCGGCAAGCAGCAGGCGGTACTGGTCACGGCCGTTGTTGAAGTCAAGGTTCCAGGTCTCGAGGTTCGCCGCGCCGCGGTAGATGCCGTGGAATTGGGCGAGGGCCTCGCCGGGCACGGGAAAAAACGCCTCCCCAGAATCGAAGCGCAGCAGCGGCGCCCATTTGCTAATGAGTTCTGCCTGGGCATCCCGGCCAAGTTCGAGGCCGAATTGCAAGGTCACCACGAGCTCGGCGCCGCCCGTCAGGACCAACGAGGAACCAAGGGGCACGGCGGGACCGTCCGCTTCGCCATACGAAGCGTTCAACGTCGCGGCGAGGTGCCAGCGCTCGACCAAACGGTGGGGCCGTGGCTCGGCATCCCAGGCTTCGATCGTGACGTTCACGGTGGCACGGTCCTCGCGCACATCTAATACGAGGGACTGCGGCCAGTGCACCCCTGAAGGCCCTGGCCCCTCCAGGTTCGGCCCCGCCGCAATGGCGTGGTCTTCACTGGCCGCGGGCTGCGTCGTGACCCATTGGCCGGTCCGCAAAGCATCACGCGCCCAGGTAGGCGAGCCGGCCTTGCGACCGAGAGGATCGTGGTCGACGACGTGCCGCCATTCCAGTTCGCGGCCCGCGCCCGTGCGCATGTGGTCGTCCTGCGTGCCCACCAGGATGTAGGGCATGCCGTGCCCGATGTCGAGCTTGGTGAGGTTCACGTGGACGATGCGATTTCCCACGGTGAGGTCGACGGCGTCAGCGTACGAGTCTAAGTCACGGTCCTCGCCTGGACCCGGCAAAGGAATCGCCTCGTGCGGGACGACGCCGCCCCTGGCATGGGCGCTTGCCGGATTGCCCGCCCAAGAGCCAAGCAGCAGGGCGATGGCAAGCATGGCAGCCAGTGATGTGCTGGTGGGCAAGTGGGTGCGCCAGCGCTCCATCGCGGCCCCAAAGCCTTGCAGGGGAGAAAAAGGGCGCGAGGTGATGCTACCGCGTGTCGCCGCCGTGGGCGAGCCATGAACGCATGCCGCCAACCAGATTGTACGCCTCGAATCCCTGGCTGCGCAGGTACTGCGTCGCGTGAGCCGAGCGCCCTCCCACGGCGCAGATGCAGACGATGCGGCGGCCCTGCGGCAGTTCCGTCAAACGCGTCCGCAGGGAACCGAGCGGGATGAGTGTCGATTCTGGAATGGCGCCCTCCTCGAATTCGTCTGGTTCTCGCACGTCGAGCAGGAAGAACTCGTTGCGGTGCACGGAAAAATCGGGGACCGTGATGTGCGCCGTTTGTGGGGCGGCCCATGGGAGCGGGCAGGCGGCGGGGGCGCCTTCGGCCGGAGCGGGGACGACGTCAGTCCGGTGTTCGCCGCGGCCGGTCGGCTGCTCAGTCCGGTGCACAGAGCAATTGCAATCGGGGCGCCTCTTGAGTGTGATGGTGCGTGCGGATGCGTCTCGAGCGTCCCAGAGCCAGAGTCGCCCAACCAGGCCTGGGCCCGGCGATGACGGTCCGGCGGCGACGATGAGCCTGATGGTCTCTTGCGCTTGGATGATGCCGACGACGCCGGGAACGGTCCCCAAGACGCCTTCGTCGACACAGCGCGGACCGGCGACGGCGGCCGGCGTCGGATGCATGCACCGGTAGCACGGACCCCCAGGCGGGAACACGGCGGCTGTGCCTTCCCACGCCGATACGGCGCCGTGCACAAGCGGGATTCCAGTCTCTTGACAGGCGTCGTTCAAGGCATACTTCGCGTCGATGTCGTCGGTGCCGTCGAGGACGACGTCGTAGCCCGCGACGAGTTTACCAGCGTTGCGTGCATCCACGCGGAGCGGGTGCAGGATGACCTTCAGCGTGGAGTCCATCGCGACGATGCGGTCGCGGGCGGCGTCGAGCTTCGGTCGTCCCACGTCGGATGCGGTGTAGAGCGGCTGCCGGTGCAAGTTCGACAGATCCACGAGGTCGTGGTCTGCGAGTCCGATTGTCCCCACGCCGGCGCCAGCGAGGTACAAGGCCGCCGGGCAGCCTAGTCCTCCTACGCCGACGATGAGCACCCTGGACTCGCGCAAGCGCCGCTGGCCCTCTGGACCAATTTCAGGCAAGGCGAGTTGGCGGGCATGTCGCGCCGACGCATCGACGACCATGCCTCACGTCTCAGGTACGCCGAACTTGCCGGCGAGGCGCGACCCTTTGGGCCAGCCGCCAGAATCCGCAGCGACTTCGAGGCCGGGTCGGATGGCTCCCGTTGGGCAAGCGTCGAAGCAGGCACCGTCAGCAATGCACAAGTCGCGGTCGACGCGCGCCATGTTCGTGACAATCGCTGCGTCCGTCGGGCAGGCTGGTTGGCACGCGTTGCAGACGATGCAGTCCGCCGCAAGGACCCAGGCCTTCTTCGCCTCGGGGATGGTCTTTGCGAAGGTCTTCACGGCCGCCACATCCTTGGGGTTGCCCATGAATTTTCCCCCGGGGGCCTCGGGTTTGACGTCCGTTACGGCGACGGGGGTCGCTGGCTTTGGCGTGATAGCATCGGGTTTGACTGCGGCGGATTGACGTGCAGCGCCGACTCCTGTGGGGCCGTTGGCCGTGGCAGTTGCTGACGTAGCAAGCGGCGTCGTGGGGGGTGAGGTGGGCGACGGGGTGGCCCGCGTCGTGGGCGGAGTCGTGGGCGGCTTAGTGGGCTTCGTTGCCATCTTCGCTGCACGCTCGGCTGCTGCTTGCCGGTCTGCGTCCAACGTGTCCTTCGTGGGCACCATCCATTTCGCGTTGGCTAGCTTGCGCGCCTTGGCTTCCGTGATGAGGGCGTCGACGTGTCCCTTCCAGTCGCCGACGAGTCCGATGTCCGCGTAGGAAAAAATCGGGGCGTTCGGGTCGGAGTTGATGGCGATGATGGTGCCGGATTCTTTCATGCCCTCGATGTGCTGGATGGCGCCAGAGATGCCGACGGCGATGTACAGTTTCGGCCGCACGGATACGCCCGTCTGGCCGACTTGGCGGCTGCGTTCAAGCCAACCCTTGTCCGCCACGGGCCGACTGCACGCCACGGTTCCGCCGAGGGCCTCAGCAAGTTCGCGCAACTTCTCGAAGCCCTCCGGGCCGCCGAGCCCCAAGCCGCCCGCGACGAGGATTTGCTCTTTCGTGATGTTCGTCCCATGGTCGAGGACGTAGTCGATGACCTGCGCATGGTACGTTTTCTGCCCAAGCCAATCGACGTTGACGGACTCGACTTTCCCTGCCTTGCCGGCCGCGGTCTCCAGTGGCTTGAAGATGCCGGGGCGCGCCGTGGCCATTTGGGGGCGGTGACGGTCGCAGCGGATTGTTGCGAGCATCTTCCCGCCGAACGCAGGTCGGCGGGCGAGAAGCTCGCCGTTTACTGCGTCAACGTCAAGCTCCGTGCAATCCGCCGTCATGCCTGCATCGATGGTCGCCGCGACGCGGCTCGAGATGTCGCGCCCAGTGTGGGTGGCGCCGATAAGCACGATGTTGGGTTTGCGTTCCTGGATGAGCTTATTGATGATGTCCGTGCACGGCCTCGCAAGCGGCGTCTTGAGGACCGGGTGCTGCGCCATGAGGACCTCGTCAGCGCCCGCGGCGAGAAGTTGTTGGCCGAGGGCCGTGACTTGGTGACCGAGGACGAGCGCCGTGACCTTGTGGCCCAATTTTTCGGCCATTGGACGCGCGGCGCCGAGGAGTTCGCGCGTGACGTCGGCGAGTACGCCGTCGCGGTGCTCGGCGATGACCCAGACACCCTTCCAGTCGGCAAACGATTCGCATGGTTTGCAGGCGCGGAATGTCACGGCGTCATAGCGGCTAGGGGCCTTGCGGCGCGACGAGGTTTCCGCAGATTTCGCAGATGTCCCAGATGTGCTGGCGCTCTGTGTTATCTGCGTCATCTGCGGAAAAGTCGGTGTGGGCATGGTCGGCGTCATCACGCCACCGTCCCGCGTTGGAATAATTCGGCGACGACGGCCTTGGCGTCGGGCAGTTTCTTGGCGTGGCGTTCGAAGCCGGAGGAGATGTCGACCTTACCAACGATTGTCGGCGATCCCTTGAGGCCCACCCAGGACGGGTCCTTGATGTCCGCCAGGTCCGCTAGGCTCCACACAACGAGGGAGGTTTGTGCGCCGCGCAGCTTGCCGTTCAAATTCGCGATGCGCGGGGTGTTGATCTTGAGTTCGCACGTCACCGCGGCCGGCAGGGGGATGCGTAGGACTTCGTGGCCGCCGCCGATGGAGCGGGTGGCCGTGAGGAGTTCTGTTTCGGGATCCCATACGAGGCTATGGATGTAGGTGGCCTGTTCGGTCCCGAGTTGGCCGGCGACGCCCGGGCCGACTTGACCCGTGGATGCATCGGTTGTTTCCTCGCCGAAGAGGATGATGTCCACGTCGCCCCACGTCTTGCTGATCTTCTTGATGCCGGCGGCGAGCGTCATGCTGGTCGGCCAAGTGTCTGCACCCGCGAAGGCGCGGTCCGTCACGAGAACTCCTCGGTCGGCGCCGCGGGCAACCGTCTCGCGCAGCATAATGTCGAAGAACGGCGGCCCCATCGTTATGACGGAGACTTGGGCGCCGAACTTGTCCTTGAGCTGCAACGCCAACTCGAAGGCGTTCTCGTCGGGCGGGTTGATGATGTTCTTGACCTTCGTGCGGTCGAGGGTCTTCTTCACGGGGTCGATGGTGAGGTCCGTCGCGTCCGGCGTCATCTTCATGCAGACCGCGACGTGCAAGGGGCGACCGAGCGACTTGACGGGGACGATTGGCATGGCGCACCAGTGGTCTTCCTACGGCTCATCGTCCGCTGGTTGACCCTGGGGGCGGCGACTTGGGGCTCTCTTAAAGGGGTTACGTAGGAGGAGCCTCAGACGTCGGGGGCAGGTTCATCTCCACGACGAACCGGGCAAGGTGGAGGTGGAGAGCCTCTATGCAAAGGCCCAGGAATTCCTGCTGCGTGACTCTTCGGCCATTTCTTTTCTCCCAGCGCGTCTTGAGGTAAGTGAAGCGCTGCTTTGCCTGGGCACCCATGTGAACCGTGGTGGAGTGGACCACGATGCAGGAACGAACAAGGCTCAGTTGAGCGTTTGGGCCGGGCCTGTATGAACCCACTACCCGTAACGGTAATTGACGCCGAAACTCGCCCGCGGGTGGTTCCACTTGACGCTGCCCGGCGTGCACACGATGTCGCACGTCCCGCATTCGACGCAGTCCTCGTACGTGAACTGCATGCGTCCGTTCTGGAACTCGAAGCACTTTGCGGGGCAAGTGTTGATGCACATCTCGTGCGGGCACGTGTCACAGATGTCCGGATCCACAGTGATGTGCGCGTGCTCGTGGGCGTCCGTCGCGAACTTCGTAGCGCCAAGTCGGGCCTTGACGTTCATGACAGGCAACTTCGATAGCGGGCTCTTCGGCTTGTCCGCGGCGGGGGCGACGGAGGCCATTAGAGGTTCAACCCCGCGCTGAGGCCGTCTGCGAGCAGTTCGCGTTTCGTGACGCCGGCGTCCTTCATGGCTTTGAACAAGTGGTCCTTCATTTTCTTCTTCGGCCCTTCGGCCTTGAGCATGTTGCGGAAGATGCCCGCCAGGAAGTCTGGATACTTGGAGAACATGCGGGGGTTCCACAGGAATTCGCCGACGTTCTTGAAGCGCTTGAAGTCGCCAATGATGCCGTCGTCGTGGAGGAGGTTCTCATACTTCTCAAGCGTCACGGCCGAGTAGTCGCCCTTCCTAATGGCGTGCACGACGGCGTCCGCCGCGCAGATGCCGGAGCGGACCGCGTAATTCATGCCTTGGATGACGATGCCGTTGGAGAAGCAGAAACCCGCCGCGTCGCCGCAGACGAGGACGCCGTCGCCGTAGAGTTCAGAGAAGCTCGCGTAGCCGCCTTCGGGGACGAGGTGGGCGCCGTATTCCACGAGTTCGGCGCCTTTCACGAGGTTCTGGATGTAAGGGTGGAGGCGGAATTGTTCGATGATGTCATGCGTGGTGAGTTCGCCTTGCCCCTTCATCGTCCTCAAATTGATGACGACGCCAAGGCTCAGAGTGTCGAGGTTCGTGTAGAGGAATCCGCCGGCCATGACGCCGTCGCTGCGGCCCAAGACGAATTCGGCTGCCATTCCGCCGTCGCCCGCGTGGAAGCGTTCGTCGATGACGTTCTTGGGGAGCTTCAGGACTTCCTTTACGCCGAGGGCGTAGTGGTTCATGTCGAGTTTCTTGTCGCCGTGGCGAAGATCGGCTTGCAGGGTCAGGCGGGAGTTGGCGCCGTCCGCGATGATGACGCAATCCGCGTACGTGACTTCGCCGCCTTGGTAGACGCCGACGACCTGGCCGTTCTCCTTGTGCAGGGCTTCGACGTTGACGCCGGAGATGACGGTCGCCCCGGCCTTCTTGGCCTCCGCGACGAGCCACTTGTCCGTCTTGCCGCGCAGCACTGCGTAGCCCACGGTGTCAGTCTTCAACGCGGGATCCGCGTAGTCGATGACGAACGACGAGCCCTTCTCGCTGAGGAAGCCGACCTTCTTGTTCGTGACCGCCCGCTCGACGGGCATCGTCGCCTTCCAGTCGGGGAGGATGCGCGCAAGGTCGTCGCCCCACAGGATGCCGCCGGAGAGGTTCTTCGCGCCACCTTCGTCGGCGCGTTCGACGAGCAGGACCTTGATGCCCTTCTGCGCGAGCCGGATAGCGGCGGAGCAACCGGCGAACCCGGCGCCGACGACGATGCATTGGAACTGGCTCTTGCTCACGACAGGCCTACCTGGCAGCGGCCACAGGGGGGCGGTTTATGAGGGATGCGGGGCAGGTTTGGGTCGGGCGTCGGGCTTACGCCACTGGCGCCGACGGCCAAACCGCGGATTGCGCGGATTTCACGGAGCGGACTTTGTCCGCGTAATCTGCGGTTCGTCGTTTCGCCCCCCGTGACTGGGCGTGTCGCTAGTGTTTGTGCTCGCCCGGTCCGTGCCCGTGACCTTCATGGCCGGGCTCGTCGGTGGACTCCACCTTCGGTTCATCCTTCATGACTGGGTACACCTCGACGAGCTTGATGGCCTTCGTCTTCTCCGTGGCGTTTCGTAGATCGCCCACAACGCGGAACTTCGCCATCATCCAGTTCTGGTCGAATTTCGCTTGATCCGGGACTTCGACGACGACGGCGTCGTTCTCGATGTGGACCTTGTACGAGTCCTTCGGGAACAGGTTGTCGAGGACGGCGTTGACCTTGGATTTCTCGTCGGAGAGGACCTCGCGGACCGTGTATTCGTACTTCAGCGTCTTTCCGGCCATGTCGTGGTTGGTATCGACGCGGACTCGTCCGCCCGCGACCATCGTGACGATGCCGCGTTCGTTGCCGAGGTTCAGGCTCATGCCGACTTCCGGCTTGACCTTCTGCGCGTTGAACTTCGCCATGGGAATGGTCTGGACCTTCTTGGGGTCGCGTTCCCCGTACGCATCCGCCGGAGCGAGTTCAACCGTGACGGCTTGGCCGACCTGGCCGTGGCTGCGGATGTGTGATTCCAAGCCTGGAATGACCTGACTTGCCCCGAGGGTCACGGTGAGCGGCTGGTAGCGGCGCTCGTCGCGGTGCAGGCCGTTCTCCTTCGCGGTCGCTTCGATTGACGTCGCGGTGGGTTTATCGGAGCCCTTGACCCACAACGTGTAGTCGAAGCGGATGACATCGCCGTCCTTCATGGCCATGGCGCGGCCACAGAAGGCCCCTTCAAAAAGCGGGCGGTGCCAGGGGCAGCGTTACCGCCGCCGCGTTAGAGGTCGCCGCAGTACGTCATCGGCCCTACATCTTGCCCAAGAGCTTCAGGACGCCGATGACGATAAGGATGATGGCTGCCAGCGTCACCACGAGGCCGGCAATCGGTTGCAGGGCGTCGATGCCGAGGCTGGCCAGGATGACCAACGCGCCGAGGACGACGGCCGTCCAACCCATCCAGGCGACTCCCGACAGTTTCCCCATCACAATCATGATTCCGACGACGAGCAGCAAGATGCCGAGAATCAAGGCCAGATACGGGATATTCAACCAGTTGAGAAGCAGCAGCGCGCCGATGGCGATGAGCACGATTCCCAGGATCTTGTTGTTCTCCATGGGGCGGGAATCGAACGCCTCCAATAAAAGGCGCCCGGTTTCAACACGTGACTGTCTTGGAATCGTACAGGCATGCGCCGCCTTCGCTTGCATAGATTGTCGTCCGCTCCGTGCGCAGCCGGTACTGGACGAAGTTGCCCACCTGGATGATGGCGCACTCCTGCTTCGGGACCTCCTTCACCTTGTGGTCAATGCTGAAGGTCTTGGTTTTCACGGCAATCTCGCCGAGGATGCAGTCCTTGTCCGTGACCGTCGCTTCGACGGCCTGGTCTGTTGCAAACAGGTACCCGACGAGTCCGCCGACACCGACAAGCGCGATGGAAATGACGTTGAGGACGGTCCCGAACAAGCCCACGCTCGTCGGACTTCGTAGGGGTTGATGAACGTGGCGGCGACACCGTCGTGCTCAGGGTCGGCAACCACCGAATCTACCGGGGATTACGGAGATTTCGGGGACACTGTGCCACAGCCCGTTCCCCGAAATTCCCGTAATCCCCGGCCACTGGGCCGGCGGGCAGGGCGCCACTGAAAATGGCTTCACTCTTGGGCAGGGGCGTAATAGTATTCGCCCGCCTGGCGCTGCTCGCGGTCGAGGCGCGAATCCGGCTTGTTGATGCGGGGCCTACGCGTTTCGTTGTCGCGCCGGAAGGTGACGCCGACGCCCTTGAGGAACTTGTTCATGCCTTCGCGTAGCGGATGCGGGCCGCTTGCGTGCCCGTGCACGCCCGGTTCGCCGCCGAAGACCATCATCGAGTCACTTACGAGGTCAAGGAAGTAGACGTCGTGGTCGACGATGAGGGCGGACTTTGCCTTCTTCTCCATGACGCGGCGGATGGTCTTGGCGGCGTTGATGCGCTGGTTGACGTCGAGATATGCGCTGGGTTCGTCGAGTAGGTAGATGTCCGCGTCGCGGTACAAGGCGAGGCTGACGGCGACCCGTTGCAACTCCCCGCCTGAAAGCGCCGAGACGTCCTTCTCGAAGAGCGCCTTGAGGGTCATCGGCCGCGCGATTTCGGCTTGGTAGAATCCCGCGATGAGCATCTCCGGCGCTTGCGAGGCTAGGAGTTCTTTGACGGAGCCATCAAACTCGACTGCCTTGACGTATTGCGGCTTGTACGAGACCGTGACGTCGGGCAACGTGATGCCGGCATCGGGCGGGACGACCTTTGCAAGCATCTTGACGAACGTCGTCTTGCCGGTCCCGTTGGCGCCGACTACTCCGACGACTTCGCCGTGGTGGATGGTACCCGGTTCGGATTCGAGTTTGAATTGGCCGAGGTCCTTCCTGAGCGACGGGAATTCGAGGAGGGGAATGAGTTCCGCTTTGGGGCGCGGTGGGCGAGACTCGAAGCGAATCGCCTCCTCTCGCACCCGGATGTTTTCCTCCGCGAGGAATCCGTCGAGGTACGTGTTGATGCCGTGCCGCACGGTGCGCGACGGCGTAATGACACCGTACGCGCCCTCTTCGCCGTAGACGAGGTGGACTTGCTCCGTCAGGAAGTCGAGGACGGCTAGGTCGTGCTCGATTACCACCACGCGCTTCTTGGCCGCCAATTCCTGGATGACGCGGGCGACGCGCAGGCGCTCGTGGATGTCGAGGTAGCTGCTCGGCTCGTCGAAGAAATAGACCTCCGCGTCCTTCAGCAGCGTCGCTGCAATCGCAATGCGTTGCAGTTCGCCGCCGGAGATGTGTTCCATGTCGCGGTCGAGGACGTGGTCGATGTTGAGGCGGGGCACGACTTCGTCCCAGCGGCCATCCTTGTCGACGCCCCGCAACAGTTCCTTCACCTTGCCCTTGAAGGCCTTGGGGAGTTGGTCGACGTACTGCGGCTTGCGCGCCGTCCGGATGCCCTTGTCCACGACGTCCTTCAGGTAGATTCCCAGCTCCGTGCCGGCGTACTTCTCGATGACGGGGTCCCACGACGCCTCCTTTTCCCAGTCGCCGAGGTTGGGCGTCTCTTCGCCGGCGAGGATGCGCATCGCCGTCGTCTTGCCCATGCCGTTGGGGCCGAGGATGCCGGTCGCGGCACCGACTTTGGGCACGGGGAGCTTGAACAGACGGAAACCGTTCTTCCCGTATTGGTGGACGAGGTCCTGCCCCAACTGCTCCGGCAAGCCCACGATGCGGATGGCGTCGAAGGGGCACTTGTTGACGCAGATGCCGCACCCAATGCACAACTGCTCGGAGATGACGGGCTTCCCGATGGCCGCGTCCATCTTGATGGTGTCAACCACGCCGGACCGCACAGGTGGGCAGAAGCGGATGCATTCCTGTTGACAGCGCTTCGGCTGGCAACGGTCGCCGAGGAGGACTGCGATTCTCATACGCGTCCCGCCGGGTTCCAGGTGGCCTTCGGCTGCATGCTCTGTCCCACGGCCCCCCGGATTTGAACGGTTCGGATGGCGTCACCCGTGGCGTCTGGCTGGCCTCAGCGCTCCGGACGGCGGCTGCCGCGTCGCGCCCAGCGGCGACCGCTTCGCCATCGCCCAAGGGGCGATGCTCAAAGTGATTCGCTACAAGTTATTAGTCGTAGTCGGGCCACCACCCCAGGAGAGGGCCGATGTTCACGAGTATCACGGTGGGCCAAATCAGGATGCCCCAGACGTGCCCCTCCCACACAGGTGCCAAGAAGCTTCCGGGGATGAGGGCTATGAGGAAGCCGACTAGCAGGTACAGCCCGAATCCGCCGGCCAGCGTGGTCCGGTTCCATCCCAGCCGTATGCTTGCAAGGAGGAGGAATGCGAGGAGCATCAGCAGGGATGGGAGTCCTAGAAGAAGAAAACGGAGAACGGTTCCACGAAGGCCATGAAAATATACGACAGGGCTAACTGCGGAAAGAAGAATGAGGAGGGAGATGGTCAATAGTCGTCCCAGGGGGTCCTTGACGAGCCATCGGCCTACGCGGACTGCTCGGGCCTCTTGTAGATTCCTGGTTGCGCCGGTAACCATGTTGTGCCTCTAGCAGGTCCACTTGATAGTGGGGTAGGTGCCGGGTAACTGTTTAGCTCCTCCTGTTGGCTTCGTCCGTTTCGGCGTCCGTTGCGAAATGTCCGCATGAATTGGTAACGCTACGGATGAACGGCTTGCCGGTCGGCGCGCTTTGTAATCACGCGATGTAATGACTCGTTGCGGGCTTTTGCCGTCAACGTGGACCGAAGCGCAATCCAGGCGGGCCAACTGCGCACCCTTCCCTGGGAGAAAATCGAGGAATTGGTGCTGGGTTTAGTGGTCGAAAACCAAGCGTTGCAAAGGCGGCTGCGCCTCTACGAAAACCCGCATACGCCGCCGAGCCTGGAGCGTCGCAAGCGCGTGAAGCGCGTGGATGGGGCGAAGAAGCGCGGCGCTCCCGTGGGGCACGCGGGGGCCACGCGCATCACACCCAAGCCGGCACGAAAGCGTTGTATCAGCAGTGCAGGCAGTGGATGGCCGGGAACGTGAATCGGGGATTGGCTGCCCTGGTCCTCGTGACGGCCGGATACAATCGTGCGGACGGCGACAGCCACGCCACGATTCAGCCCCGTGTGATACCACTCCCCAACCCGAACGCGCCCAAGGAACATCAGGACCTCGTTGCGCCTCTGAATTCCAACGCTGGCGAAGAGTGGTTCTACTCTGAAGTACCAACGGTGATGTACGTTGAAACGGCTCAGACGGAGAAAGTTTCCATCCGGAGCGGCCAGTTCTACGTGGATGACCACTGCTTCGGACCCCTGGGCCTAGACTACAACTCGCGCTCGCCCGCCTTCACCCACGTACGGAGTGGTCCGACACCGCCTCGCCTACGGTTCGAACTGCCCAAACCCCGCCGAACCGCTTGACTGCGCCCCGCCCCGATTCTGGGTGCATGGGCGATTCAGGGTGCAAAGCACGCCCAAGGCGAAAGCCTAACCCCGCCTCCTCGGCTGCCCGGCCCGTGGCGGAACGCGCCTGGCCGAAGCACTTCAAGGACCGCCTGACGAGCCCGCTGCCCCGCGGCGGCCAAATCTGGCGCATCATCCGCGAAGGCGGATTCGCGAACAAGCACGCCAATCGCGACGCGCCGAAGATTCCGCGCTTACCGGCCCCGCTCCCGCCCCCGAGCCTCAACCCGGGCCAAGGCAGCGTGACGTGGGTCGGCCATGCGTCGTTCATCGTCCGCATCGCGGGGCTCACCATCCTGACGGACCCCGTGTGGTCGGAACGCCTACCGGGCCGAGCCCGACGCATGGTTCCGCCTGGCGTCCCTTGGGATGCACTTGGCAAGGTGGATGCGGTCGTCATCAGCCACAACCACTACGACCACCTCGACGCGCGGACGGTCCTTCGCCTCCCCAAGGAGACACCGTTTTTCGTGCCCGGCGGACTCGCAACCTGGTTCCACATGCGCGGGTTCACCGCCGTCACGGAGCTGGATTGGTGGGAATCCGCCGAATTGCGCGGCGTCAAGTTCGACTTCGTCCCATCACACCACTGGAGTCGCAGGGGGCTTGCCGACGTGTGCCGCAGCCTGTGGGGCGGCTGGGTCATCACGGCAAGTGACGGAAGGCGTGTGTACTTCGCGGGCGACACTGGGTACGGAGGTTGGTTCACCCAGATTGGGGCACGATATCCCGGAATCGAAGTCGCGATGCTGCCCATCGGTGCCTACGCCCCGCGTTGGTTCATGAAGCCGGTCCACATCGACCCCGACGAAGCGATCCTCGCCCTCAACGACCTGGGCGCCAAGAAACTCGCATGCATGCATTGGGGCACTTTCGTTTTGACGCAAGAACCCATCATGGAGCCCCTCGAGCGCGTCCGCGTCGCGTGGAAGGCAAGCGGGCGCAAGCCCAGCGACTTGTGGGACCTTGCCGTGGGCGAATCGCGAGTGTTTTGACGGCGTTCAGGAACTGGGAAGGCGTCGGCCTGCGTGGAACCTTCAGCCGTCGGGTTTCCCAGCGACCTGACCGAAGGCGCCGAGGCCAAATCCTTTGACGCCACAGCAAGTGGAGCGCCTGTGACGGGCCTGCCCAACCTCCCCCGCCTGCCGGTCGCCGGCGCAGCGCCCCTCACGGCAAGCGGTCGGCCGCGGCTCCCGGAATGGTTCAAGGTCAAGGCTCCGGGCGGTCAAGCCTACACGGCCATCAAGCAGGCGTTGCGGGAGCGCGGACTCAGCACAGTATGCGAAGAAGCGCGCTGCCCCAACTTGGCGGAATGCTGGGGCGGCGGACCCAAGGGCGTCGGGACCGCCACAATCATGGTGATGGGCGGGACGTGCACGCGGGGATGCCGATTCTGTTCCGTCCCGACCGGTAAGCCGGGCGCCCTCGACCAAGACGAGCCACGCAAGGCCAGTGAAACAGTGGGCATCATGGGTGCCGCGTACATCGTCATCACGAGCGTGGACCGCGACGACTTGCCCGATGGAGGCGCCGACCACTTCGGCAAAGTCATCGAACGCTGCAAGGCGGACCATCCCGAACTGCTGGTGGAAGTCCTGACGCCGGATTTCCAGGGCGATGAAGACGCCCTCCGCCGAATTGTTGCCGCAAAGCCCGACGTCGTAGCTCACAACATTGAGACCGTGCGCCGCTTGACCCCGACGGTCCGCGACCGGCGGGCGGAATACAATCAATCGCTGGCAGTCCTCAAAGCGTACAAGGCGCTCGGGGCGCGTTTCACGAAAACGTCAATCATGCTCGGACTCGGCGAGACCGAGGGCGAAGTCAAGGAGTGCCTGTCGGACTTGCGTTCCGTCGGCGTCGATATCGTGACGTTCGGCCAGTACTTGCGCCCGACACAGGAGGCTCGACACCTCGCGGTAACCGAGTTCGTTCATCCCAAACAGTTCGACGCCTACGCGGACATGGCGAAGGCGATGGGTTTCCTGTACGTGGCTGCGGGCCCCCTCGTGCGGTCCAGTTACAAGGCTGGGGAATTACTTTTGGAAGGGATGATTCGCGGCGCTAATCCCGCCGTAGTCTGACGCTACGCCCACGCGTGGAAGGCTCGCACATCCCGCCAAGCAACCTTGATACATCGCACGGGGATGGGCAGGAGTGCCGGCGCCACCGCGGCCCGATTCGACCACCCGCTTCCGTCGCCTCGTGACGCCGCATGCGAGCATCACGGGGCCGTCCGAGCGGCGGCGTGCCCGCGTGACGCTTGCCTTGCTGCTGGTCCTCCTAGTCCTCGGCGGGCTAGACCTGACAGCCAGTTTGGCGGGCGTGTACGGTCCAGTCGGCTACGATACAGTCATCGAAGCCGTCGGCGTCACCGGGCTGATTCTCGCCTACGTGCTTGCACGGCGGCGGCACGTGACGGCCGCCGTCGCCCTGGCCGTCGCAGTCATCCAGGGCCTCATCTGGCATTTCCGGATCGATGCGCCGGCCGGGCCGGGCGAAACGGCGATGCTGTACTTCCTCGCCGTGCCAATCGTGCTGTCCGGCCTCCTGCTGCGGCCGCGGCCCGCGTTGGCCCTCGCCGTGGCGACGATCCTCGGCGCAGTCTTTGGTGAGGCCTACCTGGACCAGCAGACGGGCCAAATATTCGGCGTCGAGGACTTCGGCATTATCCTCCTTCTCACCTCCGTCGCGTTACTCTCAATCTCCGCCGCCGCCATGTACGAACGCGACGCGCAACTCCTCCACGAGGCGACGGCGCTCCTGAAGCAAGTCACTGACAGCATCCCGGAGGTCTTCTTCGTCGTCGCGCCGGACTTCAGCCGGTCGTACTACACGAGCCATGCCTACGAGACGGTGTGGGGTCGCCGCATCCAAGACTACCTGTCCGACCCAATGGATTGGGTGAAAGGCGTCCACCCGCAGGACTTGGCGCACGTCCAGGCGTCCTTGGCAGCGCACGCGCAGGGACCCTTGGAATTCCGCATCGTGCAACCATCCGGCGCCGTACGCCACATCCGGAGTCGGACGTTCCCGGTGCTCGATGCCGACGGCAAGGTGACGCGCCTTGTCGGCCTTGCCGAAGACGTGACGGATGCAGCCGTCGCGCAACAGGCGCTGGGCGAGGCTCAGAGGCAACGCATCCATCTGCTGCAGCAGTTGGCCCACGACCTGGCGTCCCCGCTTTCGCCGGTCAAGATCCAGCTTCACATCCTGAAAGACAGAGTCGCACCCGAAGGCCAAAAGGCGCTCGCGATCGTGCAGCGCAACATCGACCATATCCAACGACTGGTCGAGGACGTCAAGGACGTCGCGAGAGTCGAAGGTGGCGGCCTCAAGGTCGACCGCAAGCCTGCAGACCTTGCCGCGTTGGTCCGGCAGGCCGTCGACACGCTGGCATCTTCCACGGCCGAGCGACAAGTCGGACTCGTGGCGCAAGCACCCCAGTCGCTTCCAGTTTCCATCGATTCGGGCCGCATCACGCAGGTCATGTACAACTTGGTGGGCAACGCGTTGAAGTTCACGCCGCCGCATGGCCGCATCGACGTGCAGTTGACCGCACAGGGAAGCCATGCCGAAGTGCAGGTGCGCGACAGTGGCAAGGGAATGCGGCCAGACCAGGTGGCGCGCCTCTTCCAACCCTTCGTGCAAGTCCACGATGCTGGCGCAGTCACACGGCCGGAGGACAAGGGGACGGGTTTGGGCCTCTACATCTCAAAGGGGATCGTGGAGGCGCACGGCGGCACCATAGCGGCGTCGAGCGACGGGCCGGGCCTGGGCAGCACCTTCACGTTCCGACTCCCCGTGGCTTAGGCGTGGACGCATGGTTGCGCGCGGTAGGCACGACGGATTAGGCGACGCGGTTCGCGTCGGGAAACTCGCGGTACAGGCCCGAGCGGAAGTTCTCCACCTTTGACCAAACGGCCGCGTGCAGCCGCTCCATTTCGCCGGCGCGCGGGCTCACGTGGTTGAAGGCGGCATCGAGCTGGGCCATGTCCTTCGTCACGATGTCGATGTGCCACTCGCCGATCTCGGACGGTCCGAAGCCGAGTTTTCGTCGTGCAATCGTGTATCCCTCGAGCAGGCCCAGCCCCTTGAGGTGCCCGAGCATGCCGTCAATCGATTTCACGAGGTCGAGGTCCTTGACGCCTTGCCTCAGATCACACCAGACGTGGTAATGGTCCACGTGGGTGCAGCCTGGGCAGGCCAGATAAGTCCGATTCAGCGGCGCTAGGGTTGGACGCCACTCTAGCTGACGGTGAACGTGTACTCACTGGACCAGAAATGCTGGAAGTCGGGGTCGGCTCCGAGGCGGAAGTGGGCCCGCAGATAGTAGGTGCCGGCCTGGTTGGGCGTCGTGCAGCTGACTGAGTATTGGCCCGGCACGGAACCCGGGACGTGGTTGCACCCGTTTGCGTACGCGGGAACGGTCGGATTCGAGACCGCGTTGAGCCCAAAGTGGCCACCGATGTGGTCGCTGTCGGCAAAAGTATCGCCAGAGATGTTCAAAGCATACTGGAAGGCCGAGTTCCTCTGGATGGCCACGGTCGGGAAATTCGTGACCGAGAGAGTGTAAGCGGGGGCGCTTGAACCGTCCGATGTGGAAGGGCCCCCGGTGGCTTCGCTGCCATCGTCGTTGCCGCTGGAACAACCAGAGACTGCGAGGAACACGGTGCATGCCAACGGAATGGTGAGGATCCTAGGGGAAGCCATGGCCCGCGATGGCGGTGGAGGCATAAAGCCCAGGGCGCGTTGCCAATTCGCCAAGAAGTGGGATGCCGAATGTGCGCGGAAGGGGAAAGTCTCCAATTGAATAACGCATGATTATACGTTCATGCATTGTGGAGCACGCTTAAACCCGCTGCCTTCTTGCGTGGCTCCGTCGAGGTCTTGGATGGCGGACAAACCCCTCACGCTCCTGGAGAGCAAGAAGAAGGACCTCGGCCTCGACCTGTCCGACACGGACCTCAAGAAGCTCTACACGACGATGGTTCGCGTCCGCCGCATGGACGAGAAACTCATCCTCCTGCAGCGTCAAGGCCGCATCGGATTCTACCTCTCCTGTCTCGGCCAGGAGGCGTGCCACATCGGCGCGGCCTACGCCTTGAACGACGACGACTGGCTCTTCCCGCATTACCGCAACCCGGGCACTCCGCTGCTGCGTGGCGTCTCGATGCTCCGCATGGTCAACCAATGCTTCGGCAACGCCGCCGACGAGATCAAAGGCCGGCAGATGCCGGTCCACTACTCGTTCAAGGACATCAATTTCTTCTCCATCAGTTCCCCGCTCGGGACGCAGATCGTCCAAGCCGCGGGCACGGCGTACGCAATGAAGTTGAAGGGCACGAAGCAGGTCGCGATGACGAGCTTCGGCGACGGCTCCAGCAGTGAAATCGACTTCCACTCCGGCATGAACCTCGCTGCCGTCACGAAGGCGCCGTGCATCTTCCTGCTCGAAAACAACGGCTGGGCAATATCGGTCCCCAACGCCAAGCAATCCGCCTCCGAGTCTTACGCCATCAAGGCCGCCGCGTACGGCATGCCCGGAATCCAAGTGGACGGCAACGACATCCTCGCCGTCTACAAGGTCGCCCAGGAAGCCGTCGAGCGGGCACGAAACGGCGAAGGCCCGACGCTCATCGAACTCGTCACGTTCCGCATGGCGGCACACAGCACGTCCGACGACCCGAGTCGCTACTGTCCCCCCGAGCAGCTCAAGGAGTGGGCCGCGAAGGACCCGCTCGCGAGATTCGAGTCGTACCTGCTGAAGTTCAAGATCATCGATGAGGCCTTCGTCAAGAAGTGCTCCACTGACGCCGTCCAGGAAGTGGATGACGCCATCAAGGCCGCCGAGAAGAACGGCCCCCACCCGCCCGTCGAGACGATGTTCGACGACGTGTACGAGAAGGTCCCGGAGCACCTCGCGGCGCAACGCGACGAAATGATGCGCGACTACAAGGAACATGGAATCCCGGGGGCGCATTAGATGGATGCCGCCTTCCTGCGCGGTGCGGCCATCGGCCTAGTGTTGCTTTCCACGCACAGCCCCGCACAACCGGAGGCCGTCTAATGATTGCACTCGGCGCCATCGTCGGCAAGCTCTTCGTCTACGCGGGCGTCCTCTCCGCCTGCGGTCTCTGCCTGAGGTGCTTCTGAATGCCCAACATGACTCTCATCCAAGCCGTCACGCATACCCTCGACCAAGCCATGGGCCGCGACGAAAACGTTGTCGTCCTCGGCGAAGACGTGGGGAAAAACGGCGGCGTCTTCCGCGCGACAGATGGCCTCTGGGCGAAGTACGGCGACGCCCGCGTCCTCGACACTCCGCTCAACGAGTCCCTCATCGTCGGCGGAGCAATCGGGATGGCAATGTACGGCCTGCGCCCGGTGCCGGAGATTCAGTTCCAGGACTTCATTTTCCCCGCCTTCGACCAACTCGTGTCCGAAGCGGCCAAGATTCGCTACCGCAGCGGCGGGCAATACACGGTGCCCATGGTCGTGCGAACACCGTACGGCGGCGGCATCCGCGGCGGCCACTACCACTCGCAATCCGGCGAAGCCTACTTCGCCCACACACCCGGCCTCGTGGTCGTCATTCCGTCGACGCCGTACGATGCGAAGGGCCTGCTGCACGCGTCAATCGCGTCCAACGACCCGGTCATCTTCATGGAGCCGAAGAAGATCTACCGCGCCGCCAAGGGCGAAGTCCCCGAAGAGTACTATACGGTCCCCATCGGCAAGGCCCGCATCGCCCGCGAAGGCAAAGACGTCACGATGGTGTCGTATGGGGCGATGTTACCACTTTGCGAGCAGGCTGCCATCGCAGCCGAGAAAGCGAATATCTCCTGCGAAGTCATCGACCTGCGCACCATCAACCCGTGGGACCGCCAGACCGTGTTGACGTCCGTCAAGAAGACGGGGCGCGCCGTCGTCGTCTGCGAAGCGCCCCTCACCGGTTCCTTTGCTAGCGAGATTTCCGCCACCATTGCTGAAAACTGCATCGAGTACCTAGAGGCGCCCATCAAGCGCGTCACCGGCTACGACACGCCATTCCCCTACACGCTCGAGAATCTCTACATGCCGAACGCCAACAAGGTCGTGGCGGCCATCGAAGAGGTCATCAATTTCTGATGTGCGTCATGAAGCCTTCCTGCCGCCTTGACCGAACCACGAATTCCACGAATTCCACGAATCCAACGAACGCAGTGGCGTTTCGTGGAATTCGTGAAATTCGTGGTTCCGGTCGTGGTTCCGACGGAGGGCGCTGACGTGACATTCCAATTCAAATTGCCAGACATCGGGGAAGGCATCCAAGAGGGCGAGATCGTCCGCTGGATCAAGAAGGAAGGCGACGCCGTCAAGGAGGACGAACCCCTCGTCGAGATCATGACTGACAAGGCCACCGTCGAACTCACGAGCCCCCGCAAGGGAACGCTTGCCAAGTGTCACTTCGCCGAAGGCGACGTCGCCAAGGTCGGCCAAGTCATCCTCGAGATTGAAGAATCCGCCGTCACCGGCGGCCCGACCGCTCCAGCCGTGCAAGAAACCGCCAAGCCAGCAGTGGCATCGACTGGCGCAGCGAAGACGGAAGCAGCGAAGGACGTGAAGGAAGCGAAGGAGGAGAAGACACTCTTCGACCTCCCGAAGGACATGGCGGCCGCCACGAAGAGTATCTCGCGTCGCGTCCCCGCGCAACCGACGCCCGGCAAGCCCGCATCGCCCACGCCCAGCGCGCACGCGCTAGCATCGGCCGCGTCCTCATCCGCCCCATCGACGCATGCAACCGGCCTCGCATCCTCGCATAAGCCAACGGCGGCGCCAGCCGTCCGTCGCCTTGCCCGCGAAAAGGGCGTCGACCTCGCCCAAGTGCATGGCACCGGTCCAAACGGCCGCATCATCCGGGAAGACCTCGACCGAGCCGGGGGCGCTCCCGGGCAAGCGCACCGCGGCGGCCATGTCGAACCCGCGACCGCGGGCGGAGCGCGCTTCTCCTACGCGGACGTCAAGTATTCCAGCGACACCACCCGCGAAGAGCGCGTCCCCCTGCGCGGTCTCCGGCGCACCATCTTGAAGGCGATGGAGCGCTCGAAGTTCACGGCGACGCACTACACGTACGTGGCCGAAGTCGATTGCGACCGCCTCGTAGCCCTACGCGACGAAGCGAAGGGCATCGCCGAGGAACGAGGCGTGAAGCTCAGCTTCTTGCCGTTCATCGCGAAGGCGGCGGTGGCGGCACTCAAGAAGCACCCTGAAGTCAACGTGGCCTTCGACGAGAGCACGCAGGAAGTCGTCAAGAAGAAGTATTGGCACATCGGCATCGCGACGGCAACCGAATCCGGCCTCATTGTGCCCGTCGTGAAGGACGCTGACAAGAAGGGCATCCTCGACATTGCGCGCGAAATCGCAGACCTCTCCGAGCGCACGCGCGCCGGCAAGGCGAAGCTTGAGGAGCTGACCGGCTCGACGTTCACCATCACGAGCCTCGGCAAGATGGGCGGCCTCCTTGCGACGCCGATCCTGAACTACCCCGAAGTCGCCATCATGGGCGTCCACGAATTGAAGCAGGCTCCAATCGTCAAGGACGGCAAGCTCGCCATCGGTTGGCGCATGAACCTGAGCTTCACCTTCGACCACCGCATCGTGGACGGTTACAACGGCGCAATGTTCGCGAACACGCTGGTCCGTTACCTGGAAGAGCCGAGTCTGCTTCTGTTGGAGAGCCTGTAATGGTCCTCGTCGAGCAAGTGCCGCAAGGCCAAGCGCAAGCCAAGACTCCGGCCCCCGCGCCAAGCGGCCCCTACGACGTCGCCGTCATCGGCGCCGGCCCCGGCGGCTACGTGGCAGCAATCCGCTGCGGCCAACTCGGCCTCAAGACCGTCATCATCGATGAAGGAAAACTTGGCGGCGTCTGCCTCAATGTCGGCTGCATTCCCTCCAAGGCCATCATTTCCGCCGCTAAGGACTACAAGCACGCCATCAACGGCGCCGACAAGGGCCTCAGTTTCGCGGACCCCATCGTCGACATGCAGGCCATGCAGACCTGGAAGCAAGGCGTCGTCGACAAGCTCGTCGGCGGCATCGCGGGCCTACTCAAGGCGAACAAAGTCGAAGTCCTCACCGGACGCGCCATGCTGACCGGCCGGGAGACCCTCGAGGTGACCACTGGCAAAGACAAGCGCATCGTCACGGCCAAGAGCATCATCCTCGCCACAGGGTCAAGCACCATCGAGATCCCCGGCTTCAAGTTCGACGAACGACGCATCCATTCCTCGACGGGGGCCCTGCAACTCACCGAAGTCCCGAAGCACCTCGCCGTCATCGGCGGCGGCGTCATCGGCCTCGAACTCGGTTGCGCCTACGCGAACCTCGGCAGCAAGGTCACCGTAATCGAGATGCTCGAGCAGATCGTTCCCGGCGTCGACGAGGAAATCGCGAAGGGCCTGCAGCGTATCCTCAAGCGACGGGGGTTCGACATCCACCTGAAGGCTCGCGCCAAGGAAGCCAAGGTCTCCGCCGCAGGCATAAAGGTCACGTTCGATGCGGGAGGCGCCGAGCAATCCATCGAGTGCGATCACGTCCTCGTCTCCGTCGGTCGCCGCCCCAACACCAAGAACCTCGGCCTCGAGAAGGCCGGCGTCAAGGTCGACGAACGCGGCTTCGTCCCGACCGACTTGCAAAAGCGCAGCAACGCGCCGACCATTTACGCCATCGGCGACATCACGCATGGACCGATGCTCGCCCACAAAGCGAGCAAGGAGGGTCTCGTCGCAGCCGAGACCATCGCAGCGGCGCTAAAGGGCACGAAGTCGGGCGCCGCGGCAGACTGGGCCACCATTCCCGGCGTCATCTTCACGGACCCCGAAATCGCGACGGCCGGTATGACTGAGTCCCAAGCGAAGGCGGCGGGGCACGAAGTCAAGGTCGGAACATTCAACGTGGCCGCCCTCGGCCGCGCGCTGGCCGCCGGCGAGACGGAAGGATTCTACAAGGTCGTCGGCGACGCCAAGACCGACCGCGTGCTCGGCGTCCACATCATGGCGGCAGGTGCAAGCGACCTCATCACGGAAGCCGTGCTTGCACTCGAGATGGGCGCCACCGTCGAGGACCTCGCCCTCACGGTGCACCCGCATCCGACGATGTCGGAAGGGATCATGGAGGCCGCCGAGGCCCTCCACGGCAAGGCCGTACATGCGATGAACAAAGCGTAGGTCCAAAGGCAAGCGATGGCGTCGTCCCGTCGTGCCCAAGCGCCGCCATGCCCTCGTCATCGAGGGAGGCGGAATGAAGGCGGCCTACGCAAACGGCGTCCTTTCCGCGTTCGAGGAAGCCCAATACAAGCCCTTCGACGCCATCTACGGGACTTCCGCCGGTGGTGCGTTGGCTGCTTGGTTCGCGGCGGAGCAGGCACGCTTCGCGGAGTTGACGTGGAAGTACGCCGCCGACCGTCGCATCTTGAGCACCGGAGGTGGCTCCGGAAAGGCACGTTGCTGGACCACGAAGCGCTCCTTGATATCGTCTACATCAAGGAGATGCCCATCGACCAGGAGCGGATCCTCCAGAGCCCGATTCCCGTAATCGTGACCGCCTCCGACGTCGACTCCGGCGAGGCGACCTACCGTGACCTGCGCGATGGGCACGTCATCCAGTGGATCAAGGCGACCGGACGCCTTCCCTTCGCCGCGGGCCCCCCGGTCGAGATTGACGGACGGCGGTACCTCGACGGAGGCATCCTCGATGCAATTCCCATCCAGCGCGCCGTCGCGGACGGCCATGACCTCGTGACCCTCATCCTGAACAAGCGACCGGGGCGCTACAAGAAGGACAATCCAATCATCGCGAAGATAGCCGCGGCCCGGTACCCGAAGCTGCGCCACGGCATTCTCCGGCATCAGGAGCACAAGAACGAAGCGATGCACTACGCCCGCAACCCGCCGCCCGGCGTCGCGGTGCGCATCATCCGGCCGGAGGTCCCGACCCACCTGCACCGCTTGAGCCGCGACTTGAGTGTCCTCGAGGCCGCGATTGACCAGGGAAGGTATGGTGGGCGAAGGCACATCGACAAGTACCCCGCTCCTAATCCTGGAGCGAACATGACGACGGACTCGGGTCCATGATAGACATCAAACGCTGGCAAATGAACTCCCTTTACGCGCTCGCGGTCGTCGCGCCGTTGCCATCGTACGGGATGTTCTTTGCGGAGGGCGAAAACGGCGACGGCATCGGGGAAGTACTCGGAATCGCGCTGGGAGAACTCTTCATCGCCGCGTTCATCATCTGCATCGCGGTTGCCGTCGTTGCCCTTTTCAACAAGAACCAGAGCACCGCAGACCGACTAGCCGTGGCGGCCCTGTTCATGTACAGCATGCCGATTGTCTACTTCGGTATGATCACTTGCTTCATGGCCGGGTTGGACGGCGACAACACTTGCTTCGGCGTATCTTGATTTGCCCCGAACCGCCAGGACTTGATGTCCCATTTCGGTCACGTGTGCCCAACCTTGTTCCCACGTCGTCATCACACCTATAAGCCAAAGCCTGGACTGCCAGAATGCATTTCGCAATGATCCGCACCGCCGTCATGGGAGCAAGGGGATACCTTGGCCGTGAACTCGTCCGCCTCCTACTCTCCCACCCGCAAGTCGATGCGATTGCGCTGACCACGTCCTCGGAGCCAGGCAAGCCTTACGGCGACTCCGTGCCGGCGTTCCGCCACCGGCGCGAACTCGTGATGGTCGAACCGACCCACGCCAGCGTCCGCGACGCCGACGTCGTGTTCCTCGCCACCGACGGCGAAGAAGCCAAGGCCCACGTTGCAGCACTTGGCGCTGCCCCCAAACTCATCATCGACTTGAGCCGCGCCCACCGCGCTGCTGCCTTCGAGAAGGGCTCCTCTTGGACGTATGGCCTGTCGGAATTCATGCCCGTACCCAAGGGCGCGACCCGCATCGCGAACCCCGGCTGCTACCCGACTGCCACACTCATCGCGGCCGGCGCGGCCCTGAAGGCGCATCTTGCAGCCCCCGGCCCGTTGATCTCGGACGGAAAATCCGGCGTGTCGGGCGCAGGCGCAAGCCCTCGCTCTGACCTGCATTTCCCCGAGACGAACGAAACGATGCGCGCCTACAAGGTGCTCGGCCACGACCACCTCGGCGAAATCCGCCTAGCCGCAAACCGCATTGAAGGAAACAGTTTCGCCAGCCCGGCAACGGGTCCGATTCGCCCAATCCGCTTCACGCCTCACCTCGTGCCCCAAAACCGCGGCCTGCTCGCGACCGTCTATCTACCACTCAAATCCGGCGTCGATGCCACTAAGGTCAAGGCCGCGTACACCGACGCGTACGCGAAGATGCCCTTCGTTCGCATCGTGACAGAGCCCGACACTGGACCCGTGCGCGGCAGCAACTTCGCCGACGTTGCCGTCGACGTCGACGTCGAATCCAACCTCCTGGTCGCTCGCTGCGCAATCGATAACCTCGTCAAGGGCGGCTCCGGGGCCGCGGTGCAGAATATGAACCTGGCATTGGGATTCCCGGTCACCGCGGGCTTGCCCCTCGTCGGCGGTGGCCCGTGATGTACGTGCCAGGATTGCCCCTCGTTCGCGGAGGTCGCTGATGCTGCTCGGTTGGCGCCGTAGCGTTGCCAAGCTTCAAGGCCCCGTGCCCGGGTCGCCCATCGTGGCCACGCCGGGAACCGCGACCGCGACGAAGCCCGGTGCCACGACTGGTGCAACGAACGGCGCGAGCGCCCACTCCGTGCGCATCTTGCCGGACCGCCACCTCAACCACGTCAAAGGCTTCCAGGCGCACGGTGTTTGGGCGCAGATCAAGAAGAAATCCCGCGATGTCGCTCTGATCGTTTCGGACCGGCCGAGCCGTGGCGCCGCGGTCTTCACGCAGAACGCCTTCTGCGCGGCCCCCGTCATTGTAAGCCGCGAGGCCGTCGAGAACGGCGACATCCGCGCCATCGTGTGCAACGCGGGTAACGCTAACGCGGTGACCGGCGAGCAGGGCTTGAAGGACGCCCGCACGATGGCGGAGGTCGCGGCCAAGGCCCTCAATCTTCAGCCGGACCAGTTCATCGTGTGCAGCACGGGCATCATCGGTCGCCCCATGCCGATGGACAAAGTCACGGCAGGAATCATCGAATGCGCGCAGACCATCGCCGACGCCGTTGGAGGTGAAGCCGCCGAAGCCATCACTACCACGGATAGCCACCCGAAGCATGTCTTCGTCGAAGTCCAAGTCGCGGGCCGCGCCTTCAACGTCGCCGGCATTGCCAAGGGAGCCGGCATGATTCATCCCAACATGGCGACGATGCTCTCATTCCTCGTAACAGATGCGCCGCTGTCGACGTCGTTCCTCGCCGCTCAACTCAAGGAGGCCGTCAATGCGACGTTCAACATGATCACCATCGACGGCGACCAATCCACCAACGACACGTGCGCCATCATCGCGAATGGGGCGGCGGGCGGCCCGAATCTCCGCAAGGGCACGCCTGAGGCCGACGCGTTCCAGGCCGGCCTGCAACTGGCCTGCAAGGTCCTCGCGAAGAAGATCGCGGGCGACGGTGAGGGCGCCAACTCGCTCCTCGAGGTCCGCATCGAAGGAGCCACCTCGCTCGACGACGCCCGCACCATCGCGCGAGCCGTCGCGAAATCCAACCTCGTAAAGTCCGCACTGCACGGCAAGGACCCGAACTGGGGCCGCATCGTGGCCGCCGTCGGCTCCTGCGGTGCGAACGTCGACCCGGACCGCGTCAGTGTCCGCTTCGAGAGCTATCTCGGATCTGTCCCCGTCCTTGACGAAGGCGAGCCGCTGGGCGCCCAACACCTGAAGGAAGCCAACGCCGTCCTTCAGGCCCCTGAAGTCCGCATCCTAGTCACGCTTGGTCTTGGCCCGCACGCCGCGGAAGCGTGGGGTTGCGACCTGTCGGAAGAATACGTCACCTTCAACTCTGCCTACAGTACGTAGGAGGCCATGCCCATCCCAAGTCCAAGGACCCCGCCGTCGAGGCATGCATGAAGATCGTCGTGAAGGTTGGCGGCTCCGTCTGCCTCGATCCAGCCCAAGTCGAAACCGTAGCCGCCGAACTCAAGGCGCTGCGAGCAGCGGGCCACTCGGTCCTGCTCGTCCACGGCGGCGGCCCCCAACTGGACCAGGCGCTCGCAACGCTCGGCGAACCCGTAGTAAAGATCGACGGCCTGCGCGTGACCAGCAAGGCGGCCGCCGACGTCGTGCGCCAAGTCATGGATGATATCGGGGCCGACATCGCGCGTCAACTCAACGCCGCAGGCGTCCCCGCCGGGCAACTGGCCTCCAGCACGCGTGCCTTCCAGGCGAGCATGAAGCGTTTGGACAAGGGCGACCTCGGCCGCGTCGGCACCGTCAAGCGGTTCACCGGTGCGCAGATGCTCGCGGACGACGGAACGCGGGTCGCAATCGTGACGCCGGTCGGATTCGACGCGCAAGGCCCCCTCAACATCAATGCCGACGAGGGCGCCTCCGCCGTGGCCTCCGCGTTGCAAGTGGACTGGCTCATCCTCGCGACCGATGTCGAAGCAGTGCGGGGAGCCACCGGTGAACCTCTCTCCCGCATGACGCCACGCCAGGCGCGCCAACTCATCGCTGCTAACACGGCAACGGGCGGCATGATTCCCAAGTTGACCAGCGCCGTATCCGCATTGGCTTCCGGTGTCGGCCACGTCCTCGTCACTAAGGTCCAACCCGGCGTGTTGAGCGACGCCATCATCCATGGGAACCCCCGCGGCACCCTCGTCGAGGACGACTTGGAGGTCCTGTCGTAATGACCGACTTGCCGCCGCGCGAGGCAATCTAGTGTATTCCGCCGCGCGCTGGGAAGGCGCCATGGCGCCGAATTATGCGACGCCGAGCATCCAACTGGTTTCAGGCAAGGGCTGCCACGTCACGGATTCGGAAGGCCGCCGCTACCTCGACCTGCTCGCCGGCATCGCCGTCAACATCTTGGGGCACGCCCACCCAGCCATCGTCAAGGCAGTGACAGCCCAGGTCGGCCTCATCTCCCACACGAGCAACTTGTACGCCAACGCGCCATCGCTTCGCCTCGCGGAGCGCTTAGCCACCAAGACCGAACTGTTGGTGCGGGGCGGTTACAAGACAATCTTCCAAAACTCCGGGACCGAGGCAAACGAGGTGGCGCTCAAGGCTGTCCGACGCCATGGCCACGCGCAGGGGATGAAGGATGGCGTGGTACTCGCTTTCGACGACTCCTTCCATGGCCGCACGTACGGCGGCATGACGCTAACAGGGCAAACGAAATACCAAGAGGGCTACGCGCCGCTCGTCCCCGGCATCAAGCACATTCCGTTCAACGACCCCGCCGCGCTCGAACGTGCATTCAGCGAGAACCACGTGGCCGGCTTGTTCTTCGAATCCGTGCAGGGCGAAGGGGGCGTGACACCCATCGACAAAGCCACCGCTGCCACGATGGCGCGACTCTGCGTCAAGAACAAGACACTCCTCGTCGCCGACGAAATTCAGACCGGCGTGGGTCGCACGGGCCGCTTCTTCGGCTTCGAACACGACGGCCTCGTGCCGGACATCATTACGCTTGCCAAAGGACTCGGTGGAGGCCTCCCGCTCGGCGCGGCCTTGCTTCACCCCAAGGTCGCAGCCCTTTTGGGCCCGGGTGCCCATGGTACGACGTTCGGTGGAAATGCAATTGCCTGCGCGGCGGGCAATGCCGTGCTTGACGTCTTCGAATCCGATGACCTGGTAGCGCGCGTTGGCCAGCTCGGGGAGCGGTTCATGGAGGCTTTGCGTGACGAAGGCCGCGCGATTGGCGTGGGCGCCCGGGGACGCGGACTCCTCGTGGGGATTCCACTCCCAGCACCGAGCGCGCCGCAAGTCGTCGACGCGCTACGGGCGAAGGGAATCCTCGTCGGCCAAGCTGGAAAATCCGTGCTCCGGGTGGCGCCGCCGCTCATCATCCGAGACGACGAACTCCTAGGCGCAGTCCCAGCGATTGTCGCGGCCATTGCCAACGCCCGGTCGGCCGCCTCCACGACCGCCTTGCCCCAAAGCAGGGCGCTAAACCAGCCCCACTGATGGCAGGGGGCCCACAAGGGCAAGTGATCCCACATGGACGAGGCCAACCTAGGACTGAAGCTGGAAGGCCGCAAGGCCATGGCGAAACTCCTCAACCGCGTGCTCGCGGACGAATTTTTGCTCTATACCAAGACGCGCAACTATCACTGGAACGTGACGGGGCCGCAGTTCTCGGAGCTGCACAAATTCCTTGACGAGCAGTACAATGCCTTGAACCAGATCGTCGACGACGTCGCGGAACGGGTCCGTGGCGTTGGTGGCCGGGCCCTTGGAAGCTTGCAGGGTTTCCTCGCGGCGACGCGACTCACGGAGCCGGACGATTCACCCCGTGGCCACCGCGACATGCTGGCAGACCTCCTCAACGACCACGAAGCCCTCGTCCGCGGTATTAGGCTGGACCTTGACGCCTGCGATGAACACGGCGACGAGGGCACCAAGAACTTCCTCACCGACCGCATGGAACGTCACGAGAAGATGGCCTGGATGCTGCGTGCTTTCCTTGCCGGGCCGCCCGAGGCGACCCCTGGAGGCTTGGAACGCCAAACGAAGCCTCGCATCCTGACGTCGCGCGGCCGCACTGCGCCCCATCCGAGTGGGACCACGCATCGGCGGCGGCAGGCAACGGTCAGTCGGGCAGCGGTCAGTCGGGCAAAGGACGCGGTCTAGCTGCGAATCAGGCCGTTCAGGACTTCGAAGGCCTTGAACAAGTCTGGCTCTTCGATGATGAAGATGTTGTCCTTGTAGCATGATACGACTTCGAGGAAGTTGATGCCGCGCCCAGCCATCGTGGTTGCCAGGAAGGCGAGCACGCCCGGGACGTCCTCGATGGAGTCGGGGCTGCGGATGTTCAGTTCCACGAGTCCAATGGTCTCCTTGATCAGATCGTCGTCGCCGAGTGTTGCCTTCATTTCGCGCATCAACGTCTCATCCGTGATGATGGTAATCGACTCCGAGCCATGCAGCACGTGGATCGGGTAGTTCCGGCCTTGCATCTGCGCCATGGCCTTCTCCAGCTTGGCGAACATCTTCCACGATGGATGCAACGTCAACGTGGCGACCCGGGTGCGCACCTCGAGTTTCGACTTGTCAAGCACTTTGCGGATGCCCGCCTGGTAGTCCAGTTGCGCGTGTTTTGGCGCGTAGCGACGGCAAGCGACCAGGACTGCCTCCTCGGTGCCGAGACCGGTCTCAGCGCGGATGTGGCGCGTCAAAGCGGACAGGTTCACGATTCCCATCCCAAGGGCGTCGCGGACCGTCGGCCGGTTGTCGATGTATGTGCGCACGGATTGCGCGACAGAGGATTGTGGCGCCGCCTTGCTGCGTTTGGCCATGACGCACCGAGGCGATGTCCCATTTTAGACATGCGTGCCCAGCCTTGGCGAAAAATCGCCATGCTCCTTATCTTGGCGAATAATAAGCTTCCACTGTGCCCAAACACATTGTCCTTGCTTACTCCGGCGGTCTCGACACCTCCGTCATGATCCACTGGCTGAAGCAGCACCACAAGGCCAAGGTCACGGCGGCCCTGCTCGACCTCGGCCAAGGCAAAGAAGCCATCGCGGACGCCCGCCAACGCGCGGTCGCAAACGGCGCCTCCAACTTCGTCGTCCTCCCCGCGAAGGAGGAATTCTCCAACGACTTCCTAGCGCCGTCCATTCGCGCCAACGCCATCTACGAAGGCATCTACCCGCTTGCCACCGCCATCGGTCGCCCGCTCATCGCAAAGAAACTCGTCGAAGCCGTCAAGCAAGTCGGCGGCGACGCCGTGGCCCACGGCTGCACAGGCAAGGGCAACGACCAGGTCCGCATCGAAGCCGGCGTGAAGGCACTCATGCCGGGCCTCGTATGCTACGCTCCACAACGCAGCCACCCGATGACGCGGGTCGCGACCGTCGAATACGCGACGAAGCACAAACTCCAGATCCCCCAACTCAAACGCAGCACGTACTCAACGGACGAGAACCTGTGGGGTCGCAGCATCGAGGGCGGTGACACGGAAGACCCCGCCCACGCCGTGCATGAAGACGCGTACCTGTGGACGGTCAGCCCGCAGAAGGCGCCGAACACGCCAGCGGCCGTCGAGATTACCTTCGAGTCTGGGATTCCGACGAAGCTCAACGGCAAGGCGCTACCCTTGTGGGACCTCGTCAGTCAAGTCGGCAAGCTCGCCGGCGCGCACGGCGTCGGCCGCATCGACCACGTCGAAAACCGACTCGTCGGCATCAAGAGCCGCGAAATCTACGAAGCCCCCGCCGCCGTCACGGTCCTCTTCGCAAAGAAGGCTCTCGAAGCCTTGACGCTGACGAAGGAAGAGATGAAGCTCAAGCCATTCCTCGAGCAGAAGTTTGCCGAGAACGTGTACGATGGCCTCTGGTACGCTCCAGTCATGCAGGCCTTGCGCGCGGCAATCGACACCATGCAGCAGCACGTCTCGGGGACCGTGAAGCTCCAGCTCTACAAGGGCAACGTGTCGCTGCTTGGTCGCACGAGTCCGCTCAGCTTATTCAAGGACAATCTGGCGACGTACGGCACGAAGGACTCATTCAACCACCAGGCGTCGGAGGGCTTCATCGAAATCTGGAGCCTCCCCACCGAGACGGCGAATGCCGTCCGCCAGGGCCAAGGCAAGGCCAAAGTCGTGGTGAAGGCCAACGGCAAGCACGGCGCCGCGAAGCCGGTCGTGGTGAAGTCGAAGTGAGCCCGCCGCGATCTCGCAAGGCCAGCCAAACCAAACGCGCCAGTGGGAACCAGGCAGCGCAGGCGGGCGAGCCTGTCTGGCAAGCCCGAACGGGCTCAGGCCTGCATCCCGACCTACTTGCCTACTCGCAAACTATCGACGAAGATCGACCGTTCCTCGTCCACGACCTCGCGGGGTCCACGGCCCACGTGCTCGGGCTTCGCAAGGCAGGCCTCATCACGAAGAAGGAGGCGGAAGCCCTCATCGGCGGCCTGCGCGCCATTCTCAAGGCCCATGAGGCCGGCTCCTTCACCCTCGCTGTCGAGCTCGAGGACTTGCACATGAACATCGAGGCGCGGCTGACGGCTGAACTCGGTGACACAGGCCGCAAGCTGCACACCGGACGAAGCCGCAATGACCAGGTCGCGACCTGCATCGTGCTGTACGCCAGACAGAACCTGGCTGCACTTGCCCAAGCCGCCTACGGGCTCTCGGAGGCTATGGCCCTGCAAGCGCGCGCGCACGCCAAGACGCCGTGGGCCTGTCGCACGCACGGCCAGGCCGCCCAACCTGCTACGCTCGGATTCCTTCTCGCCGGACACGCCCATCGCCTGCAGGACTTCGCCCGCAAGGCCATAGCATCCTTCGAGCAAGTTGGAGAATCGCCACTCGGCTCCGGCGCGGTGGCAGGAAGCACCTTGCCCCTTGACCCGGCCTACACGGCGCAACTCATGGGCCTACGTCCGCCGCGCTCGGCGCTTCTCGCGACGGGCACCCGCGACGCCGTTTACGACTCCTGCTCCGTCGCCGCCCACGCCGGCGTCCTCATCGCAAGCCTTGCCCAAGACCTGCTTGACTTGTTCACATCGGGCGCCCTAAAGCTGCCTGCCGGCTACACTACTGGCTCCAGCCTAATGCCGCACAAGCGCAATCCCGACGCCCTGGAACTTGCACGGGGGCGCGGCAGGGCACTGCACGCCCCCCTCGTCGCGGTCACAGGAATCCTCGCCGGAATGGGTCTCGGGTACCAACGCGACTTCCAGCTCACAAAGCCCTACCTCGTGCAGGCGTTGCGTGACTCGACGTCAACGCTCGAGCTCCTGACGCCGCTCGTGCAAGGCATGACCTTCGACGCCAAGGTGCTGGGCGCAGAGATGACGAAACCCGGCATCGTCGCGACCGACGTCGCAGAGGCCCTCGTCCGGGCCGGCATGCCGTTTCGCAGCGCGTACGGCGTCGTCGCCCGCGCCTTCGCCCTCGTCGAGCAGGGCAAGTCCTTCGCGGATGCCATCGCGGTCCAGGCCCTTCCCCCGCAGGCCCTCGACCTGGCGCTCGCCGCTTTGCACCCCGACGCGGGTCGCCGCGACACCGTGGGCGGCCCCGCCCCACGGCGCGTCCTCGCATCCCTCGACCTTTTCGACCGCGCCGGCACGGCCCTGCGCGTCCAGGTCGCAAAGGCGCAGACCGAAGCGGAACGCCCGTTCCTCCTCCTCGCACAAACGGTGAGCTAGGATGGCAAAGACCACGAAGCAGACCGCAGGCCAGCCCGACGACCTCCGGACCGGCGACCCACCCGGGCCAGCAAGCGCCGCAGCACGGCGGCCAGGCGCCCGGGCGCTCATGGGAATGGAGGACACCGCGCCCTACCTGTTATCGTTGCTGAACGAAGCCATCGAGCTCAAGGCACAATCGAAGCGCGGCCCCTTGCCCCCGCTGCTGCGCGGCAAGGCCATCCTCATGATCTACGAGAAGAACTCCACGCGCACGCGCGTCAGCTTCGAGGTTGGCATCCAGCGCCTCGGCGGCATCGCCGTCAACCTCGACGCACAGACAAGCCAACTCTCGCGCGGCGAATCCATTGAAGACACGGCACAAGTCTTGTCGCGCTACGGCGACGCTCTCGTCTACCGCGCCAACCGGCATGACTCCCTCGAAGCGCTTGCCCGTTACGCTACCGTGCCCGTCGTCAACGCACTCACGGACAAGGAGCACCCCTGCCAGATTCTCGCGGATTGGATGACGTTGCACGAACACTTCGGGGACCTGCACGGCAAGACGTTCGCCTACGTGGGCGACGGCAACAACATGGCACATTCCTACCTTCTCGGCGCGCCGCTCGCAGGAATGGACATCCGCGTCGCGACCCCGAAAGGATACGCGCCTGATGCCGACGTCGTGGAACGCGCCCGCGCACTCGCCCGTGAGCACGGCACGAAGATCTTCCTCACGACGGATCCCCGCGAAGCCGTCAAGGGGGCCCACGCCGTCGCGACGGACACGTGGGTGTCGATGGGCGACGAGAAGGAAGAGACGCAGCGCGTCAAGGCGTTCAAGTCATACACGCTCAGCGAAGAGCACATGGCGCTCGCTGAACCTGGTGCCGTTTTCCTGCACTGCCTACCTGGCCACTGGGGCCAAGAGGCCACGTACGAACTGGCGCATGGCCCGCGCAGTCTCATCTATGACGAAGCCGAGAATCGCATGTGGGTCCAGATGGCGATCCTCGCGCGCTTGTTGCGGCCTGAGCCAGCAGCAGCGTGGTAGAGCGAGAGCGAACCGGCTGGCTCGCGAATGGGTCAGGCTTCAGACGCCTTGCGGCGCTTTCGGTTCGGCCCATTCCATAGAGGCCTGGCAGTTTGGGCAGTTGAACTCGAAGCGGTCGGTGGCGACGCGGTAGCGCTTCATCGAGCGATCCACGGTGATTGGCGTGCCGCAACGCGTGCAGTTGACCTTGAAGGAAAGTCCCTGACCGGCCGTCGCCGCCGTGGCGCTGGCCGCCTCATCGGTCTCCATTGCCTCCACGAATGCTGGCACGCCGCGCATGAGTACCACGCCGAGGGCAGCGGCTAACGGGCCGACGAAGATGGCGTCCCCAAAGCGGCCGCCACCCAATACCGGCATCCCCGGGTCGCCAGCTAGGTTCAGGATGAAGTGGGTAAGCACGGCGCCTGCCAGGAATCCAAGTGCCGCAGCGCCGCCGGCCATTTTTAGCGACTCCACCGCGACATCGGTGCCACGGCTTGCACGCCAAGCGACGGCTGCGCCGATGAGCATCGGCAACCCGACGCTGGTCATCGCACCCGGATGCGGCAGCAGGCCCCACAGCGTCGCTGCAACAGTTGTGCCGAGCGCCAGGATGATGAGCTTGACCCTCGGCGTCCGCATCCAGATGAGGCACGCGCACGCAATGACGAGCACCCACAGTGCCACGCCGCCGAAGCCGACGCCGCCGAGGTTCCAGTAGGGAGCCCGGAACATCAAGGTCGGCCATAGGGGCCCGCCCGGGTCATCCCCGTGCTCCCCGTCGTACCAGATCCGCAGGTGGACCGTCGCATTCTGCATACCAAAGGCGCCGCCGCCGGGGTACGGCGTGTTGTCAATGAGAACGGAATGCTCGCCGGTGCCGACGACATGCACGGTGAGGTTTGCCGTCGTCACGTTGAGAATCTGCGCTAGCGGGGTGGTTCCCGCATAGTATTGCGCGGGCGTCGTCGCGAGGAGGATGATAATGTCCACGGCGGTGTCGGATTCGACCTCGACTACGAATTTTGTCGAGTCTTCGAGGTGCAGCGGGACGTCGCGGTGCTCGCCGGGCCGCAGGGAGTAACCGTCATGGGGCATGGCAATGAAGTGGGCCGCTGCGCCGGGCACAAGGGCGATGGCCATGGAGGTGGCGGCGACTAGGGCGATGGCGACCGACCGACGCGTCATCGCGGGCGCGACGCGGGATGCGGCCTATGAAGCTGCCGCGCCGGTAACCTTACGCTGCGGGGCTGAGTGCGAGCCTTGTGCAGGTCCGCGACCTGGGACTCATGGAGTATGGCGAGTGCCTGCGCTTGCAGTTGCAGTTGCGCGACGAGCGGCAGCGGGGCGAGGGAGAGGACACGGTTCTCGTGGTCGAACACCCGCCCGTCGCGACCTTAGGTCGCCGTGGCACCAAGGCGGAGGTCTTCGACGCCACGTTGCCCATCCACGTCATCGATCGGGGCGGCAAGGCGACGTATCATGCACCTGGGCAGCTTGTCATCTATCCCATCGTCCATTTGGGCGAGGGGAATCGCGATGTGCGTGCGTGGGTGCAGCACCTCGAAGGATTCGTCATTCGCCTGCTCGAGCATTTTGGCATTGACGCACACATCAAGCCAGACCTGCCGGGCGTCTGGACGCGCAAGACGGACCGCAAGATTGCAAGCATCGGGATCGCCATTCAACACTGGGTGAGCACGCACGGAATCGCGCTGAACGTTTCCCTGGAGCCCAAGGAATTCGAACGCATCGATCCGTGCGGACTCGGGGCGGCGGTCATGACGAACATGCGCGGCGAAGGCTGCGAGGCGACCATGGCCGACGTCAAGCGTTGGGTCCAAGCCCAGGCCATTGCGCATTTTAGTTCATTCCGGCTTGAACGTATTTTATAGCATCATTACGTGAACAAAGTAATATTCGCTGTTAATAGTGGGTCGCGGTCAACTATACAGACTTCAACTAGTATAAGTAACTCAAATATTGGCCTCCTGCGGTCCCCTAGTCTCCACACGAAACCGAGGTCTTTTTCATCGGTTCCGGGGCTGGTGTCTCATGGTCCGCGTCGCGCTCTACACTCGCGTCTCGACGGAGGACCAGGCGCGCGAAGGCTTCTCCTTGGACGCCCAACTCGAGCGCCTCCGCTTCTACGCCAAGGCGCAGGGTTGGGAGATTGGCGGCGAATACATCGACGAAGGCCATTCCGGGCGCACGACGAAGCGTCCCCAGTACACGCGGATGATGGCTGAATCCGAGAAGTGGGACGTCCTGCTGGTCCTCAAGATGGACCGCATTCACCGCAACAGCCGCAATTTCATGGCGATGATGGACCATTTGCGCCGCGACACCAAGGAATTCGCTTCCGTCACTGAATCCCTCGACACCTCCACGGCCATGGGCCGGTTCGTCATGGACATCATCCAACGCATCGCCCAACTTGAGTCGGAACAGATCGGGGAACGCGTGTATATCGGCATGGAGCAGAAGGCAAAGAGCCGTGGCGGATCGCTTGGAAAACCCGCCCCTTTTGGTTACAAGTATGGGCCAGAGGCCGTCCTCGAAGTGGTCCCCGAAGAGCGGTCATTCGTCGCGGAGGCGTTCCGCAAATTCCAGGGGGGGACGAGCAAGAGCGCCCTTGCCTTGTGGCTTAACGAAGCCGCGCCCAAACCGCGGGGCGGCGGCGCATGGACGATTTGGAACGTCACTCACATCCTCACAAACCCAACTTACGCCGGCGCCTTGCACTGGGAAGACCAGCTCCAACTCGGAAGCCACGAGGCCATCGTGCCGGCACGGCTGTTCGACGAGGTGCAGGATTGCATCAGTGCGCGGAGTCGACGGCGCACCTACCGGTTGACCCGGCTGTCCGCCCTGCAAAGCGCCTAAGTTGCGCTAATACGCAAAAACATTGGTTTATCGCGGCGATAGGCAATTTTTTGAAGCATTAGCCATGCAAAATGGCCTATCTGGAGCCATCTCGCCTCATCTGAAGCCAACTCCACCTAGGCAAATTTGACATTCGGACTACCGAATATCAAACTAGCTAGCAGGAGGGGCCCGGCGTTGCCGGGCGCTAGCTCGCCCCAGCTAATGCTATCACCGGCAATAATTCCTAGAAACACGTTATGCACACTGTGATTTACGATTTACCGTGTTCCAAGGTAATGATGGTAAAAATGTCGACCTCAAGTTGGCTGAGGAGCCTCGTCAAGAAGATGTAGGCCAGCGTCATGAGCCCGGCGGCGGCGCCGCTGAGGGCGAAGATTGTCTGCACCGCAGCGATGGTCGATGCTGATCCCGGGAGGAGGCGGGCCAACGCGGCAGCGCCCGTTGCAATCAGGCCGATTGACAAGATGAGACTCACGACGAAGCGTACGCGGTTCCACCACCGCATGCTCTTGATGCGCGAATCCAGGAGGGAATCCTGCATGAAGCGACGTCTCTTGTCCAGTGCGTGGACCAGGTGGCCGTACCGGCTTGCCATAATCCAGCGCGTCCGGTTTCGGTAGGGATACATGCGCAGGTCACCCCCTTTTGGGAGATGGGATTTTCGTTTCGTCCGGGGAGGGGGAAAAAGAGGGAAAGGGATGCACTCTAGGTGTGGTCACATCACGCGAACACGCGTTCGGTGTATTCCCACTCGGGTGTAACCACACGGATCCAGACGAAGCTGTCCATGTGTTCCTCCCAGATGTCCCCGCCGCGCCTGATGGCCTCCCAGCCACTCCCCAAGGGGACGGCGATTCGGGGACCATGGACTTAGATTTACGATATTTAATAGTGTCCATCGGAAGCGAAGGTTCCGATGCGGAATGTGTGTTATCGGCAAATATTAGTAATTACACGCGTTATACGAATAAGTTCCTGGTAACTGAAGAATAGTGTGGCAGCCCGGCGCTTCAGTCAAGCAGCGTGAAGAGCTCTGTGTCCTGGCCAACGTCGAACACCCCGAGCCGCGCACCGGCATCGAGCCAGCCGTGCGCGTAGTTCACCGTCGCGAAGGCATTAACGAAGTCACCCTCCTCATGGAAGTGCCTGGCGTCGGCCGCGTAGCGCGTAGCCATGTCGAGGAAATTCTCCGCGATGCGGTGCGCGAAGCTTGCACGGGGGGCGATGATCTTGACCTTCGCCATCGCCTTCTCCGTCGTGGCGAGGTACTTCGCGATCTTCGCCGGGGTGATTTCGGTCAGCGCCGCCACAGGCGGCCCAACAAGCCCTGATTCTTATGCCGTTCCTCGACGAGTTGCAAGTGGTAGGCGCAGTGGTCGCGCAGGGGGCAGCGGATACAGGCGGGCTGTTCATGGCAGGCGTACGCCGCCACTTCCAGGTAGAGCCGCAGCCTAGCATCTGGGTCGGCGTCATGGCCGGCCGCCAAGTCGTAGAGGATGTCGAGGCTGCGTTGCGAGTCCGTACTTGACGGAACGGCGCCAACGCGGACGGCGACCCGTTGAATCTCGCGCGCGTCGGCGGCGTTCCATGCCTTGCGCGTCCGCACCTTGACTTCCGCCGCCGGCGGCGGGCGACTGTGGAGCGGCAGAGGATTTGCCGGCGCCATCGGCGAGGTTGGGACCGCCATGTCGAATTCGAAGATGGGCTGGTCCGGCGGCGGCCGCGCCGCTTCGCGGACGACGGCGGTTTGCCGACGCGTGGGCGGCGTCGCGAGCGGCTGCGAGTCGTGAGAGGCCATGCCCGCAGGAGCGGTGGGCTTCGGCGCAATCAGGTCCTCGAGCCCGTCGCTAGCGAATGCCTCCTCGTTCTCCTCAATCTTGGCGACCAAGTCGTCAAGCACCGAATCCTCGGCGTTGGCTTCCTCACCTGGTGCGGGCGCGACCACGTCCTCGTCTGGCTCTTCGATTTCTTGGTGCAGCACGGAGACGGATTTGCCGCCGTGGCTAGTAAGACGCGGGCGGACATCCACGAAGACGGGTTGCGTTAGGCCTCCGCCAGCCACCAACGCCACGCCGACGGGAAGCCGTTGCACTTCGTCGGCCACTTCGTTGTTGATGCCTTCGACGCTTTGCACGATGGCCTTCAAGTCGTTCGGATTCGTGACCTTGAGGACGACCTGCGTATTGCATTGCGACAACACGTTCTTGTCCACCTTGGCCGGGCGCTGCGACACGATGAGCAGGCCTAAGCCGAATTTGCGTCCCTCGGAGGCGATGGTGCGCAGGATGGCGCCCGACACGGCGTTGGCGACGTTTCGTTCCGGGCAGAAGTTGTGGGCCTCCTCCACGACGAGGATGTGGGCGGGGACCTCGCTGCGTTTGCGGGCTTCCCACAATAGGTTGGCGATGCGCGTGACCACGATTTCCTGCACGTCCGGCGCTGCACCCTTGAGGTTGATGATGCTGCATTGGCCGGCCTGCACGAGTTCCTTCACGGGCGTTCCCCGGATGTCGAAGAGCTTCGTCGATTCCAGGACTTCCAGGGCATTGAGGACGTTCCACTTGGAGGAGGCCTTGTTGCGGGCCACGGCGTCCATGATGTCCCGCAGCGTATACGCGGGAAGGGCCTCTTTCACTTCCTTGACGGCCTGGTAGAGGACCCCGACCTGGCCGCCTGAGAGCCGGCCGCCGAGCATGGCCGCGATTTCGGACCCTGCAAGGTTGACGCCTTCCAGGACGAGGCGCTCTGCATCGGGGTTCAGGCCCGTATCAAGCGCGAACTCCTTGACTTCCTTCGCAAACGAACGCGGGCGGATGGAGAAGCGCACCATGGCGCCCATCTCCGATTCTTCGATGTTCGCATTGCGTAGAGATCCATACTCCCCATGCGGGTCAAGGATGACGAGCGGAACGCGCGCCTTGAGGAACTCCTCCAGAAGGACGCCGACCGTGTAGGACTTGCCGGCGCCGGTCTTGGCAAGCACCGATACGTGTTTTTGCGCGAGCGTGTCCATGTTGAGCGTGACGGGGATTGCGGAGCCCTTGACGTGGCCGAGGTAGGCGCCTTCGTCGGGAGCGTTCTCAAGGCCCAATACCGCCGTGACTAGCCTGTCTTCGGCGCGATAAACGGGTGTGCCGGCCTTGAAGGGCGTGCGAGGCGTCTGAATCCGGCCTTGCGCATCACGGTAGCCGATGACGCGGACGGCGCTCGACAGTTGGTCGTCGGCGTCGGCGCGCAGCCCTTCGGGGATTGCGATGGCGTCTTCGAAGCTGAGCCGGCTGCGGCGGTTCACCGCGTCCACCTGGGCCAGCACCCGTTGGCCGTCTTGGTCCGCTTCCACGTAGTCGAGGCGCTTCAGTTCCCCATCCGCGACGGCGACATCGAAGGCGACGCTCGAGGCGGAGCCGTAAATGATGCCCACTTGCCGCCGGTAGAGTGCCATCCAGCGCTTCAGGAGAGAGCAGCTATTTCAGGCTGACCAAATGATGCGGCGGCGCCGGCCAGTTTTTCCGCAGAATTCGTCGATTACGCAGAACGACGACCAGCGTGTTCCATGCCCCGGGCCACATGGCTTACCGCAGTCCGCCGCCGGCGTCGTCCACGGGTTTCAGGTTCATACCGCGGCCGTGGTGTGGGAGGCCTGGGATTGCACGGATTTCCACAGAATCTTGACTTCCACCCTGGCACGAGGACCATTTCGTGACCCTGGTTTGTGTGAACTCCCCTGCTCCCTTTCTTCACGCGGAGCGCGCGGAAAACGCGGAAACGTGGTGCCGCGAGGATCCGCGACCTCCGCGTGAAGCGATGCACGGCGCCTACATCCTCGCCAACACGAGTGAACCTCTCGCGGCCGCCGACGCCCAGTCGCAGAACGCGCAGAAACCGCAGAACCCCGGTTCTGTGCGTTCTGCGATTTCTGCGACAGGTCGTTGCGCGAACCGCCGCGGCCGCCGACATCGCAAGCGGAAGTCTGGTCCTTTCACAGATTGCACCGGCACGAGGCGACGGCAACCTTCTGCGGAATCTGCGCCATCTGCGGAAAAGGCCGAGAACGAAGCCTGCGGAAAAGCGTCTCCGCGGCCAAGTGGTGATTACGCCAGAGTCTCGAGTTGGCTCATGATATTCCAAACGAGGGTGCGACCATGCAATGGGATGTTCGGGTCGTTCGCCATGTCGTCAAGCGTACCAATCGCCTTTGACTTGCGGACATCCAGCGGCGCGCTTTGATCCGTGAGGAGCGCCTTGATTTGTTCCGCGCCGCGGCGAATGTTGCGGGGGACGCTCGTGTCCTCGACCAGCATGTCGAGCCCGGTCGTGATGTTCTGGATGCGCGAGGCCATGAGAATCACCGCCAGGAAACGAATGGTCCCTGGGTTGTGAGGCGGGCACAGTGGGTCCTACTTAAACGGTTTCCCCGGCAGGTGCAGGGTTCACCGCAGTGGGCCCGTGGCGGCCAGGCGAGCTCGATACTCGGTGTCCAGGATGCGGCGGATCTCGCTGGCCTTCGCGGCGCCCAGCGCTTCCACTTCGGCCAAATCGGCGACCGATGCATTAAGTGCGGCCGAGACGGAGCCGAATCGTTCGAGCAGCCGTTTAGCCAGGATTTCGGACACGCCCGGCAAGCCAGAGAGCAGGAAAACTTGGCGGTCCAAGTCGGTCATGGGCTTGCCCACGCGGACCGCGATTTTCCGGTTCTCCCGGAATTGTTCGCGCTTCGCGACAGCGTGCAGGAACCGCGCGGTTTCGAGCGTATCACGCGTCTGAAGGACCGGGATGCCTTGGTCAATCGTGATGGCGGCGAGCGCACCGTTGAGGGCTTCGGCGCTGACGTTGCGGTGGCCGTAGATGGATTCGCCCTCCAGGATGAGGAAGGGCCGAGGATAGGCCTGCAACTCTTTCAGTTGGTTGAACAGGCGGCCGTCGACGAGCGAGTCCACGAAATCTGCGCACGTTTTTCGTTCCACGGCGACGCGGTCGGAGAGCACGAAGTCGGCAACTTCCAATTGTCGCCCCTCAAGTTTTGCACCAAGTTCCATGAGGTGTCGCACGACGCCGCCCGCCTGCTCGCGGTGGTCGAAGATGATGCGTGGTGCACCAAACCCCGAGGCAGCGACTGTCGCTTCTTCTCCGGGCGTGCCGTGCGCCGTGCGCTTCGCATCGTGGGGACCAGGCGCCTTCCTCTTTCCTGGATCTCCAGCCCCCAGCGTCGTCTGGCCCCCTGGAAGTGCTGGCGCCGGCGGAGGGCGCGCTCCGAGCTGCGCCCGGAGGCCATGCATTTCACGGATCATTTGTTGCTCCTTGCGCCGCGATGCCCAATGCGCCGCCTCGTCCTGTGTGCCCTTCGTCATGAGCACGACGACGCGACCGGCGCGCTTGCGACCGGTGCGGCCACGACGTTGGATTGAGCGGATTTCCGATGCGATGGGTTCGTAGAACACGACGAGGTCGACTTCGGGGATGTCGAGGCCTTCCTCTGCGACGCTGGTCGCCACAAGGACGTTGTGCGTCCCTTGCTTGAAAGCCGCGATGGTCTCGCCTTGTTGTTTCTGCGTCAATCCATCCTGACCGCCGCGCTTGCCTTGGCCGACGAACATCACGGGCTTCACGCCGGGAAGTTTCGCGAGTTCGGTGACGACTTGCTCGCACGTAGTCCGGTAGTGGGTGAAGACCATTATTCGCCCATCGGGGTCGGCCTCCAGGGCTTCGTGCACAAGCACTCCAGTCCGCCCCATCTTGGGATTCTCGGCGTCATCGAAGCGTGCCACGTGGTAGGCCTCATTGACTCGGGCATCATCGATGAGGGAGCGTGATGCCTTTGACGGCTTGGGGCCGTTGGCGTCGCTGCGGACGCCCTCCAGGTAGTCAACGAATGCAGCGGAGCCTTGCGTCTCCACTTGCTCGATTGCGTGCGCCAACTTCATGGCTTGTGCTTGGAGCGTCAATGCCGCAAACAACGAGGAATCGGGGTTCGGTTGCGATTGGATGAGGTGCTGCAGCCGGCCCTGCAGTTCGAGTAGTTCGCGGCGGTTCGGTCGCGACCCCGCCGTCTTTAGGAGCCCCATGCCCTTCAGCGTCCGGATTCGTTCGGCGAGGGCTTCGTTCAGCTTGGCGGAAACGCGCGCCATCGTTGGCGGCAGCGGGAGCGTCTCCCACTCTAGGGCGATTTCTTGCACGTAGGGCGCCACATCGGCGTCGGCGGGTGTACGGATCTCGACGTGAGCCAACCCTAAGGCCGACCGGACTTCGTCGATCTTGCGTACGTCGTGCCCGGGACTTGCGGTGAGTCCGAGGCGGCGGCACTTCGGCGCCTTCTGTTGGAATTGATTTCCAATCGACACGTAGGGATAGTCACCTGAGGCGCGGTGGGCTTCGTCGAAGATGACGAGGTCGAAGGAGGCCAGGTCGAGTCCACCCGAAACGAGGTCATTGTGGACGACTTGGGGCGTTGCAACAAGGATGCCGGGTTCCTTCTGGTCCGCCTTGCGTTTTTCGGGCGACACGTTCCCCGTCACTGCGCGGACGCGGTCAGACCAGGGCTCTGCCAGGGCGGCTTTGAGGAATGCTCCATGTTGGTCGACGAGAGGCCGCGTCGGGGCGAGGATGAGGATGCGTTGGGCCCCGTCCTTCAGCGCGTCGGCGATGACGAGGAGTGCCACGACGGTCTTGCCCATCCCCGTCGGCAGGACGACGAGGGTATCTTCGCGTTGCGCAATGCGGGCCAGGTTCGCCTGGTAGCCGCGAAACTCCACCGCGCTGGGGCGAAGCAGCGGATGGGTGACGTGCACACCCGCACTAGAGGGGCTGCGGAGATGAACGATTCGGGGCGCAGAGTGAATGCATTCACACGCCCGGAATCACACGGGGAGGTCGTCGAGTCGGTCCACGCTTGACGTCGTCGTTCCACTCTCGATGCGGTGGATGAGTGCCACGAGGGCGTCGTTCATGGGCGTCGCGATGCCGCGGACACGTCCCTCGGCTGCGATTCGGCCATTCAGGAAGTTGACCTCCGTCACCTTGCCGCGTTCCAGGCTTTGCAGGCTGCTTGAGCGTTGGCGGCGGTACTTGCGCGCCACCACGGCAAGCAGCACGCGTCGACCCGGAATGCGGCGACCAAAGAGGCCCGGCCAAAACCCTTGCACCGGTTCGAAGCGAACGCCGGCCGCTTTCCCCACGGCGTAGCCCTCCTCGACGATGGCGGTGAAGGCCCTGCGCGCCTTAGCATGGGTCAGGAGCTCCCCCAACGATTCGCCGGTGGCGCCTCCGAGGCTCGTGATGCAGGAATTGATGAGGAGTTTCGTCCACTTGACGCCCCGCATATTGGCACTGGCACGCACGGGCGCCACCGCGGCCAAGACCTCGGCGACCGCCCGATACGGCGCCGGGTCCTGGCCGGGCCGGGGCAACGGCCACGGCCCAAGGAAGAACAGGCCAGGGCCGGTCTGCTCAGTGTGACCCGGCGAGTGCAGCGTGGCCGGGAGCGCCACGGTGCATTCCATGAGCCGGTCGCCGAGAATCAGGGCTAATTCGTCGCCCATGTCGCCGTTTTGCAGCGCGACGACGGGCGCCTCGCCGAGGGCCGGCATCCAAGTCGTGAGGGCAGGAACTGCGGCCTGGCATTTCGTGGCGAGGACGACGAAGCGTGGAATTGCGTGGAGGTCGCCGGGCTGGGCGATGACAGGGACTCTTGCTACAACCACGGCTCCATCGGGGTCCGTGGCGTGGATTCCTGAACTCTCCAGCAGCCGCGCCGAAGCCTGGGTGCGCGCGGCCACGACGACTGGCACGCCGTTGTTGGCCAGCCGCGCGGCGACCAGGCAACCAATCGCGCCGGGGCCGATGACCAAGACCGGCGCCTCCGCCGCGTTCGCCATGCCTCGGGCAGTCGGGCTTAGGCCTTCATCCCTCGCCTCCACCCCCCTCTGATTTCCCGTCGAACCCCCCCTCATTGCGCGTCAACGGCTTATACCCTGCTTGAATCGAGCGCGCCGTGCCCATGGTGGTCTTGGTCAAGTCGGCGGCGGACGTGGATTCACTTTCACCGCCCCCTCTGACGAGTGCGGCTTTCCAGGAGTTTGCGCTTTGAGCCTACAGGTGGCGCAGCAACTCACCGTCCAAGACTCGCAGCTTGCAGCGAAGTGGGATTCGTTCCTGCAGGACTACTGCAAGACGCAAGTCCAAGACGTGGCCCTCAACTTCCCCGAGAAGCGCAGCGTCGAGATACAATTCAACGACCTGCAATTGCGCGATCCTGACCTCGCCGATTACCTCCTCCACAAGCCCGGCCATTCGCTGCGCATCGGGGCACAGATGCTCCAGCAAGTCGATGTCACCGTGGACCCGCGGCCGAAGCTGCACCTACGCGTCACGGGCCTGCCCGAATCGCAGCGCACCATCCCGCGCCGCCTGCGTGCCGAACACCTCGGCCGCTTCCTCGCTGTCGAGGGCCTCGTCAAGAAAGTCACGGAAGTTCGTCCGCAAGTCCTGGAGGCAGCGTTCGACTGCAAATCCTGCGGCAATCGACTGCGCATCATCCAGGAAGAAGAGGTAGTCGTGGAGCCGGTCATCTGCGACTCCTGCGAGAAGCCAGGACCTTGGTCGCTGCGCGAGGAGGAGTCGCGCTTCATCGACCACCAGAAAGTCGAGATCCAGGAAGCCCCCGAAGGCCTGCGCGGCGGAGCCCAGCCTGAACGTCTCACCATCCACATGATTGACGACCTCGTCCACCAAGTCGCTCCGGGCGACCGCGTCATCATCAACGGCATCCTCAACGCCCAGAAGAAACGCCAAGGCAACCAACTCAAAGTGGAATTCAACAAGGTGCTCCTCGGCGTCTCCATCCAACTCCAGCAGCAAGAATTCGCAGAGATCAACCTCACGGCCGAGGACGAGGATGAGATCATCACGCTCAGCCAAGACGGCCGCATCTATGAACGCCTGCGCGCCAGTTTCGCGCCCACCATCTACGGCCTCGACGTCGAAAAAGACGCCTTGATCCTCTCGCTGTTCGGCGGCGTCGCGAAGGAATTCAAGGACGGCTCCCGCAGCCGAGGCGACATCCACGTGCTCCTCGTCGGTGACCCCGGGGTCGCCAAGTCGCAACTGCTACGTTACCTTGCGAAACTCGCTCCACGCGCCATCTTCACGAGCGGCAAAGGTGCCAGCGCCGCAGGTCTTACGGCCGCAGCAGTCAAAGACGAATTCGGCGAAGGCCAATGGACCCTCGAGGCCGGCGCGCTCGTCCTCGCTGACATGGGCATTGCGTGCATCGACGAATTGGACAAGATGGACAAGAACGACCAGTCCAGCATGCACCAAGCCATGGAACAACAAGAAATATCCATCGCGAAGGCCGGCATCTCGGCGACACTCAAGTCGCGCTGTGCCGTCATCGGTGCCGCCAACCCCAAACTCGGACGCTTCGATGAGTACGAGCCTATCCATTCGCAGATCAACATGCCGCCGGCGCTCCTGTCGCGTTTCGACCTCATCTTCAGTCTGCAGGACAAGCCAAGCCGCGACAGGGACACGTTGCTTGCCACGCATATCCTCAAGACGCATCAAGCCGGCGAAGTGCGTGAACACCGCAAGGCCAACCCCACCGGGGCCTACTCGTTGGAGGACGAGCAAAGCATGATGAAGCGCGTCGAGCCCGACCTCGCCGCCGACCTTCTGCGTAAGTACGTCGCCTACTCGAAGCGCAACATCTTCCCCGTCCTCGCGGACGACGCCCTCGCGCGCATTCAAGCCTACTACGTCGATTTGCGCAACACTGGCGACGGATCCATGCCCTTCACGGCCCGCCAACTTGAGGCCTTCGTGCGCCTCGCCGAAGCCTCGGCGCGCATCCGCCTCAGCCAAGTGGCTAACATGGAGGATGCAGAACGCTCCATCCGCATCGTGGAATACTACCTGCGCAGCGTCGGCGTCGACCGCGAAACCGGCAAGTTCGACATCGACGTCATCACGACCGGCGTCAGCCAGAGCCAACACGACCGGATGCGCACGATGCAGGACATCATCCGCACGCTGGCAAAGGAGTCCGACAAGGGCTACGCCCGCGAAGAGGACGTCCTGCGCGAGGCCAACCGGCAAGGCATCGCCCCGCCCGAGGCGCAGAAGGCCTTGGAGACCCTCAAGCGCAACAACTCCGTGTACGCCAAGGGCGGCGCAGGGACGTTCGCGCCGCTTAACTCGTAGGATTGTACGGGCGTCTACTCAAACAGCGTCGTGGGCGACCGCCTTGCGACCCCTCAGGGTTAGGCACAAGTATGGGCACTCAGTCGCGCGGCCAGTCCATGAGTTCGACCTTCGCCGTCAAGGCGTACCAACAGGGGGTGCAGCGTCTCGTTGCAGCATGCGACGAGGAGTTGCTCGGCACCACACACCGTGAGGGCAAGTTCAAGCTTGACGTGCCCAACACGTTCTACGATGGCCTGCGCGTCGATGAAGAATCCCTCGGCGCCTACTTGCGCTCGGCCACTATCGCCAACCTAGTCGGCCAACGCACCGTCGATTTTGCAGTTCGGGCCGGCCTCGTCGACGTTGCGCACGTTTTGCGAGTCGACGGCGTCCCACACGCCCAGTTCCTCATCCTGGATGTCCAATGATGGCCCGCGCCAGACTGTACCGCCAATCTGCGGGGGTAGCGCCGTGATCTGCGTCGAATGCGGCACAGACGCGCCGCGGCTCATCGATGGTGCCTGCCCGAGGTGCTTCGTCAAGCAGGCCCCGCTGCTCACGGCGCCGGGCGTCCTCGACCTCGAGGTTTGCGCGCACTGCGACGCGCGCCACGTCGGTGCGCATTGGATTGATCCCGACGAGGGCGAACCCCTGGAGTGGATTCGCGAGCAAGCAACGCGCGCGGCGCTGAGCGTTCATCCGCGCGTCGAAAGCGCCCTGCTGCAACTGGACGAGACGCCCCAGGACGAGAAGCATTTCCAATACCGCGTCCATTTGTCGGGAGAAGTCGATGGCGCCGACGTCCAAGCGGATGCCGAGGTCCTCGTCCGCATGCGTAAAGGTGTATGCGATCGCTGCAGCCGCATGTTCGGCGGTTACTATGCGGCCATCATCCAACTGCGGGCCACCGACCGCGACGTGACCGAAATCGAGCTCGAACGCGCCCACCGCCTCATCGGTGCGGAATTGGACCGCTTGCGTAGCAGTGGAAACCGCGAGGCGTTCCTCACGAAATCCGGCCCGGTCCCGGGAGGATTCGACTATTACCTGGGGGACATCGAAGGCACCCGCACAATCGCCCGCTTCGTCGCTGACCGGTTGGGCGGCCACGTCGAAGAACATGCAAAACTCGCCGGCCGCAAGGAAGGCAACGACATCTACCGCGTCACGTTCCGGTTGCGCATCCGTCTCTTTGCCCCGGGGGACTTTGCCTTGTACAAGGACGAGCCAGTGCAATTCGTCTCCGGCGAACGCGGGCGCGCTGTTGCCATGCACCTCAAGGACCACAAGAAGACGAAGATGGGCGCCGAGGAACTGCGCCGCTTGGGCGGGGCCGAGATCCTCCAGGAAGCCGTCGTCGTCAGTGCGGACGCAGGTCACATCCAACTCCTCGACCCCGTGGATTACCGAACCGTGGACGTCCCGCGACCGGAGGGCTTCAAGGTCGAAGGCCAGAACGCGTGGGTCCTGCGCCACGAGGAGCGCCTCTACCTGCCCGCTCTTCCAGTGGTCTTCCCGAAAGGCCCGAAGGGTCCGCCGCGCCGCCCCATGCCACAAGCCCAATGACGCTCCTAACACCGGCCGCCGCCGCGCTGGCCAAGGTCACGCCCAGCGACCCGACTGGGTCATCGACTGGAACGTCGACTTCCTGGGCAAAGCGATGCCTGCAAAGATCGTCAAGCCCCCGTTCGTCTAGGGCGGCGGACTGTAGCCGCTTGTGCAACCTGCCGCAACAACGGCCGCCGAGGACCAGTCCCACTCGGGCAATCCGTGGTCTTTCAGCCTTTGCTCCAGGAACTTTCGGCCCTCCGACGGCGTCACAGAGGACTGTGGTGAGGCATACACGGAGACCCAATCGCTGGCGGCCACACGCACGTTCAAATCAAGGCCCCCTGGCAATCGGAAGGCCTGCTTCCAAGCCACATCCAGGCCGATGGTCCATGGGCCCGCTTCCAGTCTGGGGTGGCTCACGCTTTCCCGAAAGTCCCACCTCCAAGGCTCGACGTCGGCCAGCTTCCGAGGTTCCGGAAGTTGCCCCCAAAGCCGGGTGGCACCTGCCCTGGCTGCCGCAAATCCCCGCGGCGTTCCCCGCAGCGAACCCCGCAGCGAACCCCGCAGCGAACCCCGCAGCGAACCCCGCAGCGAACCCCGCTCCGCCGGCGCTCAACCGCTAATGGTCCCGATAGCCCCGGACCCCAAGGAAAGCCTTAACGCTTAAATAAGGGTTATGACAAAGGCAGGCCCAACCGGGAGCAGTTTTCGTTTGACGTTACGCATCCTCACTTTGGAAGACCTCGCCATGGCCGTTTCGAATCGCATCGGCATCGACGAAGAAGACGCCATGCGTGACGCGAATTTCGTCATGGACATCTTTGGCTTCGACGACCGCGTCATCGACAACGTGCTCGAACCCGAAGACCGCCAGCTGTTCTACATCCTCGAAGAGGAAGGCATGCTGACGACGGAGCGCGAGGAGACCACCCTCTACGACGGTCGCGAGTGGCGCACCCACTACTGGCTGTTCAAGAAGAACCAGGTGTTCCTCATGTCCGAGGAAGAGCGCGAAGTGCGCCGCCGCAAGAAGGCCCAGCCGACCGAGGCGACGGTCTACACGCAGATTCCGGAAGAGGCCTGGGCCTCGCGGCAGATCTGAGCGCGACGACAAGGCCGCGGCAAACCGGGGGCACCTTGCCTTGTGCACCAACCCGTCCACCGGCGCACTCGTCTACCGGCTCGCTGCCTCCTACGAATCCATCGGTTCCAGCGGAAGCTCCACCGACGTCATCCGGCATTTTTCCGCGCAAATTCGCAGCGATTACTCGTTCTCTTAGCGGAAATCGTAGCTGTAGCAGCAATTTCCCCACAATGCTTTAGTGTTACCACGTTTCCCGCTGGATTGCCACGATATCCGGTGCCCCTGCGGCCCGGTGATGGAGACTCCAGCATGAGCACGCAGATCGCGCAAACCGCCACGAACGCCAGCAACGCCTTGAACGCCGAGTGCACCGAATGCGCGGCGAAGCTGCACGTCGCTGCCACACTCCCCGGTGAGATTCTGGACTGCGCGCAATGCGGCGCCGAACTCGAAGTCCGTAGCGTGCACCCCCTCGCCCTCGCTGTTGCCCCCCAAGTCGAAGAAGACTGGGGTGAGTAAGCGCCCCGGCGAGCGCAGCTAGGTGTACCGTGGTCCGCGTCGGGATGGTCTACAGTCGGTTGCGTAATGATGAGCGAATGCTCCTCGATGCGGCGCAGCGGCGCGGCCTCGAGGTGGTGCCCATATTCGACGATGAAGTCGTCCTCGACATCGCGCAGAAGCCTTGGGACGTCGACGTCGTGCTAGAGCGGAGCATCAGTTACTACCGCGGCATCTACGTCCTCAAATTCCTCGCCGCGCATGGAATCCCCGCGGTAAACACGTACCAAGTCGCGGCGCGCTGCGGCGACAAGGCCGAGACGAGCCTCCTGCTCGCGCGCGCAGGCGTCCCCACGCCGGCGACGCGTGTCGCCTTCACGCGCGAAGCCGCACTCAAGGCGGCAGCCCAGATTGGTTACCCCGTCGTCCTGAAGCCGACGATGGGTTCCTGGGCGCGGCTGCTTGCAAAGGTCGACAACGAGGAGCAGGCGGACGTGGTCCTCGAGCACAAGGAGGCACTCAACAATCCTCTACAGCAAATCTACTACGTCCAGGAATACGTGCAAAAACCCGCGAGCGCGGATGGTCAGTCGGCGCACCGGGACATCCGAGCCTTCGTGGTCGGCGACCAGACCATCGCGGCCATCTATCGCAATTCGCCGCATTGGATTACCAACACCGCCAAAGGTGGCCAAGCCTCGAATTGCCCCGTGACGCCAGAGATGCACGAATTCTGTCAAAAGGCGGCTGACGCAGTGGGCGGCGGCGTCTTGGCGCTCGACCTCATGGAGAGCCGGGACGGGCTCGTCTGTCACGAGATTAACCACACAATGGAATTCAAGAACTCCGTCGCACCCACGGGCGTCGACATTCCCGGAAAAGTCTTGGACTTCTGCGTCGCGCAAGCCAAACGGTGACCCCATGAAGAAGACCGTCGCGATCCTTGGCGCATCTGGCTACACCGGAGGTGAGCTGTTGCGCCTGCTGCTGCAGCATCCCGAAGTCGAAGTCGTTGGCGCAGCAAGCCAACGCTTTGCAGGTGAGTTCCTGCACAAGCTCCACCCCAACCTGCGGGGGCGCACTCTCATGAAGTTCGTCGGCCGCAACGAACTGCCGGCCGCCGACGTCGTCTTCACGTGCACGCCCCACGGCGCAGGGATGACTGCCGTCCCTGGATTCCTCGCGGCAGGCTCACGTGTCATTGATCTGAGCGCCGACTTTCGTTTGCGGGATGCGGCCACATTCAACCAGTGGTACGGCGTCGACCACGCGGCGCCTGAGCTCTTGGGCCAAGCCGTCTACGGTCTGCCGGAATTCCATCGCGACGAGCTGCGAACTGCGCGACTCGTCTCCGGCGTCGGTTGCACTGCCACCGCAATCAATCTCGCACTCTACCCGCTTGTCAAGGCAGGCCTCCTCACGACGGGACCCGTCGTCGCGGACGTCAAGATTGGTTCAAGCGCCTCGGGCATGGAAGCGAGTGTCGCAAGCATCCACGCGGAACGTAGCCGCGCCATCCGCCTGTACGCGCCGACGAGCCACCGGCATGTTGCGGAAGTCAACCAAGAACTCGGCCTTGCCGCAGCAGCGGCAGGCGCGGGACCGGACGCAGGGGCGGGACCGGACGCAGCCGCACGCCCGAGCCAGGATTCGCTGGTCTCAGACGTTCCGACCCGACCCAGCAACGCGCCCACAATCCATTACTCGGCGCACGCCGTCGAACTCGTGCGCGGCATCCTCGCCACATGCCACGTTTTCCTCGCCCGCTCCGACATCACGGAGAAGGACCTGTGGCAGGCCTACCGCGCCTGCTACGGCGAGGAACCCTTCATCCGCCTCGTCAAGGAACGTTCGGGCCTGCACCGTTTCCCAGACCCTAAGCTCGTCGCGGGCAGCAATTACGCCGACGTCGGCTTCCAACTCGAAGAGGGCAGCAACCGCGTCGTGGCCCTATGCGCCATCGATAACCTCGTGAAGGGCGCCGCCGGTTCCGCCGTGCAATGCATGAACCTCATGCTGGGATTCCCCGAGACGACCGCCCTGACGCAACTTCCGCTGCACCCGGTGTGACCATGCCTAGCCATGCAAGCCCTGTAAGCCCCGCCACCAGCGCCGATGCCGCCCCACCGCTGGTCGTGAAAATGGGCGGCGGTTCAGGCCTTGACCTTGAGGCCGTGGTCCGAGACCTTGCCGCTCTCAAACGACCTTGGGTGCTGGTGCACGGTGGCAACGCGGAGCTCAACGAGGTCAGCGAGAAATTGGGGCACAAGCCGCGCTTCGTGACGAGTCCAAGCGGATACTCCAGCCGCGTCACTGACCTCGAGACCATCCGCCTCATTCAGATGGTTTACCGGGGCCGCATCAATTCCGACCTCGTGCTGCGCCTGCAGGTGGCCGGCGTGAACGCGATTGGGCTCTCCGGCGTGGATGGCCGCTTGTGGGTTGCCGAACGCAAAGAAGCGATCCGCGTCGTCGAGGACGGCCGGAAATTCGTGTTGCGCGACGACTACACTGGAAAGGTCGTCGCCGTCAACGCTGGGCTCCTTCGACTACTCCTCAATAATGGCTACTACCCGGTCATCACCCTCCCGGCCATCAGCTCGGACGGGCACGCCGTCAACGTCGATGGCGACCGCGCCGCTGCCGCCGTGGCCGCCGCATTGGGGGCGAATGACCTGGTCATCCTCAGCAACGTCCCCGGCCTCTTGCGCGACGTCAAGGACCCAACCAGCCTCATCCGTTCCATCGCCAAATCTGACCTCGCGTCCGGCCAGAACGTCGCCTTGGACCGCATGAAGAAGAAACTCCTCGGCGCCGAAGAGGCGCTCGCCGGCGGCGTGACGCGCGTCATTCTGGGCTCCGCGAATCGGGCAACACCGGTGCACGACGCATTGGCGGGAGAAGGCACGGTGATTGCATGAGCGCACCCCACCCAGTCGGTTCCGACGCAGAATCCAAGCACATCGCCCGGAGTTTTCCAGCGAAACCGGTCGCCTTCGTTCGTGGCGATGGTCCGTTCCTCTATACCGCCTCGGGCGAACGCTACGTCGATCTTGGCGGGGCCAGTCACGGTGTTGCCAACTTCGGCCACAACCACCCACGCATCGTCGCAGCCATCCAAGAGCAAGCAAATCGGCTGCTGCACACGACGCAGACCATCCCGAACCCCGTGCGCGGCGAATTCCTCGAACGCCTGCACAAACTCGTTCCAGGCCATCTCTCACGGACCTTCCTTGCAAATTCCGGCACTGAGGCGGTCGAGGCTGCCCTCAAACATGCCGCGACGGCGACAGGGCACACGAAGTTCGTGGCGCTGCGTAATTCCTTCCACGGCCGCACGCTCGGCGCCTTGTCCGCCACGTTCCGCCCCCAGTACCGCAAGCCATTCCAGGAACTCCTCCTCGACGTCGACTTCGTCACCATCAATGACGAAGCTGCCTTAGCCGCCGTCACGGACCAAACTGCAGCCATCCTGGTCGAACCGGTGCAAGGCGAAGGCGGCCTCGCCGTCGCCACGACTGGATTCCTACGCGCCGCCGAACGCATCGCCCGCCAACATGGAGCCCTGCTCATCGTCGACGAGATTCAGACCGGCCTCGGCCGCACAGGCACGGACCTTGCCATCCAACCCTCAGGCGTCAAGCCCGACCTCCTCTTGCTTGGCAAGAGCCTGGCCGGCGGATTACCCATCGGCGTCTGCTCGATGACGGAAGAAATTGCCGGCAAGATGCCGCCCGGGGGCCACGGGAACACGTTCGGCGGTTCCCCAATCGTGTGCGCGGCCGCTTCGGCCGCGCTCGACGTGCTGCGCGACGAACGCCTTGCCGACCGCGCCGCTGCAACAGGCAACGCGATGCGCGCCCGGCTTGAGGGCCTCGGCTCGCCCCTCGTCCGCGAAGTGCGCGGACTCGGGCTCATGCTGGGACTCGACCTGCGCATCAAGTCGCAACCCGTGCTCGACCGACTCCTTGCTGCGCAGTTCCTCGCCCTAGGCGCCGGCCCGACGGTTCTGCGCCTGTTGCCGCCCCTTGCCATCGAGCCCGGAATCTTGGAGCAGGCCGCGCTCCAGATCAGGCAGATCCTGGCCGACCCTGCCCTGCAACCAAGCGTGTCCGAGGTTGCAGCGTGAACGACCTTGAACTCGTCGAGTCGCTCGTGCGCATTCCCAGCCCGACGGGGTCCGAAGCCGAAGCGGTCCGCTTCCTGCAGGAACGCGCCCGCCGCGACGGACTCCACGTCATCGAAGACGCGCCCGGCAACTTCGTCGCCGAAGCCGGCACCGGACCGCGCCGTATCCTCTTCGTGGGCCACGTGGACACCGTCCCCGGCCACATTCCGGTGCGCGTCGAGGGCGGCGAGTTGTGGGGCCGCGGCGCCGTGGATGCGAAGGGCCCGCTTGCAGCCGCATATTGTGCAGCCCGCTTGCATCGCAGCTCAAAGGCCGTCACGTTCCGCGTCGTCGGAGCCGTAGACGAAGAGGGCGACTCGCGCGGGGCCAAGGGGCTCACCATACCATGGACGCCTGATGTGATCCTGATTGGTGAACCCTCAGGCGTGCATGGCATCACAATCGGATACAAAGGAATCCTGCGCGGCAGGTTCCGCATCGAACGGGAACGCAGCCACGGGGCACACCCCGGCTCCACGGCCGTCGAAGCGGCGGCTGCGTTCTGGACTGACTTGAGCCGACACCTCGAGCTCGAAGACCGCTTCGACGCCCTGCAGGGGCACCTGTTGGCCCTCGACACGGAGACGAACGGCCTCGTGGACCGCGTCGCCGGAAAATTCCACTTACGCATCCCACCCGGAACCGCCCCCGACCAACTCGCACGCCGCGTCGAGGCGTTCGCACCCGACGGCGTCGTCTTGGAATGGGGCGAACGCCAGGCGCCCGCAGTGGCATCCCACCGCACGACGCTCGTCGCCGCGTTGTTGGAGGCCATCCGATCAGACGGCGGAACACCGCGCCTGCTGCGCAAGACTGGGACCGCGGACTTCAACCACCTCGCCGAGCGATTCCCTGGCGTCCCCATCGCGGCATATGGCCCCGGGGATTCAAGTCTCGACCACACGCCACGCGAGCGCCTGAAAATTGAAGAGTTTCAGGCGGCAATTCGTATTCTTTCCCGCGTCGTGCATAGGCTCGCATTGGCGCCGGAAGCGGTCGCGGCGTAGGAATGGGGGGAGCGGGGGTATGTGCGGGGGTGTGGGGCGCAGCGGCAACTTACGCAGCAGTTCCAGTGTGCACGTCGCTTTGGCGAAGCGGGGGTGCGTCCCACATGAGTGACAATGTAGGACGGTGACTCACCTGTTTGGGAGCCGGGAAGTCCGATGTGGGACAGCTCAGGTGGCTGGCGACGCGGCCGGGGGCGGTCCACCAGGAACTACCCGACGCCGTGGTCCCAACTGCCGACCCACGGCCATGGCTAAGCGTACTTGGGCGCCCCACAATCCATTATAGGGGGCTTCGTCGTCGTGTTCTTGGTGAGGGACGCGAGCGTGGGGAAGGATGCCTCGTTGCACAGAGGCGCGCCACAGGCAAGAGTGCCCCCAGGCTACAACGGCATGACCTCCAGGGCGCTCGCAGAAGACGGCCGGAACGGCCACATTCCCCCCCAACCCCGCTCCATCGCCGACCGCTTGGTGAACCTTTCGCGCGCCGAGGTCATGCGGATCATCGAGGACCGACCCGGCCTGAGCATCCAGGAGCTTGCCGAGACGCTTGGGTTATCGCGTGGCGCCGTCCGGCACCACCTCGTCCATCTCACCCGTGAGCGATACGTGTCCTCCCACCGCCACGGCAGCCACGTCCTCCTCTTCTCTGCCATCGTGCCGGTGCTGCGCCGCAAGGCCATCTTCCAGTTGCGCATCGGGTCCATCCGGTCCATCGTGGAGGCGACCATCGAGCGGCCCTGGTTCCGCCCCGCCGAGGTGGCGGACGGGGCCGGCATCAGCGTTCGCTCCGTGCGTCGGGGGCTCAGGGTCCTTGAGCGGGCGGGGCTCGTGCAGAGCCAATCCGTCAAGCGCGGCATCTACAACCTCACGTTCCACCCCGAGATGCGGATCGCGTGGGTGTTGTACGGCAAGGACGTCGCCCAGGCGGTGACGACCCTGCGCAGGGCCCCCGGCTGGTTCATCGGGTTCGAGTTGCTGCTTGGGAAGCTGGCGTTGGGCAGTTGGGCGTCTTCGTAGCCTCCCCAACGCAGGCGGATGGGAAGTTGGGGACTGTGCCCGAAAGCGCGAAAGGGACACGCGATGGCTGGAACGGTTTTTAGGTAGTACGTCTCCCTTGCTGCGTGGTGTCGAGGGGTGGCGCTCCAGTCGATCGATTGCTTCTGGGCTTGAAGCAGCGACTGGCTCGTATCCGCCCGATGCGCCTCCTCGCCGTCGCCGGCGTGTTGCTGGTGGGCGCCGTGCTGGCCTCTGCCCTCCTGTCATTCCACGACTTCTCCCCCGCGACCCCGAGTGGACAGACAACGGCCCCCGAGGGGATGGACCTGCACACACTCGACGGGGGCCTGGTGTCGTCGGATCTCTCGGGGATCCCCGACGCCCTGCAGAACTTCCTCTACGGGACCGACCCGGACCGTTGGAACACCAGTGGGACGCCCCTGCCGGACGGATGGCTGATCCGGTTCGGTTACGACGCGCTGGACCCGGCCATCAATCACCGTCCCGCGGCCCGGCCCCCTGTAGAGGCCCTGCCGGAGACCTACGGCAACCAGTGGCCCACCCGCTTCACGCCGAGCCTCTGGGAGGTCTACGCCCACAGCAGGCCTGCAGACTGGAACGAGGAGACCGTGGGTCCCTTCGACAGCGGCCTCGATCCGACGCGCTGGGACAACAGCGGTGACGGCATTCCCGACGGCTGGCTCCTGCACTACGGCCTCGACCCCCGCGACGGCAACGTCAGCCTGGAGCGGTTGTCGGGTGCGGGGGGGCTCACCGTGCAGGAGGCGTTCGAGCACAACACCAACCCCACGCGGCTCGACTCGGACGGCGACGGCATCCGCGACCGGGAGGAGATCGACGGCCCCGTCGATTCCGTCACGGGAACGCGGTTCCCTCCCACGGATTCGTCCCGCTTCAGCACGGCCGGCAGCGGCGTCTGCGACGGGTACCTCGTCGCGCACGGCCTCGACCCGACCGAGTCCGGCAACAGCTACCGCGACCTCGCCGGCTCCGGTGCCACCACCCTGCAGAAGTTCCAGTGGAGCCACGACCGCTTCGGCGTCGATGCCTGCACTGAGGGGCGCGGCCTCGACCCGACGCTCGCATCCACCGCCGGCGGCCCCATCCCGGACGGCTGGCTGCTGCGCTACGGACTGGACCCCCTCGACGCGGACGTCTCCGGACGGGTGACCCAGTCGTCGCAGGGCGCGGACGGACCCTGGACGCCCCGCACCGTGCCTCCGGAGGGGGAACCGGAACTACCCCACGTCTCTCTCACCGTCCTGGATGAGTACCGGCACGGGCGCCCCAGCGAATGGAACGAGGCGGCGATGGGGCCGTGGTGGGGCGGCACCGACCCCTCCAAGACGGACTCGGACGGCGACGGCCTTCCGGACGCCGTGGAGATCCGGGGGTACTACGTCGGGGTCGCCCTGGACGTGGGGCCCGGGCTGGACAACGGCCTGCAGCCCCTGCGATACTACAAGGTCTCCAGCGACCCGACGCGCGCTGACACCAGCGGCGACGGCCTCACCGACTACGAGGCGGTGGTCGAGCACGGCACCGACCCCACGAAGCGGGACACGGACCTGGACGGAATCCCAGACGCTGCTGAAGTCGCCCTCGGCTTGGGCCTTGACCCCACCCGCGCCGACTCGGCGGGAGACTACCTCCTGGACGGCACTCGCCTGGGGATGCTCCAGGCGCGGTCCGAGCAGTACCAGCAAGACCCAGCCTACGAATACCCCGGGGAGCCGGGGGTGGCCCGCGAGGTCACGGACTGGGCGTGCACCCTGGACGGCGTGCAGCACTACATGGCTGAGCATGGCATTGCCGGCGGCCCATGCGCCCTGTCGGGTGACGACTTGGCCCACCTCTTCGGCCCGTCCGGGAACCTCAACGGCAACGACCTCATCAACGTCCTCGACCGGGACATCGACGGCGACGACCTGCTCAACGGCCCGGAGCTCGACCCGACCCTCTACGAACGGATTACGGGCAGCAAGCCGCCAATCCCGCGCGCGGCGACCGACCCCCTCAACGCAGACACCGACGGCGACGGCCTCCGGGACGACTGGGAGGTCAAGCACGGCCTACAGGAGGCGACCGGATACAGCATGGATCCAAGCCGCTGGGACAGCAACGGCGACGGCGTCTCCGACGCGCAGGAGGACCCGGACGAGGACGGCACCGACTGGCCCGTCTTCCCGGCCGGCGGGGGCGGGCGCGTCGAACGCTTCGACTTCCCCAACCTCGGCGAGCAGCAGTACGAGGCCTTCGGCGCCGACCCCAACAATCCAACCAGTGACGGCGACGGCCTCGCGGACGGCTGGAAGGTGTTCTGGGGCATCGAGTACCCGACGCGCCTCGCGGGCAGCGACCGGGACGCCCTGGGCATCCACCGGCCTGCGTCGCTGGACGGACTGCCCCGCCCGTCCCTGGGAACAAACCAGGCGGGGCAGGTAATCTCTGAGGGCACCTACACCCGCTTCTCCTTCCAGGCGTCCGACATCCGGCTCGGCGAGACGCAGGTGGACGCCGTGGAGTACAACGACCAGCAGACCATCCACCGCATCGAGGGACCGGTGCGGTACACCTTCCAGGACGCCCAGGAGGCCGGGACCAATCCATACCTGGAGAGCACGGTCGGGGACGGCATCCCAGACTGGTGGAAGTGGCACCACCGTGGCCCGCCCCCCGGCGCCCCGGTCCAGGCGGGATGCATCGACCTGCTGGACCCGCTGGACCCGCTGGACCCGCTCGACCCTGACGCCTGGAGCAGCGACCTGGACGACGACGGCCTGACCCTCGCCGAGGAGTACGAGCTTGGAACCAATCCCTGGTGCAGCACCTCCACGCTGACCGACTTCCTCGACGGGCAGATCGCCCAGTTCGCGTTCCAGGTGTCCCCCGATGATCCCCTCGACCTAGAGGCCGTCCTTGAGGCCTTGATGGACGAGGACCGGGATTCAGACTTCGACGGCCTGAAGGACTTCGAGGAAATCCTTGGCGGCACCAACCCCTTCCACCCCGACTCCGACGGGGACGGCCTCCTGGACGGCAACAACGTGGTCCTGGACTCGGCAAGCGCGGCACACCAGCCCGGGATTGATTTCTACCTGGACCTTGGCATCGCCTACCAGAGGGATGGTGGCATCTACACGTTCCAGGGCGAGCGCGCCCACGGCACCAACCCCCGCATCCCGGACGACAAGCAGGTGGGCATCCCCGCCGGCTGGCTGCTGGCGCACAACCGGCTCAACCAACAGGAGCCCAACCTGTTTTCCAAGTACTCCTTCGGCATGCCCCCCTGGTGGGACCTGGGCCTGCACGGTCCCTGGTGGGGCGGCCTCGGGCCGACTGAGGAACCCCCCTGCGGGACGGACTTCGACTGCGACGGGTTGCGGGACCACGACGAGGACCCCCTACCGGGCGCGAACTGGCACAACGCGCGGCGCGCGCTCCCGTGGGCGACCGGCTACCCGGACTCCCTGGATCTGGCGGACCCGGACGATGCGTCGCCCACCGACGACCTCGACCCCCTGGCGCGGCGACTGCTGGCCCAGTCCCACCTCAACCCGCGCGAGGTGGGGGACCGGTCCGTCGGCTACGACCACTCCATCCGCCCGCCCGCCCGCGTCCAGCCCTGCATCGACTACGACGGCCTCACGGACGAGGGCGGGGACCCCGTCACGGGGCTGAGGAAGGGCGAGGTGGCCTACGTGGAGGGGCAGGTGCACGACTGCTCCCCGGACAAGGATGCGTTCCACGGTGTCACGGTCGAGTTCCTAGGCAGCAGGGAGAGCTTCGGCGCCGACTTCACGGACGCGGAAGGGAACTTCCGCATCCCGGTCAACATCACCTCCGACCACAGCGTGGAGATTCCTCCTGGAGCACCGGCAGTGATTCTGCGCGGCCAGACCGCCGGCACCGTGGAGTGGGGATCTAAGCCGGCCCTGGTGGGTACAGGAACGTCGATCTCATTCAGCCTGCGCTCCTACGCCTCGCCGCACACGGCACCGTTCAACCAGTCCCGGGAACCCCTGTCCTCCCGCACCGAGATGCTTCCCAACGGATTGCGCGTGGAGGCGGACTCCCGCCTCACCCTCACCGTGCCGACGGACGCCGTCACGGGCCCCGCGGGACTCACCGTCACGTACCGGCTCACCGACAGCGGCGACACCCCTCTGCAGCACCGCGTGGAGTTCCACTGGGCCAGCCGGCCCGACATCCGCGTCAAGCCGCCCGAGCCCGATTCCTCCGGTCTCGGCCGCATGGTGATGCCCGTCCCGCACGAGTTGAGGGGACAGCAGACCCTGGTGGCCCGCAGCGAGCCCACGTCCACCTTCGTCACCGCCGCGGGCGCGACCGGGACGGTGACCCTGCGCAACCCGGTGGACGTACGCATGGATCCGCTGCCGTCTCCGGTGGACGCCGGTACGGGCCTGCCCGTGCAGGGCGAGGTGGTGTTCCAGAACCAGGGCCTTGCCGGCGTCACCGTTCGGGTCAACCTCACCCAGGGGGGCCTGAGCGTCGTGGGCAGGGAGGCGACCACCGACTCCGGAGGCTCCTTCGAGGTGGTCCTGCCGGTCCCCACGGACCAGGCCCGCGGCGAACACATCGTGGTGGTGACCGCCAAGCAGACACCCCAGTCCATCGAGCGCCAGACGTCGGGGACGCTGGATGTCCGCAGCCTCCCGCGCTTCACGGAGGTCTCCAGGGGCAACATCACCCAGGGCGAGGAGGTCCCCGTGTCATCCCGTCTCATCGAGCCCGACGGCAGCCACGTCGCCGGCGCCACTGTGCGCGTGGTGCTGCACGACGAGCAGCGGACCGTCATCACCGACGACGAGGGGCGCTTCACCCTGACCCTGTCGCCCCACCTGCCAGTCATGCCGATCCTCCAGGCGCTGTCGTCCGCGGGGGACAACCTGCACGCGCCGGCCGTCCACCGGTCGGAACGCGCGGTGCTCGCCCCCACCACCCTCGAATTGTCCGGCGGCATCCTGGCCCGTGGTGCAGACCTGGACCTGCCGGTGCTCCTCACGGACGCGGACGGTTCGCCCGTCAAGGGTGCGCCGGTCCGTGTCACCTGGGGCAAGGAACCGCCCGTGCAGGTAATCACCAACGCGACGGGGCACGCCCTCTTCCACCGGCCGGGCTCCGCCAGCGACCCGATTGGCCCGGTGGCGGTGCGGGCCGAGTACCCCGGCAGCCGGGACGGTGGCCGCATGGCCGCGGTCGCCGCGGTGGGCTGGGACGTGCAGACCCTCGCCGAGATCGTCCTTCCCGAGGGTTCCATCGAGGCCGGCGGTCCCATTCCCAAGGCGGTGCTGCGCGACGCCGGCACCCACAAGCCACTGCCGCAGATGGCCGTCGAACACGGGCGGATCGTCGAGGAGAACGGCACGCGCGCCGCCGTCCTCCATGACGCCCTGACGGACGGGGAGGGACGCTTCGTGGCGCTGTCGGAGATTAACCGGACCCACGACCCGGAACGCATCCACCTCGTGGCGTGGTTCGGCGGCAACGCCTCCTACGCGCCCGTGACCGCGCACGCCAACGTCACGATTCGGTCGCCCGTCGAGCTGGATGCAGGCGTCCCGGGGCGCATGGTGACGGGGCGGGATGCCCTCATCCACGTCGGCGTCCGGGGCCTGGACGGCCGGGCCGTCGATGACGGCACCCTCACCGTCAACCTCGGCGAGGCGATCGTGGGCTCGGCGCCCGTCCGGGACGGCGCGGCCCGCGTGAACGTCTCCATCCCCGACGACGCCCTGGTCGGTCCCGTGGTGTTGCGTTTCGCCTTCGGGGGCGGGGAGTGGTACGCGCCTGCTGCGGTGGACCGGCCCACCCACCTGCTGCGCGGCGTGAAGCTGTCCATCGACGTGGAGGCGGCTCTGCCCGGCAAGACCTCCGTGGTCCGGGTGACTGCCGTCGGCGGCGGCGGTCCCATGCCGTTCGTCCCCATCCACTTGCAGGTCGAGGGCCTAGAGGGGGGGCTGCGGGGCATGACGGACGAGAACGGCGTGGCGACGTTCCGGCTGGAGCAACCGGCCGAATCGGTGCGCCTGGCGGCGCGCTTCGTCGGCGAGGAGACCCTCAACCCGGCCCACGCCGTCAGCGTCCTCGCCCCCGCCACCCCCGCCTCCATCCTGGATCGGGGGACCACCGTCCTCTCATGGGTGCTGCTCGCGACGGCGCTTGCCGTGGGGGTCCTCGTCCCTGTGGTGTACCGGCTCCGCATGAGTCCGCTCCAACCCCTCTTCTGGCGCGCGCGCAAGGTCATCTCGGGGCGGGGACCGCACGAGGAACGGATCCGGCAGGCGTACCATGACCTGGAGGAGGCGGCCATCGGCCAGGGCCTGCTCACGGAGGAGGCACCGACCGCCCGCCTTCTCCAGGATGTCCTGGTGCCGCGCCTCCCGGCGGCGGCCCACACAGGGCTCGACCGGCTCATCGCCCTGTTCGAGGTCGCGCGCTACGGCAAGGAGGAGATGGGCGCCGAGCACCAGCGGCAGGCACTGGCGGCCCTGGATGCGATCCTCCAGGCCCTGCGCGCCGAGGCGGGTTTCGCCTGGCCGCGGCCGTCAAGCACCCGGAGGGCCGCAGCATGAGCCGCCGCGTCCCCGGGGCCCTCCTCGCCGCGCTGGGCGTCGGCGCCACCGTGGTGGTCGTGTCCCTGCTGTCGGCCACCACCACGGAGCCGGACTCATCCTTCTCCGGCCGCGGCGGGGCCACCTCCCTGGTGGAGGAGGCTCTTGCCCAGGGCCTTGAGACCCTGCGGCTGCTCTCCGGCCCGCGGGCGTTCTCCGCCTCCCCCGACCATGATTCCCAGCACACCCTACTGGTCCTCGTTGCGCCGGAGCGACCCTACCGTGCGGACGAGGTCGATGCCGTCCACGCGTTCCTGGAGCAGGGAGGAAGCGTCCTAGTCGCCGATAACTTCGGCCACGGCAACAGCGTCACGGCCCCCCTCGGCATCACGTTCGAACGCGTGCGGTTGGTGGAGGCGTCCGCGGCCGCCATGCCCGCCACCCTCGGAGGACGGACCCTGAACCTGCAGACGTCCGCCCCCACGGCGTTGCTCGTGGGGCCTGGCGCCGTGCACCGCGTGCTCGCCTCCAGCTCGTCCAACAGTTTCCTGGACCGCGACGGGGATGGACTGGTGCATGCATCCGAGCCCCCGGGGCCGTTCCCGGTGGTCGTCGAATCCGACGTGGGAGAGCAGGGCGGGCTCCTCATGGTCCTCGCCGACCCCACGCTCCTGGCGTCCGATTCCGCGGACAACGCCGTGTTCCGCGTCGCCATCCTGGAGCGGCTTCTGCCGGACGGCGGGCGAATCGTCGTGGACGAGAGCCGAAGCCCGAGCAGGGACCCGTGGCTGTTTGCGGCGGCCGCCCTGGTGGACGCGACCACCAGCGACCCCTGGCGCTACGTCCTGGTCGCCGCGGCCGCTGGCCTTCTTCTCATGGGGTTCCTTCTTGCCACGGATGCCTGGGGCCCCCATCGTTTCAACATCGACCGGTTCGTACGCCGCTCCGAACTGGGCCGCTCCGCGGCGAACGGATCCTCCGCGCGGTCCGTGCAATGGACTCGCCGCGGCCGGGCGGCCCTTGCTGCGGGCCTGGCTTTGGCACTCGCCGGGCTTGCCCTCGGCAACCAGCAGGCCACATACGCCGCCTCGTTCCTCCTGCTCGGGGGGGCCTTGGCGATGTGGAGAGCGCCCCCGCGTGTCCGCGCCGTGCGCCAGGTCGGCGCGCACCGCATCCACGAGGAGGGCGAGACGAAGGTCGAATTGTCGCTCGACGTTGCCGGCCGCCGTTCCGCCGAGGCGGAGATTCTGGACTCGCTGCCGCAGGAGTTCCAGCTCACGGGCGGGCACAACTGGTTCCAGACCCTGCTTCGCCCTGGCCGGCCTGCCACCTTCACTCACTCGGTCCGCGGGGTGCTGCGGGGACCCTACCCTGTGGGCCCACTGCGGGTGCGCAGCACGGACCCGTTCGGCCTGCGCGTCCTCGAGCAGACGGCCGATGTGGCCCAGGATGTCCTGGTGCTGCCCCGCCTGGAACCCTTGACACGGATTCCCTTCAAGAGCCGGATTCCGATGTTGACCCTTGGTCCCCACCTCGTCAAGCGGGCCGGGGACGGCACTGAGTTCCACGCGCTTCGGGACTACCAGGCGGGAGATTCCATCCGGAGCGTCAACTGGAAGGCGAGCGCGCGCCACAAGGGCCTCGTCGTCAACCAGCGCGTCCACGAGAGCATGGCTACCGTCACGGTCTTCCTCGACGCCCGGGCCGTGAGTGGCGCAGGGACGCTGCGTTTGAACCCCCTCAACGAGGGCTGCCGCGCCGCCTTCAGTGTCATCGCTGGCGCTCTCCTGGCCCGTGACAAGGTGCAGGTGTTCGTCTACGGCGACGGAGTGCGGAAACTGGGCCAAGGTGGTCAGCGGATCGAAGCGCAAGCGATTGGGGCCGATCTCGCACGGCTTGAACCTAGGGGCACCACGACGCTCCTGGAGGCCGTGGAGGCCGTGTTGCCAGACCTCAAGCCCAAAAACCCCTTCGTCCTCGTGTCGGGGCTGGAGGCCGACAGCACCGTCGTCGACGGCATGCGACTGGTACGCCAGCGCGAGGCGCTGGCCTTCGTCTATGCGCTCAACCTCAGCACCGAGCCCGGGGTAGGGGCACCTGAGCCCGAGGCGCGCCGCGTGCTGCAGGAACGGGAAAGGGCCATCGCGGGAATCCAAGCGACCGGCACGCAGGTGCTGTCGGCGGTCCCCGGCATGCCGTTCGGGACGCTTTTGCAGGTGGGGTTGCGATGACCGCCATCCACCGCTCCGTCCGCCTGCTCGGGATCTGGGTCGCCGTCGCGCTGGTGGCCTCCACCCGGCTGCCGGGCCCTGACGAAACGCAGACGTTCCTGTCCATCGCGTCCGCGGCCGCCGTGCTGGCCTTGGCCACCACGGTCTGGCTGTGGCAAAAGGCGCCCGCCGGCTTCCACGGATGGCTGTTCGGGTCGGCCCTGGCGGCGATCCTCCTGCCGCCCTCCCCGGACGCCCTTCTATCGGGCCTTCCGGACTGGGTCCCGGCCCTCGCGTTCGTGCTTGCCCTGCACGGGTTCTTCGAGGACCCGGCCGCGAAAGCGCCCAGGCTTGGGGCGAAGGGGAGAGCTCCCCAACGCATCCTCCAGTTCTTGCCGGCAGCCCTCGCCGTGGGCGTAATTCTCGCCCTCCCGCTCGCCATGGCGTTCCTGCCCCTGCGCATCCGGGCCACCTACGAACTGCACACCGCCCTCGCCCCGCTCATTCCCTTGGTGTTCCTTGGAGGCCTGTTGATGCTGGCCGGCGCCCTCCGGACGCTGCTCGGACGGCGCACACTGGACGCGCCCGACTCGCCTGCCGTGGACCTTCCGGAGCCCGCAGAGGTGAGGACGGCATGATCCGGGCCTTTTCGCTTGCCACGGTGCTGGTGTCCCTGACGCTGGCGGCCCTCCTGGCGCCCCCGGCGCTTGGGCAGGCCTCCGGCTTGCAGATCCTCGGCCTGGAAGTGGCGGGGGAGCCGCAGTGGATCCACGGGGACCCCGTGGGCGGACCGGAGGTCCGCTTCACAGTCCACAACGCCGGCTCGACGCCCATCGCCGGGTACACCATCGAATACCACTGGGTCCAAGGTGGCCAGAAGACTTGGCTGCGGGGCACGCACGCAGCCTCCGTGGACGCCGGAGGCCCCTTGGAGGCCCTCGCGTCTCGTCCGCACCAACAGCCTTGGACCCTGCAGATCGGCCAGGAGGGGTGGGGCGCCGTCCTGGTCCTGATCACTCCGGACACCCAGAGCGTCGCCCAGCCAAACGTCGAGGCCACAGTGACCCGCTTCGTCCCGGTCCACGACCTGGATTTGGTCTTGCCGGGGGACGACCAGACGATTCGCCCCCTCGAGACCCGCTTCGCGCGGGCCCACGTGACCAACCACGGCAACGTCCCCGAGACCATCGACCTCAACCACACGGCGCACGTCGAGCCCGCCAGACGCCTGGGCGACCTGGAGGACTACCTGCAGTACAGCACCCTAGTGGTCCCCCCCGGCGCCACGCGGGTCTCGACGCTCTTCGTGGACTACCACTTCAACGGTGAAAGCGGTGCCTTCACCGCCAACCACACCCTGACCGTGCAGACCGGCTACGGACGCACCCTTGAGGCCACCACCCCCGACCTGTCCGGCGGCGTGGGGAACCTCCCCGACCCGTCCCCCTTCCGGCTGGAGGGCGTCGGTGATCTCCCCACCGTGCCCGAGGGCGGCACCGCGACGGCGGACTACCGCATCACCAACACCGGAAACGCCGCCGACACCTACCGCCTCACGGCGGTCCCGGCGACGGGGTGGCAGGCGGAGCCCTTCCTACCCGGCGCGACGCCCCCGTCGGGGGGAGGGATCCGGGCCGCCCTCGACCCGGGGCAGTTCCTACAGTTCAGCGTCGAGATCCAGGCGCCCGCGGACGCCGCGCCCGGCACCCCCGCAGACGTCGTGCTGCGCGTCGTCTCCGACCGGCGGCTGGCGCAGCCCGTGGACGAGGCGTGGCGGTTCCGGGTGCAAGGCCCCGCTGTCCGCGTGGAACCCGCCGGGGACTGGGACGACGCGCTGTACACGGGCGACGCGGCCCGCGTGGCGGTCCACGTGCACAACGATGGCGACGCATCGAGTCCCGTCGGCACCCTGCGACTGCGCGTCCTGCCGGCCCCCGGCGCGGAGCCGGTCCTGGTCGCCACGGCAGGGGCCCCGGTGGTGCTGCCCGGGCAGTCCGCCACGGTGGCCCTCGACGCCGGCACCTACTCCGAGCCGGGGCCGGCCCACTTCCTCATCGACTGGATTGGCGCCGGCGTCCACGCGCAGTCCCTGGACCGGGAGCGGTTCCTGCGCGACGCCGCGGTGGGACTCACGCTCCCCGCCCCCCTCGCGGGCGCCCCTGGGGAACTGGTGGGATACCGGGCCGGCAACCACGTCCTCGTCGTCCGCAACGACGGCAACGCGGAGGAGACGTTCCGCGCCCACGTCACCTCCGGCGATGTCCTGCTCGCGGCCGACCCCGTCTTCACCCTCGCCCCCGGACAGCAGCGCTCCCTGTCGTTCGACCACCGCGTCCCGCGTCCCGCCGGTCTCCAGCCCCACGTGGATGCGGCGATCACGGTCGCCCTCGCGGACCGCCCGGACCGCAACTGGACCGCCCGCGTCAGCACCCAGGTCCTGGACGTGAACCCTCCACTGCTGCAGACCGTGGACGTGCCGAGCCTGTGGACCCTCGGGGAACCCCTGGTGCTCACCGTCTCCGCCGCCGACGACTCCGCCGTCCAGTCGGTGCGGGTCCACCAGACGGACCCCTCCGGGACCGTGATGGTGCATGAGATGGCGAGGAGCACGGCGGAGAACTGGACCCGCTCCCTGGCACTGGCCGCTGGCAACCACTCCCTCTCCTTCTCGGCCCGCGACGCACACGGCAACGAGGCGAACGTGTCCGCCACCGCCGTGGAGGTGCGCCCCGTGCCGCCCCCCTCCGTGCAGGTCGTGGGGGCCAGGGACGGCTCACAGGTGCGACCCGACGTGCTCTTGGAGGTGCTCGTGGAAGACGAGTTGCCCATCCAGAGCGTGACGGTTCAGGTCCGCAACGGGACAAGCGTCCTCTGGCAGCGCAACCTGGACCCTGGGGAGCGCCCCATCCGGTTCGACCTCGCCGGAACCCCCGCCGGAGCCGTCACCGTCATGGTCGAGGCGACCAACGCCGCCGGATCGCGAAGCAACCAGACCCTCGCACTGACCGTGGTGGACGCGGCGGACCCCCCCGCGGACCTCGACGTGAGCAGCAACGACGCCCCGGCGCCCGCCCTGTGGTCGCTGCTGGCGGCCGTCCTGGCCGGTGCCGGACTGCGCCGCGGGGCCCGCCCCCCCAAGAACCGGATGCAGCGGGTCTCCAAGCGACGCCGCGCCACCCGGCACGCGTCCGCACTCCTCGTGGTGGCGCTGATGCTCGGCGTGCCCCTCGCCCCCGCCAACTCCACCGGTTCCACGGTCGATTCGACGACCCTGGAGTGGTGGGGCAGCACCGAGGTAGGGGACGGCTTCCACGTCCGCTTTCCCGTCACGGTCCAGAACCACCGCGACCACCCGGTCGCCAACGGCGTCGTCCTGGCCGAGGTGGACGTGGCCCAGAAGCTGGTGGAGGCGGGCTGGGTCTCGCAGGCCCGGTCGAGCGCCGACCTGCTGCGCTCCTTCGAGCTGGACGACGCGAGCGTCCGCGTCGTCGCCATGACCAACCTCAAGCCCATGAACCCGAGCAACACGGACGGGCGGCTCGGGCTGCACACAACGGAGTATCCCGCCCCCGACCTGCGCCGGAACGAGGTCCCCAGCACCCACTTCGCTGGCTCCCTCTCCGGCCGGGAGGGCGCGACGTTCGAAGCCCGCACCAACCCCTACCTCACGGTGCTGTGGCGCGTTCCGGACACCCTCGCGCCCGGCGAGGAACGCCACTACGTGGTCTACCTCGACTCCCGGACCAACCGCGACACGCCGCACATCCCGCCGGACTACCGCGACACGCCCGGCGGGGCCGCGCTGGAGCGCACGTTCTGGAGCGGGCCCGGCGTGGACTTGGTGGGCATGGTGGCCCCCGCCGGCGGGGCCGGGACCGCCACCGTGGTCGGGCTCCACGACGACACCCAGGTGACGATCTACACCGGCGACGCCGACAGCGGCGTCTTCCAGAAGCAGGCGGGGGGCCAGGGCAAGCCCGACAACCCGTTCACCATCGGCCGCCACGAGTCCCGCCTGATCTCGATCAGCCTGAGCGAGCCCACCCCCTTCCGGCTGGTGGCCAGCAAGCCGGTCCTGGCCTTGGTGGACAGCGAGGGGTACGTCCCCTCGACCGTCGGGGACACCGTCGGCAAGGAGTTCCTGTTTTACACCACGTACCAGGCTGCGAGCGGCCAGGACAGTCTGTACTTCCACAACCACCACCCGAGCCAGGGCGAGACCGTCGTGCGCCTGGATCGCCTGTCGGCGACCGGGGCCGTGCAGGGGACCCAGACCATCCACCTCAGCAACGGCATCAACTTCCTGCCCTACACCGTCGGCGCCCGCGGCTCCCAGGGCGACGGGTGCCTGTTCGACACGACGCCCGACATGGCCCCCATCCAGCCGGGGCGCGCCTCGTACCGCGCCGAGGTGACGCAGGGTGGCCCCGTCTCCCTGCAGTTGCATCCCGTGAGTGGACTCACCCAGGTGCCGGCCGCCGACGGCGCCCCGTGGGGAACCACGTTCTGGTCGGTCCTCAACCGCGTCTCCACGACTGGCAGCACGTGCGGGGACCTGCGGCAGTTCGCCGTCTACGCCACCAGTTGGCAGTCCCCCACCGAACTGGCGTTGCGCAGCCCCGAGTGCGAGAAGGACCCCTGCAGCGGCGGATTCCCGGTCGGCCCGCTCCCGGACAACATGCTCTTGGGGCGGACGTTCCGGACGGACGGACTGCCGGAGCGACCCGTCCGCCTGGACACGGGGACTCCCATCTCTCTGATGATTGCCCCGCCCCCCCTGACCGCCTCGCTGGCAAATGCACCCCTGCGCGGACCCCTGGGCGGGGACGACGCGGGGCGCGAGTTCGTCGGCTACGGGTCCCAGGGGGGCCCGCCCCTGCTCTACGCGCCGTTCGGCGGCACCACCGTGGAGGCCCGGATCCAGTACGCCTCCAGCGGCACGCAGATGGTGGTCCACACCCTCCGCCTCGTGGGGGGACAGATCACCGCCCTGCCGCAGCAGCCGGGGGACCCAATCCTGTCCTACCGACTGGAGGCCGACCGCCCCATCGTCGCGCTGCCGCGGGGCGCCCCCACCGGGTTCCTCGCCGGCGTCCCCGCCACCCTGGACGCGACCGTCCACGCGGCGGACTACCGGGGCCACCTCGTGGAGATCAAGTCCGCCACCGGCCTCGACCCGGTCAGCGGGTCCACTGTCCCCGGCAAGCCCATCGCCTACGAGTTCACCGTCACCAACCGTGGCCGCGGCGCGGGCGCCGCCCCCCTCGCGGACACCATCGACCTAGACACCGCCGGCGTGCCGCCCGGCTGGAGCGTGGGGTTGTCGCGCACAGGCATCCCCCTGGCCGGGGGGGCGTCCACGTCGGTCCGGCTGACCGTCACCCCGGCGCAGGACGCCGAGCCGGGCCAGATCGGCTCCATCAGCGTCGTGGCCACCAGCCGCGGCAACCCGCAGGCGTTCCACGCGGCGGACAGCGTGACCCACATCAAGAGCACCTTCGACGTCGGCATCTGGTTCAACGTCGCACGGGTGGGACCGAAGGGCAGCGAGGGCTCGGGCGCCGCGGGCGAGCCGGTGAACTACACCGTCGTCGTGCAGAACCTGGGCTCCGTCGCCGACACCGTCGCGCTGGACGTCACGCCCCCCGACCCCGGGTGGGAAGCCGTCCTCCTGCAGGGCGGCGTGCCGGCAACGCACCTCAGCCTCGCCCCCGGAGGCACCGCCGAGTTGGTCCTGCGCGTCGTCTCCCCCTCCGAGGCCACGCAGGGCCTCCTGCTCACCAGCGTCACCGCGCGCAGCACCTCTAGCCCCGCCGTCGTGGACCGGGTCTTCGCTCGGACATCCATCCACGCCCCCTCCGACCTGTCGCTGGAGGTGGATGCCCCCATGCAGTGGCTGGAGCCGGGCAGGGAGGCGGTGTTCAACGCCACCCTGCGCAACGAGGGCGGGGCCACGCAGGTCTTCTTCGACCTGCGCGCGGACATGCTTCCCGGCTGGACGGAACCGACGGTGTTCCTGCGGCAGCCGCACACGGGCGTGCGCCTGCACGCGGAACGGGTGAGCATCGAACCCGGCCAGGTGGTGCACTTCGGCGTCGCCATCAACGCATCCTCCGAAGCCACGACCGGCGACCGGGTCTCCACGCGACTGCAGCTCACCGCCGCGGGCCAGCCGGGGAGCCTCGGGGAGTTCCTCCACGCCATCGTTCGGCCCGTGCACCGCATCGAGGCGGAGACGCCCCCCCTCCCCCTGCACGTGCCCCGCGGCGGCGTCTCGGTCCCAGTGGAGTTGCGGCTCACCAACAACGGCAGCATGGACGAGCGCCTAGCCCCCAGCGTCACCTCCCTGCCCCCCGGGTGGAGCCTGGATTTCCCCGCACAGGAGGTGTTGCTGCCGCGCAACGCCACCCAAGTGCTCCGGCTGGAGCTGGAAGTCCCGGCCGGCGCCGCGGAGGGAGCCTACGCCGTCGCGGTGGTGGTCGCCTCCCTCGACGGGGCCCGCACGGAGGTGGAGATCCCCGTGCACGTGGGCACCTTCGCAAGCCACGCCCTGAACGGCACGGAATCTCTGACCACGCAACCGGGGCGCACCGCCTGGGCCGAGCACACGGTCCGCAACGACGGCAACACACCCCTGGAGGTCCACGTCGAGGCCCTCGACGGCGAGGCGTGGCCGGTCGTGGGGGCGGACGCGCCAGTTCCCCTTCCGCCGGGGGCGGAGACCGTCCTACGCATCGGCTGGCGCGTCCCGGCCGACGCCCCCGACGGTCAGAGCCGGCACCGGGCCGAGGTGGTCCTGCGTCCCGCGTCGCCGGACGTGGAGACGATCCGGGACACTGTGGAGGTCGACCTCGATGTGGGCCGCCCGGCGTTGCGCCTCGTGTCCACCGACGGCTTCGCCGGCGCCGCAGGCCGGGTCGTGCACGCCCAGGTGGCCAACGGCGGGGTCCGCACCGCCTTCGACGTGGTGGTGGAGCTGCGCGTCGCCTCGGAGTCGGTGGACCGGGTCGTCCTGGCGCAGGTCCCCCCCGGCAGCACCCGCAACGTCACCCTCCTGCAACCACAGGGCCAGCCGGGGGTCGCCACGGTGGTGGTGGACCCAGACCATGCCGTGGTGGAGTCCGACCGCAACGATAACGTCCTGACGGTCCCCGACGCGCAGGCCCACGCAGCGCCGGGAACGACGTGGCCCCTCCTGGCCGTCCTGCTTGCCTTCCTGGCCGGGGCACGATCCAGCATGGCCTCCCGCCAAGGTCGCGGGATGGGTTCGGAGGCGGCAAACGGACACAGGACGGCCGGAAATGACCTATGTACAGAGGGTTCTCGACCCACGAATCCATGCCTGGGTGGTCGCGTGTCGAAGGAACCGTGCGGGGGGATGCGCCCATGAGCAGGGCGAAGCCGCGCCGTCGGGCCTGGGCCGTCGTCCTATGCGCCTCGCTCCTCGCTGTCCCCGCCCTGTTCACCGCGCTGTCCTCCCCGCCCGCGCCGCCGGCCGACGCGCAGGCACCGCGGGACGCCATGCACGATGTGGGCCAGATCCTGTCGTCGCTCCCGGCGCCCCTGTCGCCGGCCACAGTCCTCGGACCGGCCGCGGACTGGCTGCTCTCCCGCGACGAGCGGGGCGCCCGCCTCGCGGACGCGCCGGCGGGCCTGCCGGACGTCC
>CAZXUC010000006.1:0-101501 GCA_964643795.1 uncultured Halobacteriales archaeon | reverse complement strand
TGTCGTTGCCGAAGTTCTTCTGGCTCAGCTTGGTGAAGTGCGCGACCGCCTGGGGCTCGGTCAAACCGAAATCGTCGTCATGGCCGGGCGAGAACTGCATGGCCTTCGGGACACGTTGCGCCATTTTTTCGTCCGCGGGGCCCTGGTTGGTGCCGGTCTGGCCAGGGCGGGCTTCTTCGACGACGAGAGGGACCTCGTGCGGAATGACCATGAGAGAAACGCCGGGCACTGGCGTCGCGAGTTGACCCATCGCCCGGTGGGGTGCCGGGGACGAATTCGCCGACGAGCGCGCCGGGACGACCTGTTCGGCCTTCATGCCGTCCCTCCCTTCAACACGCGCGCCAACCGTTCGTAATCCTCGGCGAGGTGGAGCGGCGTCGAACCCCACAACAGGCAATCCTTCAGCGCAGCGACGTCGCCGCCGAGTGGTTGGCCAATGTGGACGCCGGCAACGAGGGCCTTTTCGTGCAGTTGGACCGCACCAGGAGACTTCGTGACAAGTTCGTTGTAGAACGCGCCCGTGAAGCGTTTCGCGTGGCCCGCTGCGGCCAGCGTCGCTTCGAGTCGGGCCCCGGCCTCCAGGTTTTGCAGACCCATGTCGCGCAGGCCCTTGCGTCCGAGCATAGTGAGGTGGATGGCGGCTTGGTTCGCGATGAGAGCTTCGTTGCTGCAGATGTTGCTCGTCGCCTTGGCGCGGCGGATGTGCTGCTCACGGGCTTGCAGCGTCATGACGAAGCCGCGCTTGCCTTGCTCGTCGCGCGTGGCGCCGATGATGCGGCCGGGCATTTTGCGTACGTGCTCTTCCTTGCAAAGCATCGTGCCAAGCATCGGGCCGCCGAGGGCGGGCGCCCCGCCGAAGCAGGAACCCTCCGCTACGACGACGTCGGCACCGAGTAGGCCGGGCGGTGTGGCGACGCCGCTGGAGGTGAGGTCGACGCCCATGACGAAGAGCGCGCCGGCTGCGTGGGCTAGGTCGCCGACCCGTTTGGCGTTCGTCTCGAATATGCCGAAGTGGTTGGGATTCTCCAGGAACACTCCGGATACGTCGGACGCCGGCGAGCCCAGGGTTCCAGGTCGGCCCTTGCCCAGTTTGGCTTCCAGGCTTGCCAGGTCGAGTTCGCCCGTTTTAGCGTCGTAGCCGTAGGTTTCAACCGTGATGCCGGGGCCGACCGTGTAGTTGCGCAGGATGCTGCGCTTCTCCCAGCTCATGTGTTCGGGAACGAGGAAGCGCGTGCGCCCCGTCGAGCGGGTGGCCATGAGGGCGGCTTCGCCGAGGGCAGTCGGGCCGTCGTACATGCCGGCGTTGGAGACTTCCATGCGCGTAATGTCGCACATCAGGCTCTGGTACTCGAAGATGACTTGCAGCAGGCCCTGCGAGACCTCGGGTTGGTAGGGCGTGTAGGATGTGATGAATTCTTGCCGGTGCGCGACCGCCTTGACTGCCGCTGGGACCAATTGCGGTTTGTAGCCGCCGCCGAGGAAGTTCGCCATGCGCTCGTAGGATTGGTTCTTGGCAAGTGTTGTGCGCAAGCGGCGGACGAGGTGACGCTCCGGCTCCGCGGCGGGAAGTTTGAGGCCCTTGATGCGAAGCGCCGCTGGGATGTCCGAGAAGAGGTCCTGAACCGACTTGATGCCCGTTGCCTGCGCCATTTCGGCTTCCAGGGCGTGGTTGGGGATCAGGTGCACGACTCGGCGAGTCTGGCGGGGGAGAAAAAGATAGGGAAGGGCCCAGAAGGGACTCCGAGAAGCGCCGGCGGCGACGTTTCGGCTCATGAACACGACCAATACGCTTAACGGATGACCCGTAGCGTTCGTCTCGTGAACCCGATTTGGGCCTTGGCCGTCGTTTGCGCTCTGACGTTTTCTGGATGCTCGGGCGCGCCCACATCCGAAGGCGACGGCCCCACTTCGGGACCGGCTGCGCCTGGGACGAATCCATCGGCCAATCTCACCGCCTTGGCTCCGACGCTTCAGGCGGGGCAGTCGTGGACCTACCGGACCACTGGCTATTGGGACTCGACGGACGAAATCACCGTCGTCGTCGCTTCAGCAGGGCCCAGCGGTTATTTGTTCGCTGGGAAGGGCGAGGCGGACCTCATGGACGAGGTCACCTGGGACCGGATTTTTTTCGGACCGATGGACCGCAACCTCCAACACTCTGGCTCCGCCGGCCTGACGAAAAGCCAACTCCTGACTTTTCCTATGTCCAACGGAACGACGTGGCGCTTGCACGGGATGAACGTCACGGCCCGCCCGGCGGAAATCTCGACGCCGTCGGGACAAATGCCAGGATTTCGGATCTTGGGTGCGGAAGAGTGGGGCCGCGTCGAGGTCGAATACGCCCCAGCCATCGGCAACGTCGTCCGGTACACCTCCTTCTTTAGTGGCAACGCGGAGCCAGATTCGTCCCTGGAACTGCTGCGCACCGGCAACGAAACCTCGTGGGTTTGGTTCAACCGCGACGCCGAGGTCTATGCCGAGGAAGCCGTCAGCGACCCTGCAGGCTTCGACCCCATGAACCCGCAGGCAACCCTTCCGGCCGAGCCTCCCGCGCAATTGGCGGTGCCGGGTTCCTCCGACGTCGTCGTTCTGTGGGTGATCGCGGAGGTCGGTTCAAAAGCAATCGTGACACGGCCGCCGCCCGAGCAACCGTGGACCCATGACGGTTTGGGCAATCCGAATTTCGTCATCGCCACCCTGCCTGCAACAGAAGGGAATTGGCTTGTGAGTGGAGTGGCTGGCGGTCCGACGGGCTGGGTCTACATCCAGGCCCACGCCATCGATTGGCAACCGGGACCGTAGACAGTGAGGGGCATTGTACCAACCGGCGCGGTTACCACGGAATGACTTTTTGGTCCCGCCAGAACAGTCCCGACGGGCTTTCCGGTTGGAACCTGCACAACCACACCGGCGTCTGCGCTCCCTCGTCGATGCTGCGCGGAGCATTCTCTCCGCCCATGTCCGTGCGCACCCAGCCGGGGCAGACGGAATTGGCAAGGACCCCACGCGGCCCGTACTCCGCGTGTAGGTACGAGGTCAGGCCATTCAGCCCGGTCTTCGTGATGCGATACGTCGGCGCGGTTCCCCCCATTCCATCCGTCAATGCCCCCATGCCGCTTGAGATGTTCACGATGCGGCCGCCCGGGCGAACGAGGAGGTGAGGAAGCGCGTGTTTGGCGACGAGCATTGGGCCGCGCAGGTTCGTGGCGAGGACCTCGTCAAGCAGGTCCGTCTCCAGGTTGCCCAGTGTGCGTCCCCGGAAGTCCCCGATGCCGGCGTTGTTGACGACGATGTCGAGGCGCCCCGCGTCCGTGACAGCGCGTTGCACGGCTTCGAGGATGCTTCGTTCCTCGCGCACATCCAGCCGCACCGGGACGACGGCTCCGTCGGTGTCGCGTTCGGCTTGCGCGATGTCGCGCGTGTTGCGCGCCCCCGCGTACACGGTCGCGCCGAGGTCGAAGAGTTTCGCGGTGATGGCCGCACCGATGCCCCGCGTCGAACCCGTGACGAGGGCGACTTGCCCGTCGAGGCGTTCGTGCAGCTTGACCTTCACGCGGCGGCGAGTGGAGCGGAGGGCTTAGCCATGTTGTGGGCAAGCCACCCACTTTTCCACAGATGTCGCAGATTACGCAGAACACGACGCTTGGACCGCGGGTGGTTCCAGCAATCCGGCAAACCTCAGGTCTTGCACGAAGGAACCACGTGACAGAACCCCCGGTCACATGGATTGCCGCAGTCCGCCGACGGCGTCGTCGTCCACGGTTTGAGGTCGCAGCAGGATGCTGGACCGTTTCACGCGGAACGCGCGGAAATCGCGGAAACGGCGTTCGTGGTTCCGCGTCGCTCCGCGACCTCCGCGTGTAAGAGGCGCGCGTGGCGGCCAACGTCCTCTCGTCGTAGTTCCCTCAAGCGCACGCCCACGTCGCCGGCGGAAGTCGGGTCCCGTCACAGATTGATTCAACCGCGGCGCGCCCGTGGACTACCAGATTGCTGGCGTAGTCGGGACCGGTTGCAGATGGCATGGGCACGAGGCGACTGCGTCATCTGCAATATCTGCGTCATCTGCGGAAAAGTCGGGCGGGGCAATCCGCGGAAAAAACGGGCTCACGCCGCTGTGGGTTTTCCCTTGTGGAACTCAAGCAACTGCATGCCATGCTCCAGGATGGAGTCCGGCCCCACGCGGACGTGGTGGCGTAGTCGCAACGTGCCCAAGCGGTTGTGCATCGTCGTCTCGAACGAGAGACGGTCGCCCGTGGCGTCGAGAGGACTAACGTGGACGGAGACGCCGCGCAGGCGCCGCCAAATGGAACGGAGCTTGTCGCGCACTTCTTCAGGGCCACGCAAGGATTCCGAGAGCGCCGTCACCAAGGCATCCGGACCATACAGCTTCGAGAAGCCGTCGAGGTCCTGGTGCAGCAAACGATCCACCCACCGATCTACCAACGGATGCAGGTTCACGACCTGGCACGTGGGAGGTGTCATGACCTCACTTTGCGAGGCACCGGGTATTTGGCTCCTCTCGTCAGGGAGTCGAAGTGTTGCCGCAATGTGAAGTTGCACCGAGCGCTGAGGAGGGCGTGGAGGTCGCTGCATAGGATACCATCACCGCACTGCGGCTTGGCACTGTTCTCTGGTCCCTCTAGAGTATATGCATGGAGGGACAGTGTCGTGCAGACGACGAGGCGTGGGTCGGGCGCGAGGTGGCAACAGGACCGCCCGCCGGAATGAAGGTGGTCGCCGAGCACCAGGCCGACGAACCTGGATGAGACCATCGGGGAAGCGCGGTCGATAGGTTTTAGTATCACCTTGCAATAGAGCAAGTATGATGATGATGATAGAGGCGATGCGCAGGGCCTTCGGTGACACCGAATTCACGGCTACCGATGCAGGCTATGTCCTCGGCGCACGGCAGCCCTATAGCGTCCTGACCAGGCTGAAGCAAGCCGGGGTCCTTGAGCGCCTTGGCCGCGGGCGGTATCGGTTTGCTCCACTTGCCGAGCCGGCCGTGGCACCGTACTTGGAGCGGCTGCAAATTGAGGAGAGCCGCCGTGGCCGCGAGGACACGATTGCCGCCCTGGCGAGCGCCCGGTGGCAGGACTGGCTCGCGTCAGGCCGACTCGAACGCCTCGGACCGCGTCGCCTCCGCCTGAACCCGGCTACCATGGAGGTGGAACCGCTTGCCATCAAGCGCCTCTGAGCTCATGGCGGTGGCCCGCCGCCAATCCGCCGCCGACCGTAAACTCGATGCCCGCCTCGCCTTGGCGGCCGCGCTCGCCGCGTTGGGCCGGTCGGTTGGTACGCTAGCGGTGGTCGTCGGCGGCACGGCCGTCGACTTCTATGCCGCCCAGGCAACTCCCCTCGGCCTTGAACCAAGCCCCCGCCTGCGAGCTAGCGACGATGTCGACATCATCGCCGTCGGCAGCTTCGGCGACGCAAAGCTGCTGAGGCTGGCCTTGGCCGCGTCTGCGGATTTCTATCCGCGCATAGCTCCAGACAAGCTGCCCGTCGAAGACCAAAGGACGTGGTGGGTCAAGGGCGCGCCGCTTGCCGTGGACATCATCCGCGGCGAACTCTACGGCGACCCGGAGCGCATCACCCGCGTCGCCGTCGCCGGCGGCGAGGCCTACATCTGGGGTGCGGAGGACACCGCTTGGCAATACATGCAAGCCTCCCTCGCCCTGCGCGACCGAACGTGTTGGGAGCGCGCCCGCGCCATCGCCGCCGCGCAGGAGCCGCTGGACTGGGACTACCTACGCACGCGCGCCGATGCGTTGGCACCCGTCGGACTCGTCGCTGCCCTGCTAGAGGAAGACAGCTACGACGAGATGCTTGAGAGGATGGGGTAGGCGCCGAGGCGACCGGCCGCTTGCGGCATCCGGGCCCGCTGCGTGCAGGACTTGGCCCACGCAACGCGGAATAGATGCCTCAATGAGTCAGGGAAGCCGTCAACACTTCGGGCACAATGTGGCTGGCGATGGCAGTTTGGGGACCAGGTATTTGCGCTGGCAGCGTGGGCACTCCCATGAACGGCGCCTGTCATTTTGTTGGGCGGGTCGTCCGGTCGATGGGGCGGGCGGCACTGTAACATTGCGGGGCGGCATCCTCGGACTTTGGCCCGTTGCTTGGGGGTTTGCGGTGAATTGAGTCCGGGCCCGTCCATTGGTGCGGGAAGGCAGTCCCACCATGGTGACGGCAGCCATGCCTGCCACGAAGGGCCCGTGAGTCTCGATTTTGGGCAGGTCGTCGACGCGGAAGCCTTGCGGCACCTCGCCGGTCGTGGCGTACCAGAAAAGTGTTGCTCGCATCGCTGCGGCAGCGCTCATGGCGATGGCGTAAACAATCGCCGCAATCGTGATTGCCAGGATGACCGCCGTCCAGGGTTCGAAGCCCAAGGTGGCGCTTAGGAGCGACTGCGTGACTACGTTGAGAAGCACGGCCATGGCGGTGAATGCAAGGCTGGTCCCGATGAGGACGCCGGACCAGGTCTTGCGGATGTTCTTCCAAGCCGAACGGAACGCGGACACGGCTCCTGCCCGCTCGTAGATGACGATGGGAAGCACGAGGTACGTGACGGCTGTGAGGAAGAACCGGAATGCCCGGCCGAGCCAACGCCCCGCGAACGGGACGAGGCGGAGGACGAACACGACGAGGTACTTGAAGCCGACAATGGCGACCGCGTTGAAGAGCGCCAAGAGGAACAACCGATGGAGGTTGGCACTGGCGAGGCCGAACGCCTGCCCCAGGGATGACGTGCCGTGCTTGATCTGCTGCGTGGCGACATCCATTCCGACGGTCGCAAAGTACAGGGAACCCGTGAAGACGAACGTCATCCAGACAGCCCAAAGCGCGTACGTCGTCAGGAAGAAGGACGTGACCACCCATACGATGTTGCCGTCCTCCAAGGCGCGAACCGTAAGGAAGTAGAGCGCGGACCAGAGCCGTTCAAAGCCGTCTGGGTGCTTGTCCGCCAGCCACAGCAGGAAACTAACGGGTCCGACCACGAGCAAGCCGGTCCAAATGACCGTCAGAAGCGGCAGCACCAAGACTACGGGTCGCCTGAAGATTAAGCCAAGGCTCGCCTTCGTGAGGCGAAGGCTCGTCGCAATGTGTCCCAGCATGCCTTCTCCTGTTACGTCTGACCTCGATGGTCCTTAAAACCGTGCCTCATGACGTCTGCACATGCATTGGCTGCACCGGACTTGTGCCCCATATCATGAATCTCCTGAACGGAGGCCCGCTCAACCAATCGTCGCCTTGTAGCCGTCCGCCGACAGGAGGGCGTTCGCCGCGGCGGGGTCGGTCATCTTCACCTTGACGAGCCACCCCTTGCCGTACGGGTCCTGATTCAGCGTCTCAGGCGCGTCGTCGAGGGCCGTGTTGACGGCCGTGACCTGCCCCGCGACGGGCATGTAGAGGTCGGAGACCGACTTCACGGATTCTACGACGCCGAACTCGGCCTCTACGGCGAACGTGTCGCCGACCTTGGGCAATTCGACGTAGACGATGTCGTTGAGCGCCTCCTGCGCATGGTCCGTGATGCCGATGGTGGCGTCGTAACCCTCGATGCGCACCCATTCGTGGCTTGCGGAATACTTCAGCTCCGGCGGAACCTTGGACACGGCCGCTGGGACTCGGCGCTTGCATTTCAGGGCTTTGCCCGCACGGGCCGGCATCCGCGGCGCCGCCTCCCGCCGCTCGCCTCCCTACGAAACGGCCAAGAACCCACCCCAAGTCGCACGAACCGCGGGCAAGCGCCCGCCGACGCCCCAGGACACCGGTCTCGGGACTTAGTCTAGCTCGGTTAGGCGTCAGACTGTAGATCTGAATCAGGCCGGTTCAAATCCGGCAGTCCCGACTCTCTCCCTCTTTCTCCCCGCACTTTCTTGCCGCGTTTTTTCTTACGGGCGCACCTTACTCTATGCGGCGGACGAGATTCTACCCCCGTTTCCAGTGCGACCTCTGCACCCAGTTAGGGTTTCCAACACTGGTCCAACAGTGGAAAGAACGGCCTTGCGAGGCCGTTCTTTCCCTCCTGTAGCCCTCCTGGAAAAGTTCGGTAGGGCTATATCGCCCTCCTGAAGTCCTCCTGTTGAGGGACTCCTCACATGCCGTACGAACACACCACGAAGAAGGGAAGCTACATCCTGCATGGCCGCTCCGTTGAGCTCAAGGGCGGACGCAAGCAGCAAATCTACTTCTTCTGCAAGAAGGGCAACAAGCCGAAGAGCGGCAAGCCGTGCGACATGCCCGTCGGCAAGAAGGTCGGCATCAACCAGCGCACGGGCCTCCCGTTCCTGGCCAACGCCGTCGCCGCAAAGAAGCGTTAGAGCGCCGCGCTCGATTCCTTCTCCCCTTCTCCCAGTTCCTTTTCTTTGGTTTCTCCCAACGCCCTTTCGGTAGGCCTCGAGGCTTCCTTGCCCCCGTCCGGCATGGACTCCACGTCGTTCGAGTCGTCCCCATCAGTTGGTCCCGACGCTGGGCGCCGCAACACGGCGACGACGCGGCCCACCACGATTGCGGTCACGATCACCATTGGCAGCAAGAGCAACGCAATCCATCCCGCAGCCGATTCTTGCAGCAACCAGCGTACGCCCAACGTGAGGACCATGAAGGCCAGGACCATCACGAGTGCACCGCGAAACCCGATTAGGGATGCCAACGCGAACAACAGCGCCGGGAGGGCGAGGACGAAAAGGACCCACACGACGCCCCCGGCCAGCAGCGACCGCCCCAAGACGACGGCCAAGACGAAGAGCACGAGGCCCACCACGACGAACCTCGTCGGATGACGGCGTTCGGTGGATTCCTCCATGGCTGCGCGACGTTGGCGCTGCCCATGAACGTTCGCAAACCTCATGCACTCGCCCTCTATGGTCCGCGTCATGGCGCAAACCGGCACCCAAGCGGGCTCCTACGTCTTCGGCGCGATCTTCATCGGCGTCTGGCTCTACATGGCGCTATTCGAGGAACAAGGCTGGGCCATCTGGGGCTTCATCGGCCTCGCCTTCGCCGGTGCAATCTACGGCGCGCGCGTCAGTAATCCAGGCGTCCGCATCGGCCTCTACGTCGCCCTCGGCATCGGCTTGGGCATGCTCATCGCGGCGGCGGTCTTCCAGGAAATCGCGGACATCCTTGCCACGGTCGTGACCTTTGTGGGCGGTGGCCTCATCGTGAGCGCCCTCCCCGCACCGGGCCAGCGCTTCCCGCAAGAGTCGGCCAGTTAATTGGACGCCAAAGTCGCCTGACCGGTCCACAGAACCCACCGAGCGCACTGAACGGCGGCTGGGACTCTAAGCCTCGACGAAGACGGCTTGCAACGTCCCGTTCCAGATGGGACCCATTTGGTGGTGAAACACTGGGTAAGCCGACGCGGCGCCGGCTTCGAGCGCCACGGCAGCGCGTTGCACGGCCTCGAGCAGCGGTCCGGGCGATTCGTTGGCCTCGATGACGAAGCCGCGGGTGAGACGCGTGATGCGGACATCAGCGACGGGGTCGAGGGCATGTTGGAGCGTCCGTTCGAGGGTGCGCCCGATGTCTCCGACGAGCCACGATGCAAGGCGGATGGGAATGACGATCTTCGCCGTCGGGGCGTGCAGATGGGCGGTCATGAGCTGGCGTGCAGTGGCGGTGGGTGGTGCCATGACGATGCAACCCCCCGCAGGGCGGAAGGCATTGCACGCCAGGGAGGTGAACTCGGACAGGCCAACGCCTGAACCACGGTGATTAACTCACCTTGTACCAGTCGGGTGGAACGATTCTGCGCCTTCCCCGGATTACGATGCGCACGAGACCGGGATGGTGCGGCCATGCAAACTGGACCACTGGGCTGGCGCAGGTTCGCCTTCGTACAGCGTCGCGTAGACGCAGCCGCTGCGGACCCAACGCACGAGGACCGTCGGCTCCGCTGGGGCACCCGCCGATGAACGAACCTCGACGTAGTCGCCCTCCACGTCGGGGTCGATGCTCCAAGGGTCGAACCGCAACGGCTGGCACGGATCTTTCAGGTCGATTTGCACGGACCAGAAAACTCGTCCTTCGCCCGTCACCGCGACCACCTGGCCGGTGCGCCCGTCGCTTGCGTCGCGCATCTCGACCGTGGCGTTCTCGGCTTCGACGTCGCCGTCCATCCATTCCGTCGGCGCTTGGCAGGACTCAAGTGTCGGGAACGGGACTTCAAGCGTCGCCGGCCCGGACGCCTGGAACGAGATGTGGAAGACTCCGTTATCGGCTTCTGATGGGGAACCATCCGAGCCCTTGCCGTCGAAGCAGCCGGAACTAAGTGCGGCCGTCGACAACAGGAACGCTACGACGGTGCGCATCACAGGGCCTAACGTCGCGGTCCCCTTAGAGCTTCTTGGTCTGGTAGTCCACGATGCCATCGAAGATGGCGCGCCCGTCGCCGACATCCCAACCTAAGCCCGTGTCGAGGCCGGTGCGGGTCCAATCGGGGTGGCCGTGGCGCCAGAAGACGCGTTCGGGGTGCGGCATCATGCCCATGACGGTGCCCTCTGGGTTGCATACTCCGGCGATTGCATGCGGGGCGCCATTGGGGAGCCAGGGATACTTCGGCGCGTCGGAGCCGGCGGGGTCGGTGTACGTGAATACGACTTGGTCCTGGTCCTTGAGGCGCTGGTATTCCGCGGCGGAGGCGAGGATGAATTTTCCTTCCGCGTGGCTCGTGATGACCGTGCGGACTTCGCCGGTCTTGATGCCCTTGGTGAACTTGCACGTGCCCTTGTTGACGTGGCGCAGCAAGCTCGGGCGACATTCGTAGTGCCCCGAATCGTTGAGATGCAAGACGCTCGTCGGGAAGTCCGTCATGGCGACACCCTTCTGCAGGTTCGGCAAGACGCCCAATTCCACCATGATCTGGAACCCGTTGCAGATGCCGAGCATGGGTTTGCCTGCCGCAATGAACTGCTTGAGCTCCGGCGTCAAGCGACTCTTCATTCGCGCCGCCAGGATGGCGCCAGCCCGGATGTAGTCCCCCGCAGAGAAGCCTCCAGCAATCCACAGGCCATCGTAGTCGTTGAGCTTGCGCCGCTCCTGCTTCGTGACGTCGTCCCCGAGGAGTTGCTTGAGGTGGACTATCTCGGCCTGCACGCCGACGTCGCGCATGCATTGCGCCGATTCGTCCTCCGAGTTCGTGCCTTCGATGCGCAGCACGGCCCATTTGATGTCCTTCTTGTTCATGACGCCACCACCAAGACCGACGAATCCACCGATGTCACCGATGACACCGATGAGGTGTCCCCCCATCGGTGGGAATCGGTGTCATCGGTGGATGGGAGGCGACCGGTCATGCGGCGACCCCCATCAATTTGGGCATCGCGGTGCGCCACGCTTCGCGGCACGCCTCCGCGGAGACATCGATGAGTTCGTGCTTGCCGTCCGTGATGACGATGCGCGCCTCGCGCGTGACTTCGCCAATCGGCGCGCACATTGCGCGCAGGCCGAGCTTGTCGACGAGCACCGTGAACGCCGCCTCCTTGTCCTTCGGGACTTCGACAATCCAGCGCGAGTTCGATTCGCTGAAAAGTTTGTGGTCCGCCCGCATCGGGCAGGGCGTGGCAGTGCGCTTGTCGCCGGAGGCACCGACGAGGATTAGGTCCGCCTTGGCGCCGAGGCCGCCTGCGAACGCCATTTCTGCTAGGGTGACGGCGATGCCGCCCTCGGAACAGTCGTGCGCCGAGCGGACGAGGCCCTTCTCGATGGCGGTCACGACGAGGTCGGCCGTCGCCTTGAGAGTCGCGGCGTCTGTCTGCGGTACGCGTTCCCCGTCGCGGGTGGCTTGCTTCGTTGCGAGCAGGTGTTCGAGGTAGAGGGAACCGCCGAGGTCGCGGTACGTGTGGCCGACGAGGTACAGTTTGTTGCCCGCCTGCTTCAGGTCCATGCTGGTCGCGTGTTGGAAGTGGCTGAGGATGCCGACGCCCATGACGGTCGGCGTGGGCGGGACGGAACCGGTGGGGCCCTCGTTGTAGAGGCTGATGTTGCCGCTCGCGAAGGGGATGTCTAGGATGCGGGCCATGTCGCCGAGGCCGCGCGCCGATTCGGCGAGTTCCCACATGCGTTCGGGTTTCTCTGGGTTGCCGAAGTTGAGGTTGTCGAGGATGCTGGAGATGCGAGCTCCAACGGCGGCTAGGTTACGCACCGTCTCATCCACGGCGGATGCGGCGCCCCAGTACGGGTCGCGGCTCGTGAAGTTCGGATTCACGTCGGACGAGATCGCCATGCCTTTGTTGCTGGAGCGGATCGGCTTCAGGACGGCCGCGTCGCCGGGCCCCTCGTGCCCGATGATGCCTTGGAATGGCTTGAGGACGGTCTGCGCGCGGACTTCGTGGTCGTATTGCCGGACGACCCATTCCTTCGACATCACGTTGGGATGGGCCATGAGGGCCAGCAAGACCGAGTTGAGTTCTGCAGGTTGTTTGAAGTCGAGCCAATCTTGCCGCTTGATGGTGCGGGCCTTCTGCGGCCGATCATACACGGGCCCGCCCGTCGAGAACTTGAGGTCGTAGTCGAGGACCTTGGTGCCCTTGTAGTAGACTTGGTTCTTCGGCTCCTTGATGACTTTGCCCACGACGGCCGCGGGCACGTCCCATTTTTTTGCAATCTCGAGGATGCGGGTGACCTGCGCTGGCGCGCAGGTCACCATCATGCGCTCCTGCGACTCTGACACCCAGATCTCCCACGGCGCCATCGTCGCGACCTTGAGCGGGACCTGGTCGAGTTGGATTTCGCACCCGAACCCGGCGTCGTAGGCGAGTTCGCCCGCGACGCACGACAGGCCGCCGCCGCCGAAGTCCTTGCATCCCGTGACGAGCTTATCAGCGATGACCTCGAGCGTTACGTGGATGAGGGGCTCCTTCAGGATGGCATCGCCCACTTGCACGGCGGACCGGCTTGCTTCCTCGGAGGCTTCCGAGAGTTCTTCGCTGGCGAATGCGACGCCGTGGATGCCGTCGCGTCCAGTTGGGTTGCCAAGGTACACAAAAACGTCGCCGATGTTGCCGGCCCGCGAATGCGTGAGTTGGCTCTTGTGGAGCACGCCGACGCAGCCAACGTTGACGAGGCAGTTGCCGGTGTAGCCGGGATGGAACGTGATGCCGCCGGCGACGGTCGGGATGCCGACGCGGTTGCCGTAGTCACGGATGCCTTCGATGACGCCCGCGAGCAGGAAGCGCGGGTGCTTGACGCCGGGCGGCAGGCTCTCGACCTTCGTGTCAAGGGGCCCAAAGAACAGGGGATCGACGAGGGCGACGGGTTGTGCGCCCATGCAGAGCACGTCACGGATGACGCCGCCGATGCCCGTCGCCGCTCCGCCGTACGGTTCGATGGCGGAGGGATGGTTGTGCGATTCGAGTTTCGGCGAGTAGTACCAGTCGCCGTCAAACGGGAGGACGCCGGCGTCTTCGCGGCAGATGAGTTTGTCCTCCGCGATCCCGTAGATGTACTTCTTCAACACCGGCTTCGATGACTTGTAGCAGCAGTGCTCCGACCACGCTTGGCCGAGTGCTTCCATCTCGACGTCGGTCGCGTCGCGGCCCTTGGATTCGAAGTACTTGCGGGCGTCCTTCATCTCGGATAGGCTGAGACGGATGCCCATGGCCTTGCTGCAGGATCCCAGTTCCGCGTCAGTCATCGCGGCGAGTTTGAAGTCGCGCAGCGGGAACGGGAGGTCACGCTTGGTGACGTGGCGTTCCCAAGTCGGAACGGCCTTCACCGCGGATTTCGCGGCGGGAGTCGCACTAGCGACGCCGCCCGCTTTCACCGCGGATTTCGCGGATTGCGCGGAGGCGCCCGCCTTTGGGCGGCTGCCTGCCAGGGTGGCCTTGGCCTTCGCCGGCAGCTTGGGCGTCGTCCTGCTCGGCTTGCGCACGCCCGCTCGCATTCCAGCAATCGGCTTCGCCTTGGCATCCGTCTTGCCGACCGCCTTCGTGTGTGACTTGTTCGCCTTCTTGACGTTCTTCGCGTTCTTGGCGCGACTCATGGAGGCTGAGTGCATCGTCAGCGCTCCGCTGGGAGTGACTGGGACAGCTGCATGCGGCTCATCCGCCTACCCCTCGATGGTGACCGTGTAGTCGTGGATGACGGGGTTCGTGAGCAGGCGGCGGCACATCTTGTCCACTTCCGCCTTCGCCTTTGCCTTGTCCTTGCTTTTGAGTTCGATGTTCCACGTGCGCGTCGTGTGCACCTTGGAGACGTCGCCGAAGCCGAGGAGCTGCAGCGCCTTCTCCGTGTTCTTTCCTTCCGGGTCAGAGATGCCGGGTTTGAGGTGGACGACGACGTGGGCTGTCAGCAAGGTGCTCCCCGCGCCGACGAGCCGAGGCCGCGATATAGGGTTGGCTTTGCACGGGTGCAATCTCCCAGGAAGGGCCAAGTAACTCCGCAACCTGCGCGGTCCGTGGCCTGGGGCGTCGATTAGCGCATGGCGAAGCGGGCCGAATTGCGCGAAGTCGTGTACCGCCTCACGCCGCCCCTCGCGGCGAAAGCCACGCAACTTTCCCTCCTCCTCTCGCAGGCCGCACCCGGCGCGGTAATCGAGACGACCGTGACGCATCTTGACGATGAAGGCGATGTGTGGCGCACGCTCAACGTCCATGGCAAGCCAGACGAAGTGACCGTCGTGCGCAAAGCGTTCGATTCGTACCACCCGACCTTCCTCGTCGAGAAGAACGTCCTCGGCGCGACGGCGCGACGCCTCATCTTGTGGTACAAATACCGCCCCGAACTCGTGAAGGGTGTCAGCCACACGAGGCTCGCGTTCCGCTTGCTGGGAAGGGACACGGTCATCACGGACCGCGCGCAGGCGGGCATGCTCACCATACGCATCCTTGCCCGAGGGGGGCCGCCGTTGCAGGAGTTCCTTCGCGAGGTGAAGCGCTCGTCCGGGCCGCTGCGCTTCGAACTCCTCTATTCGGGTCCGCCAAGGGATGCGGCGTATTCGCGCTTGAGCCCGGCGGAGGAGGAGACCTTGCGGACGGCGCAGGCGCTTGGCTACTTCGAAGTCCCGGGCAAGGTCGGTGTGCGTGAGGTGGCGAAAGCCGTCGGTGTAAGTGCAAGCGCCGCGAGCTACCGGTTGAGGACGGCGGAGGCGAAGTTGATTTCGGCGTATCTGGATTCGACGTGACGGCTTGACTGGACAGGCCTTGGCCTGAACTACTCGCCATTGGAGCGAGCCATCGGCTTGGCGTAGTGTGAATCCAACGACCCATCGGACGTTCGTCGTCATCCAAGGCGTAGGAATCCTCGACATGTCGCGGACGGAGCGTGCAGGGCCAGGCGTCTGACCTGGAAATGGCCTGGGTGGAATGCCGGTCGGATCTTCGCCGTAACGGGCGAATGTACAGGGCCCAAGCCGAAAGACATTTTACCTCAGAGGTAAACTATGGTTGACGTGACTGCCATGGCCGAACGCATGCCGACCCCAAGCGACCGCCAGTTTGAACGCGGAATGCGCGAGGCGCAACGCGTAGCCGACATCATTTGGGCTTCGCCTGAGCGTTTCCGCGGCGACAACATCGTGATTCCTTTTTCCGCCATCACGCGGCGCGGCCCGAGCGCGTTCAGCCGGGAACGTCTACGCGTGCTCGTGATGCTGCGGGACCATGGACCGTTCGAGTCTCTCGATGCTCTGGCGAGCGCCTTGGCTCGCCCGAAGGCGCGGGTAAGCCAAGACGTCAAGATGTTGGTCGCGCTCGAATTGGTGTACGCGGAACGGCATGGCAAGCGCAAGCGTTTCGTCGCTGACCCGAGGCCGATCCTGCTGGCCTGAGTGGGCAAGCAGCGCCGTCCTGGCTCGGGCAAGGTGAAGTACGTCTGGTTGTCTGGCCAACCAGTAAAAATGGCCGAACCCGCCCTTCCTTTCGTGTCAAAGCCGGTGGCGCGTCGCCTTGCCAAGGTTTACGCCCACGGCGGATACGTGCGGACCCAGAACAAGCAGCGCGTCAAAGCGGAAGGGCACAGCCGCTACAAGAAAGGCGACGAGGTTCGGCTCCTGACGGCGACGGACAAGGAGCTCGCAGAAGTTCGGGCACTGCTCGAAGAGGCTGGTTTCACGCCTGGGCGGCCCTTCGTGAAGGGCGCAAAGCACTGCCAGCCAATCTACGGAAAAGCAGCCGTTGCCCGTTTCCTGGACCTGGTCTCTCAGGTTTCTGACGCCTAACAAATCTCTGACGGCGACCGCGCTTCGCTCGTGCGGCACAGCGGCGGCCGGCCGCGGCGACGAGCCGCCCATCCGCATCAGTGGCATCGCGGACGAAATCGACCGCGCGGAAGTCCTTCATGGCACCGGCTACATCAAGCGGAAGGCCCGGCTCGACGAGGGGTGTGGATCTCAAAGCGGCGCGAGGGTCCAAACGTTGTTGGTCTCGTCAGATTCGTACACGTGTTGCAGGGGATCAACGGTCGCAGTGACGATGGGTCCGGCTAGGCCCGTGCCCGGGATGGTGAACGTGGACGACGCGGCGGCATCGACGACCGTCCAGCCACGGACGGTCTGACCGCCAAGCAGTTCCGCTTCGACGAGGGCGGCTCCTTTGGCGCCGCCTAGGTTGTCCACGGTGACGGTGACCCCCGCGGTGGCCAGCGATACATCTGAGATGGTGAAGTCGGCGACGTCGCGGGAGTAATGCCACGCGTCATACCACCAGGCGAGGTCTTCCCCGGCGGCCTCCTCGAACGTCTTGACGAAGTCGGAGGTGTCAGCGAAGCCGGTCCCGCCCGTCTGTCGGCCATGCACCTGCAATGCGTGTTTGAGGAGGTCCATCGTGAGATCGGGCCGTCCCGTTGCGATGCCGTACGCTTCCAGCGCCCGCATGGAGAGGGCACCCTTGACGTAGTAATCGCCGCACGCTTCCGTGACACTGCATTCGCCGGTCTGTGGGTCGCCGTCTCCGCTGGCCCGGTTGAGGCCGTTGGTGAGGGTCTGCACCGCCCGCACCATGTGCTCGGCCGCCTCCTTGGCGGCGACTTCGCCGTACATGCGGTCGAACCACACGGTCTCGGCCAGGTACGTGGTGATGCCTTCGGTCATCCACGTGTCTCGTTCGCCGTCCGCAGCGGCATTGGAGTTGTTGCCACGCACCACGTGTCCCCACCAGTTGTGCACGGTTTCATGCACCAGGACGTTCTCCATCGAGTTCTGGCCGTGGCCGAAGATGGGGATGAGGTCCCGCCCGAACTGGGCCGGCGCATCGCTAAGGCCTGGCCGGTAGAACGTCCACCCCATGTAATTGATGCCGGGCACACTAAACGCGTTGGCGTTGACGTGGTGGGGGACGGTCCAGATGTGGTCGAAGGGGTACTCGCCAGTCCATGCGGGGACGTGCCGGATGATCTTGACGGCGGTTTCGTGCATCGCCTGTCCCTGGTTGATCTGGCTCGGATAATACCAGGTACGCACCTCCACGCCGTCCACTTCGTCCTCTAGGGATACCAGGGCGTCACCGACGAAGCCGACGAGGTACGGATAGAGGCCGAAGTAGTGACGGGTCAACACGTCGCCCTGCACGGATTCCGATACGCGGTCGGCGGCCACCAGGACGGTCCAGTCCGTCGGACTCGTCACGTTGGCGTGCACGCGTGCCACGGCATTGGTGCTGCCACTCGTGTAAGGGGCGGCACTGAAGTAGTGGGCGCTGAACTCGTCGGCGCCACTGACCGGGACCAGCGCGTCCCCGCTGCGGCCTTCGAAGGTAACGTTGAGCGTGCGCGTGGTGCCAGGGGCGATGGCGCCGTCTAGGGTGACGTTGCCGCCGTTCACAACGAGGGGATTGCCCGTTTCGTCCGTGACGCGCGTCAAGGTGAATCCGCCAAAGAAGTTCACCCAACCCATCTCTACGTCGCGGGCATTGTGGACGGTGAAGGTGCCTGCACCGGTTATGGTCGGCCGGGAGTCGGGTCGGGCTGCGGCGGGTCCCTCTGCAGTGGGGTCCACGTCGATGGTCAGGTCGGCACGCAGCGTGCTCCAGTTCGTGAACCAGGCTTGCTCTTCGGCGGTCAGAGGGTCATCGGCCGAGTCGTCCGACGGTTCATCCCGGGAGAAGCAACCGGCGACGGCGCTCGCGATGACGAGAAGCGAGACAAGGAGATTACGCATGCAGACCCACAACCATCACGGTTCTTGGCTCTGTCGCCGTAGTCCTATCCGGCGCTGCGGGTACGCCAGCAGCGAGATGCACGGAGTCGTAGTTGGCGCGCGGTGCCCCTGCGTCCGTGGACGAGCCGGTTCAACAACCGACGAGACGTTCGCAGCAACCACTGAAGGTCCCGAGCGTACGTAGGCTCGCGAACCGGCTGCCGCCGAACAAATCGCTCGACCCGACCGCGCCCCGCGCGGCAGGTCAGCTCAACCGTGCGCGGGCCTTTCGCTTCTGGGAACGTCTAGACAAATCCCCATCAACCTTCATATACCCCTTCCCTGTCGGCCCACCTAATTCAGGAGTGTTAAACGTGTCTCTCTGGCAAGGCGAGTCTCTACGCAAGTCGACCGGCGGCCGCCTTCGTCTGGCCCGCGGCAAGCGCCGCTTCGAGGTCGCCCCCGAGGACATCGAGACGAAGTTGGGCGCGCACACGCAGAAACTCATCCGCAGCCGCGGCGCGCACCAGAAGGTCAAGTTGCTCTCGACGGACCGCATCACCGTCACGGACCAGAAGACCGGGAAGGCCAAGAAGGCCACCATTAAGACCGTGAAGGAGAACGCGGCCAACATCCACTACGTGCGCCGCAACATCATCACGAAGGGCGCCGTCGTCGACACGGACATGGGCATGGTCAAGATCACCTCGCGCCCCGGCCAATCCGGCGCGCTCTCCGGGATCCTCGTCAAGTAACGGGGCCCGCCATGGTCTCCAAGGGCCTGGACAAGTTCGTCGTATGGCCGCACTATTTTGATCGCAGCCTGAGCCGCGCCCAGGGCCGCCGTGTCCCGGATGCCTTGGCCGTCAAGGACCCGGATGCAGAGTGGCTCGAAGCAACGGCAAAACGTCTAGGGTACACGGTCGAAGTCGAGGATAAGGTCGCCCACCCGAGCGTTCCCTACGAACGCAGCGGTCGCGTCCTAGTCGGCAGGAAGGGGACGAAGCAGGCAATCCTTGCTGCGATGGCGCGCAAGATGCGCGAGTCCCAAGACGCAAAGCAGGGTTAGTGCGCGGGAGACGCTGCGGCGGCCACGACGGAATCCTTGTGCCCAAGCACGTCCAACGGTCTGGACGGCCACTGCGCCCATGCTCGTGATTGCCTTACTCGTCCAGTTCGTCTTCCTCGCCGGCGGCTTTGGCGGCACGACGAGCCGTCCGTTCGTCGACCTCCTCGGTCGTCTTGTGGCCGCCGAGGTAGAAACGCGGGCCGAGCTTGCGGTACCACTTGTACGCCGCCCCTTCCTTGCGCGTCCGGCTACCGAAGTAGAGGTGGCGGCGCGTGACTTCACCGAGCCAATCGTCCGGCACGACGAGGAAGCGGTTGGGATCCTTGTTGAGGTCCACGAGGACAAGGTTGACTGCGACCATCGCGTCCCCCTCCGTGACGCCTCGTCCCTCCAAGTCGGCGGCGTGCTGGCGTTCGTTGAGGCATTCCTCGATGACTTCCAGCAGGCGATAGAAGAGTTGGCCGCGCTTCTGCGTCTTCACGGGGCGGAAGTGACGCAGCAGCAGTTTGTCGTCCGCAACGATGCGTTGCATTGGGCCGGCGTGGGCGAAGAACAGGGTCTTGTTCACTTCGGCTGGGTCGGCGTCGCCTGACTTGCGGTGGGCGGTGAGGAACCGCTCCACCAGGACCATGGGGTCGGGGCTCAGACCGAGCGTATCGCTAATTTCCGGCGCGATGCGCGCACCCCCTAGACCGGCGCGCAGGCTCCGCACGGCAGCTTCGCTTGGCGTCTCAGCGGCCGGAGGCAAGGCGGGCGCGGCGGGTTCGGCGCCTGCTTCGACGGGGACCTCCTCGGGCAGTCCCTTGCCTGCCTCGACGACGAGCTCGGCGGGGATTTCAACGTGCGCGATGCGCGTCGTCCAGCCGTTGCGCTCCGCGGCCTGCATCGCCTCACCGGGCCCACGCCTGCCGACTTGCAGGAAACCCGGCGCGAGTTTGAGTAAGCGTTCGTCTACGTCCTCCTTGCGGCGGGTGCGCACAACTTCTGCCATCTCGATGTAGGCCTTCTCCGTGAGATTCCGATTCGCGACGGCAAGCAGGCGCGTCTTGTCGAGGAGGCCCTCCTCCCAGAGCGTCTCGTAGATTTGGGGCAGGAACATCAAGTTGCGCGCCGCGACCGCTGCAGTCCCACCCTCCCACGTCTTGGCGGCTTGAGTGTGGCTTTGATTCGTGCGCGAGCAGAAGAGGTTGAAGGCAAGTGCTTGCGCAAAGGGATTCTCAAGGTACGGCACGAGGCGGGCCGGCAGCGAGGCCAGCTCGAACTTCATCAGGGAGCCTTCCTCCCGATTCACTTCGGCGGCTGCTGCCTGCACAGCTTCGACGGCCTTCGCGATGACGTCTGCGACCGTGCCCCGCAGGAGTCGGTCTGCCTCGTTGAGCGCCTCGACGGCACGATCGACGTGCCGCTGGAACAGCCGATGTTGAGCCGGGTTGAGACGGGGCAACGGGGGCGGGTACGAGTTCTGCTACAAATATCCCCCCGGTCAACCAGGGGGTTTCCGCTCGCTCCCGGCGCGTGCGCCGCGGGACCTGGCGACGACCCTACCGCGGATTTCGCGGATTGCGCGGACCCATGGTGTCCGCGTTCCGTGAAATCCGCGCAATCCGCGGTTGCGTGGGCGGGGACGTCGTCACGGCGGCAGGCTCAAGCCTCGCCCCCTGACTTCCGCGACGTGCACTCGTCGTTCCGCGCTGACTTGTTCGCCGGCTCCCGCATCCTTGTGACGGGCGGCGCGACCGGCATCGGCTATGCCATCGCCGAGCAATTCGTCCGGCACGGCGCCAAGGTCATTGTGTTGAGTCGCAACGAGGCAAACCTCAAGGTGGCCTGCACACGCATCGGTCCCGCGGCATCCTACAAAGTCGCCGACGTGCGCGACGCCGCCCGCATTGAGGTCGTCGCTGGTGAGCTGTGGAAGGAGGGCCCAATCGACATCGTCGTGAATGCCGCGGCCGGCAACTTTCCCGTTCCGTTTTCTGCGATGTCGGAGAACGCGTGGCGCAGCGTCATCGACATTGTGCTGCACGGAACAGCCAACGTGTGCCGGAGCTTCGGAGCGCGCATGATCGAGGGTAAGGGTGGGAGTTTCACGAACGTCGTCGCCGGCTATGCGTGGACCGGGGCGCCGGGCGTGAGCCACTCGGGGGCCGCGAAGGCGGGTGTCCTGAACCTCACGAGGTCCCTGGCAGTCGAATGGGCGCCGAAGGTCCGCAGCAATGCCGTAAGTCCCGGCCCGATTGATGGAACGGAGGGCGTCAAGCGGCTAGGGGAGGACATGGGCCTCGCGGAACCGTTACGAAAGTCCGTACCTATGCAACGATTCGGCCAGCCGGATGAGATTGCGCATGCTTGCCTGTACCTGGCCAGCCCGGCCGCGGCTTACGTGACGGGTGCGTGCTTGGTCGTGGACGGAGGACAGGACGCCATGGGGCCGTTCGGGATGCTGCTTGGGTCGATGGGTTGACGCACCCGGTGGACGGAAGGTGGTGGAGTGGAGGTGCGCCTACTTGGCCGGGGCCGAAAAGACGAGGTCCAAGGTGTCCCGTTCGTCGTCAGTCCTGAACAGTTCGAAATGCAGCCGCCAAGAATACGTTCCGGGCGGGGCGTCTTGCAGTGTGCCATCGTCGTGCCACAACGTCATGTTCCAAGCCGTGTTGTACGGGATTTCGTCGCCGGGGGCAAAGTCGCCAAGCCCGAACGCTGCGCAATAGCGCCGGGGCTCCTGGTGCTGGACGCTCTCCCCAGCTATCGTCATTGACTCCGTCCACGGGGGAACGCACATCGCTTGCACACGGTACGTCGTGGCGCCAGAATTCGTGGCCGTGGCCGCGATTTCGTATCCGCCCGCCGTGCGCGTGAGGACGCCCACCAACTCGACGCCCGGCCAAGCAGCGTCGGAGGCTTGCTGTTCGTCGACGACTTTGTCCACGCCCACATCGTCGCCTCCGAAGATGCAACCCGGAAGCAGGAGAAGCAGGATGAGAACGGCAAGGCTCACGCAACGCGCACAGGCCGCGGCTGACCAATGGGGCACGCGGCGTGATGCGGCGCCATGGCTTGACCCTGCCGGACGGCACGATGCGAGGCTGAGGACTGCGGGCCAACCGATGGGGGACGTTTGCGCAGGTCAAGGCTCAAAGCAAAAAGGCCCGGCGCGGGCCTCATGGCGTGGCCCGGGACTTCCAGCGCGTAATGTCCGCGGTGTACGGGGCTCCGCGCGAATCGACAATCTACGCCGACATCTCAGTGGATGCAGCCGTGGTCGAGGCGTTCATTGCAGCGCAAGCTGGGGCGGGGCGACGCGTCACCTTCACGTTGGATGCGCAGGCGTACAAGGACGCCTAACAAGTGGTTGGTTGAAGCTAGCCGTTGCGTCGCGCGCTAGGCAAGAAGGAGCAAGAGCCAGACGGGCAGTAGCCAGACGTCGCCGCTGACGTCAAACTTCGTTCGCGTGGCAACAAGGGGAATGCAGTCGTTGCGGCCGGCGACTTCGGCACGCACTCGCGCTGATCCGCTGGACGGGTTTTGGCGGTACTTGCATTCGATGACCAGGTGAGTTCGCGGTAGTTCCGCGATGAAGTCCACTTCGGGTTTGGCCCAGTAGCCGATGGTGCCGTTGCGGTGACCGAGTGTATTGAATTGCAGCCGTCGCAGGTGATCGAAGAGGATGCCTTCGACGACATGGCCGACGTAGCCCGTGGCCTCAAGGTCTTCTAGCTTGACGGAGGCGGCGAGGTAGGCGCGCATTCCGCTATCTTGCAGGTACGCCTTGTCGGCCCGGCCGGGGACGACGTTGAAGGACTCGTTGAGTTGTGGAAGTTGATGGACGAGGAACATCTCTTCGGCGATGACTTTCCAACTGGCCGGAGTCTCCTTGTCGACGCCGAGGTCTTTGGCGTAGTTGGCGGACACGAACTTGCCTGCGTGGTGTTTTGCCAACTTTGCCAGAAAAGACCGGAATGTGTTGGGCTTGCGGACCTTTTCGTAGAGTTTCAGGTCCTTGCTAAGCACTGTATCCACAGTGTTCTCGAGGAACCGAAACGCCTCCTCATCCGTGGCGGTTTGTTGAGTCGCCGGGTAACCGCCCCGAACAATGTATGAATCCAGGGTGCGGCGAATCATGGCCTCAAGAGGAAAGGCCACACTGTACAGATTCTGCAAGCGGGCTGCCAACGCGTCTTTTGACGCAGTCTCTCCAGTCGCTCGTGCTAGCTCGGTGCGCACTGCGCGCGCCGCGTCATGGATGGCGGCGGTCTCGGGGTGGGCATTGTTCACGACCTCGCCAAACTTCAGGGGGTGAATGTGGCTGCGATTGACGCGGCCCGGGAAGTCGGCGCTCGCCGGATTGAGGAGGGCCGCGCTGCTGCTGCCCGTAGCCACCAAGCGCAACTGTGTGTGGTACGCATCGTAGAGCGCCTTGAGCTCTCGACCCCAGTCTTCCAAGGATTGCACTTCATCAAGGAAAAGATACACGCGGTCATTGGTTCGGCCGATTTCCTCGCGCAGGACGAAGCGTTCGAAGGCTTCGATGACCGGTCGCATGGAGCCATTCATCTCTAGCTCGAGGCTGGGGAAGTCAGCTGGCACATACATGATGCGCGCAGGCGGGACTCCGTCAGTGATCAGGGACGCCATGAGGTGCCCCATGAGCGTAGTTTTGCCGACCTGGCGTGGACCGACGATGAGCTCGAAGGGCAGGTTGGGCAGCCGCTCGCGAACATGGGCGAAGGAACGCCTGTGGTGCGGGCTTCTCAGGATTAGCGGCGAGACCTCGCCGGTCTCCCAGTGAGTGTTGAATTGGCGGAGTGCCCGAAGGGTATCCGCCTCGCCCATGACCATGGCAAGCACGCGTGGCTTATAGCTATTCGGTTGTAACCGAAGATTTACCAGCACTTTTGTTGGGTTTCAACCGATTGTTGATTCAGGTAAAGGCTGGGTCCCCAGCAATCGCAGGTAGGGCGCGCATACGAATCCTCACCAATTGAAAGAAGCAGATTGCCAGACCTGTCCAACGTTGCACGATTCTCGCCCGCTCCAGTGGTTCTGCGCCGCCTCCGCTAGGCTTCTGGGGCGAGCGCCGCGTGGTAGTGAACGGTGCGCCACAGCGATATGTGGAAGGCGTTTCCCGCATCGCTGTTGACGGGATGGTTCCCGGGTTCGGTGTTCTCCTCTCGGCAGGCCACCGAACGTGGCAAGTCGAGGTCCGGGCCCGGGCAGTCGCCAGCTTCCACCAACGTGACCCTGACAGACCATTTGCCCGTGCCATCTGAGGCAAACTGGGGTGCTACGCGCTGCAACGCTTGTTGCGGCGTCTCCGCTCGCGATGCGGCCGCAACGAGCGCCTCGACGGGGCGCTCGAAGACCAGCGTGGCGGACACGAGGCTGACGCTTTCCGCGATGTACCGAGGTGGCGTGGAGCCGTCGAGGCGGGGCACGGCCGTCGCGGCCGTCGTTGCATGCCCGACGACGGTCCCGTTCGGTGCGACGAGTTCAATGCGGAAGCGATCCGGATTGGAAGCCGGGGCATCGTCGATGAACGTGTACGCGACGAGGATGCTTGATAGGTTTCCCTCGGTGACCTCGAAGTCGAAGAGGAAGGTTTCGTTATCCGCCGTGAATTCGTGCGACTGCGTCGCCCCGTCCGTGAACGTCTCCGGGAACGTGATGCGGAACTGCGGCGTGGAGTATTCCTGCTCCGGCAAGTAGGGAACGAGGACGACTGCAAGCGCCACGAGGACGGCGCCGACGGCGCCCGTCGTGATCTCAATCCAGCGCGCGACCACGTCAGACCTCCGAGTTATCCGGGAACGGGTCATCCCAACCGACGGCGTCCTGCACCATGCCGAAGTTGGCACCATCGAGAAGCATATGCACGATGGTGAACGTGATGGCCGCGACGGCTAGGCCGTAGTGCGTCCACTTCCACCAGCCGTAACTCCACGTGCGCACCATGGAGACCTGGAGGGCGCCCGTCACGCCGAGGCCGAGCATGGCAAGGAGGGCGATGCCGCCCCAGATGATGCCAAGCGTCCACTCGTAGTTTGCTTCGATTACGAAGAGCACCGTGTGGATGCCGGCCGCAAGGGTCAGGAAATAACTCAGCACGTTGTGGAACGCGACGCGGCGACGCGCCGTCCCGAAGATGCGGTTGATGCTGCGGCGCGACGCGGCTCCGAACATGCCGCCCGAGACGATGGACGCGATGAGGAGGAATGCCGAGAGGTAACCGACCGCTTCGCTGATGCGGTCCAGGGAGAACAAGGTGGCCGGGGCGGCGATGGTCGCGGCGGGTGTTGCGTTCGTGGGCGGACCGATGACGAGTTTGCCGTCGCGCTCGAAGACCTGCACCTTGTACGTCTTCGTGAAGTTGCCCCAGTCGTCGCGCACGGGGCCCGCAGAATGCGGATAGAACGCGAGCGTGTTGACTGTGACGACGACGTTCTCTCCGGGAGCAGGTACGGCCACGGCAAAGAGGCGGAAGGGGATGATGGTGCTCTGTCCCGCCTCGACTTCGCGGTTCAACAAGACGTATTGCAAGCCCTCGCCGGTCGTGTTGAAGTAAGCGTCAACCGTGACGGTGAAGGGAATCGGGTTCGGGGCGAAGTACGCCTTGCGGGGCTCCGTGGTCGTCGCGTTGAGTTCCGCCTGGATACCCCACTTGCCGATTCCCAACGCCGTGATGTTGCCGCCCCCGTGCACGACGAAGCGCACGGACTCGCCTGGGCCGGTGCTGTTGATGATGTAGGTCGGCGAGCCGCCGACGTTGGGCCGCATCGGATAGACCTTCATGGTAAGCTCATCCCCCAACGCCGAGGGATCCGTACTGTTGGGCGATAGTGTGATGACGAGGTCGGAGGCGCGTACGGGCACGTCGATGGACACGTGCGCCTTCGGGGCCTGCGTCGCCGAAGTCGAAGCCGGGATGACGCCGTAACTCTGCACGCCAAGCAACGGGGAAATGTCAGACGTGAAGCCAAGCGAAGGCGCCTGCGTCACGTTGAGGTTGGCCTCGAAACGCATGAGCTTCGGCCACGGCGGCTGCGCCACCCACGCCTGCTGCACTTCGACGCCGTAAGAGAACTCGGAGCCGATGTCGGCCGCCTTTTCAGGCGGCAGGATGCGGTACATTGTCTTCATCGGGACCGGCGACCAGATGCGATGGCAGCCGTAGCAACCGCCTCCGCTGTAAACCTCCTCCGATTCGTTGCCGGGCTGCGCCACGGCCAAGCCGAGGCCGGAGCCGCACAGCAGAGCCGTGACGATGACCAGGCGGACGCCACGCGCCTCCAACAACACGGGCCGAATCACCAACGCTTGCGTATCTGAAGCTTGCCGTTACGATGCAAAAGGATGGGGTGTGATGCGCAACACGTCCGCCACCGACGCCCGCGAGGGACCACGCCCACGACGACGTTTGCACTGGTGACGGCCGGCCTGCGGGCCGCCCGTCACCAGTGCTCCCTACGGGATTCGAACCCGTGCCGGCGCCTTGAAAGGGCGCCATCCTTGGCCACTAGACTAAGGGAGCGCTTTTGCCGCGACTTGGGGCTTGGTGATAATGGTTCCTAGGCGGGCCCCAGATGTGTCCGGTGAGGGCCTCGACGGCAGGTTGGTGCTCGAACATGGTCTGCGCGCTGCGCCCGTCATCAACCACGGGACGTTGGCACTTGGCCGCTGGCCATCATTGCTTGGAGCATCCGCGTCGGAAAATACTGGCGGCAGCGGCCCACGCGCTCCGAGCGCACCAATCCGGCGTCGGCCAGTTGCTGGGTGTATTCGGACACGCGGCTGGCAGACAATCCTGCCAGGCGAGCCACGGGAGGGCCGAGGCCACAGGCTGGCCGCGGGATGTCACGACGCTGCGGCTTGCATCACACGAACGACGTCGCGAGGCCACATTGCTTGCATGTGCGCCGCGGCTTGAAGTTGAAGTGGCCGCAACCGCACGTGGCGCCGACGGGGCAACCGCCGCGATAGTCTTCCGGCTTCGTCGTGCGGCGCAGGAACCACAGTGCATTGGCGACGAGCAGAATCGTCAGCCCAAAAACGATGAGCGCCGTGGCGGCGCCGATGCGGGGGCCCGAACCCCAATTTCCCAGGCCCGGGAGGTTACCAATCGCGACTAGGATTCCGAGGATGGCGAAGGCAACTCCCCACGCCAGCGCCTTCACGTTCACAGGGCCGGCCACAGGGTCCCGCTCGTAAGGGTTGGGGCGGCGGACGCGGACAAGTCAATCAAGCGTTCTCACCATACGGACTATGAACCGCGCTCCGCGGCGTAGTCGGTTCCGCGCAGAGTCAACGCCCTCATAGCCCAGGTTGGCCTGCGGCCACTAACCCCAGGGGACCTTAGCTCAGTTCGGTCAGAGCGGCGGGCTCATAACCCGTTGGTCGGAAGTTCAAATCTCCCAGGTCCCACTGCAATGCAACAGAGTTGTGGGCAACCGACGGCCGGTTCAATGGACGAGGACGGCCTTCTTGCCGTCTCGGGCCGCTCTCATGTCGGCTTGCAGGACGCTTTGCACGATGGGGTGGTCCATGTTGAGTTGGAACATCTTGGATTGGCCGACATCGCGGGTGTACAGCACCATGCGGAGCGGGACAATCTCATCGAGGACGCTGTAGGCGGTCTGGCGGGTCATGCCGCCCTTCGCGGCGAGTTCCGTGATGTTGTAGTCGCTGGTCGGGTGGTCTCCAAGGAAGTCCAGCAGGCGGGCGCGCGGAGTGTCACCAAGGTAGTCGATAAACACGGTCATACACCAGTGTCTAATCCATTGTACGCCGGCATATGTAGGCCTTGCTCCGGGGGATGTTGTGCGCAAGCTGGACGAGCACGAGGCAAAGGTCTGCTTCAAGCTCTTCCGTGCCGGCTGCTTTGGCAAGGGCCACAAGCTCATCGACACCGTCACAAGTGGCTGCCAAAGTAAGGCCTCGCGCAGACTAGGTGCTCAATCCCACCCACGCCGGCAGTCGGCGCAGAGTTGTGCCCATTCGCAGCGCGGGCACCAGTGTGTGGCCCAGCTCGGGGCCTTGTAGTCGAGCATGTGTCGGGAGCTCGGGTTTTGGTCTGTCATCAAGCGGAGAACGCACGCGCAACGAGACAAGGCTCTCGCCAAGAGCAAATGGAATCTATAGAGAAATGACGAAGGGGGAAGGGAGAAGAGGGATTTTCCAGGAGGCCGGTGCCGATTCTGTCCCTATTGCGGGAGAGCAGGCGCGGGGGCGAGCTTGAAAGCGGCTACGCCGCTTTCTCGGTGTGGCCGCAGCGCCCGCAATGTTGACGGTCCTCGTGCGCGGCAAGGAAGACGCCGGGGCCGCACTTGGGGCACGCCTTGCGGGTGCGCACGAGTTTGCCGTCCTTGATCTCGAAGAACTTCGAAGCGGAGCCAGCCATCTCTAGGCCTCCTTCTTCGCGGCCGGCTTCTCAGCGGCCTTCTCGGCAGGCTTCGCGGCGGGCGCCTTCTCGGCGGCCTTCGCTGCGGGCTTCTCGGCCGCCGGCTTGGCGGCCGCAGGCTTCTCGGCCGCAGCTTCGGCGCCCTTCTCGCCCTTTTCAGCCTTGGGGCCCTTCGCGGGCTTCTCGACGTGCAGCTGGTTGCGCTTCAGGAGGTGGACGCGCTCGTAGGAACGGGCTGCGTCGACGGACTTGTACGCACGGGCGACGCCCTTCGTCGAACCGATGCCGTACTCGGACTGCATGCGGTCGATGACGACGTTCTCCGTCTTCGTACCGAGTTCCGAGGCGACAAGTTGGCGCACTTGCACGCGGCTCGGCGTCGTTTCTCCGGCGTGGCTGACAAGGAACAGCACGTCCTTGCGGGCCAACAGAGCGTTCTCCTTCTGCTGGGTGATCTTGACTTCCATGATACACTTCGGCTAGGCGATCGTGCCAAGCGTCACGTCCCCTTGCGGGGCAAGGTTCGCCACTCGTTCGCCCATATAAGCGGTTCTCCGCCATGTGGGCGACCACAGGATACTGTGGTAAGATGTGGTAAGCCATGGCTGACCCCGGTACGGTATGTGCCGGACGGGCGGGACCGGACTTCCACAGCCTTCAAAGCAGCGGCCGGCGTCGAACGCGCGTGCCCACCAGCTTTCGGCTCGCCGTGGCCTTCGCCTTGAGCCTGTCCTTCCTCCTTGCCGGCTGCTCCTCCCCACCGCCGACGGATCCCATGCCAACGCAGAACCCGGACATCATCACGGACCCGAGCGATTACTCCTACAACGCAACGAGGGACGCGCACATCCACGACTATTGGGGCCAATTGGACCGCCTCACGGTCGTCGACTTTGCGCATCCCGGTGGCGGGGCGAAGGGGACTGGGCCGGGCTATGCGAACGGCGAGGACATCGAGGTGCGCAGCTTCCAACCCGTATCAGGCAGCGTATTCCCGCAAGGCACGGCCGCCGTCGAGATTACGTTCTCGTGGGTGGATGATGAGCTTGACTCCTACACGGCGCCGACGGTGTGGATGAAGACGGCCAACCAGACGTCGACGATGAAGGTCGGCGCCATCGCGACCGGCGAAGTCGTGCTGCTAAACGTCACGGCTGGCGACGCGGACCTGCCCCATCAACTGCTTTCCGCGTGGCTGTTCGAGTTGCGCATGTCGAGTCCCGAGCCGATGCCTCTGCGGTTCAAGGGAGCCGTGCACCTGAAAGTGGATGCAATCCGTGGCTTAGACATCCTGCCGTTCCCGGCCCACCCCGACGCGTGGCAGGGTGCCATGGAATTGCCGCTCCTCGAGTTTAGCGGCTCCCTGACGTATTTCGAGGACGTGCAGGACTACGGATGCAATGGGGCGGAATGCCCGGAGATCATCCGGCCGGCGTCGGGCGCCATCGTTCCGCACAATGCGACGACGGTTCGCGTCACGCTGACGTACACCGATCCGACGCAAGCAGGGCCCACCCTGGTGCTGTACTACCACTCGGGCACGTCACGCGAATACGAGGAGGCAATCCCGACGACGTACGCGTATTCGCCAACGTCATCGTCGCGCGACGCAGTGTACGAACTCGAAGTGGGCGAAGGCGGCGACGGGCCTTACGCGTTGCAGAGCCAATGGGAGTTCACGGTGGTCCCCGCGCAGCTGGTGGGGCCATTGCGCTACGGCGCGATGATTGACTACAGCCTGGAAGCGACGGTTCTGCGTTGACAACCGCCACGCAGGGAATCGCGGCGAACCGAAGCCGAATCGGGTCACGCGCCGTCATTCCTTCGTGAACCGCGCCAACAACTCGCGCACCTTCGCCTTGAACGCCGCATCCGCAGTCACGACGACGACGCCCTTCCCAGGCATGCCGTAGAGGACTTTCGCCCCGTCGGGCGCCTCGAGGAAGCAGGGGATTCCGAGCAGGTCCTCCTCGCCTTGCACTAGCACGCGAACGGGTCCCGGGGAATGTTCGAGACCAATCCGAACCGCGTCCCACGCTTCGCGCGTAATGGAGCCGGCGGGGTTGCGCACGACGAAAGCGACCTCGCCCCACGTGCCCAATTCAATCTCGTAGCCGGGGTCGGGTTCGCCGCGTTGCGTCTGGTAGTCGCAGACAAAGAGGCTTGGATCGATTCCGAGTTTCTTCAGGGTCAAGCTCACGACGTCGCCTACCGCGAGCACGGCGGGCGCTCCCAACAGGTGTTTGGGCAATTCTTCCGTCGACACCACCGGGCCCCACGCGACGGCAAGCTCACCCCGGAGCGCATCGGGCAGAAGGTAGCGGCGCGGCGGTCGCAAGTCCACGCCGTGACCAACGACGCGGGGGGTCTTAGGCACGGCGCAACGATGCGGCGGCCGAGGCCACCTTCACGCGGAACGCGCGGAACCCGCGGAACCAACGAAATTTCCGCGCATTTCCGCGCCCTCCGCGTGTAGGCGGAACGCGCGCGGCGCAACGCCGCCTATTCCTTCGGCCCGAATTGCGGCCACTGCGAGCGCACGGCCGCCCACGCGGCCTTCTCTGCGTGTCCTTCCGAGCAGCGCCAACCGAAGTCCTTGTTGTAGATCTCGGCGAAGAGCGCCTGCGCATCGGCTGGCATCGCCTTGGCGTCCTTGGGAAGTGTCGCGAGGGTCAGCGTCATCGCTGGGGCGACGCGGGGGTGGATTATGGGCTTAGTGGCCGCAGGCGCCTGCCCAAACCGCGGATTGCGCGGACTGGTCGGGCGCTTGCGTAGGCGCCAACGACGTTCCTGCTCAATCGCTGCAAGCCAAATGTCGCCTCCGCGTAATCCGCGTAATCCGCGGTCGCGTTAAGGTGTGCGCGCTAGCGGACCTTCAACGCGTAGACGCCGGCCTTCGTGATATTCATCGTGGCGGCGAGTTCGCTCGTGGCCGGGTCGACTCCCGACCGCTATTGTGTGGGATTGTTGGCCTTGAGCCAGCGCGCGAAGAGCGGATCTGCAAACCGGTTGTCTGCTTCGAGGATTTCGTCCCGGCGAAGCGAATCGAGGCCACGCTGGATGTTGCTGGCTCCCTTGAGGGTGTGGCGTTCGATGAAGGCGTTGCTTGTGGGGTGCTTAGGTTCGTCGACGGCGATGGCGATGAGCAGGCGCTTCTGGTAAGGCGTGCAGCTTCCGAGGATGCGCTCGAAGCCCCCGTTGCCGCGCGCCAGGACGAAGGCCACGGCTGAACGGATCCCGGCTTCGCTGTAGCCGGTGGAGCGCGCCTCCGCCTCCGCGAGGATTTCCACGAGACGCTGCGTCGTCCCGCGCGATACATCGCGCAAGACCTCGACGGCTCCGGGGGCGATTGGCTTGCCTGTCTTGCGCTCCCAATCCTTGACCACCTGGTCAACGTCGATTGGTCCGAGGGCGACTTCCGTGAGCTGGCGCCAGAAGGGGTTCTTGTGCCGCGTGAGCCCGACGAGGATGCTCTGCTGGGAGCCGGAAACAACGTAGGAAACGTCGCGTTGCGTTTGTGCGTGGTCGCGCAGTTTGGCGATGGCGTCCGGGAGGCTCTTCATGACGTGCTGGAACTCATCGAGAACCAGGACGACCGGGCGTTTGGCGGCCCGCGCAATGCGCGTCGTGAACTCCAAGGCATCCTCGAGGGGGCGGATGCGTGCGGTGCCGCGGCGCACGGCAAAGGTGATGGTGTCGCCAAACGTGACGGCAATCTCGAGGCCTTGGGCAGCCTGTTTGGCCCAGTCGCCGAACCGGCGCATCCTGCCAAGGCCGCTTCCAGAAATGGCCCGTAGGACCTGGTGGGACAAGTCATCCTCGGCAGTCACGAAGTTGCAGTCGACGAAAAGGAAGGTGGCCTCCTTCCAGTCCCCAGCGACCCGATGGATGAGGCTCGTCTTTCCCAGTCTGCGCGGCCCGTACAAGAGGACGTTATGGCGCGCGCGCACGAGCCCGAGGAGGTCGGCCCGCTCCAACTTGCGGTCGAGAAACTCACCTGCCGGCACGATTCGTTGCGAGTCGAGCATGACGCAGAACTGTATTACGCAAATCTGTATAATACGTTTCTGTATAGGCCGGCCAAGACGACATGGGCAGCTTGCCGATGCGGAGCCACCTCATCGGCGGGCATCGCCTTGGCGTCCTTGGGAAGTGTCGTGAGGGTCAGCGTCATCGCTTGGGCGATGCGGGGGTGGATTATGGGCTTGGCGGCCGACGGCGCCTCCCCAAACCGCGGATTTCGCGGATTGCGCGGAGGCCTCCCATGTGCGCAAGTCTGCTGGTGACGGAAGACCTACATGCTGGCGGCCTGCGGCGTTTCCGTGGCGCTGACGGCAGTCATGACGGATTCCCGATACGCGATTATCGTGTTCACGCCCCTTGTGTATTCGCTTCTCTTCCTGCCCGTCCCTCCTGCGGTCAGGCTCGTCGGTGCGTTGCCGGCGCTGTTCGTCCTCGCTTACCCACTCATCGTGTTCGAATCGTACAGTGGGGCGCTCGTCGTCGCCGTAGTTTTCGGATATCTCATTGTATGGGCTTGGCGCGAGACGTCGCTTGGCGTGCGTTGGACGGCGTGGGTACTGGCCGGAGTTTGGAGTGTACTCGCGCTGATTCTCGCCAGCGTGGCCCTCGGCGAGTTTGCCGACGGCGTGGCAATCGCGACTGTGGCTTTGACCGGCCTGATGGTCGTGCTGACGGGCGGCGGCATGGTCTTTCAGCGCCAGCTACACGCGCGCGCAGTAACAGTCCGCTCCCCGTAATTCCCGAAATCCCCGGTGGGTCGGCGTCGTTCGGCGCCATCCACGTTCCTGCGTAACCTCTGCAAGGCAGATGTCGCCTCCGCGCAATCCGCGGTCGCGTTAAGGTGTGCGCGCTAGCGGACCTTCAACGCGTAGACGCCGGCCTTCGTGATATTCATCGTGGCGGCGAGTTCGCTCGTTGCCGGGTCGATGATAGTCAAGAGCCCCGACCAGTTCTTTGAGGTGGCCCCGTTGCAGTTGGGGCATTGAATCTCCTCGGTGAGGAGGTGACAGACTTTGCAGGCCTTGCTCATCGTGGCAACTCCTTACGCCGCTCCGGCGGCTTCCTTCTCGGCCTTCTTCACGGCCTTCTTCGTAGTGGGCTTGTCGTGGCGCTCCTCGGGCGGGGCGGACCCTGCGGGGGCCGTCGCGGCAGCGTGGGCCTTGCGGCGGTCCTCTTCGATCCACTCGAACTTGCCGAGGCCAGGTTGGCGCATCGTGAGGCCGATCTTTGATTCGCGCGGGGAGAGTTCGTTGAGGCTCGCGGTGACGATGCGGGCGCGCACGTTCTCGCCGACTTCGAGGCTGCGGGCGGATTCCTTGCCGATGAGGCGCTCGTTGTGCACGTCGGCCGTCATGAAGTCGTTCATGACTTGGCTCATGTGGACGAGGGCGTCGAGGGGGCCGATGTGGACGAAGGCGCCGAATTCGACGACTTCCGCGACGATGCCGTCCACGACCTCTTGGTTGTCGGGCTTGAAGACCATGGCGTCGAAGGCGACCTTCTGGTAGATGGCGCCGTCGCCGTGGATGACTTGACCCTCGCCGTCGGGTTTGACGTTGGTGGTCACGACGGTGATGCCGTGCGTCTTGTTGAGGCGACCTTCGAACGATTTTTGCACGAGCGCCGAGATGGTGGCGTCGAGGTCTTCCGTCATGCGCTCCGGTGGGATGCGCACGGTGTCACTCATCGGGATGATGCGGTACATAAAGGCGAGACTCCCCGTAGGCAGTTCGCCCAAGGAGGGCCCGGTTTAAGCCCTTCGGACGAAACTGACCGCGCCGTCGGTCGCAGAACCCGCAGAATTCCGCAGAACTTCCTTCTGTGCGTTCGGCGGTTTCTGCGACTGGCCTGCCTCGGCCTTGGGTCAACGGTCAATTGTAGCCGGGACAGGCGGTCACGTCGTAGACCAAGTGGGCCGTGCGCGACTGCTCGAAGTCCTCGTAATAATCGATGACGACCTCAAGCTCCAGGCTCGCTTCGAACGTCTGTTCTCCGCTGACCTCGACGGTGTAGTTGCCCTGCTTCAGCGACCTCAAGCCGATCCCCTGCAGGATGAAAGAAGCGTCCAGCACGGGTGTCCCTTGTGGGTCCTCGCGGGCCCCGAGGGTGAACCTGGAAACCACATCGCCGGAAGGCTCCTTGAGGTCCACGGTGACGTTGGTTAAGGCAGACGCGATCCCGCTGTGGCCACTGAATTCGAGGTGGGCGCGGAAGTCCAGTTTGCGCACCGCGCAGGACAAGTCGATGGGGAAACCCCAGGAACCGGCCACACCATCCGTGTCAGTGCCGAAGTCGAAGCGCTTGGAGTCGACGACGTCGCTCGGAAGCACCAGGACGGAATCGCGCGCGCACGTGGCGGGGAGTTCGGCGTTGAACTCATGCATCTTGTGCTCGTATTCCGGGTACACCAGCATGGTGTGCATGCCGCCGGGGGACTTTGCGCAGTTCGTTTCGTGCGAACTGACGTGCGTGTGGATCATCCACGGGCCGGGGTTGTTGCCCTCAATCACGACGTCGAAGCGTTCGGCGGGGCCGACGCGGAGGGTGTCGACCCAATAACGGGAACTTAGCGGCAGGGGGTTACCGTCCTGGTGGGTGACGAGCATGTCGTGGCCGTGCGGATGGATTTCCTCGGTCGTCTCACCGGCGTTGAGTATGCGGATGCGGATGCGTTCGCCTTCTCCTAGTTTGATGAGCGTCTGGTTCTGCTCCATCGTGAGCGGATAACTGTGGCCGTTGATGAGGAACACGTCGGGGGAGCCCGCTTGCGATGGCGGGTTCTCGCAACCTACGAATCCGGAGGCGCAACCGGACGGGTGGTTGTGGCGGTTGCCGCCTGCAAGGCCCTCGACGGCGGCGCGGTTCATGGTCGAGAGGATCATGACGTATTCACGGTCGATGTCTTTCGGTTCGTAGGTGTCATCCTGGGGTTCGACGATGATCATGCCGTAGAGGCCCTGCATGAGGTGCTGCTGCGTATCGACGTGGCAGTGGTACCATAGCGTGCCGGCGCGCTTGGCCTCGAACTCGTAGATGAACGACCCGCCGGACGAGACGCCGTCCTGCGTGACGCCGGGCGCGCCATCCGCCTCCCACGGCACGAATTGGCCGTGCCAGTGAATTGTGTGCGGGTGGAAGTGGGTGTGGCTGAAGCGCACGATGACGTTGTCGCCTTGCTGGACGCGAATCGTTGGCCCCGGGACGCTGCACTTTCCCCGCAACTCAGGCATTTCGGCGCCGAGGCCCGTCACGACTTTGTCGCCGGGAAGGGGCGTGAACTCCTCGATGGCGGCAGCCGAGTAGGCGTCGTTCGGGTCGGTGGGTTCAATGCAAAACGCCCACAGCCACGCGGTGAGACCGGGGTAAAGCGTCTGGTCCATGTCGACGACTGTGGCCTTGAGGTCCACGGTGCGTCCGGTCGGCTTGTAGTTGGTGCCGGGTTCGAAATCGAAGGCGGAACTCGAGTTGCCAAAGCAGCCAGAGAGGGCCATGATGGCCGCCGCGAACGCGACTACGAGGTGGGTCTTCGTCATGGTGGGATTTCCTGTGGGACTTGCTGGTGGCGACTAGTATTCCTGGTAGACCTGGAAGGGGTTCATGTTGAGAAGGGCGTGCACTTGGATTGAGTAGTCCGTGTCGTAACCTTGGTCCAACGTGACGGTGAGCGTATACGAGCCGTACGAGAATTTTGTGGCCGCCACCGTAACGTTTTCCAGGTCCGTCGAGCCGGTGGTTATGGCCGCCGAACTTCGCGTGACGGCGAAGGTGACCCTGTTGTCGAGCGGGTCCTGCAGCGCGCCGGTGTCGAAGTCCATGATGACCCACCCGCCAAGGGTGTTGAGTGGCAAGCTGAACGTATACACCGCGCGGTCGAAGGTTCCCTCTTGGTTTGCCAGTTCGCCGGCCTCCTGGGCCGTCCCGTCCGAGCCGCCCTGGAAGGTCCCGTTAAAGTATCGCACGAAGTGCGCGGCGGGGCGGTCCGCAGGCTCACCGACGAGGATGCGGAACTTGCCCGACGTCGTCGGGTGCACCGGGTCGCTTGCGAGGAGGTAGATGTCGTACACGCCAGTCTTCGTGAACTTGCCTTCGACCGTCGCTGCGGTCCCCGGCCTGCTCCCCGACCCGAACGCCTCGCACATGTCGCCCGGGACGACGCGGTCCGGGGCGGGCAGGGTGTAGTTCGCCGTGCGCGCGGTCACCGTGCCGGCAGGTGGCGTGCCGTACGGGACTCCGATCTGCTCATGGATGTGGAAGGTGGCGCGCTTGGCGTCACCGACGCGGATGCAGCTCCAAGTGTAGCGCAGCGTGTCGCCGTCGGGGTCGAAGCTCTGCGCGGCGCTAAAACGCACGGTTTCGTTTGCCACGGTCCAGTTCGAGCCGCCATCGAGGAAGAACGTCGGCTTATCGTTGTGGCCGCTGCCGAGTACGATGTCCTTGCGGAAGGGCGTCGTCTTTTCGCCGTTCTTGACCTTGAGGATGACGCCGATCTCGCCGTTCTCGAAGTCGTAGGTATGCGTCACCTTCTTGCCGTGCAAGACCGTGAGGTGGTCGCCCAAGTCCCACGTGTAATTGTCGCCGCCGCCCGCGGCCGTGAACGTGTAGACGCCCCCGGGGGAGGACGGAGCCTTGATGGTGAAGCCGCCGGCGGAGTCGCCGCTGCAGCCAGCTAGGGCCACGGCCAAGAGGGCAGCGGCGCCAACGAGGCTTTTTCCTGCATGCATAGCGCTCGATGTCAGGGGATGAAGTATAAGGCTTATGGGTGGCGCCGACAACGAATTGGTCCACCACAGGAATTCGAAGGCCAGGTCGCTTCGTTCAAGCGTGCGGGCCCGATTCGTTAAAAGGGGCAGCACGGGTGGAGATGGCGTGCGGGTCGTCTTCGTCGGTCGAAACCGGGTACCGTGGCGTTGCCAGGTACTCTACATCGTGACGTTCGGCATTTGGCGCCGCTTGTGGCTGTACCGGGTGAGCCGGGAGATCGACGGACACGACGCGCTCGGCACGAACCACCGCTTGGAGGCAGCGCTCTTGTGCCTACCCATCGTTGGGCCCTCCATCGTGGCCGCGCGGGTCGCGACCCGGGCGCGAGCGATGCTGACCGGCTCGCCCGTCGCCTTCGGTCACGGCGGGGCCGTGTACTTGGCGACGTGGGTCCCAATCGTGGGGAACCTGTTCTACATCGGCTGGGTGCAAAGCCGCTTGAACCGGTTCTGGGCCCATGAGAGCGCGCATCCGGAACACGGCGTCGACATCGACCTCAAGCTCGACGACGACCCACTCTTCGTCGCGGAACTCGGCGCCGCCGTCCGCCCATCCTACTTCCCCGGGTCAAGGTTCGACCGCAAGCGCGACGAGCGCCGGGCGGCCCTGCAACGCCGCGCGCAAGCATGGGACGAGGTTCGGCGCGAGCGCTCCGCGGTGCGTTCGGCAGGAGGCTCGACTCCCGTGTTGCCCTGGCGCCGGCTCAACTTGCCGCCGACGCGCATGCTGCACATCACTTGCGGCCGCTGCGAGGCCAAGTTCGACGTCACGCAAGACCCCTTCCAAGACACGCCAATCTTGTGCCCGAAGTGCGGCTTGAACGAGGTCATGCCGTCGCTGCATAGCGACCCGCTGCAGCGGCCGGACCAAGGTGCCATCGCGACGCTGCGCATCGACTGCCCGCAGTGCAAGGTGCGCTTCAGCACGGTGCGGAACCTGCATGGACCGACGCCTATCGTATGTCCCTCGTGCGGACGCAAGGACGTCATGCACGCGCGAATTGACTCCGCCCTTTCGCGATGAAGACCAACGCGAAGACGACCGCGACCAGGTTAAGCATGGATAAGAGGTTCGGGAGGACCAGCGCCAAGAGGAGCGCCGGGACGACGGCCAAGATTGCGCCCGCCAAGGCGAGGCCGAAAGCGCGCAGCTTGAACGCCAGCAAGCCCGCGGCAGCGACAAGGACCGCGAAGCCGGCGAGGAATCCTGCGATGATGCGCACTTCGGTGGCGAGGGAGGGGGCAGACCACGGCGTTTCGGTGCCGGTGCGTTTGGCAAGGTCGTCCTGGACTACGAGCGTTTGGCCGAACGGAGCGTAGGCGTGGCGGACGAACGGCGCCGTGAAGTTTGCTCCCGTCGTCGAGTTCTGCACCGTAATCGTGATGAAGGCTGATGGCACCTTTGTCGTGTTCGCCCACCCTGCGTCGTTGGTCGTGAGTTCCAGCGACTGGTTTCCCGCCATGGCGTCGATGCGTACGCGTAGTCCCGCGAGGGGCGTGCCGTTCTCAAGGTAGTGCAGGTGGACCGCGCCGCCAGCGGAGGCATCCGCCAGCGGCGTGCCTTGCAATTGTTCATAGATGGAGGGGTCCAGGTCGGGCACGACGATTGCCGCGTAGAGGAACTGCGCAAACGCGACGCTACCCATGACCATGAGGATGATCCCGGCGGCTTGGACGCGACGCCGGCGCGGGTCGCTGCGCCGGGCGGCCTGCAGGGCCCCCGCCACGGGTCCGCCTTTCGAGGTGCTGCCGCAACGCGGGCAGAACGCGTTGTTGTCCGAATCGTAGCGGGTGCCGCATTCGGAACACTCGACGGCTTCCATCGCACCTTTGAAGCGCGCGGCCGCAAAAAGGCTGCGGGGTCATTCGGCCAAGACGCGGCGTCACCTCAACGACGTGTGGGCGGGAACCGGCGTCGCGGTCTGAGCAGAACTTGGCAGGGGAACCATTTTTCTGGCATGCCCCGTGCGTCGCCTCGTGCCCGGAGCCACCGTTGCCCTGCTGGGGAACCTCGAAGCGCGCAAGGAATTCGGCAAGGTCGGCACGCAGAGCGACATGCATCTGCACGAGTTCAAGGATGGTGATGTGCAGGCCATCACGATCATCCCGGCCCAGTATCCGGCCGCCTTGAAGCCGCTCAGTTACGCCGTGCTGAACTGCGATTCGGCTGTCCTCGTCGTGGACAAGCTGACTCCACAAGTGGGGGAACAGATTCTCGCCGCGGACGCCGCCGGCGTCAAGCATGGCATCGTCATCCTGCAGAACTATTTGCAACCGGACCAGCTCAAGCCCATCCTCAAGGGAACGACGCTGGAATCCTGGCCAATCCAGACGGAACCAGACTGGGCCGCCGCCCGCACCCACCTCGTGTCGGCGCCGCCCCGCGGCGACAAGGCCGCTCCCGTCGTCGTCCCCATCGACCACCACTTCAACGTCAAAGGCGTCGGCGCCGTCGTCCTGGCGGTCGTGAAGCAAGGGACCCTCAAGAAAGGCGACACGCTGTACGCCTACCCGGACAAGGTCATCTGCCCAGTCCGCAGCATCCAGATCCACGACGTCGACCACGACCAAGCTGTGCCGGGCGACCGCGTCGGCCTCGCGTTGAGGAACACCAACCCCGAGCACCTTGACCGCGGCATGGTTCTTGCCCCGGCGGATGCGCCGATGCAGGTCCATGCCGTCGGCGCGGCCGTCTCGTTCAAACTCAAGCGCAGCGCCTTCAGCAAGCAGCCACTCAAGTCCGGCTCCGTGTTGCAGATAGGTGCAGGCATGCAATACGTCCCCGTCCGGCTCACCGCGGACGCACCCGGCCCCGGTCAAGATGGCCTGCTCACTGGCGTCGTGGAAAAGGCGCTGGTCCATCTCGCGGGCGAGCGCGGCGTGTTGTTCCATCAGGATAACCTCCCGCAACGTGTAGTTGGTTCCTTGACGTTGCCGTGAACTGCTATGTGGGGCTGAGCGCAGCGAAGCCCCACGACGCGCTGGGGTTCCAAGGGCGCGCAGCGCCGTGGCAGGGCAACGTTCCGCAGCGGGTCGTGGGCGCCTTGACTTTGACCTAGGATTTGCCCGGGCGTCCAGGCTCCGCCCCGTCGCCGTCGCCGCGAGCGGGTTGTAATCCAAGGCCCGAACGCTCGACCGGTTGCTCCTCCGCTAGGGCCATGGGGACTGCAACCAACGGCAGGACGACGCGGAACGTCGACCCCTTGCCGGGTCCGGGGCTGTGGGCCTCGATGCGGCCGCCGTGTTGTTCGACGATGCCCTTGCAGATGTAGAGACCCAAGCCCGACCCAGTGTGGGTCTTGTCCATGGCATCCTGGAGTTGGCTGAAGGGCTGGAAGAGCCGGGCTGCGCCCGCCGCGTCGAAGCCAAGGCCGTTGTCGGTCACGGTGAGCTCCACGTCTTTGCCACGCACGGCGGTCCGCACGGTGACGTGCCCACCGGAAGCCGTGAACTTCATTGCATTCGAGAGGAGGTTGTAGAGCACCTGGCTGATGCGGTTGGGGTCCGCCACCATCTGCAAGTCGTGTGGGCCTTGCGTGTCGAGCGCAATCCCCATTTGGATGGCGACCTCTTGGAACGTCTCCGTGACTTCGTGGATGGTCGCGGCCAGGTCCATGGGTCGTGGGTCGAGTTTGAGGCGGCCCGATTGCAGGCGCGCGGATTCAAGCAGGTCCTTCACGAGGACGTTGAGTCGTCCGATGTTGCGGTCGAGAATCGAGAGGGCCTTCTCTTGCTCGGGGCTGCCCATGAGCCGGCGTAGGATGTTGACTTGGATGCGGATGGGCGTCATCGGCGTGCCAAGTTCATGGGCCGCGGTGCGCAGGAAATTCGTCTTGAAATCGGCCTGCGCTTTGAGTTGGCGGAGTTCTTGTTGCGCTTGTTCCTGCTTGCGCCGATCCTCCTCGGCTGCGCGTCGGCCAGAGATGTCGCGAATAGCGCTGGAAACTAGCTTGCCCTCTGGGGTCTCTAGGGGGCTCAGGCTAATCTCGACGGGGAATTCGCTGCCGTCCTTGCGGCGGGCGAAGAGTTCGAGGCCCGCGCCCATCGGGCGCTGCTTCGGCGCATGCGCATACGCCTTCTGGTGTCCCGGGTGCACGCCGTGGAAACGCTGGGGGACCAGCAACTCAAGGGGCTGCCCCACCATCTCCCCGCGGTCGTACCCGAAGAGCTTCTCCGCCTGTCCATTCACCAAGGCAATCTCGCCCTTGTCGTTGACGATGACCATGGCGTCCGGGGCGGATTCAAGGAGGTCGCGGAACCGTTTTTCCTGCGCCTTGGTTTCCGTGACGTCTTGCGCAATCCCAGTCAGGCGCGCGACGCTTCCGTCCGGGCCGAGCTCCACGCCGCCCTCGCCGTGGATGCTGCGGACGGTACCGTCGCGGCGCACAATCATATGGTCCATGTTGAACGCCTTCTTCATTTGGAAGGAGGCCTTGACGATGAGGTCCACTCGTTCGCGGTCGTCGGGGTGCACGAACGAAATGTAGGTTGCGTAGTCACCATGGAAACCATCGGGTTCGACGCCGAAAATGCGGCATAGTTCCGCGCTCCAATCGACTCGGTTGGCGGCCACATCCCACTGCCAGGACCCGAGGTGGGCAAGTTGTTGGGCGCGGTCCAGGCGCGCCTCGTTGCGCCGGCGCTCCGTGTCATCGCGGAAGGTCCACACGCGCCCCACAACTTCGTCGCCGAGGCGTTGGGGTCTCGAGTGACGTTCGAAGACGCGCCCATCCTTGAACTGCAGGAGGTCCACGGATTCTTCTTCGGGGTGCTGGTAAAGGTCCTGCACGCGCGCGACGAAGGCATCCGGTTCGACCAATTGCGACAAGACGAAGCCCATGGCCTTCTGGTCATCGTGTGCCTCCATCAACTCGGAGGGGATGCTCCACAGTTCCTGGAAGCGGCGGTTCGACCCGGTGATGCGGCCGGCGCGGTCGACGACGAGGATGCCGTCCCCGGTCGATTCCAGGCTGGCCTTTGCCAAGGAGGCCATCTGCAGTGCGTCGGCTTCGGCGCGCCGGCGTTCACGCACCTCCACTTCGAGGCTCGTAGTCCGCTCCAGGATTCGCTTCTCCAGGATCTGCGCGGTGGACCGCCGCTCGTAAGCAACGGCGCTCAACGCTAAGCATAGCGCAGTGACGCTCAACAGGAAGCCCTGCAGCAGAAGGAACGCTGCATCGGTCGAGCCACCCCCGAACGGCCCTACGCCTTGGCCCGTGGCGATGACGGCAGTTGTGCCCATCCCGAGCAGGGCGAAGGCGGTGGGCGCCGGGCCGAACCGGGACGCGATGATGATCATCGGCGCAACGGCCAGGAATGTGACGGACACCGTGAGGGCGCCGAAGACGAGTGCCACCATGCCCATCGCGACGGTCATGGCGACTAGGCCTTGGGCAAGCCGCCGCGGGGTCGGTCGGCTCTTGGCTAGACTGGGTGCGAGTAGGAGAACTGGCACCACTATCATGGCGCCCGCGACGTCGCCCAAGAACCATGTCAACCACACCTGCCCCGCGCCTGCCGGGGCAATCATTGCTGCACCCAGCAGACCCAGGGTGCCCATCGACGCGGCGGGGAGGGCAGCCAGGAAGGGCGCGAGGGCGAAACGCCTGACGCCTCCCAGCGTCAAGAAGGCGGACGCGCCCCCGGCGCGCGCCACCAGCCAACCGCCGATGGCGGCCTCCGCCGTGTTGCCGGCGGCCATGACAAGGGACCACCCAGCGGGGACGCCTGCAGTCAATTCGACGAAAAAGGCGCCGACCGCAATCGCAGGCAGGGCGCGCCGACCCCAGAGCACGACCGCCGCAATCGCGAGGCCGGCCGGTGGCCAGACGGGGCTTGCTACGGAATTCGACAGCGCGAAAAGAAGGCCCACCTGCGCGGCGCCGTAATAGGCCGCGGCCAGGGCGACGAGGCGGAGCCACGTCCCGGGCGCACGCCACGCTAGCAGGTTAGCAGCTTGCCCGCTTTCCATCCCTCCTGGCTCGCCTTGAACGCCTATTTGACCGTGGGGCCGCAGGGTTAACTAGGCAATCAAGGCCCAACGGGAGGGAGCCAGGGGCCGGTAGAAGGGGGCTGCCACGGGCTGCCAGGTCGGCCCTGGCGTCGTGGAGCAAGACGGAACTGCAGCGTCGCGCGCGGACGCCCAGGACCGCGCCTCGTCGTCTTCATCAACCCAGAGCCGTCTCTTCGGGTGCAATGCACTTCCAGTTGACGGACGACCAACGCGCCATTCGAGACATGGTGCGCGAGTTCGCCCGCAAGGAAGTGCTGCCCATCGCGGCGAAGCACGACCGCGAACACACCTTCCCCATGACGACCGCCAAGCGCATGGGCGAACTGGGCCTTCTCGGCATCACGGTCCCGGCGGAATACGGCGGTCCTGGGGCGGACTACATCTCCTTCGCCCTCGTCGCCGAGGAACTTGCGCGCGCCGATGCGAGCCACTCCGTCATCTTCGGAGCCAACGCCAGCCTCAGCGTCGGCCCCATTCTCACGTTCGGCACGGAGGAGCAGAAGAAGAAGTACCTCCCCAAATTGGCGTCCGGCGAGTATCTTGGTTGCTACGCTCTCACGGAACCGGAATCCGGGTCCGACGCGGGCTCCATGCGCACGACTGCCCGCCGTGATGGCGACTTTTACGTCATCGATGGAGCCAAGCAATTCATCACGAACGGCGCCGTGGCTGACGTCTGCATCCTGTTCGCCAGGACCGACCCCAAGACGACGGACGCGCGCGGCGTGACCGCATTCATCGTTGACACGAAGACGCCGGGCTTCAAGGTCGGCCGCAACGAGGAGAAGCTCGGCCTCAACGCCAGCTACACCAACCAGCTCGTCTTCGAAGGCATGCGGGTGCCGGCATCCAACCGCCTAGGCAAGGAAGGTGAAGGGTTCCGCATCGCGATGGCCACACTCGACACGGGACGCATCATGGCCGCCGCAGGCTCCGTGGGGATTGCTCGGGCCGCTTACGAGGACTCCGTCGCGTACGCGAAGGAACGGAAACAATTCGGCAAGCCAATCGCGTCCAACCAGGCAATCCAGTGGAAGCTCGCCGACATGGATGTCGCCATCGAAGCGGGACGCAATCTCTACCTCAAAGCGTCATGGTTGAAGGACCAGAAACAGGAATTCACGCACGCCGCAAGCCGCGCCAAGTTGTTCTGCAGCGAGATGGCGATGAAGGCCACGATTGACGGGGTCCAGATCCACGGCGGCAACGGCTACACGAAGGACTACTCCGTCGAGCGCTACATGAGAGATATCAAAATCTTCGAGATTTTCGAGGGCACGAGCGAGATTCAGCGCTTGGTCATCGCTCGACATATCCTCAACAACTGACCGGGGAATGGTTGAATGCGCGAAGAACGCCCGGACGCTGGACCACCGCTGCTTGAAGAAGTCCGCGACGGCCGCACGCAAGCCGTCCACACCGGGCACGCCGTCCTGCTCGACCCCGACGGCGCCATCAACCACCAATGGGGCCACGGCGAGGAGAAAGCCTACTGGCGCAGCGCCGCCAAACCGCTGCAGGCCTTGCCGTTCGTGGAATCGGGAGCCTTCGACGCGCTCGGACTCGACGACAGCCACCTCGCGATTGCTTGCGCATCGCACAACGGGGAACTCATCCACATCGAAGCGGTGCGACGCCTCCTCACGGCCGCTGGCCTCGCTGAATCCGACCTTGGTTGCGGCGCGCATGAGCCGATGGGCGGCGTGGCACTTTGTGGCCCCCGCCCCGCGGGCGGCTGGTCATCCATCCACAACAATTGTTCCGGCAAGCACTCGGCCCTGCTAGCAACGAGCAAACACAACGGTTGGCCGACTTCTGGCTACCTTGACCCGGAACATCCATTGCAGCTTGCAATCCGCGGCGTCGTCGGCGCGGCGACCAAGGAACCCGTGGCTTGGGGGGTAGACGGCTGCAGCGCCCCTTGCTTCTGGTCCAGCCTGACCGGCATGGCGCGCGCGTTCCAGTGGCTTGACCAGCGCCCGGCAGGTCGTCGCATCTTCGACGCAATGGCCGCCCACCCGCACCTCATTGCAGGCACCGGGATGTGGGACACGGCATTCATCGGGGCGGGCCAAGGACGCTTCGTCGGAAAGGTCGGAGCCGCAGGCCTCTACGTGGCCATCGACCGCAAAAGTGGCGAGGCCTTCGCATGTAAACTCGCATCCGGAATGAGCACCGCGCGCGACCAGGCTGCGGCGCACTTGGCGCGGGATTCTGGTTGGCTCGACGACGACGCGCAACGCATGTTGGCGAGATTCCTGGCACCGTCCATCACGACGTGGCGCGGCGCCGAGGTCGGTTCCGTCCGGAGCCTGGTCTAGCCGGGCGACTCCAGCCTGGGGCCGCGCCATTATATCGTGGTGCGCGTCTGTGGGGAGTCGTGGTCGGCCGAACGCGCCTGTCAGGCCTGTTGATGATTCTCTCTGCCATCGTGGTCGCCGGCGCCCCCTTCATCCCTTCCCACGCCAACTTTGACGCGGACTCCGACGGCGCTCGCATCTCCGAATTCTTCCTCGACGAGGTTGAACTGCAGGTCCTGCAGGCCTGGCTGCATCCGTTCGGGGCTGGACTATTCTTCGCCGCACTCATCTGCGTATATCCGAGACTGCATTCGTCGGAGCGCGCGCACCGAGGAATGGGTCCCACCCTCCTCATCGCGGGCGGTTCTTTGTTTGCCATCACGGTCGCCGGGTTCGTCGTCGTCGTCGCGGCGCTCAACGCCGCAAACGACGGGTTCGACCCGCACGTTGCACTGCTGGTCTACAATACCGGATGGGGCATGATGGTGTTCACGGGCGCTTACCTTGCGCCCTTTGTCATCCTGCCATTCGGCGTCATCGTGCGCGGCGCCGGGCTGCCGCGCTGGCTTGCCGCCACAAGCATCGCCCTGGGCGTGCCCATCGCCGCCACCGCCGTCGCTGGCCTCGCCGCGGCCGGACAATTGGTGGCCTTCTTCGGATTCATCCTGTTCTTGGTGTGGACGTTGTGTGCTGGGATTGCCCTTGCCTCGGCGGGTCCTGCACCACCGGCCCACGAGCCCTAAACCGTCACGTCGGGCCCCCCGGCTAGACACGGACGGGAAGTCGAGGCCAACGTTCGTCCACAACCTTGAACCCTCGCCGCCCGGTCGCACAATCATGGCCCTCGTGGACCTCGGCATCGACCCGCGCATCGCGGCGCTGCTGGAGACGCAGGGCATCAAAGACCTCTATCCTCCGCAGAAGGAGGCTTGGGCTGCCATCAAGACGGGACGCAACACGCTCGTCGCAATCCCCACGGCGTCCGGCAAGTCGCTGCTTGCGTACCTAGCCATCTTGCACAAATGGCTAGATACCGGCAAGAAGTCGCTCTACATCGTCCCGCTTCGTGCCCTCGCGTCTGAGAAGTTCGAGGAGCTCAGCGCGTTCCGGACGCTCGGCATCTCCGTTGGTGTGGCGACCGGCGACCTTGACGAGAAGGACCCCCGCCTCGGCCGGCACGACGTCATCGTCTGCACCTCCGAGAAAGCCGACGCCCTGCTGCGCCACCGCTCCTCATGGGTGGAGGAGGTCGGATGCGTCGTGGCGGACGAACTGCACCTCATTCATGACCGCGGCCGCGGGCCCACGCTCGAAGTCATCTTGAGCAGGTTTCGCACCCTCATCCCCTCCGCCCAAATCGTCGGCCTATCCGCGACCGTGCAGAACGCGAAGGACGTGGCCGAATGGCTCGGCGCGAAGCTCGTCACATCCGAGTGGCGGCCCGTTACCTTGCGCATCGGGACCTATTGGGGCAACAACCTGCAGTTCCTCGGCGAGCCCGCGCGTCCCCTAGCCTCGGGGGGTGACCCGGTCGCAAGCCTCGTGGAGGAGACCATCATGGGCGGCGGGCAATGCTTAGTCTTCGTCTCGACCCGAAAATCGGCTGAGGCACAAGCCACAAAACTGGCTGGCGTCGTACGAGATCTGCTTCGACCGGATGAGTTGGCCGCCCTGGAGGAGCAGGTCAAATCCCTCGACGACGGCGGCGAAGGCTCGCTCACCGCGAAGAAACTGCAGAAACTCGTGAGGGCGGGCGTCAGCCACCACACGGCTGGCCTCGACGGATCGCAGCGTCGCTTCATCGAGGAGAATTTCCGCAAAGGCCGCATCAAGGTCTTGTGCGCGACCCCCACCCTAGCCGCCGGCGTCAACACGCCCGCGCGGCGAGTCATCGTGCGCGACTTGAGCAGGTACGAGGCCGGCGAAGGCAACCGTCCACTCGCCGTGATGGAGGTCAAGCAGATGATGGGACGCGCAGGTCGGCCACGCTTCGACCCTTACGGCGAAGCGGTCTTGCTCGCCAAGACTGAGGAGCAGAAGGAAGCATACGAGGAGACGTACCTGAGAGGCGAGCCGGAACCAGTCTCATCGAAGCTCTCGGCGGACGCGGCCCTGCGCATGCATGCACTAGCATCCGTGGCGGGAGGATACTGCAATTCACTGGAGTCCCTCTCCAAGTTCTTCGCCGGGACGTTTTGGGCGCAGGAGGTCTCGGAATGGATCGTGCGCGACCGGCTCGACGACACCGTAAATTTCCTGGAGTCGAATGGCTTCGTGGAGACCAATGGCGTCCACCTCAAGGCTACGCTGTTTGGCAAGCGCACGAGCGACCTGTACATCGACCCGTTCTCCGCTCTCCGCCTCCGGACCGCCCTGGAATCCAAGAGCGAACCCACCAGTTTCGGCCTCCTCGAAGCCGTCACGGGTTGCCCCGACTTGCTGCCACTCTATCTTCGTCAGGGCGACAATTGGGTGCAGCAACGGTTCTGGCCGCATCATGAAGAACTCCTTGTTGCCGCCGACGGCAAGGACCTCGAGCAGGCACTCTCGTACGCGAAGACCGCGTTCCTCCTGCAGGACTGGATGGATGAAGTCCACCTCGACCTCATCGAGGAACGCTACGTCATCGGCCCCGGCGACCTAAGATTGCGCCAAGACAATGGCGCCTGGATGCTGCACGCCTTCCGCGAACTCGCCCGAGCATTTCGTCCAGACTGGCAGCAACAAATCAGCGACCTCGGCCTCCGCCTGGAGCATGGCGTCAAGGAACAGTTGCTGCCCCTCATCCGGATGAAGGGCGTCGGCCGCATCCGCGCAAGAAACCTGTGGGCGGCAGGATTCCACAAGCCGGCGGACCTAAAGGGCACCCCGATTTCGAGACTGACAGCCATCGCCGGGATCGGAGCGAAACTCGCGGCAGACCTACTGCGGCAAGTCGGCGACGACCCCGATGCCGCGCCACCAATGCCGGAGGCGACGCCGCCGCAACGGGGAAAGGGCCAAGCCAGCATGGCAGACTTCGGGGCCAAGCGATGATGACACGAATTTGCCGGACGCAACGGATTTGCTGGACGCAACGGATTTGCCTGATGACCCGTGATTCGCCCGATGACGGGGCGGCAGTCGCCCGCGCCAGCCAACGAAGCCCGAGGAATCAATGATCGACTTCCCCGACGAACAAGTCGCACTCACCGGTGTCCGCGGCCCGCTGCGCCTCGAGGACATCCTCTTCACTGCGAAGAAGTCGAACCGGATTGCACCCCTGCAAGTCGTGCGGGCGGACCGCGTCGTCGGCCCCGACCACGTCCGGTCGGCGGGAATGCACGCCCAGCGCTCGTTCGCCGAAGGGCGAGGCCACGCCAAGACGTTGGACGTCGAGTTCCTGCGCTACCTCGCAGGTGAACGGCAAATCAAGCGTGCCCTCGACAAGATGGGAGTCCCCGACGGGCACCCCGCCGGAGTCGTCGTGACGCTGGGGGAGAAGCGGCTGGACGCGCTGGAGCACTTCGTGCACACGTTGGGCTTGGCCACGGATGACACGCTCGTCGCCGCGAGCGAAGAGAAGTTGCGGGCCTTCGGCGTCACGGACCTGCAGTTGGCGGCGACGACGCCGTCGCAGCGCATCCACCTAGCACTCGAGGCCGTGGCTGAAGTGGATTTGCAGCGGTAGTTGCCGTGGCGGAATTCGGCCCGCAAGGGTAGCCGACAGGGTTAAATTGAATCAGATACCATCTGGTATGTGATGTTGCGGCAAGTCGAGGCCCTCCCGCTGGACTACGAATACAAGGTGGCCGTCCGCCTTCTTGATCAAGACCCGCAATTCGACCGGGAGATCATCGAGGCGCTCGTAGGCGGCCGAAAACGCAACTCGGAGCTCAAGGTCCTGCTTCGGAGTCGCAACGTCAATGTCCTCACGAAAGCACTCAAGCGCCTGCGCGAAGAGGGCGTCATCCAAACCGGCCTGACCCACGACCTACGCGAGCGGACGTACGCCCTTACGGCATTGGGGACACTGGTCGTCTTCCGGCTGCACGAGATGGTCCCGTTCCATCGCAGCGAAGTGGCCGTCAAACGCGGTCGAGCCGCGGCCTCAGCATGACGTGGTGGCATCTCCATCCGGACGCGGCGGCAATTGTCCGCGCGAATTGGAAGGAGGCGGAACTGCTAATCCTCGCGCAACGCCAGCCTTGCCTTCAGATCCGGCAGGATGAACTTGCGAAGATCAATCGAGTGATGCGTGCAGCGGACGTCGACGGCCTGCGCGCCTGGGCCAAGCACAAGCCGCGGCGTAGGGGTTGGTTCGCTGCCGTGCTGGTGTGCCCCGAGGACGAAACCGCCGGCCTCGCCGCCGTCGTCAAGGAAATGGACCTCGACCCGAAACGCTTCCACTTCTACCTGCACGAGGACGCCAAAGTCACAAGCTTGGCAGGCTGGGCAAAAGCCGGACTGGGCCTAGACGCAGTCGATGAGGGAATCAAGGACTGGGCAACGCTCCACAAACTCCTCGGCATCGACTTCAACGTCCAGGTCGTCAATGATGCTACGACTCCGCCGCATCGGTTCCGTTCGGATTAGGGACTTTGGTGGTATTCTCGGATTGGAAGTCCTCAATGCCGGACACCCGACACGAGTGTTTACAACGTCGTAAACTATTTCCGTTGCCACGACCATAGACCTTCCATGGGCGTCATCAGCATCCGCGTCCCCGACGAGATGGAGGCCCAGCTCGCGAAGGCGCACATCAAGCCCGGAGATGTCGCGAAGGCGGCTTGGCAGGCCGCCCTGCGCCGTGCCGCGGTGGAGGAGCAGTTGCAGGCCATCGAGCGGTTCCGGTTCAAGTCCGCGAAGTCAAGCGCGCAGATGGTCCGCGAGATTCGGGACAACGAGTGAGGTTCCGTGTTCGTCCTGGATACCAGCGCACTCGTCAAACTGGTGCTGGACGAGGACGGAAGCCCCGCATTCCGGAAGTGGTATGCCGCCAATGCCGCCAAGGCTCGTTTTGCTCCCCACCTACTCTGGAGCGAGGCCGGTCGCGTCCTGCAGAAGGAACGATTACGCCTTCCCCCAGCGGACCTCGTGGCCCTGCACCGACTCCTCGTCGCGACCGTCGCCTTCGAGGCAGTCGGCGAGGCGGAAACCTGGGCAGCCACCGCGGGCCTCACGCTGTACGACGCGCAGTACGTGGCGCTCGCGAAGGAACGGCAGGCGACGCTCGTTACGGCGGACGGACCGATGGCCGAGGCTGCAAAGCGGTTGAAGGTCCCGGTGCTAGAGTTCTGATTCTAACGCGAACAGGAAGTCCCAAACCGCGGACAACAAGTGGGACTCCGAACAGAGCCCGCCGCGTCATCACACTTAAGTAGAAACCCCAAGTCGCCGCCCCTGCGCGCAAGCGCCAACTCCGCAAAATCTCCGTCGCGCGACGGGGAAAATCAGTACGGGCCCATGGGGTAGCTTGGATATCCTTTAGGCTTGCGGAGCCTGCGACGAGGGTTCAAATCCCTCTGGGCCCGCTTCTCTCCGACAGGGTTGAAAGCAACCGACAAGGCGTTTTTCTCAAAAGGCCGATTTTCCGGACTAATAATGCGCTGAATCCGGACGATTGGGAGAGAGTCGTGAGCGCTTGTCTTTCACGGGCAAGGGGCCCAAGACAGTGATGATTCGGGGACGTGTTCGTGGAGATCCGGTCCCGCACCCACTACAAGGTGAGGTAGTAAGTCCGCTAGCGAATGGCTACAACATGGCTACAACCGTGCCTGCTCATGGCTCGGCGACGTGCAGAGCCGGGTCAAGGCGGGGGTCAACCTGTTGCTGGATTCGGCCTAGCGGTTTGAATTTTCCAAACGCCAAATGCCGTGGGTTGATCAGGAAATTGAAGCCGAGCACAGGCACAGCTGGAACTCGAAGCGCCAAGGACTTGCAGGCAGAAAGAAATGCGTCGCCCACGGCGCGGGTTGATTGAGGGGGCGGGTAGGCTTGCCAATCAGTTGGCCATTGATCACGCGCGAGATCTTCAATCAGGTCATCTGGTAATTCGGCTGCTAGCATGACGTATGACTTCAGCGACTCCCCGCTTTGCAAACCTACCAAGACTTCGGTTACAGCAAGGGCGGGGCTGTCCGATGTGTAGACGGCACTAAGGCCCGGGGAGTTCCAACGCCCGCCGCCTATCCGTGCGCCTTCGCCATCATAGGCCGAAGCTTCGTACTTCACTTTCGTGAAGCGAAATACCTTCACGACGGGATTCCGTGGTCCAAACGTACGATAAGCTCGGAAACTTCTTTGGCGCCCAATTCGGTTTCAGCCGTTTCCAGAGGAGTTGCCCCACCAAGGACTGGATTTGGTTGGCGAAGCCAGCGTCGGGCAGCTTGTTCGTCGCCTTCGAACAAGCCATGAGCCTGATCAACTAGCATTCCAAATCGAACCAGGTGCTCGGACTGAGTTGGTGACAGGATGCCTGTCTTGGATCGACGCGAAATCGTCTTGGGCGAAACTGCAATCACCTCCGCCAACTCCTCGTTGGAAAGCAGCGAAGAAGCGCGCAGATTCTCAAGATGGTGAAATGCGATGCCCGTCTTGATTTCTTTCGCCATAGCCATCCGACTTGGTGCTTCCAAGGCCAGACTGTGGATTACAAATCCCAGGGTCTTGCCTTCACCTATGCCAAGACGAAACTTTGCCGTCCCTGATCCGACTGGCTTCGCGCTACGGGAGCCACGCTTGACTTCAATGGCCACGCGCTTGCCGGACGGACTGATGCCAACGATGTCAACAATCCGACGCTTGGTGTCGTTGCCGGTTGCCAGTCCCTTTGGGGTCCGGCGCACAGTCTTTGCGGACATATGTCCAAGATATGGGGACAACTGTCCATAAACGTGTTGGCGGTAAGCCGGAACGGATTCCAGCCCGCTTCCCGGGACGCGCGGTGGCCCTAGAAAACGGTGCGCCGTCCCCCGCAATAATCCTGTCCACCATCGACCTCCTCCAAAAGGGTCGGCCAAGTTGGCAGGTGCATGGCGTCCGAGAGGTCTTGCCGGTTATTACGGAACCTCTCAGGCTTCACGCGTACGGCATTACGCCCAAACCTGCTGCAAGGTTAGGTACTCCTTGCCCCAACACGACCCAATAGGCCGCGGACCAGTGTAGCGGTTGTAGCCGGGTTGTAGCCATTCGCCTTCGCACCCACTACAAATGTGGTGGAGAAGGATGGGAAGAAGAGGAAAAGGGACTCAGGACCAAACCAAGACAGCCAAAATCAGCGTCTTGTCGGTTGAGCCAACAGGAGAGAACGGATCCATACCCCTCTGGGCCCGCCTTCATTTGCACCGATTGGACGGCGGCGAGGCGCGCGAGGAATCCTGCCCGTCCGGAAACGAGGGTCGTCCCTACCCTTACCGCAACACATTAGCGGTGGCGCCGCGATGTAACGGTATGCCGGGGACGGGGCGCGCGCTCGATGCCTACTGCGATGTGTGCCAAGACGTGCGTGTGCACGACCTCATGGATCCAGGTTCGTGCAAGTGCCGCGAGTGCGGGCACATTGCGCTCCTCATGACGCCGCTCGACTGATTCGCCCGAGTCACAGAAAACGCAGAACCACGGTTCTGTGCGTTCTGCGAATTCTGCGACTGGGCCGTCGTTGGGCGGGCGGCGCGTGGCCGACGACGGACCTCCCGCCCAGCCACGGAACCAAGGAATCAAGGGAAACGGGTTCCCTTGTTTCCGCGGCCCGCCTGCCTTCCGATTCCGCGGTTTCCGCGGCCTCCGCGTGAAGGGCGACAGGACGGCTACGAGATGAAGCCCAAGTCCAAGTCGCCCGGCTTCACGATGGACCTGGGGTCGCGCTTCTTCGGCCTGCGCCCCGATTCCAATTGATCGATTGCGTCCATGACGCTCGGGCTCCGCGCCTTGGCGGGCGGTGCCTTCGCCCGGCCTTTGTCTGCTTTGGCTTTCCCCGGCATGTCCCCTGGACTCCCGTAGCCCGCGATAAGATTTGGCTTATGAAGAGGCCTTCCGTCGCGGCCTCGTGCCCCTTCGCACCCCCCTCTACGATGCCCACGCCAAGCTCGGCGCGACCTTCGTGGAGTTCGCTGGCTACGACATGCCGGTCCATTATGGCTCCATCAAGGAGGAGCACTTCGCCGTGCGAAAGGGCGCTGGTTTGTTCGATGTCAGTCACATGTCGAACTTGTGGGTCACCGGCCCGCAGGCGGCTGCTGCCCTCGCTCGCGTCACGCCTAGCGACCCGAACGCCGTCCCGCTTGGGAAAGGAAAGTACACCGTCATCCTGAACGCGGACGGCACCATCGTGGACGACACGTTCTACTTCAAGCTCGCCGAGGACAAATTCTACGTCATCCCCAATGCCGGCCGCAACGTCGCCGTCGCCGAGCAGATCGCGAACAACACGCCGGGCGTTAAGGTGCAGGACGTGACGAAGGAGTGGGCCATCCTCGCACTGCAAGGCCCCAAGGCCAAGGACGTCCTCGCCGCGGCGAGTGTCAGCCCGCCTCCCAAGTTCCACCACCTCGTCAACATGGAGTTGGCCGGAATCTTCTGCATGGTGTCCGGCTCGGGGTACACTGGAGAAAAGGGCGTGGAACTCTACATCCCCGCGGCAGGAGCACGCCGCGTCTGGGACCACCTCCTCAACGTCGGAGCCAGCCACGGCATCAAGCCCATCGGCCTAGGTGCCCGCGACACCCTGAGGCTCGAGAAGGGCTACTGCCTAGCCGGAAACGAATTCGAAGGCGGCCGGACCCCCGTCGAAGCGGGGCTTGAATGGACGATGGATTGGAAGGGCGATTTCCTCGGCAAGGCGCGACTCCAGAAAGTCAAGGATGATCCGACCACCGACCGCCTCGTGGGTTTCGCGTTAGAGAAGGGCATCCCGCGCCACGGGTACGCCATCGAACGGACGGGGACGATCGCGGGAAAGATTACTTCCGGGACGCTCAGCCCCACGCTGGGAAGCGGCATTGCCCTTGGATATGTCCGGGGAGGAGCCGAGCCGGGGGAAGAATTCGACGTCATCATCCGCGACAAGGCCATGCCCGCACGGGTCGTGAAGCTGCCATTCGTGTAGGCTTGCCGCTGCGGCATTGCACCTTACGAATCCGCAGATTACGCCGATTGCGCAGAACGACCCCCGACGCCTACCGCGGATTACGGGAATTACGGGGAACGGACTGTGACCCAGTGTCCCCGAAATCTCCGTAATCCCCGGTCGGTTGGTCGGTAGACTCGCGAGGTTTCGCGTGTTCGAATCTCCCGGCCACATGGCTTACCGCAGTCCGCCGGCGTCGTCGTCCACGGGTTTCAGGTTGACACTGCGGCCGTGGTGTGGGAGGCTTGGGATTGCACGGATTTCCACAGAATCTTGACCTCGACCCTGCCACGAGGACCATCTCGGATCCCGGGTCTGTGGGAACTCCCCCGCCTCCCTTTCTTCACGCGGAACGCGCAGAAATCACAGAATCCGTTTCTGCGTGTTCTGCGACCGGTCGTTCCGCGAACTTCCGCGGCCTCCGCGTGAAGCGGCGCGCGGCGCCGCCATCACCCAAATGTTGTTGCCTCACGTGCTCGGCGTCACCGTCGGCGGTAGTCAGGTCCCTTCGCAGATTGATTCGAGCTCGGCGCGCGCTTGGACTACCACATTGCTGGTGCGCTTGGAAGGGCACCGCGCCGCTTCCGCAGATTTCGCAGATGCCACAGATGTCGGGGCCTCGTTTCGATTAAAATTCTGCGAGATCTGCGGCATCTGCGGAAAAGGCGGCGCGCGGCGCCGCCAGCATTGACTACGTGTTTGATGTGCATGTTGCCGCCGACGTCGCCAGCGGAAATCGGGTCCCCGCGAAGACTGATTCGAACGCGGCGCGCGCTTGGACTACCACATTGCTGGCGTGGTCGGGACCGGTCGCAGAATGCACCGGCACGAGGCGACAGCACGTTCTGCGGAATCTGCGTCATCTGCGGTAAAGTCGTCGTCTCTCCTGTAGACGCGACCGAACCCCTTATCGACCACCCCCATGTCGTCGGCTGGTCCATGTATGTCATCGTGGGCGGCGCGGGCGAAGTCGGTTTCCACGTCGCTCGGGCGCTGCGTGAAGAGGGCCACGACGTCTGTGTCGTCGAGCAGGACCCAGTCCGCATGGAGCGCTTGCAGGAACTCGACGTGCTGGCCGTGCAAGGCAACATCGCGAACAAGGCCGTCCTCGAGGGTGAAGCGAAAGCCAGCGAAGCGAAGCTGTTCATCGCATGCACGGGCGACGACGAGGTCAACATGGTCGCGGCCGCCCTCGCGAAGACGTATGGGGCCCGCACCATCGCCCGCATCAATGACACGCAGTACCTCAACGTACCCTACTCAGTCGAGTACGCAAAGATCGGCATCGACGTCGCTGTCTGCCCCGAGATGGTTGCCGCCATCCGCATCAAGCGCATGCTGAACCAGCCGCAACTCGTCAACGCCGACGTGTTTGCGCAAGGCAAAGTCTTCGTGGCCGAGGGGAGGGTCCGCCCTGATTCCTTCGTCGTGGGAAAGCGCCTCGACGAAGTTGAACCACCCGCAGGATTCCACCTCTTCGCCATCTACCGCGGCGACGACCCCATCATTCCGCGCCCCGCCGTCCGCTTCAGGGCCCACGACCGGCTCCTCATGGCCCTCACCAGCCTGGAAGTTCTGAAGGACGTCGAACCCTACATCGGGAAGGCCAAGCAAGTCCACGGCGGCAAGGAAGTCAAGCGCGTCATGATTGCGGGCGCCACGCGCGTCGGCGTGCAACTTGCCCGCCTACTCGAACAGTCCCGCCGGGACGTCGTACTCATCGAGAAGGACGCCGCCCTCGCAAAGCTGGCGGGGGAGCGCTTGCAACACACGCTCGTCGTCCACGGTGATGCCACAGACCGTCAAGTTCTGCGCGCCGAGAACGTCGACACGTTCGACGCCTTCGTCGGCTGCCACAAAGTCGAGGAATACAACGTCCTCGCAGCTCTGCTTGCCAAGCAGCTCGGCGTCGACATCACGGTGGCCGTCATCAACCAGCCAGAACTGAAATCCTTCCTCGAGGACATCGGGATCGACCTCGCCGTCGCGCCTCGCCTCTCCACGGTCGGAGCGATTCTGAAGGCCGTGCATCCGGGCTCCGAGGACATGGCGCTGCAGAACCTCGGCGAGGAACAGTTGCTTGTGTTTCGCGTTCCCCAGAAAGCGGGCCTCTCCGGTGAGAAGCTCAAGCGCATCGAATTCCCGCGCGACTCGCACGTGGCCGCCATCGTGCGTGGGGAACTCGTCATCCTGCCCCGCGGCGAAGAGATCCTCGAACCCGGCGACCAGGTCCTTGTCTATGGATTGACGGCGGCCGTCGGTCCTTTGGAGCGGCTGTTCACTTGAACGACCTGGCGCTCGACGCCCGGACGCTAATCGCCTACCGCGCAGGCGGTCGATCCGCCTGATTAGCATCCCACGCATCGTCGCGGCGTTGGCTGACATGCTGCGTCTCTTCAGCTTCGCGTTCCTGCTCCCCATCGGCGTCGCTTTTGCCTACGAAGAGTCGACGGTGTACGTGGTGAAGGGATTCTACGTCCCTGAGACTGTTCCGGCGTTCGTCGTCGGATTCGTTCTTGCCACCCTGGCGTGGGTCCCGGCGAAACTCGCGACACGCAGGGCAGAAGACGACGAATCGACCGACCGCGAAGGTTACCTCATCGTCGCCTTGGCTTGGCTTGTCATCTCGACCTTCGCCATGGTCCCATTCCTCGTCGCAAAGACGTTCCGGACCCCACTCGACGCGTACTTCGAATCCCTGGCAGGCCTCACGGCGACGGCGTTCTCCGTCCTTCCCATCGCGGCAGACCACGTGGCCCCTAGCATCAACTTCTGGCGCGTCTTGCTGCAGTGGTTGGGCGCAATCGGATTCGTCATCCTGGCATCCGTCGTCGTGGCGAAACTCACGCAAGGCGGCCTGCACCCCGTCCAGGCGGAAACCGGGGGCCGGGCCACGCGCCGGTTGCGACCCAAGCTGGCACAGACGGCGCGCACGTTGTTCGGCATCTACAGTGCCATCTCGGCGATTATGTTCGTCGCTCTGTTCCTCGCCCTTTGGTTACGCACGGGACTGGCTCCGCACGAGGCCGCCTTCGAGGGCGTCCTCTTGACGTTCGGCGCCATCTCGACGGGGGGATTCTCCGCCCACGAGGCAAGCGTCGGCCACTTCGCCGACCCCGTCGTCGAGGCCATCACGCTCATCACGTTCGTCACGGGCGCCATCAGTTTCGTGCTCCTCTTCGGCATCCTGCGTCGCGGCGACTGGAAGGGCCTCGGACGTGATCAGGAGTTCCGCTTCACCGTCGCAAGCGTGGTTGGATTGGCCGTGCTGGTCTTCGTCATCCTCGTGCGGGACCGCTGGACCGGCTTCGGCTCCGCGCAACTGCTCACGACTCTGCGTGAAGCCACGTTCAACACCGCATCCATTGCGACGGGTACCGGGTTCCACTCCACAGACTATTCCGCGTGGCCGTCGGCGGCCTTGCTTGTGCTGCTTCTTGCGATGTTCCTCGGCGGGCAAGCCGGCTCGACGGCAGGCGGCATCAAAGGCTTCCGCTTCCTCGTCCTCGCCCACCTAGTCACGCGCGAATTGCGCCGCCTCCTCCACCCACGCGCCGTCATGCCTATCAGGATTGGGCGCCGCATCATCGACGAAGCCGACATGTCGAGGGCCATTGCGTTCTTCTTCACCTTCGTGCTGCTGTGGGTCACCGGCACCATCGCCCTCGCAGTGACGGAACCGTTACTCGCAGGGCCGACGGACGCCGCAGGGGCAGCCGCCGCGGCACTCAGCAACGTAGGCGCGGGATTCGGCGCCGCCGGACCCTCCGGTGAACTCGAAGACTTCCTGCCCACGTCCAAGATCATCATGGCCGCCTTGATGTGGCTCGGCCGCCTCGAAATCTTCACGGCCTTGCTGCTGTTCTATCCGTCGAGTTGGAAAAACTAGCAGGGAAGTGGTGGCGCGGGCGCTGACCCCACGAGTCGCAGAACGCACAGAAAGCGCAGAACCTGGGGCTTCTGCGTTTTCTGCGACTAGGGCGGCCACCGGACCCTTCAAGTCGCCTGCTTTCCTCGACGCGGCCGTGCAGGGTGATATCGCTGAATTGGCGCGCCGCGTCGGCCAGGGCCTCGCCTCCGGCACGATCGCCAACAAGGCGGACCTGCAAAAGACAAAGCAGGAGGCTGCCAGCGCCTTCGGCATAGCCGTTCCTCCCGATTCCGTCGTTGCCGCCGCGATGTCGGACGAGGTTCGCCGCAAACATGGCGCAATCCTTCGCACGAAGCCGATGCGCTCGGCGTCGGGCGTCGCCATCATTGCCGTCATGTCGAGTCCCGCCTCTTGTCCGCACGGCAAATGCACATTCTGCCCCGGCGGCCCGGAAGTGGATGCGCCACAGAGTTACACGGGATTCGAACCGTCCACGATGCGCGCCAAGCGCTACGACTACGACCCGTACCGCATCGTGCGGGGACGACTTGAGCAACTCGTGCGGAACGGCCACGCGGTCGACAAGGTGGACATCGTCATCCAAGGCGGAACGTTCCCGGCACGCGAAGAATCGTACCAGGATTGGTTCGTGGCAGGAATCTATGCAGGACTGAACGACGGGCCGGCTCCGCCCGGTTCAAAGGACGCCGGGCGTGAGGAGTCTTGGGAGAGCGAGGCGGATTGGACGTTGCTCCAACCTCACGCACGCGACGTCCGCCTCCGTGACCTAATGAAGGCGAATGAGACCGCGCAGTGCCGCGCCATCGGCCTCACCATCGAGACCAAGCCGGACTGGTGCTTCGAGGAACACCTCGACGGGATGCTGCGCCGGGGAGCCACGCGCGTCGAGATTGGGTTGCAGACGTTGGATGACGACGTCCTGCGGGCGACGCACCGGGGCCACGACCTGGCCGATTCACGGCGCGCCATGCAAGCGGCGCGTGATGCTGGGTTCAAAATCTGCGCACATATGATGCCGGGGCTTCCGCGCGACGGCCGCCTCCCAGTCGCAGAAACCACAGAACCCGCAGAAGCCCTCGGTTCTGCGCTTTCTGCGCGTTCTGCGACCGGGCGTGGCGCAGCGGCAGCTCACCTAATCACGCCAGTTGAGTTGCCGACGGTCGGACGCTTCAATCCGGACCCAGCCAAGGACGTCGCCGACATGCGCGACTTGTTCACGGACCCGGCATGGCGTCCGGACATGCTCAAGATTTACCCGACGCTCGTCGTCATGGAAGGCGAGACGGGCCTGAAGCGCATGTGGCAACGCAAGGAATACGAACCGTACGACTCCGCCGCGGCCGCCGCCGTCGTGGGGGAATCTAAGGGGTTTGTGCCCGAGTATTGCCGGATCCAGCGCATCGACCGCGACATCCCCACGACGCACGTGGAGGCCGGCGTCATGAACAGTAACCTGCGCCAAATCGCGCAAGCGTGGCGACGCGAGCGCAACTTGCCGGAGTGCAGGTGCATCCGTTGCCGGGAGGCCGGGACCCGGGCACGAAGCGGCGTCGACGTGCGCATGGACCGCGTCGTGTTGCGCCGCGCCGAGTACGAGGCGAGCTCAGGGACCGAGGTTTTCCTGTCGTTCGAAGACCCTGTGGCCGACGCCGTTGTCGCGTTCTTGCGCCTGCGCAAGGTCAGCCCTAAGGTGAGCCGCGTGGAATGTGATGTGCTGGGCGGCGCGGCGTTCGTGCGGGAACTCAAGGTGTACGGCATCGTTCAGCCCATCAACGCGACCCCCGCCGTCGTGGACGACCCGGAAGTCGGCAGTTTCCAGCACCAAGGACTAGGAGCCCGCCTGCTCGCCGAAGCGGAACGAATTGCATTCACCGAATGGACTGTGGGCCGCCTGCTCGTCATTGCGGGACCCGGAGTCAAGCCCTACTACCGGCGGCACGGCTATTCCGATTGTGGGCCGTACGTTGCAAAGGAGCGCACGCCATGATGCCGCCCCTACGCCTACGACTCGCCCTTGGCTGAGGCCAAGTGCGAGGCCAATCGCGAGACGCGGCGCTTTAAAGGGGGTCAGCGCCATCGGCGCGCAATGGGCACCTGCCTCTTCTGCGCCATCGCCGCAGGGGACATTCCGAGCGCGCACCTGTACGAAGACGGCCGCGTCATGGCTTTCCTCGACATCAATCCCTTGGCCGAGGGGCATGCCCTCGTCGTGCCGAAGAAGCACGCCGCCAAACTGGAGGACGCCGAGCCGGAGGTCCGCAGGGCGATGATGGATGCCGCGGCCTTCCTCGCACCCATCCTGTGCCGCGAGACGGGGACGAAAGACTCGACCATCGCCATCAACAACGGACCCGACGCGGGGCAGGAGGTCGGCCACGTCCACGTCCACATCGTCCCCCGTCGCAAAGCGGACGGAGCGGGCCCAATCCACGCGATGTTCGGTCCCAAATCGAAGGCCCCGACCGAGGAACTGCACGACCTCGCCGTCCGCGTCCAGGCTGCCATCGAGAACGGCGGCGGTTCCCGCATGCGGCGCGGGGGCAAGTGAAGCGAGATGGCGGCCTACTCCGTCGTCCTCGAAATGCGATTCAACGACCTGGACGGCCTCGGCCACGTCAACAACGCAGTGTACCTGACATTCTTGGAGAACTGCCGCATGAAGTTCTTCACTGAGGTCGCCGGCTCCAAGTCGGAACGCGACTTCCCCTTCATCCTGGCCCACGCGGCACTCGACTACAAGGCGCCGATGAAGATGGGAGCCAAGCCCCAAGTCAAGATGTGGACGAGCCGCATCGGCGGCAAATCGTGGGACTTCGACTACGAGATGCGCGACGCCAAGACGGGGACGTTGTACGCGACGGGGAAGACCGTGCAAGTCGCCTACGATTACCAGATTGAGAAGAGCACCGAGCTCGACGGCGCCTTGCTCAACCTAGTGAAGGGATTGCGGCCGTGAACGCAGCATGAACCTCGGCTGGCTACGGGAGTGGGTTCGTCGTGCCCCGCTTGGCCGCGGCCGTTGGATGACGACCCTCGGCGCCTTCCTTCTGCTCCAAGCGGTGCCCGTCCTCCTCGTCGGGCCGTTCGCGACTTCCGCTCGGCGAGCCACGATTCTGCTGCTCAGCATCGCGCTAGGACTCACGGGAGCAATGCTTCTTGGCGTCGGGTTGCCGCTAGCCGCCCATACCCGCCGCGTGCTGCGGTACCGCCAACGATACCTCTTGCGCCTGCAGGACGCGAAAGCCTGGTTCGTCGAGAAACGCATGGACGAAGCCACGTTCGATGCTTATCGTGCACGACTTGACGAGGCCGTCACGGGCCGATTCCCGGGCGAACTGCGCTGGAGCGTCGGCGACGTCACCCTGCGCACCGGGCTGGTCGTCGCCGCCACAGCCGCCGCGCTTGCCACAGCGCTCGTCACGGGGCTGGCCAGGGAAGTCGGGAACCCCTCAGCCTACGCCTTCACGTTGGGCGCCATCGCGATCCTGGGCCTCGGGTTGGCAGCCGTCGGTGTGCCCCTTCGCCGCGAAGGCAAGAAGGCGTCTCGCGACCACATGATGATGCTTGACGACGAGGAGCGCGCCCTTCTCCTGAATGCCCGGACCGCGCGTTGACGGCACCCGGACTTGCCATCCCGGAGTTCCCATCGTTCCCCGCCCGCCGGCCTTTAAGCCCGCTTCCGTTGGCAGCCCTGTGAAGGTCGGCGAGCCACAGGCAGGCGACCGCATCCGCCTGACGACGACGGAGGGCGCGTTCGAAGGCATCCTCATGCCGCGGCACGCCTTCAGTGGCGCCGACATCGTGACGCTGAAACTCGACAACGGGTACAACGTCGGCCTCCCCGCCGCTGGGTCACGGATGGAGTTGCTCGAGAAGGTAAAGGCGCGCAGCGTCGAGTTCAAACTCCCACCGGAGGACGCCACGAAACCCACAATCGCAATTCTCGGGACCGGTGGGACCATCGCTTCCTTCGTTGACTACCGCACCGGCGGCGTCCACCCCGCCACCCGCCCCGAAGAACTCGCCGCTGCTGCGCCTGACTTGTTCGACTTGTGCAACGTGCGCGCCGAAGTCGTGTTCAACATGTTCTCCGAGGACATGCAACCCGAGCACTGGACGAAGATCGCCGAGCGAGCGGCATGGCACCTCAACAACGGCGCCCGCGGCGTCGTCATCCCCCACGGCACCGACACGCTCGGCTACACGGCGGCGGCCCTCGCCTTCTGCCTGAAAGACCTCTCGGGCCCAGTCGTGCTCGTCGGGTCGCAGCGCTCCAGTGACCGCCCCTCCTCCGACGCTGGCATCAACCTCCTCGCAGCCGCCCGCGTCGCCGCCACAACGAATCTGGGGGAAGTCGTCGTCGTCATGCACGAAACTTCCGATGATGCCCGCTGCGCCATCCACCGCGGTGTGCGCGTTCGCAAGATGCACACGAGCCGCCGCGACGCATTCCAATCCATCAACGTCCCACCCATCGGACTCGTGGACGGCACCAAGGTCATCCTCGACCAACCCTACCGCAAGGCGACGCCGACGGCCGGCAAGGTGCGCGCCGACGGAAAATGGGACGAACGCGTCAGCATGATTGTGAGTTATCCAGGACTGTGGCCAGAACACATCCAAGATGTCGTCATCAAGGCGACCGTCATCGTCGGAACGGGTCTCGGCCACATCGCCAGGCGCTGCCTTCCCGGCGTCAAGGCCGTCATCGACAAGGGTGCCTTCGTCATCATGGCGAGCCAATGCATCAACGGCCGCACCAACATGAACGTCTACTCCACCGGGCGCGACTTACTGCAGATGGGCGTGCTCCCCGCAGACGACATGATCCCCGAAGTCGCCTACGTCAAGATGATGTGGATCCTCGGCCACACGGAAGACCCGAAAGAGGTGCGGCGCCTCTTCACGACGAACCTCGTGGGCGAACTCGGTGCCGCCACGGACCCCACGGCGTTCGGCGTTGTGCGCGTCCCGGAGGCCAAGGCGTGACCGGTCTCCACGCGGAGAACGCGGAAGACCACGGAAGCCCGGTTCCGCGTCGTTCCGCGACCTCCGCGTTGCCGTCGGCGGCGTCTGCCACGACTGGGCGGCCGACGGCCGATTCCGTAGAGCGCGCCAGGTCTGCGCAATCTGCGGTGACGTCGGGCGGGGCGGCCGTCGTAACAGCCGAACAAGTCCGCGTTGCAGCCACTGCTGACAAACTTGACTACAAGGCCATCGGCTTCCGCTGCGGTCTCGAAATTCACCAGCAACTCGCGACGCGCAAACTCTTCAGCCCATGCCCGAGCGAAGTCGTCGACCCCGACCAGGTCGCGGCCCGAACCGTCGCCGTCTACGACCGCCGCCTGCGCGCCACGCAGTCGGAACTAGGCGAGACCGACCCCGCAGCGCTCGCCGAGGCGCGCAAACGCAAGGCGTTCCGGTACCTCGCCATCAAGGGCCTCACGAGTCTCGTGGAGACGGACGAGGAACCCCCGCACCCGATGAGTACGGAAGCCCTCGACACCAGCCTCACGTTCGCCGGCCTCATCGGTGCCAAACCGGTCGCGGAGGTCCACGTTATGCGCAAGACCGTCATCGACGGCTCCAACACTTCAGGCTTCCAGCGCACGTCCCTCATCGCAATGGGCGGAACGTTGCAGGTCGATGGAGGCGACGTACGCTGCCAAGCGCTGTCCTTGGAGGAGGACTCCGCCCGCAAAGTGGAGGAGCAGGGCAGCATCGTGACGTATACGCTCGACCGCCTGGGGATCCCGCTGCTTGAACTTTCGACGGAGACCGACATCATCGATCCACAGCACGCGCAGCGTACTGCCGCCCGCATCGGCGCCCTCCTGCGCGCGACGGGGCGCGTGAAGCGCGGCCTGGGCACCATTCGGCAGGACGTCAACGTCTCAGTCGCCGTCGGCGCCCGCGTCGAAGTCAAGGGCTGCCAAGACTTGCGGGCCCTGCCTCGCGTCATCGAGCAAGAATGCCGGCGCCAATTGTGGATGCACCACGTGCGTGAGGATCTGGTTACTCGCGGCCCGGTCATCGCGAATAGTCCTGTCAACGTCACGTCAGCCTTTGCCAAGACCGAAGCGCGGTCGGTCAAGGACGCCGTCCAGCATGGGGCCGCCGTTGTCGGCGTGAACCTTCCCCACGGCGCCGGCTTGCTGAAGGGTGCAACCAAGGATGGCCCTCGCTTGGGACGCGAACTCGCAGACCATGCTAAGGTCGCTGCCGGGGTCAAGGGAATTTTCCATAGCGATGAGTTGCCGGCCTACGGAATCACCTCCGCAGAAGTCGAAGCCGTTCGAGGCCTCCTGTCCTGCGGCCCAGATGATGCCTTTGCACTGTGCGTCGAAAAGGAAGTCGTCGCCAGAATGGCCATCGCCGCCGCCGCTGCGCGCTATGCCCACGCCGGGAATGCTCCGCAGCAGGAAGTCCGCGCCGTGCAGCCGGATGATTCCACGCGCTTCATGCGCCCGATGCCTGGCGCGGCGCGTATGTACCCGGAGACTGACGTCCCGCCCATCCGTATCACTGCCGAACGCTGGACGGGCGTCCTTGCGAACCTTCCCGCCAAACCCGAGGAACGCGTCGCGGCGCTCGTGCGCTCGCATGGCTTGAGCCAAGATTTGGCAAAACAGCTCGTGGTCGAAGGGGCAGAACCGGATTTCACGGCTATCGTCGCGGCCGGGGCCGACCCGAACCTGGCCGCCCGCGTCCTGCTTCAGTATCTGCCCTCGTTGCCATCCGGCGACAAACTGGTCGTCCGGCTCCCCGAGGTGTTCACCGCGTTACGCAGCGGCCAGTTCGCCAAGGAGGCCATTGAACCCATTTTGCAGGCACTTGGCGCCGAACCCCAGATGCCCCTCGTGGTTGCCGTGACGCAGGCCGGTGCAGGAAACGCAGACGCCGCCGCCGTGGACGCCGTCATCGCGAAGGTCATTGCCGAACGTGCCGATTACGTCAAGTCGCGCGGCATGGCCGCCATCGGGCCGCTCATGGGCCCCGTCATGGCGGAACTGCGTGGCAAGGCGGATGGCGCCCTCATCTCGGCACGGTTGAAGGCTGCCATCGAAGGGATGGGCGAGCGAAAGAGCAAGATAACGGGCGAACGAGGAGCCTGACCCGGCATGGCGCTGGTCCTGGCGTCGCAATCCCCGCGCCGGGAGGTCCTGCTGAAGTATCTCGTAGACGACTTCGTGGTGGATTCGACCCAGGTCGAGGAAGTGGCACCCCGCGCATTGTCAGTCGGCGAGGCGGTGGAGGTCATCGCACGCAAGAAGGCAATCGCGACGAGCCAACGCCGGCCCGGTGACTGGGTGTTGGCTGCGGACACGGTCGTCGTGTACGCCAACGAACTCGTAGACAAAGCGCGGGACGAGCTTTCCCTACGCCGCCAACTCGCGATGCTCTCGGGCGAGACCCACCAAGTCTGGACCGGCGTCGCCTTGGCATGGAACGGCGGAGCCGTGGACAAGCGCCACGGCGTGACGGCCGTAGCGATGGAGCGGCTGCCGGTCGCCGTACTCGATGCCTACGCGCTCAGTGAACAGTGGTACGGCAAAGCCGGCGGATACGGCATCCAGGACCGCATGCTGGCTCCGTTCCTCCACATCAAGGCCGGGCCGTGGAGCAACGTCGTCGGTCTCCCGCTTGCCCTCGCGCGCGACATGCTGCGCGCCAACGGCATCGCATGCAAGGAGCCGCCCGCCGAGGGGTGGCTCAGGGACCATAACCCCTTTTAGGCAGGGGAAGGGTCGCGATGCGTTCATGCGTAGCCCCGCTCCCCAAGTAGCCTTCGTCCTGGCCGTGGCGCTCGCCGCGGCGGGCTGCCTCAACTTCGGCGGGGCGTCGCGCCACGATTTCGAGCGAACCCAGGACGAAGTTTACCAAGCGGCGCTTCCCGCCCTTGAAGTGGAGCATGCCTCCGAGCTTGGCCACTACGACGCGGCGGCGCACAACGGGTCCTGGAACCTCGAACTCGTCGGGTACCACAACGGCATCGACGGCTCCGGCAACCCGAACAACATTCCCGCGCTGGGTTCCTACACGGAGATTGCCATCACGCAGGACTACGCGTACCTGTCCCGCATGTCGAGCGACGGCTCGTTCGGCGGGTTCTCGATCCTCGACATCCGGAATCCGGCGAATCCGCTGTTCCTCGGCAAATTCAACGCACTGCCGGGCGCCGACATCGAGGTCAACTCGGACCAGACTTTGGCGTTCTTCGCCACGCAACGCAACGAACCGCCCCAGATTATGGGCGCCGTTGCGACCAATCAAGATGCCCGCGCGGGCCTACCTCGTGGCATTTATGTGGTAAACATCGAAGACAAGACCGCTCCGGTGTTGGAGTCGTTTGTGGCATTGCCCTCCAACGGTCCGCACACCATCACCTACTATGCGCATCGCAACGGGAACGAGTACGTCGTCACCTGCACGTACGACCTCATGCGCGACCCAGTAACCGGCGGCATCACAGGAGTCAACCCCTTGACGCAGCGCGTCATCGTCTTCCAAGTCGTCACCAACCCCGTCTCCGACATCCCCCTTCCCGGCCCGCGGACGACCTTGATGCCAGTGGCCCAATACCAATACTCGGAGCCGGGCCCTGCCCCCGCGGGGAAACTCTACTTCCCGCACGACACGCGCATCCAGGACCACCCATCCGACAACCGGACCCTCATGTACGTGGCCTACTGGGACAAGGGGATGCGCATCCTCGATTTCAGCCACCCGCCCGCGTACGGCATGGCGATGGAACCAGGAGCGACGCCCATGCTGCCCGAGGTGCAGAGCTTCACGGAATTTGCGCCGAGCGCCCTCAACAACATCCACCTCGTGCAGCCGTTCGACGCGCCCATCGCCGACCGCCACGTCACGGTGGCCGAACCGGAGCTCATCGTGGCACCCGACGAGACGGGCCAGATCACGTTCATCGACACGACGGACCTGACGCGGACGCCGGTCAAGCTGGGCCATTGGACGCTGCCCGCACAGGCGGACCTCGGCGTCAACAACTTCGACTTCAGTCCGCACAACTTCGACCTCTGGGACGGTAAAGTCGCCCTTGCGCACTACCACGCAGGAGTCTGGGTCCTGGACGTCAGCGACGAGGAGAACCTGAAGGAGCCGAAAGCCACGGCGTTCTACATGCCGAACAAGCCGCGTGCCGCGTCTCCAGTCATGCAACCGACCGTCTGGGGCGTCTTCGAGCAGAAGGACGCGCAAGGCGACTCGTACCTCTTCGTCAGCGACGAAGCGACGGGATTGTACGTCCTGCGGTACGTCGGGCCAGGCGCCTGAGCGCCGCCGTCCACCGACGAAACCGCGGAGCCTGTCCGCGTATTCGACAGGCGCAGAAGGAAAAACTCGTTCAAGCCGCAATGTCGACGAAAATCGCCGCTTCTGCGTCGAGATTCTCCTTGGTTTCCTGTGGAAAATGGTCAAAAAGGCATTTCCCGGACAGGCTCCGCGGATTGCGCGGAACAGCGTTCTACCACGCCTCCGACGACGTAACCGCGGATTTCGCTCGGGCTGCCGATTTGACCGCGGATTACGCGGATTGCGCGGAACGACCGTGAGGCCACATGATGGCCGACGGTTTTGTTCCAAGCTCCGCGTAATCCGCGGTTAGGTCGGTGCGCGGAACGAAGTTCCACAGCACTCCGCGAAATCCGCGTAATCCGCGGTTACGTAGGCGTCGCGACCCGCGCGGCAGCCCGTGGATGCCCTTTTTGCCGCATGAGTTCTCGGGCATGCCGATGGTACGCAACGTCACGGTCGTCGGGGCCGGCAACATGGGCTCCGGCATCGCGCAGGCCTTCGCCTCCGCCGGCTTCGAGGTGACTCTCAACGACGTCTCCGCGGACGCAGTGCAGAAGGGCATCGAGCGCATCAGGGCGCCGTTGGCCCAGCGCGTCGCCGCGGGCAAGATGAAGCAAGCGGACCTCGACGCGCTGCTTGGCCAACTTACGCCACAAGCGGACCTCGCCGCCGCCGTAGCCGCTGCCGACCTAGTCGTGGAAGCAGTGTTCGAGGACCTCAAGGTCAAGCGTGACCTCTTCGAGCGCCTGGACAAGGCCGCTCCAGCCAAGACTATTCTTGCGACGAACACGTCGAGTTTCTATGTCGAGGAGTTGGGAGCGGCGACGCAACGCCCCGACCGCGTCGTGGGATTGCATTTCTTTTTCCCCGCCGCGATCAACAAGCTCGTCGAAGTCGTGAAGGGACCGGCCACCAGCGACGCGTCGTTTGCCGCCGCGTACGCAGCCGTCCGCCAGGCGGGCAAGACTGCCATCGAAACGTCCGATTCGGCGGGATTCTGCATTAACCGGTTCTTCGTGCCGTGGGTTAACGAAGCCTGCCGACTCCTCGACGAAGGCGCGGCCCACATCCCCACAATTGAGGCCGCCGCGAAGGAAGCCTTCGGCATCACGATGGGGCCGTTCGAACTCATGAACGTCACGGGCGTCCCCATCAGCCTGCACGCGCAGACGACCCTCCACAAGGAGCTCGGCGCGTTCTATGAGCCCGCCAAGTCGCTCAAGGCGCAAGTCGCAGCTAAGGCCAACTGGGACTTGACCGGCAAGCCAATCGACGCAATCAAGCCAGTCGTCGCCGCCCGGCTGCGGGGAATCGTGTTCGGCATCTGTTGCCAGCTCGTCGAGGAGAAGGTGGCGACGATGAGGGACACGGACCGCGGTGCGACGATCGGGTTGCGCTGGCAAGCCGGACCCTTTGCCATGATGAATAAGCTCGGCATCAGGACGGCGGACGCCGAAGTCCAGGCGTTGTCGGCGCAATGGGGGAAGAATTTCCCGCACCCAAAGTCATTGGCAGCGCAGGCGGCTGCGAACAAGCCGTGGGCCATGCCGGCCGTCACACTCGAATCCCTCGACGAGGGCCGGATTGCCCGCATCACTTTCGACCGCCCCGAGGCACTCAACGCATTGGACCCACGCGTCTTGCGGGACCTCGATGGCGTCCTTACCCAGCTTGAGGCGGGCGCAACGAAGGGCTCGCCGCCCGGCGCCGTCATCATCACAGGCGAGGGAAAAGCGTTCATCGCCGGCGCCGATATCCAGGCGATGCGCGCCATGGACCCGGCCGCCGCGAAGGCCTACACGGAATTGGGCAACCGCGTCGTCAATCGCATCGCCGCGCTGCCGTGTCCCGTCATCATGGCCGTGAATGGGTTTGCCTTCGGCGGCGGCCTCGAGTTGGCGCTCGCAGGCGACCTCATCTACGCCTCCGACAAGGCCCAACTCGGTTTGCCTGAAGTCGGTCTTGGCATTCACCCCGGCTTCGGCGGTACGCAACGACTGCCACGGCGCGTCGGGCTTGGCGCGGCGAAGGACCTCGTCTTCACCGGTCGGACGCTTTCCGCGCAGGAGGCAGCGGCGATCGGGTTGGTCAACGCCGTCGTGCCCGCCGCAGAATTGGCAGGCCATTGCCTCGCGGTCGCGCGCATAATCGCAAGCAAGGCCCCGCTAGCGGTCGCAGGAGCGAAGGCCTCCATCGACCAAGGGCTAGGACTCGACCTCGGTTCGGCCCTGCAAGTGGAGCAAGAGTCGGTGGTGTTGCTGTTCGCGACGCAGGACAAGAAGGAAGGCCTTGACGCCTTCGTCGAGAAGCGCGCGCCGCAGTTCACTGGCACTTGACTCGCCCTCCCCTTCGGCCTTTTCCGCAGATGACACAGATTTCGCAGAAGTTGAGCCGATCAGAAGCACCGCAATCTGCGGTATCGGCGAAATCTGCGGAAAGGATGCGGTGGCCTGCGAGGCGGACCCAGCAATGCCCTGCGTTGCCGGCCTAACGATGGTCAATCGTGCACGTCGCCGGCACCGATCACAAGTGTTTGCCCACACCAAACCCGCCATGTATCAGGCCAAGTTTGCGCGCGCATGCTCGATGTCGCGAAGGCAGTCAAGGAACTCGCATCCAAGGACATGCTCACCATCGAACGCGACACAGCATTGACCTGGGGCGCCCGCGCCGCCGCCAGCTATTCCTGCGTGCTCGCAGAAGACGACCACTCGGTGCACATGCGCTGTTTCTGGGAGGGCGAGAACTACCGCCAAGAAGCGCTCGAACACGCCGCGATGACAGAAGACGTCGGATTCATTGGCGCGATAATGAAGGAGATCGAAGGCTACCGCTCGAAAGCCCGCTCCACCCTGCACCGCGAAGGCGCACGGAGCAAAGACGCGAAGGTCCGGCCGCGTCCGGGCCGCGCCGGGCGTGCACGCACCACGAAGCCATCCGCGACAAAAGCATAAGGTCCTGACAACGCGGCTGGCGGCTGGCGCCACGAAGCAAGGAGACTCCGTCACCGGCCGACGACACGCGGAGGACGCGGAACCCGCGGAAAACCGACTCCGTCAGGTTCCGTGCATTCCGCGCTTTCCGCGCGCTCCGCGTGCAAGTGGGCGGCGCAGACGATGACCCGGTTCCTTGTTCCGTCGGAGCGCGCACTTTTAACGCGGCACAGGGTTGGAAGCCCCCGTGCCCCCCCGGGAACTGCTCGGCCAAGTGACGGAGGACCACGACATGCCGCTCATCCAGATTCTCGGCGACGGCCTCGGCATCGAGGGCGCCACGGTCCCCACGGTCGCCCCAGAATTGCTCAAGAAGGCGTTCCGCACGATGTTGCTCGTCCGGACGCTTGACGTCAAACTCACCAATTTGCAGCGGCAAGGCCGCATCGGGTTCTACGGCGCATGCACCGGCCAAGAAGCGACCCCCATCGGCACCGCGATGGCCATCCGCCCGCAGGACTGGGTGTTTCCGGCGCTTCGCGAAGGTTCTGCTGCTCTCTATCGTGGATACAAACTGAGCCACTACGTCGCTCAATGCATGGGAAACGACCATGACCTGCAAAAGGGCCGACAGATGCCCTGCCACTACGCGGACCGCAGCATCAACCATGTCTCGTGGTCCTCCGTCATTGCGACGCAACTCCTGCACGCCGCCGGTGCCGCGTACGCCATGAAACTCAAGGGACAGGACGCCGTCGCCATCGGCTTCCTCGGCGACGGGGCGACTAGCGAGAACGATTTCCACTCGGCCATGAACTTCGCGGCCGTCACGCAGTCGCCGGTCGTCTTCGTCTGCCAGAACAACCAATTCGCGATCTCCGTGCAACAGGAACACCAGAGCGCCACGAAGACCTACGCCGAGAAGGCGGTCGCGTACGGGATGCCCGGCATCCGCGTCGATGGCAACGACATCCTCGCCGTTTACCAAGCCGTGACGGACGCAGTCGAGCGGGCCCGCAACGGAGCCGGACCGACGCTCATCGAGGCGCTCACCTACAGGCTGACCCCCCACAGTTCGAGCGACGACCCCACGCGGTACCGTGACGAAGCGACGTACCAGAAGTGGTTGAAGCGCGACCCGGTCGAGATCTTCCGCCGCTATCTCAAATCGAAGAAAGTGTGGTCCGAGAAGTGGGAGCAGCAACTCCAAGCCGAACTCGACGCCGAAGTGGACGTCGCAATCAAGGAAGCGGAGGCCGCAGGGCTGCCGACGCCGGAGTCGATGTTCTACGACGTGTACGAGAACGTCCCCGCGTTGTTGAAGGACCAAGCGAAACAGATGCGGGCCAGCATCGAGACGGCACAATACGATTGGCCGCCGAAGGGGCATTGAAGCCGCGTGAGCGGTAGCCCTGCGACCCGTGATGCGACTCGAGCGGTCGCGACGCCGGAGGCGGTGCCCGAAACTGATGCAGTGGCGGTCCGCCGCGCTCTGGACCAGGTCGTCCTGCAATCGCTCAGAGGCTTGAGCTTGGTCACGGCCGTGATCTTCCTGCTCTTCATCGCGGCGGACGCGTTCTCGCTTTCAGGCATGGCCCAACGTCTCCTGCCGGTGCTCGATGCGGTCGTCGCCATGGCCTGCATCGGCCTGCATCTGGCCATCCGACGAGGACTCGTGCCGAACCCCTGGGCCCACGCCGTGGGTAGCGGGATGATGCTCATCGCCCTGCTTTACCTGTGGATCGTCCTCTTACTGACCGACGACTCGATTCAGACGAGCGGGCAAGCGTTGTGGGTCATCGTCGCCTGCATCTTCCTGCTCTCCTGGCGTTGGACAATTTTTCTGGTCACCGTGGCGAACGTCGGTTGGCTCCTCATCGTGACGACCATGCCCCCTTCGCCCGATTGGTTACAGTTCTGGTTGCTTCTAGCAAGCTCGACGGCAATTGGCCTCGTCGCGCACGGCGTCCGTCTGCGCACCCACAGCGACCTCATCCGACTCGGCTTGGCTGAACAGCGCCAACGCCGCGACCTCGAGGAGGCCCTGCGGCGGGCCCGTGCGGGCGACCAGGCGAAGGCGTCGGCACAGCTGCGCACGCGGTTCGTCAATGACGCGGCCCACCAATTGTCGACGCCTCTCACGCCCCTCGTCATCCAGGCCAGCCTCCTGAGCCAACGTGCGCCCCAACTCGACCCCGAGACGCAACGCAGCGTCGCGTCCATCGAGCGCAACACTTCGCGGCTGCGGGCGATCGTGGCGCGCATCCTGGAAGCGGCCACGATGGAGGCAGGGCTACTTGCATTGCAGGCTCGGCCCTTTGACCTCGACGCCGCCGTCGCCGCTGCGGTGACGACATTAAACGACGAGGTGGCTGCGCAGGGCCTCTCAATCAAAGTCTCCGGTAAGGCGGGGGCTGCAAACGGTGACGAGGGCCGGTGCACGGAAGTGCTGCGGCAACTCTTGAGTAACGCCATCGCCGCCTCCGCGAACGGCGGCTCGATTGAACTCTCCCTGTCGTCCTCGCCGCCGCAGGTGACGGTTGCGGACCATGGGCGCGGTATCGCGGCCGACGAGCTGCTCCTCCTGTTCCAGCCCTTTAGCCGCCTGGAATCATCCACGGGCGGCACCGGGTACGGCTTGGGCCTCTACTTGTCGCGGGGCATCGTGGCCCGCATGGGCGGGCACCTGTCGTGCACGAGCGAAGGGCGCGGCAGGGGAGCTCGATTCGTTCTGCAACTCAAACCGGCCCAGCAACCGCCGCCGGGCGTCAACGCGAGCACTCCCCCTCCCCCAGCCCGACGGCCTCCTGCAGATCCTTGACGCCAGCATCCAGCTATCGCAGCAGGATTGGGATGTCGCGCGCGGAAATTTCCTTTCGGCGTCCAACCGGCCGGACGTCTACCAACAGGTAACCCGACAGGAGGTTGATGTCACGGCTTACCGCCGGCACCTTGCGGTGCAAGGCTTCCGCGAGGGCTTCCACCGAACCGACTGGTCCGTGCTTCTGCAGATACTGGATGAGGCGGGCGCGCTGCGGCGAAAAAACGCCGTGCAGGGACTCCATGCGGAGCATGATGAATTTCTCGGGATATCTGTCAGGGTTCTTGATCGCGTCGTTCATGATGCGGAAGCCTTCTTCCAGCAACTCTTGGGCTCTATCCTTCTTGGTTGGGGTCATGTCATCAGACTCCGGTATGATCTCCAATTCATTTCCACATCGCTTTGCGCCTCGTTCAACGCAGACGTGTAATCCACATGTGGGGGTCCAAGGTGGGCGACCGCTTCGGCATCAGGCGAAAGCCAGAACCGGTGGCGATGGAGATAGCCGTGTGCGGTATCCCAGCGCAGAACTTCGCATCACTGGCCGTTCACGAACGCCCAGTAGTTGAGCACGAAATCGACGACGCGCCCCTCGTTGACGGTAAACGTGACTTTGACTTTGTCGTCGAGCGAGTAGTCCATCACATACTCCGTCGTCTTTGGTGGGGATGGGGGCGCCACGCCCTAAATAGTTAACGACCGACGTTAAGCGTCGTCGCACAGGCCAAGGTGTGGACCAAGCCAGCGCAGGAGCCTGCCCGTCGGGACACACACCATCCACATCCGCGTCGGTCCCCGAGTTGCCTCCATTTTCGATAGCGGCAATGTAGATTCATTTCACGCTCCACCCAGACGGTTTAAGTTGGAGGCGTTGGTAACATGGGTCTATGGCTGGCTCTACCTCCACCTCCGCCATGTCCACGCGTTCCGTGTCCCGCCTCTCCGCCTCCGACGACGACATCGACGTCTTCCCGGTCGCCAACCCCGACAAGCCGCAAGCCGCTTGTGCCCTCCTACTGGACACGAGCCGGAGCATGCGCGGGGCCCCCATCCGCGCCCTCGAACAGGGGCTCCAGACTTACCGGGATTTCCTCGCCAAGGACGCCGAGGCGAAACTCATCGTTGAGACTTGCATCATCAGTTTCAGTGACGAAGCCAAAGTCGTCCACCCCTTCTCCAGCGTCGATGAGATTCCCGACGTGGAACTCACCGCCGGCGGCTGGACGTCACTCGGCGCAGCCATCGACCTAGGCATCGAGCAGATTGAGGAACGCAAGCGTTTCTACAAGGAGGAAGGCGTCGACTACTACAGGCCCTTCCTAGTCCTCATCACGGACGGCGCGCCGACGGACCTCAAAAGCCAGGCCGCGTTCAACGCCTGCAAGGCCAAGATCCAAGACGGCGCAAAGGAACGCAAGTTCATCCCGCTGTTCTTCGGCACCAACAGTGCGAGCTTCGACAAACTCAAGGAACTCGTCGGCGACGCGGGCACCGTGTCCGGCATCGATGGGGCGCGTTTCGAGGATTTCTTCCGCTGGCTCAGCAAGTCCGTCAGTGGCCTCAAGGACTCGAAGCCCGGCGAGACCGTCGCCTTCGAAGACCCGACGAAGAAGACGGCGGACAACCCTAACCCGTTCGCGTTCGAAGTGTGAGCGGGCTTCACTTGGAGGGACGCCTACACGCGGAACCCGCGGAACGGCGCGGAAACGATTCCGCGAGCTTCCGCGCGTTCCGCGTGGAACGTCGTGCGGTGGAGCGCTCGACGGGGCCTGCGTTTTCGTTGTTCACGGCCCGCGGTATGGTTAAGCCCGCTCGGCCAGTCCAGTGCGGTCCATGATTCGAGTCTCCGGCGGCCGACGCGATGGGCGCGGCCACCGTACAACCGGCACGCCGTGCCAGGACGCCTTCGCGGTGTGGCAAGACCCTGCCGGGAACCGCGCGGTCGCCGCCGTCGCCGATGGACTCGGGAGCAAACCGCTCAGCCATTTCGGCAGCGCGGCGGCGTGCGACGCGGCGGTCGCGAGCCTTGCCGGCCAAGCGGAATGGACGCAAGACGCGTTGCTGCGGGCCTTCGAGGCTGCTCATGCGGCGATTCAGGCGGCTGCGACGGAACGCAACCTCGCCGCGAGTGAATTGGCGACGACCCTGCAGATTGCGACGCTGGCCGATGGAAGGGTCCTCGCCGCAATGTTGGGAGACGGCGCAGTCGTCGCGGGCGGCCTAAGCGCCGCCGCGCCAGGAGCCGGGCCGCAGGTCGTGCTTGCGCCCGCGGAAGCCGAATACAGCAACGAAGTCGTCCCCCTCACCTACTCCGGGTGGAAGGCGCACGTCCGTTACGCCGAGCAGGACGGGGCTCAATGGCTCATGGTGTTCACGGACGGCCTGACGCGACTGCTTCTGTCCAAGTCCCGCCTCGGCTGGCAGCCGTTCCAACCCTTCTTCGATGCTTTCGTCCCAAAGCTGCATACCTCCGCCTTCGACGCTGACATCGTCGTCAAGTTCCTCGCGTCCAAGAACGTCGACTCCTCGTGGGACGACGACAAGTGCCTGGTGGTGATGGCCCGTGACGCCGCAAGTGTTTGACGAGCAGGGCAACGCAATCAAGCTCGGCGCCCGGCTCGGCGGCGGCGGGGAAGGCGATGTCTTCGAAGTGGCGGGCACGCCGGGTCAGTGCGCCAAGATCCTTCACTCCACGCGGCGTACGCAAGCGAAGTTCGACAAGGTCAAGGCCATGGTTGCGCGGCCTCCCGCCGGAGCATATGATGCCATCGAAGGCGTCCCCGTGCTGACCTGGCCTCGCGCCCTGATCTACGCGTCGCAGCGGACCGGACCGCGCACGTTCATCGGTTACATCATGACGCGGGTGACGCCCCGCGACTTCGTGCCCTTCTTCCAACTCACGACCACTCACCGCAGGCAAGGCTTCGGCGGGTCAGCCATCACGTGGGACCGCCTCGTGCTCCTCGGCATGAGGTTGTGCCACGTCATCCGCACGCTGCACAAATTCGGATACGCCGTCGGGGACATGAACGACCGCAACGTCCTCGTCAGCCGACGACTGACGCCGCTCGTGATGGATACGGATAGCTTCCAAGTCCCGCGGCTTCGTTGGGGACACTTCCCTTCCATCATGGGGGACCAGATGTATTGGCCACCGGAACTCCTGGACGTCGATTTCGCGACGCACAAGGCCAGCCGCGTCGTAGGCGACCGCTATGCCCTCGGCGTGCTCCTATTCCAGCTTTTCATGAATGGGTTGCGACCGTACCAATCGCGCGGCTCCGCCGTCAATCACCTCGAATCCCTTGCCGACAAGACGCGAGCCGGTGCGTATCCGTGGCGGAAACCGCGGCCTGGACGCCTTGAACCCCCCGCCGGAGCCCCCGACTATCAAGCCCTCCCGGCGCCCATCCGCGCAGCCTTCGAACGGTGCTTCGTCGCGGGCCACCGCAGCCCGAACGCAAGACCCAGCGCGGACGATTGGTACCAAGCCCTAGCGCAGGTCCGCGACGTTGGCTTCCAGACTTGCACGGTCAACGCTCGACACGCCTACGGCGCGGACCTGCAAGCATGCCCGTGGTGCGAGGATGCAAACGACCCGTTCGAACCGACGCGTGCCGCGACACCAAAGTCCCGACGACGGGTCCCCCTGCCCGCGCGTGCGGCCGGCCGGAGCGTGGCGAAAATCAGCCGAAGGCCTGTTGCGACCGCGGCGCCATCGCCTCGTAGGCGCGGCAAGCCACCGCAGATGACCGTGCGCGGTCAACCACCCGCGCCGCCGCAGCGCCCCGAGAAGGCGAGGCCGCCCGCGCGGGCCGCCCAACGCACAGCGACTCCGTTTCGCCGACTCGCCACGAACCGGCGCTTCCTGCAGGTCCTCTGGTTGACCTTCTTCGGCCTGGCTTGTGCGACCCCGGCGCTGGTCTTGCGGGCGATGCCCTTCGGCATCGAAGCGAAGGTGACCGCGACCGTCGTGACGATCCTCCTCGTCTTCATGGCTGGCGCCGCGGCGTCCTGGCCTTCGGTGGGCAACCGTAGGGGGCGGTTGACACGGATGCAAGTCATGGTCCTTGGCTCGTGGCTGCTCCTGGCAACGACGATTGCGGTGGCGACGGCCGCCGCCGAACGGTGGCACTGGCTCGTCGGAGCGACGGCGGCCGCAGCATGGGCGGCCGGCATCGTGGCGTTTGCTGCATTGGAGCGGGGGAGACCGGGCGCGTTCCGTCCGCGGCCGCGCGGGTTCGTCAACAGCGCAGTCGGCGTGGCTTGTGCCTATCTCCCGGTGCTCGTTGTCCTTGTGTGGACGCGGTTGTGACCTAGCCACCGACGCGGGCAATCGAATCAGTAGCGTTCGAGCCAGCCGTAGCCGTCGCGGCGATGGAAAATCAGGACAATGCGGACGAGGCGTCCGTCGAAGCCGTACGCAATCCGGTATTCGCCAACACGGATGCGATAGATGGGCTCGCTTCCGTGGGGGCCATCCAAGCGACGCACATTCAAGCCCGGAGCGCCGCGAGCGTCCTTCTTGAGGACGTCCAAGGCTCGCCTGATGGCCTTCTTGGGTGCCGGCGCAAGGGATGCGACAAACGCGGGCACGCCGGGTGCGAAGGTCAGTCCCATTTGATGTCCTTGTCATCGATCCATTTCGTGGCCGGGTCGTCGATGAGGCGCCGCATTTCGAGGACGAACGCCTCGCGCTCGATCCGGTCAAGGACAGCCGTTACGATCTCGGAATAGTTCATGCCCGCCGTACCGAATGACCTCAGGCGGTCACGCACCAGGCTTTCGATGGGAATGGACGTCGCGGCCATGCTCTGCATTGCAAGTGATGAGGACTTAAGACTTCCTCATAAATCGCCTGGTTCAGGCCTTGGCCTGTACGGCCTTCGCGACGGCCTGCCCGACTTCGCTGCACTTGGCCTTCCCGCCCAGGTCGTAGGTAAAGACCTGCTTTGCGACGCACGCTTTGACGGCCGCCTCGATGGCTCGTCCGCCGGCGGCGATGCGCTTGTCCTTGCGCTTGCCGCCCACGTGCTCCAACATCATTCCGGCGGTGAGGATTGCTGCGTAAGGGTTGATGACGTCCTTTCCTGCGTGCTTCGGGGCCGATCCGTGCACGGGTTCGAACATCGCGTGCTTGTCGCCGATGTTCCCCGATGCGGCCATCCCCATTCCACCTTGCAGGACGGCGGCGAGGTCGGTCACGATGTCACCCAGCATGTTGGGGGCCACACACACGTCATACCACTCTGGATTGCGGACAAGGCTTTGCGTGAAGGCGTCCACGTAGGCGTAGTCGCGGGCGACCTTGGGATGCTTCGCGCCGACCTCATCGTAGCAGGCGCGGAACAACCTGCACCCGGCGCGGACGTTCGACTTGTCGATGCACGTGACCTTCGATTCGCGCGGCTGCGGCGCCTCGGCACCGCCCTTCTTGCGCAGCGCAGCACGTGCTTCGGCCATCTCGAAGGCTTTCTCGGCGATGCGGGTGGCTCCCTTACGCGTGATGACGCGCGTGTCGATTGCGACCTCGTCGAGGCCGGCGCGGCTCAGCATGCCTCGGGTCGGAGTGTAGGACCCCTCGGTGTTCTCGCGGTAGATGACCATGTCGACGTTCTCGGGGGCCCAGACTTGCGTGAACTTCTCCGAGATCTTGTGCGGAACGCCGGGGAAGAGTTTGCATGGGCGGACGTTCGCGTAGAGGTCGAGTCCCAGGCGCAGGCCGAAGATGACGTTCCAACCCGCGATGTTCCCGTCGGACAGCGAGACTCCCGGCCATCCGACGGCTCCGAGGAGGACCGCGTCGGCTTCCTTGCATGCGGCGAGGCCGCCTTCCTGCCACTCGGACCCAGTCCTGGAGTAGTATTGCGCGCCGCAGTCGACGTGTTGGATGTCGAGGTCGAAGCCGTGCTTCTCCTGCGCCGCTTCGAGCACGACGAGCGCCGCCGCGACGACTTCTTTCCCGACGCCGTCGCCGGGCAGGCTCACGATCTTGGCCATTGCCATTGCCTCCGCCGACCTGGGACCCAGATTTAAGCGGATTTGCGCGCACCTGTTGTCAGGGCGGCCCGGGGGGCGGGAGGCCTGGGATTTCACAGATTCCGGGATGAATTCGTCGGTCGCCCAAGGACCACCACAACGTCGGGGGCTGCCCTCGAACGGCCGCGAGCGGGCGGCGGTGGTCGAAGACCGCAACCGACGAAACTGGTGCGGAGCGCAGGACCCGACTCGTCGTAGACGCCGCCACGCTCGGCACTGCTCTGGCTTAAGCCGCCTTGGAAAATGATTGCGTAGCCCGCGCGGCGTTGTGCGCCTTCACGAGGGCTGCGTTGACCGCCTCGAGCAAGGTCTGGGGTGAGACTGGCTTCGTCAGGAAGTTCTCAATCTTTGCGTCGTTGATGGCGCGCACTGCGATGCTCAACTCGGGGTAGGCCGTGATCAGAATGCGGGGCACGTTCGGCTGCATGATGCGAGCCTGCGTCAGAAGCTCAAGGCCATCCATGCCCGGCATCCGGTAGTCGCAGAGGACGACGTCGATGCCGCCCTTGCGGAGGATGGCAAGCGCTTCCGGGCCGCCTCGGGCCAAGTGGACGTGGGCGTTCGGGATGTGCAACTCGAAGACCGACTTCAGGGAATCGAGGATATCCGGTTCGTCGTCGACGACGAGGATGTTCTGCACTTCCGGGTGGATGTTGCCCAACTTCGACATGACAATCGACCTCTGTGCGTGCAGGCAGTATTAGACCCCAGCGCTCCACCTTCTTATAGGTTGATGAAAGCGAACCCCGGGGAATGGCCCGAACGGGACGCGGCCGCGACTACATGCGACGCAGTCGGGCGATGCGCTCCTCGATGGGCGGGTGCGTCGACCAGGCCGACGTGCGCTTCCCCCTGCGCCGGAACGGGTTGTCGAGGTACAGGCTCGCGACGGTCCGGTCGCCGTGGTGCGGCGTCGGCTGCTTTGCCCCGATCTTTTCGAGGGCCTGGGCAAGGCCTTCGGGGTTCCGGGTCAATTGGGCGCCCGTGGCGTCTGCGAGGTATTCGCGCTTCCGGCTGATGGAGAGATAGACCAGCCGGGACAGGATCGGTGCCAGGATCATGAGGGCGATGGCGATGAGGATGACGGCCGGATGGACCTTCGAGTCGCGGCGCCCGCCGCCGAAGAACATCATGCGCCAAACGATCTCGCCCATCATGGCGATTATGCCAATGAGGGCGATGGCGTAGAGGGCGACGCGAATGTCGTAGTTCTTGATGTGGCCAAGTTCGTGCGCCAGGACGCCCTCGAGTTCCTCCTGGTCGAGTTCACGCAGGGCCGTAGTGGTGACGCATACAATGCCATGGGCAGGGTCCTTGCCGGTGGCGAAGGCGTTGATGTCGTCGTCCTCCTGCACGTACACCTTGGGCATCGGGATTTGTGCTGCCAGACTCAACTCCTCGACCTTGTAGAGCAAGAGCTTTTCCTCGCGGACGGCAGGATTCGCGGGGCGGGCGCGTGCGGACTTCAGAATCGCGGCCGTCCCCGCCGAGGAGGCGATGAGGAGGTAGATGATCGTGATGACGATGGCGAGGACGGCCGTCACGATGATGTCGCCAAGGAACACGACGCCCACAGCGAAGACCATGGCAGCGAAGATGACGAAGACGAGGATGAAGAGGCGCACGGTGGCGTTCTTGTTGTGCCGAATCTGGTCATCCAGCATCCACTTCGCGCCCGCGGGCGCGAAGGTTGCCGCTTGGCCTGCACCGCTTGACGGGGATTGGTTTGCCATCTGCCGTTCCTCTCCTTCTCCGGACGACGTCCTTCCCGCCAATCCCTTCAGAATGCGACCTTCGGCAGGGCCTTCGACGCTTCGGGAACCGCCAGCATGGGCTTCTCGGCGCGGCTGCCGGCCAGGAACTTGCCAGGGAACGTCTCAATGGAGTTGTTGTAGCGCAGGACGGAGTCGTTGTACGCTTGGCGAGCGTAGGCGATCTTGTTCTCGGTATGCGCAAGCTCGTCCTGTAGAGACAGGAAATTCGTGTTCGCCTTGAGGTCCGGGTACGCTTCCGCGATGGCAAAGAGTTTGCCGAGGGCCTGTTCGAGCATCCCTTCAGCCTTCATCTTGCCCTCCCGCGTCGAGGCGCCGATCATCGCGGCACGCGCCTGCGTCACGGAGTCGATTGCCGCCTTCTCGTGCTTGGCATATCCCTTCACGGTCTCAATGAGGTTGGGGATGAGTTCACCGCGGCGTTGCAGCTGGACGTCAATTTGCGCCCACGCATTGTCGATGGCGTTCTCGTTGCGCGTAAAACTGTTGAGCGAACGGAAAATCCAGACGACAAGCAGAATTCCGACGGCGGCGAGCACAATGATGAGCCAAGTTTCCATGGGCGTCGACCCTCGCTATGGCGTCCAAGGGAAAAGCTCGACGCCGTGAGCCGCGGTGGCCATCGCGTACCGGCTCTCGGTGCGGTTCTGCCCTGCCGCCGCGCTGCTAGGCCGGCACGACGAGGACCGGCCGGTCCGCATGGCGCAGGATGGATTCCGCAACGGACCCGAGCACGGCCCGCTTGACACCGGTGCGTCCATGCGAACCGACGACGATGAAGCCAGCCTTGCGCTTGCGGGCAACTTCGAGCACGAGGTCGGACGGCCGGCCATGCTCCGCGACGACCTCCACCTTGACGCCCCCCTTTGCCAGCTTCTTCGCCCACTCCTTGGACAGCTTGGCGACTTCATCTTGCACGATCTCGAGCTGCAACGAGCCGATTGGGTCGTGTGGCGACGGCGACGGCGCCTTCACCGGCCACAAGGCATGGACGAGCACGAGTCCCCCCTTGAGGCGCATCGCCAATTCGACGGCCGCGTCGGCCGCTTTTCGGCTTGGCTTGGAGAAATCGACTGCCACCACCAGGACGGGTCCGGGCATGCGGCGAGCAACCTAGGCCTTGGCTATGGATTTGCTGGCGTCATGGTGACAGGGCGGCCAGGAGTGCCCGCAGCGGAATCGGAATCTCGCGCGTCGCCTTCTTGGCATAATCATAGGCGACCTGGACGGTCTTGAGCGTCGCAAAGACTACCTTCGTCCTCGTATGGCGTACCTCGTAGTCGAAGTCCCACGACTTGCCCCCGATGCGGGGGACCGTCATTGCAATCTCGATTTCGTCGGTCTTCGTGATGGGCGCCTTGTACTCGACATGCGCGGATGCAATGATGAACGGCAGGTTGGCCATGGAAGGGAATCCTGCGACCTGAGCGAACCAGTCACACCTGATTGTTTCGGCGTACGTCAGGATGACGGCATGGTTGACATGGTCGAGGGCGTCGATGTCACGGAACCGGATTGCGATTGGCTGGACGTAGGCGGGCACGTTCTCGGCACCAGGGGGGCCAAGCCGTAAACCATTCGCTGGGCACGGCCCGTTGCGTTGCGGAAGGACCCTGCTCAGACAATCGGTTCCGGCGCGCCTGGAACGACGACCACGGGCCGCGTGGTGTTGCGTTTCACCTCGGCCGCGACGGAGCCGAGCATGACGCGGGAAAGGCCAGCCTTGCCACTGTTGCCAAGGAACACGGTGCGGGCCTCGAGGCGCTCCGCCTCATCGGCGATTACGGCCGCGGCCAAGCCCGGCCGCACGATGACGACCGCCTCGACGCCTTGCGCGCGGGCTAACATGACCCAATCCGTGCCGTCCAGGCCGAATTCTGGACCGGGTTCCGCGGTCTCGTTGTCGACGCGCGCCGTGCTCGGGCGGGTCATCTCCAAGCCAGGCGCGCCAAGCGGACGCACCGCGTGCACGAGCACAAGCAAGCCGCCCTCCTCCCGGGCCATGCGCAGGCCGGAATCGAAGGCTGCACGGCTGCTCGACGTGAAATCCGTGCCAACTAGAATCGTAGGGCCCCTGGTTTGCTCAAGCATACTCCATCCTCCGGCGGCATCGGTAAAGGACGTGCGTTTACGGGCTTACCCATTGCCTGCCTTGCATAGGGCCGCTTGCTCAGTCCTGCTTCATGTCGGCTTCAGGCGGAACGCCGGCCGCCTTGTGCTGGACGTCGCCGCGCTTGGCGAGTTTGTGGCGCACGATGTTGACGAGGCCTCCGGCGTCGAGGATCTCGATGGCCTTGGCGCTCAGCGGGATGCCATTGATCTCGATTGCGCGCGTGTCGTTGCGCACGATGCCCTTCTGCAAATCGACGGAGACCAAGTCGCCATCCTTGACGAAATCCTTCGGCATGTCCGGGCACTCCATGACGGGTAGCCCCACATTGATGGAGTTGCGGTAGAAGATGCGGGCGAAGCTACGTGCGATGACCACGGGGATGCCCGCCCCCACCATGGACAGCGGTGCGTGTTCGCGCGAGCTGCCGCAGCCCATGTTGTCGCCTGCCAGTAGGATGTCGCCGGCCTTCACTTGCTTAGGGAAATCCGCCCTCCAGCCCTCCAAGATGTGCTCGGCAAGGCCCTTCGGGTCAATGATGGTCAGGTACTTGCCAGGCGTGATCATGTCCGTGTCGCAGGAATCCGGCAACGCCCACGCGCGACCCTTGAACTGCGTCTTGAAGTGGAGCTGGCTCACGGGTTCCGCCAGCCAGACGCGAGTTAAGGGAATTGGGGCCTCCCGTGGGGCCCTGCGGCGGCGTCGCGGAAACGTTCATGGGCCGGGGGCGAACTCCAGGCATGTGGCGTTCGACGACCTCGGCGTAGTCCTCGGTGCAGCGGGCATCGCAACCGGCTTGGTCTCCATCCTTTACGCTCGCACGCAGGCCAAGGCCGCTGAAGGGCAAGCCGTCGGGACGCGCCGCCAAGCCGAGCAAGCGACGTACATGACCCTGCTGGCTGCCAACCAAACCGTCTTCGCGCGCCTCCACGAGGCCCGCAACCGCGTCGGGCGATCCCCGAATGTCCTGGGTCAGCTCGAACGGGCAATCCCGGACCTGGGCCCACTGCTCAAGGCGGTTGGCGGTTGGGAGGACTACATGCTCATGCGAGAGGTCGGCGAGGTCTTCCAGGATGCCTACTTCATGCGCCGCGATGACATCCTGACGGACGCTTACTGGACCGATCTTGCGGGCCAAGCGGTCTTGTGGGGCAGCACGGAATCCTTCCGGGCGTCGTTCCAGTTCGCAATGGACCGTCATCTGCTGCATGCCGATTTCGTCGACTCCTTCCGCCCGGTCCTCGACGGACAGGCGTGGCGTGACCCGAAGCGCCGCTAGCATCCGGCGCTGCCGGCGCGCAGGGCGCCTCCTGAGCTCCGATTAAGCCTTGTGTGCGCGGGTGAGGAGGTATTCGAGCTTGACGACGTTGTCCTGCAGATACGGCGCAACGAGTTCATCGTACTCACGGCGGTAGGCCGCAAGGCGCTCGGGTTGCCCCTTGAGGGCGTTCACAGCGCGCACGAACGGGCCGGCCTTGGCCTCCTGGACAGCCCGGTAATGGGCGGCGCTCAGGGCCGGCCACGGGATGATACCGCGCTCAAAATGCACGTCGTTGACGGCAGCACCGAGGCGTTCGCGCACCACGCTGGGCTCCCCCCATTGTCCGACGGGCGCGGCGCCCGGCGCCGGCGGGATGTACTTGGCACCGAGAGCGAACTGCTTGCCGATGAGTTGCTCCGGCGGCCACGTGGCAAACGCGATGCGGCCTCCGGGCTTGAGGACCCGGAGCATCTCAAGCGTGGCGACATTCGGGCGCGGGGCGAACATGTGGCCGAACTGCGACAGGACGACGTCGAAGGACGCATCCGCGTAAGGCAGGCGCTCCGCATCCCCCACCTCCCACTTGGCCGCGACGCCAGCGACGGAGGCGCTAGCCTTTGCCTGTTCGATTAGCTCCGGCGTAAGGTCCAAGCCGGTGACGTCGGCGCCGCGACGGGCGGCCGTGATTGCCACGACGCCTGTGCCCGTGCCGACGTCAAGGACCTTTTCGCCCTTGTTGATGCCGGCGAAGCGCACGAGGTGGCCCGCGGTGAACGTCGTGAAGGTTGCGATGTCACCAAAATTCCCCAGGGCCCAGGTTTCACGTTGCTTGGCCTTGAACTCCGAGAACGGGTCCGCTTCGTTGGCGAGGCTTGCGGTTTGGGGCACAGTGGCGAGGTTCATGCAGGCACCGAAGGGCTGCAACAAGATGCCGAATACAAAGCAATTCCCCTACCAGCTGCCAAGAGGTTTGGCCCCGGCCCACACGCCTATCTAGCATGACCGCCCGATTCTCAGCGATGCGTGGCAAACTCCGGAAAAACTCCCTCGCGCCGCCACTGCTCAAGGTCGACGCCGAAAAGTATCCCGGACTCAAGAAGAACCCCGGACTGGAACGCGCACTCCGCATCCAGCAAGCGCTCAACCAAGGCAAGCCACGCGACGAAGCCGTCCGCCTCGCCGAACTCGGCATGGGCCAAAGGGTTCCGCAGAGCGCCTATGGCCGACCAAAGCGCGTGCGACGAAATCCGAAGGGCGAAAACGGCCCCTCGGTAAAGCGCTGAACCACGCAACCCGGTGGCTGCGTCACGGGTGGGGCCGGACGCGGATGCCCAACGGTTCGAAGTGGCGGCCGTTGTTGGTGACGACTGCCATTCCCTCATGGCGTGCTGTGGCGGCGACCTGGATGTCGGGCCAGCCTGGGAACGAGCCCGCGCGCAGCGAAGCCTTTGCCATCCGGGAAGCTTCCAGCACGATGTCTGGCCCGCACGGAACCAGAACGAACGCGTCGCGGATCTTGCGGATCGCTTCTGCCGGGTCGGGCCGGCCAGCGGCAAACTCGATCGCGACCTGCGCCGGGACCATCAACGGTTCACCTTCAGCGATGAGTCGGACCAGGAATGCGTGCACGGCCGGGTCACGTTCATCCGCGATGAGCACGGTGGTGTCGAGGACGGGCATCATCTGTCCTCCCGCGGTTTGTAGCCGTAGCGTTTCCTGGCGCGCTCAATGTCGAGTTGCCTACTGGACTCGCGCACACGCTCGTATTCTTGCGGCGTCCACTCCGGCTTGGGCGGGTTGCGGAAGAACGACATGGGGTCCTTCTCCTTGCGTTGGGCGGTGCGGTGGAGCCTCAGCACGACGTCGCTGTCCGATTCCCCCGGCTGCTTGTCCCGGCGCAAGACTGCAAATGCCTCATCAGAAAGCGAGACCGAACGAGCCATGGTGTATGCATGTGTACTCATTGTATTAGAGCATTTCCTTGGCGCTTGGGTTGCAGGCTGTGCCGAAAGGTCGCCGCGCCCAAACCTCTCACAGGACCGGCCGCCGTCCGTAATCCCAACCACCGTAATCCAACCAGAAGTCCATCGCCGCACTCGTTGGCCTATCGCGCCGTCGGTGTGGGCTTTGGCGTGAGTTCGCCTTCTGAGAAGTATTCCCGCGGGTCCGTCAACTTCCCTTCCAGCGCCGTCACGGCCGCCGTCGCTGGACTCACCAAGTACGACAGGGAGTCGGGGTGTCCCATTCGTCCCTTGTAGTTGCGGTTGCTCGTGGACACGCACACTTCTTTCTCGGCGAGGACGCCGCCCATTCCTCCGAAGCAAGCGCCGCAGGAACTGGGGTTGAAGATTCCGCCCGCTTGGACGATGGTCTTCAGCACGCCGGAGTCGAGAGCGCGGTTGTAGATGCTTGTGCTCGCGGGGAAGACGACGAGTCGCGTGCCTTTCTTGACGTGGTTGCCTTTGAGAATCCGCGCGACGGTCTCGAGGTCCTCGTAGCGGGCGTTGGTGCAGGAGCCGATGAAGACTTGGTCGACCTTGGGCACCGACACTTCGCGGACGGGCTTGACGTTCTCGGGGGACTGGGGGCAGGCGACGACGGGTTCCAGCTTCGAGCAATCCAAGGTGAAGGTTTTCGCGTACGTCGCGTCTGTGTCTGCGCGTAGGGCGGCGTGTTTGCGGATTTCGCTGCGGCGGCCGGATGCCATCGGCGTCTCGTCGAGGTACTCTAGTGTCGCTTCGTCGCACGCGATGACGCCAGCCTTGGCGCCCATCTCCGTCGTCATGTTCGTGAGCGTGAAGCGCTGGTACATCGGCATCGAGTCGATGGCGGGGCCACTGAATTCGACGGCTTGGTAGCGTGCGCCGTCGTCGCCCATTTGCCCGATGAGCGAAAGGACCACGTCCTTGGAAGCGACGGGCTCGGTGAGTTCGCCCGTGAGCTCGACCTTGATGGTGGGGGGCACACGCATCCATAGTTCTCCGGTGGCGAAGACGGCGGCCATCTCGGTCGGGCCGATGCCTGAGGCGAAGCAGCCGAGCGCCCCGGCCATGTTCGTGTGGGAGTCGGTGCCGACGACGAGGTCGCCGGGTAAGCAGAACCCTTCCTCGGCAAGGATCTGGTGGCAAATACCCTGCCTGCCGATGTCGTAGAGGTGGGGGAGTTTGTATTCCTCGCAGAAGGCGCGGATACTAGCATGCATCTTCGCCGACGATTCGCTGGAGGCAGGGATCCAGTGGTCGATGGGGACGACGATGCGGTTCACGTCCCAGACTTTCGTGGCGCCCATCTCCTTGAACGGCTTCACGAGCTGCGCCAGGGCCTCGTGCGCCATGGCGACGTCCACACGGCAATCCACGACTTCGCCGACGGAGACCTGCTTGTTGCCGGATTTTAGTGCCAGCACTTTTTGGGGCAGCGTCATCCCTGGCATTGGGCGTTGCGACGAGGGCGACGCTTATGGGGGTTGGGGTCGGTGGGGGCGCGTTTTGGACGCAGGGACAACGTGCCGTCTCGGCTTCTGCGTCAACTGGTGGAATATCCGAACAACCGATCATACTCCTTGTGGTCGCCGATCCAGTCGATGCGCGCGACGTGGCCTTCGCCTTGGACGAACTGCACCGTGTACAAGGCCCGGAAGCCGCCGGGGAGTTCCAGGCGGTAGAGGTTCTGCCAACCTTTGAATCGCTTTGGCCAACGGTCGCGCTGAATCGCGTCGCCCAACTGGGCGTTAGCTGAAAGTGCCGTGCCCTTGGCGACGAGCGCCGCCCACGCGGAGCTGGCACGCGGCTGGTCCTTCCGGTGGCGGTGCAGAAAATCTTCCTTGGCGCCGACGAGGACCGCGACCGTGCTTTGACTCATGCGAGGGGCACTGTGGGTTTGACCTGGCTCTGCGGGGTGCGCGTGTACATGATTCCTTTGGGTCCGACGTAGGCGACCCCGAAGTGGACCAACGATTGAACGGCGGCCTTCACCGTTTCGCGCTTCGTCTTCTTGGCGTGCATCCGGCGCTCGACCTCGGCAAACGACAGAGGAAGCGCCGTCGTCCGGTTCTCTGCAGCGAGAATCCCTTCGACCTCAAGAATGGTCCCGATGGTCGGGTTGGCAGCCAAATCCAAGATTGCCATGACCACCTATAGGTGCCACCCCCTATAAATGACCAATGTCACGGGCCGGCTATTCCACTGTGATGAGCACCTGTTTGGCGTTCAGGAGTTGCGCGCGCAACTTCGTGTCCTTGTGCAGGTGGAGGTTACGCTCAATCTCCTTCGTCCAGTACGTTCCCAGGGTACCGCGGCCGATGGTGGAGACCTTGAGGTCGAAGTGCGGCATCCACTGTGGTCCGAGTGGACCTTGTTCCAGCAGCGCCATCTCATTGGGCTCAACGAACTTGGTATGGCAGTTTCCGCATTCGGCGCCGCGCAGGGACGGGTACACCACGAGCATGCCATCGCGGGAGGCTTGCAGGTTCAATTGGTTCGTGCCCTTGAGTGCCTTGGCCTGGCACGACGGACAGCGGTAAGTGCGCCCGGGTTCCCATTGGCGCTTGGCGATGGCGGCCTTGACGCGCTCACGCAGTGCCTTCTCCTGTTCGGGCGTGACGTCGTAGGGTGGCAGGTCCGGCTCGGGAATTTCGTCGGCTTCAGTGGCGCGCGGGTAGTTCTTGGGCATGGGTTCACCTAGTAGGAGATGGCAGTGACGACCAGGATGGCCGATCCGTCGCTGTGGAAGCTATATTGGAAGTCAACGCGGATGACCCGGCTGCGAGCGATGCGTCCGAAGGCGACATAGGAATTGGTGCCGGCATGCTTGGCGCGGTGGTCGGGCGCGACGCGCTCGCAGTTGGCCAAGGCGTAGACGCAGTCCTCCCACGGAACGTGGTGTTGGCGGCCGTGGTAGTCTGGATGGGCGTAGACGGCGCCGGCCCCGGCGATGCGTCGAACATCATTGGGAGTCAGTTGTGCGCCCGACAACGTAAACCTTCACCATTGCGATACAAGGGTAGTTCATAAGCCCATTGTGATGCACTGGGTTGAAGGGGGACACGGCCAAGGGGTCGCTACCGCTCAGGGGCCCGAAACAAGGATGGGGGGAAAGAAAGGGAAAAGGGGCGAAAGTACGCCTGGAGTTGGGCCTGAGCCTTACTCGTACGGCGCGGCTTCGGCGGAAACGCGGAGCGTTTTCGCCGGTAGCTGCTTCCTACTCGTAGGGAGCAGCTTCCTTGATGAGGTCCACGTGGGACAACACCATTCGCCGGCAGCAGAAGCGTTCCAGGCCGGTATCATCGAGGGCTTCCTTGCCCTTCTTGCCTTTCGCGATGGCGGCCTGATAGACTTCGTAGGCTGAGCCGACGACTTTGCCGCAGGTGAAGCAGCGCACAGGGATGATCATCTAGATCACCTGTACGACTTCTGGCGCTTCTTGCGGGCACCGCGGCCAAGGGGCTTCTTGCTCTCCTTGACGCGGGTGTCGTTGACGAGGAGCGTGCGGTCGTACGCGAGGTACTGTTCCCTCAACTCGGTGTCCTCGGTGTAGTCGAGGATGGCGCGCGCGATGGCCGTGCGGGCCGCATCGGCTTGACCGTAGACGCCGCCGCCCCGGACTGAGACGGCGATGTCGAGTTTCTCGGCGCGCTTACCCGCAATCTGGATGGCCTCTTCGATCTTGAGGCGCGCGAGGCGTGGCTCATGGATCTCGAGGGGAACCTTGTTGATGCGTACACGGCCTTCGCCCTTCGCGATGGAGGCGCGGGCGATGGCGGTCTTGCGTTTGCCGGAGGTGTTGACGACTTTCTTTGCCATACTTAGGCCTCCTTCTTGTGGGGCGTGGGGTTGCTGGGCGTCGGGCGGCCGAGCCAACTCGACAATTCAGCGACCGTAACGAAGGTGCGGGCTTGGCGCTCAGCGGCGGGGAGCGGCGTCGTCTTCTCGCTCGCGAGTTCCTTGGGGACGCCCAAGTGCGCCTTGATGCGCTTGTAGGCGGCGCGGCCGGCGGACGACTGGTAGTTGATCATGCCGCGGCACGTGCGCTTGACGAGCATGTGCGGTTCGCGCGGGAAGAACGGACCTTTGCGGCTGGTGCCGACTTGCCGCTTGAAGAGGTAGTGTTCCTGGATGGCCTTGCGCGACGAGCCGACGATGATGGCCTTCTCAGCGTTCACGATGTGCACTTCTTCGCCTTCGATGGCGCGCTTTGCGACGTGCGTCGCCATGCGGCCGAGGACGAGGCCGGTCGCGTCAATGACGGTGACCGTGCGCTTGCCGTCGTGTTCGAGCGTGAAGGGGGCGTTGGGGTGTTTTGAGCCGGACATGAGGTCACCCGACGATCCTGCAGTTCTGTCCCTTCGGGTAAGCCTTGACGGCCTCCTGGAAGGACAAGACCTTGCCGCCGGCCTTGGCGATCTTCGCCTTGGCGGACGTTGAGGCTGAGTAGGCGATGACGGTGACGGCCCGGGAGACTTCGCCGGCGCCCAGGAGTTTGCCTGGGATGACGGCGTTCTCGCCCTGGGACACGACGGTCTCGAGCTTGCTGACGTTGACCTGTGCCCAGTTGCGCGACGGCTTCTCCAAACGGGAAGCGATGTCTCGCCACAGGGGAGCTTCATTCGTGCGACCCGCGTTCTTGAGGGCGCCGATGAGCTCCACGAGCACAGGATTCGACTTACGGTCGGATCCAGTTGCCATAGTGTGTGACTCCTTCGACATGCGCCATCCAGCGTCCAAAGACACTGGCGGCTTGGCGGCCGACGGACATGGGGTATATGAGGGAATCTCCGAGGGTTTGCTGCCTTGTGCCGACGTTTCCGCAGATGTTGCAGATGGCGCCGATGTGGTTCTGTCACCTCGCGGCCGGGCGTTTGGAGGCTTGGGATTTCACAGATACCCACAGGTTCTGAATCTCGGGCGTAAGTTCTGTGATAATCCGTGCAATCCCAAGCCGCCCACACTACGGCGCAAGCTCACCATGCGTGGCTCGAGTCGTTGGATTCGCCCGCCAAGGGTGGGAGGCCTGGGAGTTCACAGATACCAACAGAGCCTAAACCTCGACCAATGAGCAATTCCTGGCGAGCCTCATGCTCCAGCAATGCGGTAGTCCAAGCGCGCGCCGCGTTCGAAGCAATCTGCATCGGGACCCGTTTTCCGCCGGCGACTTCGGCGGCCGCGATGTGCAGCCCTTCACACTTGATGATGGCGGCAGCGCGCGCCGCAGTCGAATTCGTGCTGGAAACTCAAACCGAAGTCGTGCTTCAAACTCAAGCCCAAGACGACGCCCACGCCGTCGGCGGACTGCAGTAAGTCATGTGGCCGGGGGATTCGAAGGCGAGTAGGGGATTCGAAGGCGAGTGACGGCGCGAGCTTTGCGACCAACCGACCGGGGATTACGGAAATTTCGAGGACACTCGTCACAATCCGTTCCCCGTAATTCCCGGAATCCTCGGTAGGTCGTCGTGCAGTGCCTGCCGTGACAATCGGCTCCCCGTAATCCCCGGAATCCCTGATTCGTCAGTCGTCGCTGGCCGCCAACGGTGGACCCGGCTCCGGGTCAAGTCGGCGGCGCCTTGGCTTCCTTGACGCCCTCGACGCCGTACTTCTTGCGCACCCACGCAGGCGGCTTGTAGGCGGCAAGGATGCCGGTTGCCGCGAGGATGCTGATGGCGCGGCTTGCCAGGCGCCAGGCCAGGGTATCGCTCAGGTCTGCTGCGGACGCAATGATGCTCGAGCCGAACCAGACGATGATGCTCACGGAGATCATGGCGATGCGGTAGCGCTGCGTGCGGTCGGTCGTCTTGAAGTAAAGGCGCCCATACGCCACGGCCGCCACGAGTTGCGGGCCCAGCAGCAAGAGGGCGAAGCCCAAGTTGAACAGGGTGCCGAATTCGGCTCGGGGCTCAGTCCTGATGGACCAACCGTCATCGACGATGCGTTCCGGCGCTCCCACGTACTCGATGAGCGCGAGCGTCGCGACGAACAGGAGGGCGTAGAAGATGCCCAGGACCTTGAACGAGCGTTTCGAGCCTGTGTAGAGGTAGACCAAGTAGAACTGCAATCCCCAAAGGGCCAAGAAGAGGATGAGCAGGACGAACGTCACGTACGCCTGGTACATCCAGATCTCGAGGTGACCGGCAACGTACAGACCCATGATTCCCACGCCGGCCACGCCGAGGTATCCCAGGGATTGCCACCAGAGGACGAACATCCCGTTCGCGAGTCTCGCCTCGGGGCTGACTTCGCGGCGGCGCAGCACGCGGCCCACGTAGAGGTACAAGCTCGCCGTGACGAGCGACGCGACGGCCGAGAACGCCAAGGTTGTTTGGGTCATTTTAGATCAGCTCCCGGAGGCGGCGGATGATTGGATCCTCTTCGAGGGCGATCGCCACGACCGACGTTTGCGCAGCTGAGGAGGCTGGGAGTGTGAAACGGAACGCGCAACCATGGCCGGGGCCTGCGCTTGTGACCGCGATGGTGCCGCCCTGCGCTTCCACCAAGCCTTTAGAGATGTAGAGCCCAAGGCCCGTGCCGGTGGCGGTGACGAGCATCGGGTCGTGGACCTGGACGAACGGTTGGAACAATTTCTCGATCTGGTCCGGTCCCAGGCCCATCCCCGAGTCTATCACGGCGACCTCCACCATGTCCCCGCGCGTTGTCGCTTCGACCACGATGCGGCCGCCGGCCGGAGTGAACTTGAGGGCGTTCGAGACGAGGTTGAACATGACCTGTGTTAGGCGGTTGCGGTCAGCGCGGACGGTAAAGTTCTGGACCCCCGCGAAGGAAAGGTCGACGCCGACGCCGCGGGCCGCATCCGCGAAGGAGCCGAGTACCTCGTCCACGACTTCGTCGAGCGCGACCGGTCCCACGGAGAGCTTGAGGCGGCCGCTTTGCAGGCGCGCCACTTCCAGGATCTCCCCCACTAGGCCTGTAAGCCTGAGGACGTTGCGGTCCAGCACGGTGACCGCCCTGGATTGCCGTTCGTTGAGGTCGCCCATCTGTCCCGCCTTGAGCAAGTGAAGCTGTAGGCGCAACGGCGTAAGCGGCGTATTGAGTTCGTGGGCGGCCATGTTGAGGAAGTGCGTCTTGAACTCGTTCATCGCACGGAGTTTATCGACCTCCGCCTCGCGTTCGGCGGCTGCTTTTACCTCGGCGGCTGCCCGCTGCCGGTCCGTGATGTCGCGCAGGATGCCGGTGTAGACGACTTCTCCGCCGCGCTGGTTTCGGGCAAGGCTCAACTCGGCGGGAAACGTCGTACCGTCCCGGCGGCGGCCCTGCACTTCGCGGGTGCCGACGTAGGGCTCCGTTTCCGCCCCGCCGCTGGATGCTAGGTGCGACAGGAACGAACCGGCCGCGGCGTCGGCGCGTAGGCCGAACAGCTTCAGGCCAGCCGGGTTGAGGTACGTGAGCCGACCCGTGGCGTCGACGAGGAGGATGGCATCCGTCGCCGTCTCTGCCAGGTTGCGGAAACGTTCCTCGGAGGCCTGCAACGTCGTCATGGCCTGCGAGCCGGCGAGTGCCGTGCGACGGAGACTGCGGTTGCGCGCGAGGTGGGCGACGATTCCGACGAAGGCACCCGCCAGGACGTAGCCGTTCTCGCGCGAATCCCACGGCAGCCCTAGGGCGCCGGCCACGAGCGCCCAACCAATGAGGGAGGCGGCCATGAACGTGGCGACCGCGCGGCGCGAGAGCAGGAAGAATCCACCTGCTGCGAGCAACGTCAGGATGTACGTGGATTGCCCGGCGTCGTCGAACAGCCAAACGGAGAGCAGGCCATGCGCGATGAAGAGCAGGCCGAAACCGCCGCAGACGGCATCGAGCCGTGCGGGGGACAGTGCGTGCCGACCTACCCACCGGCCCGCCGCAATGGAGCCGAGGCCGACTACGGCGGTGATGGCCCAGAGCGTTCCCGCCAGGGCAGGTTCCACATCTTGTTCGAGGAAGATGGTTCCGGACAAGACTACGTAAATCCCGCCGAGGACGCGCAGCACCGGTGCTGCGGAGGTAGCTTGCTGCTGGTGGCGGAGGCGGACTAGCTGATCCCCGAGGCCATCGGCTGCTGCCGATTGGGCCGAGTGGCTGGTGGCGGGTCCGCCGTCGCGGGTGGCTTCAGTCAACGCGTGGCCTTCTTGGGTTTGGAGGAGCAGACCCTCGGTGTGGACTCAGGGTGGATGCGATTCCACGCCGAGGCATCACCCTTAGTCGCGTCGCCCAAGCATTTAAACGATTTCCAATGATGGTTTAAGGACGCGAACGCAAGGCATGGTCCTCGCCGCCGGCGTTCAAAATCGAGGTGCTGCAATTCCACTCCCTGACCTTAAGACCCCGTCTGCGACGACCATCCTCGTGGTGGACGACGAACCTGACATCCTCGAGTCTCTAAGCGACTTGTTCGCGGCCGCTTTGCCCGGCATCCAGGTCCGCACGGCGAACTCGGGGGCGGCGGGCCTGAAAGTGCTGGGGGAAGGCGCCGTCGACCTCATCCTCTCCGATTACAAGATGCCCGGCATGAACGGGCTGCAGTTCCTGGAGGAAGCACGCAAGATTGCCCCGCAAGTGCCGCGCATCATGATGACGGCCTTCCCGGACCTCGAAATCGCCATCTCCGCCATCAACGAGGCCCGCATTGAGACGTTCTTCACGAAGCCACTCGACCCGGACAAGACGGTCGCCGTCGTGAAGGGCATGCTGGACTCCCGCAAGGCGAAGGGGTCCCGTGACCAGGCGCTGAGCCGCGCGATGGATGAATTGCGCCGCAAGAAAGGGGTGGCGTAATGGCCGACAAACGCGGGGCGGCCGAGGCCTCCCTCGCCAAACTCGTAGGTGCCGACGGCCTCATGGGCGCCGCCCTCGTCGGCCGCGACGGCCTGCCCGTGATGTCGCGCTTCGCGCGGCCCGTCCAGCCTGAGACGTTCAGTGCCATGAGCGCAGCCCTGCTCGGTGCCGCCGAGGCGGCCATCCAGGAACTATCCGAGGAGGGCACCGCCCGGGCCACCATCGAAGCGGGTTCGATTCGCCTCGTCGTCACGGGCCTCGACAAGGACTACCTGTTCGTGGCCGCCGGTCCGAGCAGCCTGGGCGCGGCGCGCATGACGAAGCTCGTCGACGACGCCGTCTCCGACCTACGGAAGATCCTCGGAGGATGAACGTGGCGGCAGGCACCACGTTCGGGGTGCCCGCGATTGACACCAGCTTGGGCGCCATCCCGAAGGGCGGCTGCGTCCTGCTGCGCCATGATCCGACCGTCGAAGGGTTGCCGTTCCTCCTGCAGGCGGCATCGTCGCACCTTGCGGAGGGCGACGAGGTGGTCTTCGTCACGGGCAACCGCGGCCCGGCCCGCCTGCTCGAAGCGATGGCGGAACTTGGTCAAGACCCCGCCGGCAAGCCGCTCTTCCTCGTCGATGCCTACAGCGCGCTTTCCGGCGCGTCAGAAGAAGCCGCTTACCCAATCGGCGATCCCAACAGCCTGCCCGCCATCGCGTCGCGGGTCGACCAAGCCGGACGCGAACACCCAAAGGCCATCCTCCTGGTTGACTCCTTGAGCGGACTCTTGGACCGCAGCACTCCAGACAAGTTCCTCGCCGCATTGCCGAGCCTGCTAGCCGCCTTCAAACGCTTCCGCTTCGCCGCGGCCTTGTGGACCTCCTGGCCCTACACGAAGGACGTGCAAAACGCCCTGTCGTCATTCGAAGCCGTCGTCGGCTTGCGCGGAGTGGAGGACCGCGTCGTGCTGCACCACACCGTGGGCGTCGAACGAACGCCCTGGACCAAGCCGTCCCAGGGGCCGGCCCAACTCTTCAAGGTCACGCGCCCGGGGGGCATCTTTTCCTACATCCCGAAGATCGTCGTCATCGGCCCGCACAACGCCGGCAAGACGACGTTCGTCCACACGGTGGCAAAGGGCGCCGTCAGCGTCGAACGCCAAGGCACGACCATCGCGATGGACCGCGGCACGGTGACCCTGCCCGGGGTGAAGGCCGAGATTTTTGGCACGCCAGGCCAGGAACGTTTCGACCCGCTCCTGCCTACACTAGCCGGCCAAGCCGTCGCGGCAATCCTCATCATGGATGCGACGGAGCCGGAGTCCTTTCCGCGCGGCGCCGAGATGCTGCAGAAGATTTGGAGGCGCGGCCTTAAGGTGGTCATTGCGCTTAACAAGTCGGACTTGCCCGGCGCCTTGACACCCGAACGCGCCGTGCTGCGGCTCCATGCGCCGCCCGACGTGCCGATTGTCAGTTGCATCGCCACGGACGCCGCATCCTGCCGGGCGGTCCTACAGGGCCTCGTCGACCGCGTCCTGGAAGGTGGGACCGGATGAGTACGACGTCGAGCCCTCCCGCCGGCCAGGCGGAGGCTAAGGCGGCGGCCACGGCGGCGGGCAGCCACCGCATTTCCCCAACGTCGCCTGGCGGCCCCATCCGTTCGGTCCCGCATACGGCGGCGTCGAAACATGGCGCGACGCCGGCTCCACACGGGGAGAGCGCCGAGGTGGCCGCTGCGGTTCCGGCTGCGTCGCGACTCCCCACCGGGGTCAAGCGGCTCGACGCGCTGCTGGGGGGCGGACTGCCCGCTGGTGCGGCCGGGCTCCTCTATGGCCCGCCTTTTTTGGGCAAGGAGACGCTGGCGCGGCGCGCGTTTTTGGCGAACCTGCAAGCCGGCATCCCGGCGATTCTAATCCTCACGAACACGGCGACGGCCGACGTCCGCGCCCAGCTTGCCCACGAGCCCGGGTACCAAGCCGCCGAGAAAAAGCACCTCGCGCGCTACATTGACACGTACTCCGTTTCCATCGGCGCCCAGGATAAGTCGCAGGATGCGACCTACCTCGATGGAGCCCTCGACCTCAACGGCATCGCCGTCGCCGTGAACCAGGCGCAGAAGGACATCATCGGCGAGCATTCTCATCACCTCCTCGTGCTCGATTCCGTCTCGACGCTCATCGCGTACAGCACGGCGCAGACGGCGTTCCGCTTCCTGCAAACACTCATCGGGCGCACGCGCCGCGTCGGCGCCACGGGCCTCTACCTCATGGACCACGGCATGCATACGGACGCCGACATCCAGATGTTCAAGCACCTCATGACTGGCGTCATCGAAGTGCGGGACCAGTCCGGCAAGCCGCACCTACAAGCGCAGGGACTAGGCGCTCCCCAGGGTCTCGGCTGGGTCGAATACCGCTTCACTGAGTCAAGCTTCGACATCACCGGGTCGTTTGCCGCGGGGAGGATCCGCTGATGCGTGGAATCCGCGCGGCCGCCCGATTCTTGCGACGCAGCCCCGGCCGGCGAGGTCGCCGCCGCGCACCGAGCGACGACGACGCGGCCGTCTCCGACGTCGTCGGCAGCATCATGATGGTCGCCATCACCGTGGTGACCGCCGGCGCCTTCGGCGCCCTCCTTCTCGCCTTCGATGGGCCAGAGAATCAACTTTACGTCAGCCTGGAGATGCGCACTGACCCCGGCGCCAACGGTTGGGAAAGTGGTGACGAACGAGTGCTGCTAATCCACATGGGCGGCGAAGCTGTCGATGCCGAACTTACCACGATTTCATTCACGGCTGACGGCACCCGCTACACGTACTCAGGAGGAGACCTCGGCTCGGATTTCGCCGACGACGGCGACGGTCGGTTGACGATTGGGGAAACCTGGGAATCGCCAGCCCTGGCGCTCCTGAACTTGGCGCAGGACGAGGCGGTCCAAGCGGACGTCGTGACGGGTACGACGCGAGCATCCCGCGTGGTGCTCTCCGGAACAGTGACGGGCGGCGGCATCCTGCTCTCCAGCGGCGGCGGCGGTCCTACCTGCAGCCCGGACACGGCTAACCCCACGGGTGTCCTGACGGTTCCCGACATCACCATCGCGACACTCGGCGCCGTCACAATCACGCTCAGCGTCTCGGACAACTGCGGCGTCAGCACGCTGGTGAACCCATCTCTGTTTGTGTGCGCCACGACGGATTTCGTTTTCCCCGACAGCGGTACTGTCATGCCCCATATCTCGGGCAACCAATTCGCGACCACCGTTTCGCGCACCTGGGCCTTGCTGGGCGGGCACACCCTCTACCTCTACGTGACGGGCTTCCAGGACAGCTCGGGAAACACGGGCACGACAGCCACATCCACCCAACTCATTGACGGGGCTTCGACCTATTCGTACGGCGGCACACCCGCGATCGGCGTGGGTTCCGTCACCACGCCGTCCGCCGCCCGCGCGTCGTGCGACGCGGCTGCGGCTGCCTTCGCCGAGGGGTTCGTTTCCGCCGTCTCCACCTTCTCCGGCGCGACGACGGCCGACTCGGGGGCACTCCAGCCGACGCGAGCCTTGGGCGAGGATGATGTCCGCGCCACGCTTGACACGCAAGGCGAGTACGTCGAGGTCTCGGGGTTCAACCTGCCGGCCGATGCGACCGGCATCAGGACCGTCCTGGTCGGGATCGAGGCTCGCTTTGCAAGCGGCTTGGGCTCCGCCCCGCAAGGGCGCGTCGATTACCGCGTCGGCGGGGGCACGCTGTCCCAGGGGCTGGCCACCGTTTTGACGAGCTCCGACGCATCATACACTCGCACCCTGACGGATAGCCGCGCGTGGACGGTCGCCGACGTCGAGGCCCTGGTGGTCCGAGCCACGAACGCCGTGGACACCTCGACGCGCAACATGGAAGTCGACCACATCTACATCCAAATCACGTACGCAACTACATCCGGCGCTGTGCGGGCACTGACATCCACAATCGACTGGTCCGGTGTACCAGCCGCGGCGACCCATACGATGGAATTACGCTACACGTCCGCAGGCGACACGTTCACTCTGCAATTGTGGGATGGGTCAGCCTTCAATACGCGCTCGTTTGCGACCAGCACGTGCGACGCCAAGACGTGCGCCTCCGTCCTGATGACGGCCGGGGAATACAACGGCGGAGCGCCTCGCCTGCGCATCCTGGACGACACCCCCGCCGGCGCCACGCAAGGGACCCTCGACCTCGAATATGCGCGAGTGAGGAACACCTGATGCGCCACCTGCCCCCCGTGCACCGCAGCGATGACCCGGCTGTCTCCAACGTCTTGGGCGCGATCCTCATGTTCGCGCTCTTCGTAATCAGCCTGGTCGTGATTCGCGTGGAATTCGCGCCCGTGTGGGACGAAGACCGCGAAGCCCGGCACATGGACGAAGTCCTCGGCCAACTTGCGCAAGTGAAATCGGACCTTGACCGACAAGTCGACAACCGGACTGACGTCGGCGTGAGCGACCCGATCCGCCTCGATCGCCAACCGGGCTTCCGCTTCCTCCAAGGCGGTGGCCTTCCAGGATCCCTTGCCTTCGACGCGGCCGCCGCCGGCACTGGCGTCGAAATCTCTTCGCCGCGCATGACCATCCTCGTCTCCAACGGCCAATCGTTCTACGGCATCACGGACCCAAACGACTGGGAGATCATCGACGGCACGGAGGACGAATACATCGACGTCGACCGGGTGCGTGCGCTGCGGGTCCGGGTGCTCTTGCCGCCCGACTTGAACTATTACGAAGACGGCGATTCTGCGACGCTCGCCATCGATGACATCAACGGGGACCCGGTCGGCAGCGCAGTGGTGACGTTCCGCGACCTTCCCTCGGAATGGGCCCTACAGATCCAGATTTTCGCCGACACCGATTCGGACGGTGCGATCGACGACGAAGTCAGTTCCGACCTGGAGGCGTTCTTCCAGCAGACGGCCGGCCTGCAATACTTCTACGTCGACCTGATGGATCCGTCGCTTTTGTTCGATGCCATCCTGGCATCAGCCGAGGGACCCCTGCAACTCGCCATCACGCAAGACGGCCTCGACGCCGCGTACGTCGTCGTCTTCGATTCGGCCCAAGGCGGAGGCACCGGGACCTCGGGCGGCGCCATCGGCCTCGTGGTCGACAACTACGCCGCCGGGCCTTTCGAAGGAGGTCTGCTCGGGTTCCACGGCAGCAATTCCAGGTTCGTGGACCAGGATTACCTGCTGGAGCATGGCGCGATCGTGCGCATCCAAGAGGGCGTCGCCGTGGTCGCCGTCCCGCCGCGCCTTGCCGTCACCGTCGGGAGCGCGCAGACCCGCATCGAGTGGGACCTGCCGAGCCTGGGCGGCGTCACGCAGCAACTTGCCGGCGCCCGATCCGCAAGCATCCTGTTGGACCCCGCCGAACGCACCTCCCTGGAGGCGACGGCCAGGCGTATCACGTTTGAGATTCCCACCGCCTACCCCGATGCTTGGGAGGCCTTCCTGCACCGTGAATTCATCGAGGCCGGCCTCAGCACAGCGGACTTGGAATACTCGATCCAACCGACCGGGTCCGGCATCATCCTCACCGTGGATGGCGAAACCATCGATCCAAACGTCGGCGACGATGACCTGTTCTTCGTCTTCAGGCAAGCCAGCATCGACGTCGAATTGCGCTCCTCAGGCTGACCTCATGACCCCCAATCCCCCCGCCGACACGACCAACGAAGCCAAACCGCACGGGGCACCGCGCCGCCTGACGGACGCCCAGCGCGTGCCTGGCGCACCGGTACCGGTCCCACGCCCGGGCGCTCCGCCCCCGCATGGCGCCGACCAAGCGATGCACCCTTCGGCGGCGGGCGCCGGCGCGCCAGCAGCCGTTGCGCC
>CAZXUC010000005.1:0-113462 GCA_964643795.1 uncultured Halobacteriales archaeon | reverse complement strand
CTGCCGGACGTCCTCGACGCGGTGCGGCGGGCCGTCCCGTGGGAGCCGGTGCCGGTGCCCGACGCGCCGCCCGGTGCGGAGCCGCTCCTGAGTGCCCTCGAGACCCACGCCGGGGCGACGGGCATCGACCTCCCCCACGCCACGGTGCTGCGCGCCCAGATCGCGGCGCTGCGCCTTGTCCCCGAGGCAGAGCGGGCACTGGCGCAACTGGTGCTGGCATACAGCGAGGCCGTGCGGCTGGAGGGGGAGGCGTTGCGCGACCTCGGTCCCCACGAGCGGCTCCTGCTCGACCGCGACCCGGACGCGGTCTCCGCGTGGCTGGCGCAGGACCCCGCCCGCAGCGACGCCGACCTCGACGTCGCGGTGCAGGGCCTCGCCGCTCGCATCGACTTGAGCCAGCGCCTGCGCGGCGCCGACCTGCTTCTGCGCACCATCGACCAGGTCCGGGACCCCCTCTCCCTGCCCCCGGCCCCCCCATCCGGTGCGCCGGACGTCCCGCACGCCCGCGGCGCGCGGGAGGCCGCAGACGCCACCGGGTCCGCGTCCGGCCGACCCGGCACGGGCGATGCCGACTGGGACCGCGTGTATGCGCTGGTCGACTTCGGCATCGACCCCGCGGCCCTTGCCCTGCCCGAACTGCCACAGGAGAGCCTCGCCGAGGCGCTCACCAACCTGGCCGTCACCCTCGGCGTCCCCGGAGACAACCTGCCCCTGGATGGCCTGGACGCGCTGCCCGCGAGCCTGGCGGACGCCGTGGCGACCATCGTCACCGCCCGCCACGTCGGGCTTGGCTCGGGCGACGCCACCACCGGCACATCCCTGCTGCTGGAGGCGACCCGGGAGGCGAGGCCCGTACTGGAGGCGTGGGCCGCCCTCCTGGACCTAGAGCTGGCGATGCGCCCGGACCTGCCGGAGGCCGCAGGGCTGCTGGAGATCGCCCTCTCTCCCGACCCGCAGCCGTCTCAGATCCTGGCCCGGGGGCGAGGCCTGGCCACGCCGGACGCCGTGCCCGACCCCCCCGCCCTGGCCACCCTGCTGCAGCGCGAGGGCCTCTCCCCCGGGGACGCCCTGGCCGCCGCGGCAGCCCTCCCCGCCCCGGTTGCCCTCGGCATGGCGCACGTCCTGCACGGGATGCAGCGCCTCGACGCGCAACGGGAACAGGTCCTCGCTGGCCTCGACCCAGCCACCCGGGACGTCCTGGAGCACCAGACCGGCACCGCCACCGCCCTCCTTGAGGCGCCGTCGTGGACCCACGCGGAGGCGGCCCTGGTGGAGACGTGGGCGCGGAGCATGGCCCAGATCGGGCCGGATGGTGTGCGCGCCCTACAGCAATCCCAGGTGGACCTTGTGGCCTCCGTCGAGGCGGCCGTGGCGGTGCTGGGCCCGTACGCGGACGCCGTGGCGGCGGGCACCGCGACCGTGGACCCGGGGGAAACCCCCAGCCAGCCCTGGTTCCGCCGCGCCCTGTCGCTCCTGGGCCGCATCCCCAGCATCTCCATCATCGGCACCGCCAGCGCGCAGGCGCCGCCGTCGCCGGTGCAGCCCGACTGCCCCAACCTCGTTGGCCTCAACGATTGCACCAACGACGTATGGTTCAAGTCCACCCAGGGAAGGACCCTCCTCATCACGGGCTTCGCCAAGACGACCGTCGGGCCAGCCATCTCCTCCCACCCGGACCTGGTCATCGACCTGGGCGGCGACGACACCTACCTGTACCCGGTGGGGTCCGCTGAGGGCTTCGCGGTCGCCCGCGTGGCCATCGATCTGGGGGGGAACGACCAGTACAAGGCGCTGCCCTCGCTCCTGGCCCACGGCGCCGCCGCAGGAACCGGGTCCCTGGGCGTGCTGTGGGACGCGGGCGGCGACGACACCTACACGGACGCGTGCAGCGGCGACACGTGCGGCGCGCAGGGTTACGGCGCCAACGGCGGCGTCGGCATCCTCCTGGACGGCGGCGGCCGCGACACCTACTCCGCCGCCGACTCCCGCGCCCACGGCACCGGCTGGAACGGCGGAACCGGCGCCCTCGTGGACCTGGGCGACGGCCGCGACACGATGGATGCCAAGCGCGGGCAGGGCTACGGCAACGGCGCGGGCAGCCTGGGCCTGCTCCTGAACGACGGGGCGGGCGCCAATCGCTACACCACGGGCATCGATAACCGGTACTTCCAGGGAGGTCACGGCGCCGACGGTGCGGTGGGCGTCCTCGTGGACCTGGGCGGTCTGGGCACCACCTACAGCAACCGGGACATCCCGAGGGAGAGCCTTCCGGGAAGGACGCAGTACCTCCGGTACCAAGACCCGGAGCAGGACGGGCAGGAGCCGCGCCGCACGGACGACGCCTTGTGGGTCGTGGGGAACGCGGGCGGCCTCAGCGTCGGCCTCGACTCGACCCTCGCGGACGACGACGGGGACAGGGTTCCCAACCTGGTCGAACTCTTTGGCGGCAGCGACCCGCAGGACCCGAACAGCACGCCGGGCGTGGCGACCGTCGGTAGCGCCGTCGCGGAGGTGCAGAAGATCATCGAGGACGGGGGGGCCCCGGGCGACCCGACCGGCCTCCTGCTCCCCTGGCGGGACAACAGTCTCTGTGGCGACGACCCGGAGGAGACCCCGGAAGGCCAGTGCACCTCCCTGCTGCACATCGGCGGCCCTGGGGACGACAACATCACCGAGCCGGCCCACCTCCTCATCGAGCTGGGCGGCAACGACAACTACACGGCGGAGGTGGCGGGGCCGGGGGACTTCTGGGGATCCATGGTAAAAACGGAAGACGGCGCTATTCCTACTAACGAGACAATCGTTGATTATGCATCCACTGAAGTAATCCGTCATGCCGGTGTGGGCAGCTTCGCCCTGGATTTGTCGGGAAATGACCTCTACCTGCCGGTAGAGGGTCCGACGCAAGGGGCGGTGACCGTGTTTGGAAGCACGAACGCCACAACGATCACTGAATCCTCGCCGACCAACCACCTGGCCTCCGTCTCACTGCTGTTGGACCTGTCCGGGGACGACTCCTACCAGGCCGGTGAACTGAGTCAGGGCGCCGCAGGCACGACCCCAGAGATTACCAACTGCCTGGCCATGAACAACCCCGGCGAGGCGTGGCTGATCGACCTCGGCGGGGACGACACCTACACGTCCCAGCAACGTTCGCAGGGCTACGTCCACCACATGGCCGGCCGGGCCGGCCTCATCGACCTGCGCGGCAGCGACACCTACTCCTTCGCGAGGCAGGCGGCGGTGGACCAAGGGAACGTCCCTGGTGGGAACATCGGCGTCTGCGCCTCGCTGCGCGACGTCCAGCCCCTGGCGCTGCTGTTCGACGGCGGCGGACGGGACACCTACACCAGTGAGGAAGCCATCGGGGACCTGTCCGACACGAAGATTTTCTGGACCCAGGGGACCGGGCCCTCGCCGGGGAAGGTCGCCGGCCAAAACTCGCTGAGGGTAGCTGACTATGGGCGCGGCGTCTTCGTCGACGAGGGAAGCGACTACGACACCTACCGCATCGCCTCCCTGCTGGGAGGGTACCACGATGTCAGCCAGAAGAAGAACATCAACGGGACCGACCAGCGGACGATCTGTGCGGGCAAAGTGACGAACGGTGTGTGCACACCGGCGGAGCAGGAGAGGCGTGTCTACTTCAGCGACGGCAATCTGGCACAGCACCTCCCCGACCACCACGAGGACGACGACGGCGACGGCGCCCCCAATGTCGTGGAGGACCAGCTTGGCACCAACCGGACCGACGCGGACGACCACCCTGGAACCGTGTGGAGCGACGGCACCGGCGCGATCAACGGCGGCGGTATCGTGCTGCGGCTCCCGGGCCAATTCGCCGTGGGGGGACGCGGCGACACCTTCTACGACGAATCCTATCCGTTGCTGGTCTCCCTGGGCGGCAACAACACCTATACCGGCGGGGGCGTCGGGGGCAACACCCAGAACGGCAACGTCGCCCTGCTGCTGGACTTGGGCGGCGACAGCCAGTACCTGCCAGTGGGCGGCTGCGCCAGCCTCGGGGGCGCCAGCGGCGGCGTCGCCGTCCTCGCGGACGCGGGCGGCAGCAACACGTTCCGCACGGTGGCCACGGCCGACGGGAACTGCGGCCAGATCCCCACGCAGGGCGCGTCCATCCAGAACGCGGTGGGCGTCCTGGTGACGTGGGACGCGACCAACCGGTTCGACGCGGAGGTCGATGGCCCGGCGCAGGGCGCCAGCTCGGGCGGCCTCGGCCTGCTGGCCGCGCTGGGCGACGGCGGCAGCGTCTACCGGGCCCCCAACGGGACCGCCCAGGGATACGGCGCGGATGCCGGGTGGGGCGTCCTCTGGAGCGGGGCCGGTAACGACCGGTTCGAGGCGGGTCCGTGGAGCCAAGGCGCGGCCCAGGGCGGCTTCGGCCTCCTCTACGACGCGGGGGGCCACGACGAATACCACCTCCTGCGCACCCCCCACCTCGACCCGGCCGCCTTCGGCCAGGGCGCCGCGAACGGCGGCTTCGGCCTGCTCGTGGACGCCTCCGGCGACGACCGCTACACCGCACCCGACTCCACCCACGTGCAGGGGGTCGGGGACGGCGGCGGGTTCGGCCTCCTTCTGGACGCGGGGGGCCACGACCGGTACCACGCCGGGGACAAGGCGCAGGCGTACGCGGCCGGCAGCGCATCGACGGGCATGCTCCTGGACCTGCACGGAGACGACCTGTACCGGTCTGGCGGGGCGGGGCTCGGGATGACCGCTTCCACCAGCGCCTGCGCGGTCTTCATCGACGCGGGGGGCAGGGACCGCTACCCGGACAACGTGGAGGCTCGGGACGACCACACGTGGAGGCAGACCGGCCGCTGCGGCACCGGCGTGGACGCGGAGCACCTCGACGAGGTCCTCGACGCGGTGCACGGCATCACCCCCCCGGGCCTGCAGGACGTCGACCTGGAGGCGTCTTCGGCCGGCACGGAGCTCCAGGGCGGGGAGATTGTCTCCGGAGACCTCCTGCTGCGCGCCCTCGTGCACGTCAACCCCCCGGACCCGGACCGCATCGACCGCGTCTCCTTCCTGGGCAACGGCGAGGTGCTCGGGCACGGGACCCACGTGGGTGGGGACGGCCCGCTCGTCTACGAGTTCCTGTGGCGCACCGTTTCCAATGCTTTCCCTGAGTCCTCCCCCGACGGGGTCTACGAGGTCCGCGCCTCGGTGTTCCTGTCCGCGGACGCGGGGGCCGCCGGGTCGGTGGACCTGCCCGCCCGGGAGAGCCAACCGCTCGACGTGCGCATCGACAACCCCCCCCTCGTGGTGGCGGACGCGGCGGACACCGTGTCACCCCCCCTCGGGCAGGAGGTCCGCCTTGACGTGATTCTCGGGCGTGACCTGGACTGGCCCGACGGGGTGGACCCGGCGTCCCTGTGCGACGGCGTGGACGAGGCGGCGTGCCAGCCGGGAGCCTACCTGCGCATTGACCGCACGGGCCCGGACGGCGTCGGGACCGCCCTCTTCAATGGCTACCGCCTGGCCGGGACGCACGGGTTCACCGTCCCCACGACCGGCGACGGCGCGTACACCATCTCCATCCGGGCGGAGGACGGCGCCGGCAGGGCGGGCGACTTCGACCACTCCCGGGGAATCGACCGGACGGTCCTGGTGGACGGGACGCCGCCCACGTCGTGGATTGCCACCCCCGAGCTTGCCGGCCTGGACCAGCAGAACGAGACAGGCGCCCTGCGGCTGCGGTGGGCCCACTCCGACGCCGCTTCAGGCGTCGCGGACGTCTCCGGCGTCGGGAGGGTGTGCCTCTTCCAGTTCGTCGGCGAGGGCGACGCAGGGGTGGAGACCTGCTTCGCCCCGGACCAGACCGAGCTGAACTTCACGGGGCTCGCGACGGGGAACATCCTGAGCTTCATCACCACGGCCGTCGATGCGGCGGGCAACCACGAGTCCCCCTGCCTGGCGGAAGAAGAGGAGGAGCCGGCGGACGGGGGGCTGTGCCGTCGCGCCAAGGCCCCCGCCGGCCGCGACAACGCCACGAACGTGACGGTGGACTTCGACCGCCCGCGGTTCGGGGACGTGGGCGTGTTCGTGGGCCAGGAACCGCTCGACGGGGCCTACCGGCCGGGGACCCCCATCCGATTCATCACGCAGGTGACGGACGTGGGCACGGACGTGGGCACGGGCGTGGAGCGCGTCGTGATCCGGTTGCAAGGCGACGACGGCGTCAGGGAGATCAACATGACGAAGGAGGAGGGCACCGAGACGTGGCATTACGAGGGCTTGGGGGATTCCAACGTGGCCCTCCGCACGGAGGGAAAGCAGCCGTTCACCCTGGAGGCCTGGGACCGGGCCTCCAACCGGGAGACGGAGTCGCAGGTACTCCTCGTCGACGGCCTGCCCCCAAGGGTGTTGCGCCCGACCCTCCGGTACTTCTCCGTGGACGACGACGGGGTCGCAAAGACCCAGCCGGCCGGCGTGCCCGGTGACCACGTTCTTGCCAGGGCCACCATCGAGGACGCCCGCCCCGAGGCCCTCGTCATCACCGTCGGCGACCTCGGCATCACGCGGGCCTGCGGCAGGGTGGGCACCAGCTCCCTGTGGACGTGCCCCACCTTCCAGATTCCCGAGGACGTCGAGGACGGGGACTACCCCATGGTGTTCAACGCCACGGACACGGTGGGCAACTTCAACGACACGGTGCACGCGACCCTCCAGGTCCGCACCCAACCCCCCGAGTTGCAGAACATCGCCGTCGCGTCCGTGGGACACGACCGGTTCCGCGTGGAGTGGGAGACCCCCTTCGAGTCGACGGGCAAGCTCCTCTACGGGCTGACGCCCAATACAATCTCCTCAACCGACTCCGCGGGCGGTCTGCGCACCACCCACTCCGTGGAGGTGCCCGGGCTGGCGCCGTCGAGCACGTACTACTTCCGAATCGCCTCCGAGAACGTCTTCGGAGCGCCCAGCAGCAGCACCGTGCTCACCGTCAACACCCGGAACGCCTACACGTTCGACCTGCTGGGATTCCCCCCGCTGGAGGTGGTGTCCAGCGAGGTGCAGGTGGACCGCGTGGTCGAGTCCCTGGCCGGCAGCGACCCGATCCGGATACGGGTGCTGGTGCAGGACGCGGCGCGGACGGCGTCCCCGATCGAGGTGGCGGCATTCGACGCGGCGCCCGGAACCGGGACGTTCAGGCTCGACACCCGCCAGTTCGTGGACGGGAGGTACCGACTCATCCACGAACTGGACCGGGAGGGGGACTTCCTGCGCAACGAGTCGCTGGAGTTCCGCATCGACAACACGGAGCCCGTCGTGATCCCGGTCTCGCCGCGCGCCGGATCGACCACCTCCGACGTGCGACCCGTCTTCGAGGTAGTGCTGCTCGACCCCATGGGCGTGGAGCCGCCGCTTCTGAGCACCCTCCGCGTCTGGGTGAACGGGACGGAGGTGGGCCACGAAGTGATGTCCAGCGAAGTGGTGGGCTCCTCCAGCCTGCAGCGACGCGTCACGTTCACCCTCCAGCAGGACCTGGGGCCGGGCAACCACGTCCTCGCCGTCGCGGCGGGCGACCGGGCGGGCAACGTGGGCCAGTCGCCGTGGCCCATCCGGATCGATTCCCAGACCCCCGTGCAGCACGACGTCGAGGTCACGCCCCTGCCCGGCCCCGACCTAGCCAAGCCCGGCGGACAACTGCGCGTGTCGGCGCGGATCCAGGACGTGTCCGGCGTGGCGTCCGTGCACCTCGACCGCACCCCCCTGGGCGGCGGGGCGGTCGCGCTCCTGTCTACGGACGGCCGCTGGGTGGCCACGGTCGATGTCCCCCACAACGCATCGAGTGGATCGTTCGAGTTGCCCATCATCGCCGTGGACAGCCTGGGCAACGAGGGCGTCGCCGGTCACGTCAACGTCACGGTGGACACCCGCGCGCCCCACATCACCCAGACGTCCATCCGGGACGTGGGCTACACCGGCGTGGGCATCGGCGTGTCCACGGACGAACCCACGCGAGGCTGGGAGGGCAACGGCACCCCGCCCGACTCCGGCGACTGGCTGTCACAGCACGAGTTGCGCATCGATGGGCTGGCCCCCGGCCAGAGCCACGCCCTCGTGCTGCACGTCTCGGACCGCGCCGGCCACACGACCCAGGCGACCGTCGAGGTGACCATGCTGGAGGACCTGGAGCCACCGGGCCCCGTCGGCAACCTCTCCTGGTCCTCGCCCGCCGAGGGCGTCGTTGTCCTGGCGTGGGAGAACGCCACCGACAACGCCGGCATCCAGCACTACCGCGTGGAGCGCGACGAGGCGCCCCGGGCGGGGCCGATGCAAGTCAACCTCAGCCACGACGCCACCACGTTCCGGGACAACCAGGCGCCAGCGGGACGGAGCGTCACCTACCGGATCGTTGCCGTCGACGTGGCCGGCCTGGCCGGCCCGGCCTCCGAACGGACCGTGGAGGCGCCAGCCCGCCCCCATCTCTCCAACGCCACCGTCACCCCCCTGAAGGGCTCCTCGAGTGAGCCGTTCACTTTCCAGGTGCTGTACCGGCACGCCGGGGACCGCCCCGCCGACAGCCTCACCGTGCGGGTGGGGGACCAGGTCCACCCGCTGACGCGGGTGGAGGACAGTGGCCCCTGCCACGAGGGCTGCCTGTACCGGACGCAAGTCCGCCTGTCCCCGTCGTCCCTCTTCGGCTCCGCCGGGGAGGCACGCTTCCAGGTGGTGACCGGCGGACAGCACGGTGATCCCGCCGTCACCGACCTGCCGTTCGTGCTGCGCGGCCCGGGCGGCGACTGGGTCTCCGATCTTACCGGAGGCAAACAGGAGGCCCCTGGCCCCGGCGTCATGGTGCTGGTCCTGCTTCTTGCATTCTGCGCAGCCCTCTACCAACGGAGGCCCCGTCCATGAGTCCCCACCGCTCCAACGCCCTGCTGATGGTCGTCCTCCTGCTCTCTGTGGGCCTGAGTCCTGCCGCCGACGCATGGCATGCCACCCCCGGTTCCGAGGACCGGCCGGATGAATCACCCGTCCGGACGGGGGATGGCGACTCAGGGGTCTCCCCATCCGACAGCGGAGGCGTTCCACGGGTCGCAGTGAATCCAGTGGTCCCCGTGACCGACTCCCCCCCTGTCGACCGGGAACTGGAACGGATCCCGGAGGCCCTCGACACCACCAACGAGACCCTCGCCTCCACCTACCGCCTCGTCGGCGACACCCTCAACATGGTGGCAGACGACGTGGACTGGCATGCGCAACTGCCCATCACCCTGCTGCGCGACGGCGGTGGGGGCCGCAACGCCGCGGACCCACTGGACCTTCTGGACGGCGGCTTCAGCGAGGTGCAGATGGATCTGGGAACCCATCCGTGGGACCACGACCGGAGCGCCGCCTTCCGGGGCGAGCAGGGATACACCACGCCGCTCAAGGACGACGGGACCTACCCCCAGCAGGCCAGGGCCCTCCTGGTCACGCCCGAACTGGACCTGAGAACGAACGCGTTGCAGGACGCCCGAACGGACGCGGACGGAATGGTCAGCGCACCTGCCGTTGGTCCGATCCGCACGGACCAGTCCGCGATGCTGCAGCGGCTCTACTGGACCTGCGACCTGGCGGCGATTGCGACCCTGCAAATCGGCATGAACATCGCCCCCCTTTGCCTGGCCTACCGGGACCTGCTGGAGCAGCAGGAGAAACACATCACCCTGGAGTACCGGATGCGGTACAACCTGGGGCTGGGCTACGATGGCGTCGCGGTGATGGTGTTCACAGTGGAGCCGTCCGTCGAGGCAGCCCAGGCCTGCGCCTCCCGTTCCCCCGGCATCATGTGGCCAACGATGAACGCCCCGGACAACGCCGCCCTGATCGCCTATACAACTGCAACAATGCAGAACTCAACGGGGAACTACCCCGAGTCCCCGTGCCGGGTCGTCCTGCCGGCGGGGGGATACAACTCCCAGAGCGCCGTGCAGACCCTGCCGGGCCGCATGGGGTACACGGGGTTCAGCAACTGGATGGAGGATGTCGTCGATCTTACCCCGTGGGTGGATCGGCAGTCCGTGTGGGTGGGCTTCTACTTTGCCTCCACCGCCTTCCCCCACCCACCGGCCTACTTCCAGGGCGAGAGCCGTTTCCCCAACCCGGATGCGGGCTTCTTCGGGTTCCATGTGGACGACTTGGCCGTCAAGTCCCTGGCCGCTCCGGTGAACCTGGTCGTCCGCCCGCTCGTGGAGCCAAGCTTCCCCACAGTCAACGGCATCCCGACCCTGCACCCCGACGAACCCACGCCGGTGCGGGCCCACGTGGCCAACCTGGGATCCACGGCACTTGAGGTCGCCGTGGAGATCCGCGTCCTGCACGCCGGCAACCGCAGCGTCGCCGCCCAGGCCGTCTTCGATGACCTGAAACGGCTTCCCCCCGGCGCCCACATCCCCCTGCCACACGAGTTTGGCGCCGAACTCCTTGGCGGGGGCGAGTACATCATGCAGGTGTGCGCCTACCGGGCCGGGTTCGATCCGCAGGGCAACCGCGACGACTTCTGCCAGGATCGCCCGGCACCAGACGGATGCAGCATTGATGCGCTTGATTCTGCCCAGGACCGGCTCAACGCCGACCCCTGCGCCCAATGGACCGAGACCCGCTTTGATCTGCGCCCGCTGCAGGCCATCATCCCAGGCCCCATCCAGATGGGCCAGCAACGCATCGAGGTCGGCGACACCACCACCGTCCGCGTCCCCATCCGGAACGGCGGCAACCAGGAGGAGACCCTGCAGGTCCAGGCGTACCACGTGGACCTATCAGATCCAGGCGCGGGCCTTAGCCAGGACATGTTGTTGGACAATCCCGTCGAGCGTGGCCCCAAGACCATCACCCTGGCACCCGGCGAGGAAGAGACCCTGGAATGGAGCCTCGTCGGCGGCGGGTCGGAGCAGCGGGTGGGACAGTACCGGTTCGTCGCCCTCGTCAACTCGACGGGGTCGGTGCAACCGGTCTTCAATCCCGACTATGACCTCCTTCCAACCGTGATGCAGCCGTGGCGCAGCCCGGTCCTCGACGGGGACGGCCTCACGATCGACGGCCGCCTCGACGAGACGGGGTGGCTCAGGCTGCCGGACCGCCCCCTGGCCGTCGCCAACACCCTTGCCCAAGTCGCAAACAACGGCACCCACCTCTTCCTCGGCCTCAAGGACGTCGCTGGGAACGACGGCATCGCGGTCTTCCTCAACGACGGCGCCGACGACGACATCACGTCCGGCGACGGTGGCACCGGCGTCAACGTCACCCAGGTCGGGGCCACGGGACTGCGTTACGACCCCGCATCGGGGGCCTGGGTCGAGGGTGGGGAGCTTGCCGTCGTGGGCACGCGGGCTCCGTTCCAGGACGGCATGAACTGGACCTACGAACTCCGGATTCCCATCAACACCACGTCGGGCGCCGTGGGGATGCTGCTGCGGTTCTGCAACACGACGGCGCACGACCTCACCTGCGCCCACTTCCCCCAGGGCGCCCCCCTGCACGACGGGGAAGGCTTCCACGCGGCCGACCAGAACCTGGCCAACGAGTTGCAGCAGTGGCACACCATCCGCCTAGGCGACCCCGACCGCATCCTGCCCGGCAGCGCGGCCCCCTACGCGGAGGCGGTGGCGGGGCCGGGCTTCGGCGTCGGCACCAACCCGTCGCCGTACCTCTTGCAGGATTTCAGCACCTGTCCTTCGTTCCAGGGTTGGGTGCAGCAGAATCCGCGCAGCGAGGTCACGAACGCCACCGTGAACATGATGGACAAGTGGAACTGCCACAACTACCCCGACAGCGGGCGCACCCTGCTGTACAAGGGCATTGGCCCAGACAGTGACTGCGGGGGTGGAGGTTGCCTTCCATACGCCGGCATCCCCGGCTCCAACCGGACAAAGTTCACGGAAGGCTCAGTCACTTCTCCACCCCGAATCATCGATGGTTTCGTCCCCGACGAAGCCTTGCTCTGGACCCCTCCCATCGAGATTCCTGTAGGCGCGGCTGCGCCGACGCTGGTTCTGGCCCACCAGTACAGCACGCACATCGAGATCCAAGACGACCTCGTCCACAGCTCCTTTTGCACCGAGTGGCAATGCCGGATAGAGGCGAGAATCCGAGTGAACCACGCCCTCAACGTCTCCCTTGAGAAGTGGGCCCAGGACGAAGGAAGATGGGTGGACCTGGGGGTGCTGGAGCCCCACGGGGGATATACCACAGAGGAGCATGTAGGAATCCGGGACACACTCTACCACCAAAGAAAATTCTTCGTAGAAGGTGATGGAAGGTTGCCACTCGTAAATCCGAGATATCGAGAATGTCCAGAACCTAACTTAAGCTCACAATCGCGCCTCAACTGCGCATATAACGATTCCTTCCCCGCGTGGTGGTGGCCCCAAGGCGACCAACCAACCTACCGACCCCCCGACAGCCTCTTCCCGAAGGGCGGCCATTTTCCCGGTGGTTCGCCGTGGACCACCGACCTCATCCCCCTGTACGGCGTCCACTTCGAGGGCGAACCATCCGAGAAACCCCTCAACTTGGGTGGAGAGACGGTCCGCCTTCGCTTCTCCCTATACACAAGCGAGTATGCCGACCGGACTCCCGACGTGGATGAGGACTGGGGCTGGCGCATCGGCGGACTTGCCGTCATGGAGGGAGACACCTTCTGGAACGACCTCACCGTCGAATCCGCGACCCTATTCGTGGGGTACGACCCGTCCGACCGCGGCCTCGGCCCTGGCACCACCGTGCCCGTGAACGTCACCGTCCGGAACGACGGCCTCTTCGACGCCAACGGCGTCAAGGTGACGGTGGTGGGAAGGGACCTGCGTGCTGGCGAGGCCTTCGACGCCGCGGAGGAGTTGTGCACCTCGTCCCGGACCATCGGCGAGACCATCCTGGCCGGGGAGGGGCACAACGTCACCCTGGCATGCACCCTCCCCCCGGCCGACGGCGACCACGTCCCCCTAGTGGCGTTCGTGGCGTCCGTCGAGATGGACGGGGAGGACTTCCTGGGCAACAACCAGCAGCGGGTGCGGGGCCAGTTCCCCATGGCCGCTGCCCCGGACGCGGCGGTCTTCGTGGACGCCTTGCCGCGCGACGCGGCCGCCGGCACCGAACGCACCATCCAGATCTGGGTGCAGAACCTGGGCAACGTCCCCCTGGAGGACATCAACGTCACCCTGGAGGTGCTCAACATCAGCGACCCCTCCAGTCCCCCCGACCCGGTCGAGCTTGACGCGTTGAACAAGAAGACGAAGCTGTGGTGGCGGGTGGACTCCATGCCCATCCAGGTCGACCCGATCATGCTGGTCGACCTGAACTCGTCTGCCAACCCCATCTTCACACCCGACGACCCCGGGACCTACGTGGTCCAGGCCCGCGTGGAGGTGCCCGGCCTCGACCCGTCCGACCTGTCGAAGCCCGCCGACCACGTCCGCGTGCAGGCTTCCGAGGACTTCTACCGCAACGACTTCTCTGACCCCCCCACCATGGACGAACACGTCATGGGGCAGGAGGAAGAGGAGGACAGCGACGACCTGCCCACCGACGGGGTGTGGTCCGTCCGGGAGAGCGACGGCGTGGGCGGCTCTGCGCACCTGCGAGCCGGCGACGACCGCGGGGAGATCCAGCCCAACACGGACGCCATCTGGCAACTGCCCGACCTGGACCTGGCGACCCTGCGCGGGGCCACCCTCTCCTTCCAGCACCGGTACGACCTTGAGGAGGGGTTCGACGCCGGACGCGTCGAGATGTCCCTCGACGGAGGGGAGAGGTGGCAGCGCCTCATCCCCAGGCCGCAACACGGCCTGCCGGACGGCTACCCGTCCATCGACCTGGTCGGCGCCAACGCCATCCTCGGCGACGCCGTGGATTGCTTCGCCTGCGCCTACACCGGCAGCAGCGAGGACCTGCCCGGCGCCGACGACGATGGGTGGTTGACGGCCGAGTTCGACCTGGGGCGGCAGCCGCAGTTCTACTGGGATGCTCCCATCGACGTCTTCCCCCTGGACGGCCTGAGCGCCAACGCTGAACCAGCCCCCTGGGAGGTCGGCTCCGAGTTCCGCTTCAGTGACGAGACGTGGAAGCTGGATGAAGCCAACGCCGAAGGCAACCAGAGGTACTGGTGGATTCTCAATGCCACCTACAGCGAACCACGGCCCCTGACGGGGGACCACATGTGGTGGAGCGGTTCCGCCGGCGCGCCTGGGACCAACCCCATCAACACTATGCTGGACTTCAGCCTGGACCCAGGGGATTTCGGCGGGGACGACCTGATTCTGACGTTCTGGGACTGGCGGGCCGGTTGGCAATCGAGCGGAGACGACCGATCGGGGACGGCAGCCACCTACCGTGTCACATCTGGCGGTCAGGAGGTGACACCCACCATTGTGGACCGGCGACCGGATGGATGGGCCAAGCGGATAGTCGACCTGACGCCGTTCGTAAACGACGGCCCGGCTGAGGTGCGTTTTACGTTCATCTCCGGCACAGACGGCGCACCTTTCACCTGCACCGTGAGTTCTTCCCCCTGCCCATCTGGCAAAACAAGGTACCTGTCTACGGATGCCGATAACCGAGGCTGGTTCATCGACTCCATCCAACTGACTCAGCGTGGAGGGGCTGGAGGTGAATCGATCCTGGGTGGCAACGACGCCGAGGACGACAGCCTAATGACAGTCATCAAGGCGGCGGGCAATATCGGGTGGAGCCGTGTGCGGGCGGGGGACACTGCCCGCGACGGTGGCTGGCACATCTTCACAGATGGGACGGGCCCCGTGTGGCAGTTCAGCGAGGCAGACGGAGGCAACCCCGGTGGGACCGACAGTCACCTCATCACGCCGCTGGTGGACCTCAGGTCGTACAGTGGCGACTCGGCGAGCCTCCGCTTCGACCACCGCTACCGGTTCCGCGGCGCCCTCGACGACAATGGTGGCAACCTCGGTCGTGCCTACGGCGGAGGAGTGGTGGCCTACCAGACCCTCGACGAATCCACGAGGACCTTCGGGCCCTGGAAGCAGTTGGGGGCCGTGGACGAGGCGCCCGAGATCGGCCTGAAGTGGGCCGGCGCTGGTGCGAACCTGCAACTCCCCTCCGATGAACTCTACAGCCAGCAGGCATCCCGGGAGGCTATGGGGTACCCCTCCATCGCAGGCCCATTCACTCCATCTCCAGCACCCATCAACTCCAACAACGGATTCTTTTTTTATGGAACCTATAGCCTAGGTCAAACATTCCCAATCTCGCCTGGCTTAATTAGAACAGTTCAGTTGGTGGAAAGCCCTCAAAAATCCCAACCTTTCGCGCCGTTTCCGATTGCCCACGTGTTCAGCGGGGACAGCGCCGATCTGCATCCAGACACGGGCGGGTGGGACAGCGTGGACTGGGACGTCAGCCACCTCATCGGTCGGCAGGTCCACTTCGCCTTCCACGCCTGGACTCCGCCAACATCCTGTTCAGGGCAGGACTGTGGCTGGTCCGTCGCCAACGTGACGGTCGATGGCCAGCAGTTCCGGGGCGAACCGGTGAAGCTCCGCGTCCACCTCGCCACGGACGGCAGCATGCCCAAGGGCGAGTGGAGCATCGACGACATCCTCATCGTCGGCCAGCAGTACCAGAAGGGCATCGTCGTCCGCTCGGCCAACCCCGACATCCTCGACGTCCCCGGCGCCAAGGTGACCCTGGCGGGGGAGGTCCGCAACGTCGGGTTCGAGGACCGCAGCGGCCTGGTCTTGGCCATCGAAGCAATCAATCCCGACACGGGCAACGATGTCCTCTTCAAGCTCCTCGAGCCGGACCTGGTCTCCGTGGGCAGCGAAAGCACCCTGCCGCCAGGTATCGAGTCCGCGTGGGGCCCCTTCAACCTCGCCCGCGGCGAACGCTTACCCATCCGGTTGGGACTCACCCTGCCCGACGGCGAGGTCGACATCCGTGTCCAGGTCCTGGAGTGCTCCCCCGCCCCGACGGGCTGCAAGCCGGTGCGCAACGAACAGGGCGCCGGATTGGCCGCCGCCACCTGGTCCGCCATCGGCGAACTCCGGACCGACATCCAACTGACCCAGCCGGTCGCCGACCGGACCGCCCTGGTCGTCGCGGACCCCCCCGTGTCGGGGAGGCTCCCGGGCGGGTTCGAGGCGGTCACGCTCCACGCATCCCTCCAGAACAACGGCACCACCACGCCCATCGTGCAGGCACGCTGGACGGTGACGGAGGTGCTGCAAAAGGGATCCCCGAGCCAACTCAGTACCCTGGAACGGCTTGGCGAATCATGGACGCTTCCCTCCGTCAACCTGAAACCGGAGCGCGGCGAGACCCTGCCCCTCAACGCAACGTTCCCGCCGCCCAGGGAGGGCATCTACCGCGCCACCCTGGTGCTTGCCGACGCCGGCGGCTCCATCCTGGACAAGACCACGTTCGAGTTCCTCGCGGGCGAGGTCAAACCCTACTACCTCATCGACTTCGCCCAGACCCCCGCCGCCCAGGGCGGATGGAACGCCACCGTGCCTCAACCCAGCGGCAGCCCAGCCCAAGTGGACTTCCGCCAGGACGGTGGGAGGTTCATCTGGGGGGTCTCCTCGAACCAGTTCAACGACGGCCTGGACTACTGCTCCTACAACGGATGCAACCCACCGAATCCCCAGCCCGGCGGCCCAATCCAGACAATCTACGGCCTGCACGGTATGGCGCAGGGACCCACCATCGACCTGAGTCGGGTCGTCGGCAACGACGCGGTGCTGTCGGTGCGCCACGGCTACGGCTTCACCCCCGGCGACGGAGCGGTGGTGGAGGCGTTGCCCCATAAATGGGACGAGCCAAGCGAGGCATTCCAGTGCGAGGTCCCTGGCGACACCACCAACCGGAATCCCGCCTGGTTCCGGCTGGTGCCGGCGGACCAGGAGGACATGCGGGGACAGACCGGGTTCTACGCCGGGTACGAGTTCTTCGCTGTTAGCCAAAGCGGCCCTCCGCCGCGATACTATGTTCCGCAGCGCGAGAACCCCCTGGGCACGAACGACCCAATCATCGGCCAGGCAGGTCCGGCCGAGGGCGTGGACGATGAGGTGCTACGGTTCAGCCTCGACGCGACGCCCCAGCCAATCTGCCCCGTCGGCATGACGTTCGCCGAAAACATCAATGCAGAAGGCCCCCCGATCCCCCAGATTCCCCCGTCCTCCCTAATCAACTACACCATGCAGTTGCGCCTGCGCACCGGCACCACGCCCGGCATCAACGACCAAGCCAACTGCCAGCGTCCAGGCAACACGCGCCGCTGTCTCGACAACCCCCGCACGGGCTCCCTCGGCTGGCACATCGACGCCCTAGCCATCACCTCCGTGGACATCGAGATTGGCCCCGGCGGACGCAACCTGCCGATGCTGGATGGCTACCCCAAGCGGTTCAACATGCTCGTCACGAACCAGGGTCCCCTCGCGGAGACACTCCACGTCGGCCTGGACCCGCAGGAGGGCGGGGCGGACGCCTCCTGGTTCAACTTCCCCGTGCCGGAGGTGACCCTGGCCCCAGGCGAGGCCACGATTGTCCCCTTCGAGGTGGACGTCCCCACGGACCCCGCCGAGGAGCGCGGCGGGCACGCGGCGCGCTTGCGGGTCACGTCCAGTCTCGACCCCAGCATCTACAGCGAGGCCCTGGTGATCCTCCGCCTCGACGACAACCCGCTGCCAGACCTGGCCATCACGCAACTGGAGGTCCAGGCGCAGGAAGCAGGCGACCCCATCGAACCAGGCAAGCCAGCCATCATCTTCACCACCATCGCGAACGAAGGGCAGCAGGGCTACCGGGACGCGGTGCCGGTGCGCGTCGAGGCGGTCCGCCTGGACGACGAAGGCAACGAGGCGAGCCGCACAGTGGTCGGCACCACGAGCTTCGCCGCGCTGCAGCCCGGCGAGACCGCCACCGTCGTCACCGAGTGGGTCCCCCCCACCGCCGGCGCGTACCGCATCAAGGTGGTGGTGGACCCGGCGGGCCGGCTCCTCGAGAAGACCCTCGTCAACAACCGGGCATCCGCCCTCGTGGACGTAGTGCCCCTGCAGCGGCCCGACGTCCGCGTCACGGACCTGCGCCTGGAGGGCGTGGCCCCCGACGGTTACGCCCTCGACGGCAGCCTGGTCACCATCGTCGCCAACGTCACCAACGTCGGCACCACCCCCGCCATCGCTCCCCGCGTGACCATCCTGGCCGGCAACGCGGACCTCGTGGACGTGGTCCTGGACTCCATCGCGCCCGGGCAGCACCGCGAGGTCAGCGCCTTGCGCATCGTTTCCCCCGGCGAGTCGACCGTCCGCGCCCTCGTGACCCCCAGCGACGACGACGCCCGGTTCTACGACAAGAACGAGGTGCGCCGCATCCTGCGCGTGCGCGGCATCGACCTCGTCCTGGAGGCGGAGGCGACGATGGCGAGCCCCGTCACCCTCGCGCCGGGCGACACCGCCACCACGCGCATCGACATCAACAACACCGGCAACGCCGTGGAGCGGGTCGTGCTGTCACTGGATCCCACCCACGCGGGCTGGGGCATCGCGGCCACGCCCAACCCGGTCCCGGTGGCCCCCGGATCGACGGCGTGGTCCCTCCTAACCCTGCGGGCTCCCGCGGGCGCCGTGGCCGGTTCCTACAACCTCACCGTCCTGGCCGCCCCGCAGAGCCAACCCGAGTTCCGGCACAGCGTCCAGGTCCCCGTGCAAGTAGCGCAGCGAGTCGAGGCTCCCCTGGCCACGCTGGAGAACGCCACCACCGCGCCAGGGCCGGCCAAACTGCCCGTGCTGCTCCAGAGCCGCACCAACATCCCCCAGAACGTCACCCTGGTGCTCGCCGAGCCCGACTGGCCGGCGGCCCCGCACGCCGTGGCCCTGGATCCCAGCCAGAACACCACCGTGGACTTCCCGGTCACGGTGCCTGCCCACACCCCGCCGGGCCAGCTTGCCGCGCGCATCGTCGTCCAGGACGCCGAAGGCACGGTGCTGGCCGAGGCCCGCGGCGTCCTGAACATCACCGCCCAGGAGGCGGGCAGTGCGCAGTGGAGCGGTCGCCCCGCCGTGCTGCCGGGCAACCTGACGGCGCGCGTCTTCCAGGTGATGCTGAACATCAGCAACGACGGCAACATTCCCTTCGAGGCGGAGGCCGTGCTGGGTCGGCTCTCCGAGGGCGTCGAGGCGACCCCAGGCCCCCCGGTCACGGTGGCGCCCGGCGCGTGGGTGGATCTTCCAGTGTTGGTCCGGGTCAGCCCCGAATTCACGGGACGAGTGGAGGGCCGCACCGAGGTATTGCTGCGGACCAACCACACCGGAACGCCCACCGTACAGCGCATCGCAGTACTGGACCTGCCCAACCTGGGCGCCCTGCCCGACCTGGCAATCACCGACGTCTCCATCACGCCACGCGGCACTGTTGCCACCAAGCAACCGGTGCAGATCACCATCACGGTGGAGAACCTAGGCTTCACGGAGTCGCCCGCGACCGAGTTGCGTGGCTACGTCAACGGCGAAGCCGTCGGATCCTACTCCATCGCGTCCCTGCCCGAGGGAGGCGAGTCCAAAGTCAACCTGACGTGGACATTCCCAGCCTCCGGCGACTACATCGTCCACCTCGTGGCCGACGGCGCCGGCAACCTCACGGAGTTGCACGACGACAACAACGGTTGGACCCAGGACATCACGGTGGAGACCGGCGACCTCGTGCAGTGGGCCCGAGAGACCCCCGCCGCGCCCCTCTGGCCGCTCCTGCTCTTGTGTCTTGCAGTGGCCCTGGCGCGGAGGCGGTGGCCGTGACGGTCTCTGTGATGCGTCCGAGACCAGCCCACGCAGGCGATGGGGCAGAAGCAAGTCACGCCGGCTCTTCTCGGCGGGGTTGCCCGGACCAGTGACGCGCAAACTGCGGCCCGGCCAGGACGTCGGCATGAGCGGCCTGCCAAGGTTGGGCGTTGGCATCGGCTATCGCACCCCGATTCACGCTCCCATCCTCCAGCACCTGGACGAGGTGGACTTCCTGGAGATTGTGACGGACGCTTTCCTGCGGAACCCCATGGGCGCCCAAGCCCTGGCATCGCTCGTGCCGTGCATCCCCCACTCCCTGAACCTCTCCGTCGGTTCCCATGTTGACCCGACGTACCTTGCGAAGGTGAAGCACATCGTGGACGTCACGAATCCTCCATGGCACACCGACCACCTGGCGTTCACGCGGACCCAAGACATCCAGATCGGCCACCTGGCACCGGTGCAATTCTCGGAGGAGTCCCTGAACATCTGCGTGGAGAACATCCGGGCCGTGCAACAAGAGATTCCGGTCCCCTTCGCCCTGGAGACCATCACCATGCCGTTCTACTGGCCCAACAACACCATGGAGGAACACGAATTCATCGGTGAAGTCCTGCAACGCACAGGTTGCCACCTCTTGTTGGATTTGGAGAACGTGCGCATCAATGCCGCCAACCACGGCCACGACGCAAGGGACTTCCTCGACGGACTGCCCCTGGAGCGGGTGGCGCAGATCCACCTCGCCGGCGGAACCCGCCACGGCGACCTGGACCACGACAGCCACAGTGAACCGGTCAGCAAAGAGACGTGGGCCCTCCTTGAGTATGTGTGCGAACTCACCGAACCACCTGGCGTCATCATTGAACGGGACGGCAACTTCCCGTCATTCGATGAATTGCTTGGCGAGGTCCGGCAAGCCAAGCGCATTACGGGGAAGGTGTTGGCGTGAGCGTCCACGCCATGCAGGAGGTCATTGCTCGCCTGCTCACGGACACTGAGTACCAAGACCGGTTCTTCTCGGATGCAACCTCCCATCATGGAACGCATGGTTTGTCGCTGGAGGAGTTCGAGGCACTGCAACGCATCGACTCCGCAAAGCTCGGCATCGTGTCCGAAGGGTACACCGGGAAACGGTTGGAGCGAGTGGAATCCTGTTTTCCACGCACGTTGGCACTGCTGCAAGCCACCCAAGCCGGATTCTGGGCGCATTACCTGGCCCACACACCGTTTCCCGCCGACGATGCCGAGGAGCGTTCCACGTTCCTGGACTACATCCATGCCGATGTCCACGACTGGACCCCAGATGCCAAACGGCTCCTGGAGGACCTGGCCTCCCTGGAATTCCAGGTCCACCAGACACCATTGCCCGCCAGTGCGCCGACGTACCGGTTCCAACCGGAATCAACGCGGCCCGTCCAGTCCAGGCACGTGGTCCGGTTCCAGTCCCGGGGACCCTTGCTGGATGCATGGCGTGCCACGGAGACCCGCCAGATGCCCGCCGAGTACCCCAAGGATCCGTTGCATTGGCTCGTGACGCATGACGGGGGAAGCGTGCGCTTGGAGCCGTTGTTCCAGGACACGTTGACGTTGCTTTCGGCGTGCGATGGCCGTCGGACGGTGGCGGCATTGGAGGAGAACCATGGCCCAGGAACACGGCCGCTGATCCAGCAATGGCTGCGCAGAGGCGTTGTCGTGGACGCCACAACCCACGATGGCTCCAGAATAGGTCCGGGAGGTGCGCCGTGAACCACGTCGTGCAGGACCTAGCGCCACCAGCTCGATTGCCATGTCTCCTGGAACACTTGGAAGGCTTGTCCACGTGGCTGCAGCCCCTGTCCAATCCGGTCCGGTTGCAGCTTCTGGCCTTCCTGCGGCAACCGCACTACCTCGAAGAGATCGCATCGCATCTGCGCATGTCCCACCAAGCGGCGCGCAAGCACGTCAACCAACTCAAGCAGGCAGGTCTGGTGCGACCTTCTGCGCGCAGCGACACATCCATCGTCGAATACACGATCGACACGACAGGCCTCCTGCGCTTCAACCGCGAGATGGAAGGCCTCTGTTCCTTGCTCCACGACGATCCAGGGGCACTGGGACGGACTCCATCGCCCCCGCGCCTGGAGCGCCCTTGCCTCACCATCGTGCGCGGCCACCCCACGGGCGCACACATCCCCTTGCGCAACGGACATCCCGTCACCATCGGCCGTGACCCCGCATCGGCCGTGGCCATCACGCACGATCCGCAAGTGGACCTGCGCCACGCAGAACTCCGCTCCGACCCTGATGGATGGTCCGTGATGGACCTGGCCAGCGACCACGGCACCTGGCACAACTGGCGCCCCTTGCCCCGCGGCGGGCAACGACCCTTGCAGCACGGAGACGTGGTGGGCATCGGACGGACCATGCTGCTCTTCTGGTCAGAATAGGCCTGGAATCGCGACATGCATCCCGCATGCCACATTATACAGGTAACCTGCCGGATACCATTGGAACCTCTGGAGGTCAGGAAATACCGGCGTACTTACTCCGCACTACACTAACCTCATCGATCGGAGTGGTTGGTTCTTGGTCATGGTCGATTCTCCAGCCTCCGCACCGGGGCGGGGCTACGCCCAGTGGCCGGGGAGGTAGTGGGGGCGACTCGGACGATAGACCATTAAGGTTCACACCATATTGGATAAGGATCAATCCGCCTTTCTACCGGCCTCCTTGACCAGTTTTTTTGGAGCGGGGTGGCCAGGGTTCGTCAGCGCAGTCCGGAGTGGGGCACGTTGGTTGCCGCATTGGTTCCGTTCGAAAATCAGGCCAAGAAGGGCGTGAGGAAAAGGGAAAAAGCGGCAAGATTTCCTGTATCAATACGTAAAGAAGACCTCGCAGCGGCCAAAACCCTTTGCAGTGGGCGGATTACTCCAATAGTCGTCGCTGTGACGCTTAAGTGTACAATATAGCCGATCATCCGAAGTCCCTGGATTGCCGGACCACGATTTCGTCTCTGGCCATGTGTCAGCATCCCAATCATCAACTACTTTGGTTTCAGATGATTCAATGTCATACAAGCACGAGCCAGAAATCGCCATCCTAAGCGCACCCTCCCCGGAATGTTTGTTTGCAGAGTACCTCACTTCGAACGAACTGGGGTCCCACGAACGGTGGCAATGAATGAAACAAGACCTTTCAACTTCGTATATTTCGCACCAGTGCTGGCCCGAGCTAAAATCTGGTTTGCTGCCCCCTCCACCAGAAGTCATCTCCGGGCATCCTCCGAGCGGTTCCAGCTGGACTCCAACGAGTCGAGTATGGAATGTGGTGCACATAGGAACTGAGACGGACTCTCCCGCCGCAGGCAGCGGTGCAAGCATACTCATCATGAGCAAAGTAATGGCGATCGAAGCTAGTTTCGGGTTGGCTGGACGACGCGCAGCTTGTTTAATCTGCATGCTGGCTTCGATCAAGGTCGGTTTGACATACATCGATATTTCACCGATTGCTTCTATAAGGGAACGGTACTAAACGAAGCCTCGTGCCGTTCGTTACTTCTGCAACCATGAGGTTGCCAACTGAGGCCCTAATTGCAGGGAGGAAATGGACTCAGCGATTGCCTTGGTTGATCGAAAGTCCTTAAGATAGACGGCTTCAAGGCGATCCAACAATCATTTGGCGCTGACGCGTCCCTTTGCCATCTCTTCCCATTTTCGGCACGCATTCTTGCCTGCTTGAGACGAGCTGCGAATCCCTTAGCCTGTTGAATTCCATGAAGTCTGACCGCAATGCATGCTTCTGGACAAGAGTGACGCGCCACGTTTAAGGCATCAAAATGACTGCTGGCCTTGTGTTCGCTCGATGCGCAGGAGTCGCTGCGTTTTGCCTTCTCGTCATGGGCGTTTTACCCGTCGCGGCGCAGGATTGGGTGGTTGTGGAGGATCCCTCGGGGGATGTGGTTGCGGGAACTAGCGCCACAAATCTTGCACCCTATCCCTCCAACCAACCGACGCAGGACCTGGCGAGCCTCTCAATTCTTGAGACCCTGGAGACGATGACGTTTGCTGTAGACTTCCACGCCTCCGCCATCGATCAGGGGAACATGCTTGTCCAACCCGCCGACCTAGACCTTTGGTTCGAGCACGGAGGAAGACGCTACCGCGTCGACTACACGCCCCCTGCGGAGGTCAGCTCCGAGGGGGCTGCTTTGTACCGCGTGGACGCGCTTGGATCGGACCACTACGTGGGCCCCGTCGGCATCAACGACGACGGATACATCACTGGGACCTACAAAGTTGAAGTGCCGCGCGACCGCCTCATCGACGTGCAGGGCGCAGCCCCGTTCCCAGGCAGTCCATGGTCGAACTTTGAGGTGCGCGTCGGGCATGCAATTTCCCCGGTTTCTGTAGGTCCACTGCAGGAGAACGGGCGTCTGGACGCTATGGACCGCATGCCCGACGTCGGGGTCAGTGGAAGCTACACAACGGTCCTTGGGCCGCAGCCCGTGGGCCACGTCCGCCTGTTTTCGCCCATGCCAAGCCGCGCCTCCAACGGAGCCGCTGCCATCTATGTCTTCAATGCGACCATCATCAACCAAGCCGACGCGACGGAGCGCTTCGAATTGACGGTGCTGGACGCGCCGAAGGCTTTCAAGGTCCAGGTTCCGGTCCAAGTCGTCGAAGTGACGAAGCAGGGAGCCGTCAGTGTTCCTGTGTTTGTGGAAACGCCGTTCCAGCACAGCCACGGGAAGCGTGAAGTGGTTAGCTTGGAGGTGCGTGGCATCGATGATCCCTCAAGCCACGCGCTTCTGGAGTTGAGCATCCACTACCACGACATTCCCCAACCGGCGGGCCACCACCCCACCCTTTGGCTGCACTCCGACTCCGCGGGGAACCAAGCCGAGGTGTTGACCACCCTCCTGGGCGACTCGACGCAGCGGCTGTACATGAACACCCTCAAGGAAGATCCAGGGGACCAAGGCATTGCGGTCCACGGCACCAATGATAATGTAGTGCGCGACCAAGTGACTTGGAGAGCAACCCTGGTGCCGAACCTCGAAATGGGGCTCGATTTCGACCTTGCTGGATTCATCGACATGAGGTTTCCCCTACGTTCCGACTCTCTCTTCCCGGACACGAACATTGAGGTCGCATTGGTCCACGTGGCCCCCAGCAACACTGGCTCACTCATCGAGACCACGCTGGCGCAGGGGGTTGTCTTTTCGGGGGATGTTGCGCCCGGGACCCTTGAGGTGGTCGCGTCTCTGCCACCTGAACTCCAGGCGGATCTCCTTCCGCCCCATCCCGAGGGACGTCTTGAATTGCGGGTGACTGCAATTCTGGGGCGACCGACGACGTATTTGGATGTGGAGGCCCCCAAGTTCCTGCCCGGCGGCCACATCACCCTCCCCCTGCATGAGTACCGGGATGCCCTCCCGACCGAGTTCATTTCCACCGTGCAGGGGCTGTCTTGGGAAACCAGCGTGAGCCAAGGGCGGGCAAGTCCTGGAGAGGTCGTGGTCTATGACCTCCGGCTTCATGCGGCCACGGGCGGGGAAATCCAGACGACCCTGACGGGGGTCAACGCCGACTGGGCGCGACTGGTCGGGGACACCTCCCCCTACCGTGACGGCGAAACAAGGTCGTTCCAGGTCATTGTCAAGGTCCCAGACGATGCTGCGGACCGTGACGTGGCGGACCTCATCGTTTCCGCCAACCGCCCGGACCAAAACCCTGCGTCGATTCGCCTACTCACCATTGTGGTCAAAGACCTGGGTCAGATGGAACCTGAGACTCCAGCCTCGGATTTTTCGTCTAGTAGCCCACCTGGAAACTCTGCTTCCGGCCTGGGGGCGTTCGGGTTTTCTCTCGCGCTCCTGGCAATTGCCTTGGCGAGGTACGCCTCGGCGCGGTAACTCGGGCCGTTGTCGACACCGCGGCCTAGACCGCACTTTCTGAACGAGTTCGGGATTGACAAGCGAACCCACCCTCAAGCGGCCCGACGGAAAGTTGAACGCTCAACCCGAGACGCCCAGAGACGCCCACATCACAAAGTTGTGCAATCTGTGGAAAATATCTGGAAGATTTCTCATTCGGAGAGTTGTGCAAGACATGCCCTTATACTCTCGCGCGGCGTTGCCAATTTCGTGGTAAGCTTGGAAAGCCTTCCTTTCGTATCCAACGCGACAGCATTGGCCCTTAGACGCCCGCGCCTGCTTCGGTCTTCCAGCCACGTTCGGGTGGTGGTCCCGGTGAGGCGCTTCGTTCTCGCGCTTCTGGTGATGAGCTTGACCGTGACTTCGGCGCAGGCGCAGCTGTCCAATCCCAGCGAGCCTACGCCGACGACCCTCTACTTCCACATCTTCGACACCTTCAACGCGTTCCCGATCAACACGCAACCGATGGACGTCGGCTTCTTCGACGTCGGCGGCACGAGCTTCCCCACCGCCAGCCACCCCATCGTATCACAGCACGCCGGCGACTACGACTTCAACACAATCTACGGCTTCGCGACCTCGGGCCCTGTGGAGTATGACTTCATCGAGAACGGCCGCCCGCGCTTCCACCCGGAACGCGGCATCGCCGCCGACGTGCAGATCGACGACTCCGTGGCGCCGACCGTCTACCTCTACATGGATGTCCGCGACCTCTTCAGCACAGACACGCCGTCCGGCGACCCCGGGGGCGGAACCCCGGCCGAAGGCCTCTGGCAAGGCGCCCCCAACATGTTGCCGTCCTTCACGTTCCGCTTCGAGATGCGCACCGGAAACTCGCTGCGCGCGGAGGACCTCGAGTCGGGCACGCTGCTGATGTCCGGCAGCAAGACGGCACACGTCGTCGACGGCCATGTCGTGCCCAACGACGCGTTCGAAGGACAATCCGTCGGTGACACACCCATCCTCACGCCCGACGAAGCCGGCATCGTCGAGTTCGCCATCCCCTTGACCGTGGAGGGGAAGACCATCCCCAAGACGGACGCCTTCCATGTGCGCATCGACTGGTACCAGAACCCCAGCGATGACCCAGCCAACGACGACACCGTCGCCGAGGGCTACATCCGCCTCGTCTCGGACGCCGAGCACCTGCCGCGCCTCGACATGGCCATTCGCAACCCCGTCTACATCGAATACATCCACCCAGAAGTGGCGGCGGGCATCCTGCTCATTCACTCGTGCGTCAACTCGCCTTGGGGAACGTACGACGTCGACGTCGCCAACATCACCGTCACCATCGCTGGCCCCACGGAGGCGGCCGACCTCGCACAAGTCATCTCGCAGAACGCCCACGTGCACGGCCTGCACGACAAGTGCGCCGAGGTCACGTATCTGTGGCGCTTCCGCGACCAGGACGCCGCCAACGGCGCGTACGCCATCAACCTCGCCGTCCCCAACCTCGTCGGCAACTCCGAGGCGACCGGCCAGGCCGGATTCACCATCGAAGGCAAGAAGGCCTTCGGCATCGACGAGGAGGGCAACGAGATCGAGCAGACGGGCGACGCGGGCGGCAAGGACGCCCCGCTAGCCATCGGCCCGCTGGTTGGCCTCGGTATTCTCGCGTTGGTGGGCCTGCGGAGGCGTTCGCCATGAAGGCCCTGCTCGTCGTCCTGCTCGTCACAAGCCTCGCCTTCGCCGGCTGCGGCGACGGCAAGAAGAACGGCGGGGGCGGTGAGGAGGAGCTGAAGTCAGGCAAGGGCGCCATCAGTGGCCTCGTCATCAACGACGTCTACCGCCCGGTGCCGAATGCGCTGGTGCTACTGTCCAACGGCCAGACGGCAACCTCGGACGCTTCCGGACAGTTCGAGATCGTCGACCTCGACCCCGGCGCGTACATCGCCCGCGTCCAGGCGGACGGTCACGAGGCGGCCCCGCATGCCATCGACGTCGTCGAGGGCGAGTACGCCGAAGCGGAGATCATCGCACGCCGCATCTTCAACGAGGGTGGCCGCATCATCACCACGGAATACTCGGTGTTCGTCTCGTGCAACATCAACGCCGTCGTCATCGGGTTGCCCGCGGACTGCACCTTCGACCAGTCCGGCGACTCGGACCGCCCAGGCTTCATCAGCAATTACGCGGAGATACAGGACGTCACCTACATGGTGACCGAGATGAAGGCCAACAAGGTCGGTTCCTACGAGGTGCGCATCCGGCCCACCGACCATGGCGGTGGCCCGGAGGGCAACTACGCCGTCATGGAGATCGTCGACTCGGACTACATGCGCATCGTGCACAAGATTGGCGAGGTGGCCCAGGGCGAGTATGAACTCACTGGCGGCAACATCGCCTGGGACAACACGGAGGACTTCTACACCATCTTCTACGTCGACGGCCCCCTCAAGGGAACGGCGGGCTTCGGCGCCAGCGCGGACCTGGGTGTGCGCGCCAAGTTCGTGCAGACCATCTTCGTGGGCGAGCCCGAAGTGGACATCGACACCTACGGCGTCCTCGGCTGACCTCGGGAGTCCGCAATTACCCTGGCGAGCGTCCGTCTGACCTCCACTCTTAGAAGGCCTCATCAAGTCGCAGGCCAAGTTTACTTCGCGGCGGTAGTCCTTGCCGTCCACGCCCCATACAGGAGTTCAGGGCCTCCGTAGTGGGTGATGTCCTGCTCGATGTCGATTTCTATGAGTCCGCTTTCGTAGTCATCCAGTCTGCCGGACTTCGTTGTTTCAACTGCATTGTCTGGACCTAGCGCAGCCACCGTAGCTCCACAAGATCTCCGCGAAGGTCCAGAAGTGCCGGCGCGGCCCATCATCCCCCTGCTTGGCCGCGTCCTTGGCGGCGGCTTTGTCGGTTCGTTTCTTGGCGCGCTTGCGCTTGTCGTATCGCTCATCAAAGTAGGCGCCGAAGCGTTGCTCCGTTAGGCCTGTGCCGTCGGGGTGAAACACTGACTCATAGGGTCGGATAGGCCACGTTTGGAGGGCCAGCAACTTCTGAAGAATCGTGTCCGAGTCGGCCGACTTGCCCGACAGGAACCGGCTGATGGTCGCCGTGGACACCGGGCCGTAGGGGTTGTTGGCGCGGTTGTCCAAGGTGTTCATCGCGCCGACCGTGGCGTTCAGGTTTTGCCGTAGGAGCGCGTGCATGACGCCTTGATACACGACGGCGAAGGTCGGCGCCGGCGGGCGCCCCTTGCCCGGCGTTGGCTCGGGGGCGGTGATGGGCAAGCCTTGGCGAAGGAGCTTCGCCAGGATTTGTGACGCCCTTATGGGAACCAGTTGCCAAGCCTTGGCGGCCGTGTTGGGGCGCTCCACGATTCCCTCAAACATGAGGACAACCAGAATGTGGGCGCAGGGCTGGTCCTGGTTGTTGTGCTTGTCCGACTTGCACCGCCACGAATCGCCACGCCGATAGACGCGCACGCGGCGGCTCGGGGTCTTGAGGCTCAACACCTCGAAGTGGTCGGGGTCCACCTTGAGAACGGCGTCCTCATGGTCCCAAATCCGCATGGCGTTTCGCACCATGCCGCGCGGCAGGCAATTGAGGTAGGCCGTCGCCTCATCGGGGCTTTCAGGTTGCACGTCGGGGCGCTGGGCTTCAAGCCAACCAATAGGTGTCGGGGGGAGGACGGGGGAAGACGGGGGGAATCCACCCGTCGCAGCGATGGCAAGTCCCTCGACGCTGCTCGGCGGTGCTTCTAATACCAGATATGCCGAAAGGTGACTCTAAGAAACGCAAGTTGGAACGTTGTCTGGCAGATTGCCTAGGTCTGATAACCAGCTTCCGTTGGCTCTGGAGAGCGTGACGACGGTTGCGGTTGGTGTAATAACGAGTCGGTTGCAGGATGAGGTTGCGACGTTTTCGATGCGGTCCCCGCGAATGAATCCAATCTCATGGATGGCCTGGGCGTCTTGCCGGATGATTGCCACGCCTTGAGGGGTTTCCTCCAAGTACGCCGCGCTTCGAGTTCTGGTGGAGATTTCCGTCCCTTGCTCCAGGTCGTAGATGATGGCGCTTCGAAGGTCTGGATTCGTGCCACCAATCAGTTCCCAGCCAGTTATCGCGACGGCGAGTCCTTCGCCTTGGTTGAACGCGATTTGCGGGTACAGAAATTGCGATGGAATGCCGCTTGGACCAGCAAGCGTCGTAGGTGGGGCCTGCGAGAGGTCGCTCCAGGGGGCTTGCCTCACTTCGACTGAGGTTTCACGAGAGAATGCAACTGCGACGGTCGAGTTCCTGACTGCAACATCTCCAAGAGACAAGACTGCCGCCTCAAATTCAATCCGTTCGGCGGTGTCCAGGTCAGCAGGAATACTTTCCGTCAAGTGCAACAAGACATACCTGGGCCCCCCCGATGAAGTCATGTGGGGGAATCCTAGCACCAACTCGCTGTTGGACCCAGATAAGGCAAGAAAGCCGACGAGGTCGCCTGGGGCCGGTGCCAACATTCCATGAATCCATTCAGCGCCGTTCCATTCGGCGACGTAAACTGCAAACTGGGGACTACGATAGGCGATGACTGGGCCGCGGGGGCCCATGGCCGCGACCAAGTTCAGCGGCTCCGCTCTTGGTTCGAGCGTGGTGCGGTTTTGGAACCGGTCTCCGTGCACTACGTGGATTGTCCAAGGTTGCTGGGGGTCGTCTAAGGCAATGATGCCGCGGTCTGCCGCGAGAGTTAAGCGGTTTCCAGGCGCGCCGGAAGAAGATGGATCTGGAAACCAGGAAATCGTGCTCGGCGCCGTTGGGGGGTCCCCCGGGCTTGGGTTTCCTAAGTGTCCATCATTGCTGGGCGCTCCGCAGCCTGCGAGGAGGAAGACGAGAACGCATGTAAAGGAGCGGAGAGGAGTCATGATGGCCTTGGTTGGGTGTCCCAGGTTTGGAGAAGGGGGAGAGGGGGATAAGGGAATTGTGGGCCCGTTAGATTACGCCGCGCAGGCGCCGCCTGCACCGGATGGTCCAGGGATTTGACCAGCGCCGCCGCTGCCACCGGCTCCACCCTCGCCAGGTGCGCCGGGGTTGGCATAGCCCATGCCGGGGCTCCCAGGCGAACCGAAGGTTCCACCTTGTCCGCCTTGGCCACCAACACCTGTGGCGGCGCCGCCAGAACCGCAGCGGCCCCCATTGCCGCCCGGACCTCCGAGCGGCGTTCCGGCTCCGCCGGTGCCACCCTTCCCACCGTTTCCGCCCGTGCCGCCGTTGCCGGTGCCATCGCCGCCGTCGCCGCCACTGGAGAACCAGCAGCGACCATTGCCGCCATTGCCACCCGTAGCCGAGGCGTACCCTCCCGGGTTGCCATCGCCGCCTTTGCCGCCGGCTGCTCCCGCTATGCCTGGATTTCCGTCAGCGCCCGGCCCACCATTGCCGCCAGTTGTGCCTGCGTTAGTTGCAGGGGCGCCATCGGCGCCGTCACCGCAGCCGTTCTCGTCGTCCTCGATGGTAATCGCGGCGATGATTGCCGCCCGCCAACAGTCGATGTCGACCTGCGAGCCGACGCAAGGTGGCTCCATGTTTGAGTCGGTGTTGGACGCGGTAGGGAAGACTGTGTATCCCTGCGGAGCCTGGCCCAGGAAGGACAAGTCGGTCGTGCCGAAGAAGGCGCCGTCGCCGCCATCCCCGCCCTGCGCTAGGAGCGCAGTGGCGTTCGTCACAGTCGCGCTGCCGCCGGAGCCACCATCGGCTGCCGCCAGGACGTTTCCGCCAGATGGAAGGTTGGGGGTGCCCTGGAAGATGGCGACGCCGGCATTTCCGCCATTGCCGCCGTGAACTAGGGCGTCAGCCGGCAGAACGGTCGGGTGAACATCTGCGCCTTTGCCACCGGCACCCGGTGCAATTCCAGCGCCGCTGTAGACCTGGATAGCAGGCGCAGTGAGCAGGACGTTGCCGCCGGTTCCGCCGTTGGCTCCGACCACCTGGTCGGAGGCAAGCATGTCTGCGCCGTCGCCGGCCTCGACCACGCCACCGATGTAGATGGTCTGGGAGGCCGAAAGGACAACGTTTGCCCCATCTGCGGCCCGTGTCGTGAGCGAGGTCCCGTCGCGGGCTTGAACGTGGCTGCCGGGCGCCAAGTAGATTCGGTCTGCCGTGAGCATGAGGTCGCCTGGGCCAACATGGGTCAGGGTTCCTTCGATGAAGATGACGGGGGCGTCCACGCGGGCATCCACAAACTGCGTGGTTCCCGCTGGTATGTAGAACAGAAGTTCTTCCGGCGCAGCCTCCCACGCGGTGGCGTTCGTCGTTGCTGGCATCAATGCAAGGAAGCACAGCAATATGGCCGTCCCTGCCGTCAGTTTTTGATTCATGGTTGTCAGTTCTCTCTCCGGTCGCCCTCCTGGGGAGCCGGATTGAATTGAATCCGACGTGCCGAAGGTGCGAAGGGAGTGGGAGCTGGCCCGGGTTTCAGAAGGCATGAATGAACTACAGAATGCGGTGGCCGAGACATTTTACGACCCTTTTAGTCCGCAAGTGTCCGCTATTGTTAGCCCTTTCTCTCCGGTCCTGGGAAACATGGGACGTCCCAAGCTTGACGACGACAGCAAGCGGGTCGGGGTCAAAATTTTCGTGAGCCCCGCTATGCTCGAATGGGTGGACCGTAACAGTGGCGAAGGCCATCGGTTCTACAATCGCACCCACGCCTTCGAGTATGCCGTCGCCAGGCTGATTCATGAAGACAAGAGGTCGGGGAAAGATTGAGCACGGAACCATCGTTCACCATAGATAATGTGATTGGCTAATTGCGGGCCAAATCGAATCATGGCAGGGCTTGCAGCGCAAGCGCCAGCAAGTCTTTCCCGCCGAGCGCGAGGCCCAGGACCATAATGGCCCAAATCAGCTTGCGTTGAAGTCCGACCTGGGCCTGAAGCGCCTTCTCGCGCACTTCCCTCATGTCCTCGCGCACCTCGCGGCGAAGCTGCGCGTTGTCGGCCTAGACCTCGCGGCGAAGCTCGTACATGGCTTCGACTAGCTTCATGTCGTCCATGCAGTCGCCTCACGCGGGAGCCATGCTGTCGATCACGTCCTCAACAAGCAAGTGCCCGCTGGCCAAGTGCTGCGTCACAAGGTCGGCGTTGTGCGCCACCAAGGTTACAACCTTGGGCGATGCGCCGCCCGTGTTGTCAATGAGGACGTAGTCTTCCACGTCGCCGCCGTTGTAGGTGCGGGTGTAGATGATGGACTCGGCCACGCCGTCAATCTTGACGGTGAACTTGTCCACGCCCGTCGAGTCGGGCGAGAGAGCGTAGGCGAAGACCTTGTGTGCCTTGCCGATGGGAACCGAGTGCGTGACCACGGTAGTGTCGGCGTTGCCTGTGAGGTTCACGTCGAGGCCCATGGGTTCCACCGGCTACCCCCGGCCACGTCCGGGTGGTCACAGCCGACAAAATCCGGGTCGTCCCGCGCGACGACGCCCCGCCGCGAAACGGCAACCACCCCCGATGCGGGCTATCGGCGGGTCGGCGGCTTATCAGGGTTCAAGTGCCACCCCCATCTGTAAGACCGAGGGCCTTCTGTAAAGCACCCGAGAATCCAAGTACCTCTAAATAGCCAAACCCGAATCGTACGGATAACGGGCTGCCAACGGCGTGCCCCAGGTGGTTCGTGCATGAAGGTCCAATGGTCGCGTAGGGTCGCCAGCCTCCTGATGGCATCCTGTTTGGCTCTAGCGACCTTGCTTACCATGCCCATGGCGGCTGGGGCCCCGATTTGCCCAGCGGACGTGACGGCACCCTTCACTGACGCGTGCTACCACGAATACCTCCTCTACGACGTCGACACGCCCAAGATTGACATCCTGATTGCGCCCCCCGTCGCGGCGACGACGCTGCGCGACATTCAGCTTTACGAGCAATCCATAGCCGCGTGGCAAGACGGGATCCAGGCGCTCGGGCCGGATTGGCTGCGTAACGGCATCTCCATGCAAGTCTACAAGGTCGGCTACGAGCCGGTTCCGAACGAGGCCCTGTGGGACCCGGAAATCATCGTCATCTCGGCCAGCTACAACCCGGTGCGCTTCGGCTTGCTTGGCATCGGCCAGAACGTTCCCGTGACCGCCTGCCACGGCATCACGTTCCCCATCGAGAGCATGGAACAGGCACGCACCATCCCCAACTTCCACTACCACGACGGGTCGGGCTATGCCACGGCTCGCGCGCAATGCAACCAGGGCGGGTACACGTGCTTCGTCATCAACATGGAGGCCATCGGCAACACGGCCCAAGCGCGTCGCAACATGTACGACCTCAACTCGCACGAATTCGGGCATTGCCTCGGCATTGGACACGTGGGGGACGCCCTGGACTTCGCAGCCTCGAGCTTCCCGCCGCAGGACATCATGAGCTACCAGCTCGGGTCACACGTCCACTGCGTATCTACGCTGAACATCAAGGCCTTGGAGAAGACCTACGGCCACCTCCTGGGCCAAGGCGGGACGGGGAACACCGCCAACAGTTACGTCCACATGGATCCGGCCGACTGGCGCGACGACGAGTGCGCGGAACCGACGGCGGACATCCTCGACACGGCGCCCATCGAGGACGCCGACCCGCTGGCGGATCAACCCGACGCAGACGGCGACGGCGTCCCCGATGAACTCGACGCCTGCCCTGGCTTCGACGACATGGCCGACCAGGATGGCGACGGGACGCCCGACGGATGCGACGCTGACAGGGACGGCGACGGCGTTGCAAACGACCTCGACGCCTTCCCAGATGACGCAACGGAATCGGCTGACTCCGATGGCGACGGCGTTGGCGATAACTCGGATGCGTGCCCCGGATCGGATGACGGCCTCGACTGGGACGCCGATGGCATCCCGGACGGGTGCGACGACGAACCCGGCATCCACATCACGAACCCAGTTGCAGGTTCGACCGTGGAACCGACCGTCACCGTCACGGGCACGACGCCCGGCACCGCCACCGTGAGCGAAACGAACGTGCGCATCCCGAACGTCCTTGCGATGGGCGACTTGTCCGCCGTGGGAATCCGGGTGGAACCGTGGATGCAAGCCGTACAGGACGAACTCTCCACCCATGCCGGTTTCCGCGGCATCCTGCCCGTGGCTGACGGCCTCGAGCAGACTCTGCACGTCTTCGTGGATGGCGGCCTGGCCGCCTCCGACCGACCTGCGGCGCCGCCGACTTGGACCGTCGTCGTTCACCCGTCCTTCGAGGTCGCGCCACGCATGCTCAAAGTCGATCGGACCGAAGTCGCCGGGACGCCAAACCCCCTTGCGGCCGCCTTGTTACCGGAGCTGCCGCGAGGCGGGGCCATCACGCAGGGAATCGGGCCGGGTGCGCCCATGTACGTGCAATGGGACGGCAACCGCAACAGCGTCGGCATCTGCACGGCCAACTACGCCTGGAAGGACCAGGATGCCAAGCTGTGGCTCGGGGCCGCCGGCCACTGCTTCCTGCCGGAGGGCGTCACTAACAACGCTGGCACCTACAACTACGCTCGCACCGAAGTCTGGGTCTGCCGCAGTGATTGCGTGCTCGGCGGCACCGCGGGCGCACAAGCCTTCTTCGAATGGCAGGCCGGGGCGCCCTTGGACATCGTCAAGTTGGGCGCCGTAGGGTATGCCCGGCAGAACGGCGTTGGTCAGGACTTCGGCTTCGTCGCAATCCCGTCCGCTCTCACTGGCGACGTTGAGCCGGAGATGCCAGGATTCGGCGGCCCCTACGCCAACAACCCGAACGGATTCATTGGCGACCTATACTTCCACCACGGCAACGGCATCGCCACAAGCGAGACGGCCGCGACCAAGAGCCGCATCGGCGTAGGGGACGGCGACGGCGGCGACAAGACAAGCTGGGTCATGCTCGGAATCTCCTACGGCGGCGATTCAGGTTCCGCAGTCAACAGCATCAGTCTCCAGACCGCAAACGGTGGAATCCCCGTCGGCCCGAACAACCCGGACGCCCGCGGCTTGTTGACGCATGGAGCGATCCAGCCATTGCCCTTGATTGGCGCGGCGCCGCTTCCCATCTCGTTCGGTACGACCGTCGCGCAGGCGCAGGCGATGGCAAACGAAGGCGGCTTCTGCCTCGTCTACGTCCGCGCGGACCAAGACCCAGCGACTAGTCCAGCGGCTCCCGCGACGCCAGCCTGCGGCTCCGTCGTCACCGTCGTCACCGTCGTCCCCGGTATCGTCCTGGGTTTGTCGGCACTCGCAGGGGACGCAGAAGTGACGCTCGATTGGAACGCGCCAACGTCCGACGGCGGCAGCCCCATCACAGGCTACACGGTCTACTATGGAACGGATGGCGTGACGGACCAGCAATTGGCCGTCGAGGCCGCTGCCACGGAGGCGACCGTGTCCGGATTGACGAACGATGCAACCTACACGTTCACAGTGACCGCGAACAACGCCGCGGGCGAGGGTCCGGCGGCGGCGCCCGTCACGGCGACGCCCGCGCGCGCTGTTCGTTTCACCGTCGAGTTCCGCCTCGACGGGGGGCCATGGTCGGCAGTGCCGGGGTACGACGAGGCGGCTGAGACCTGGCAATTCGAACTCAACGACCTCGCCGATGGCCCTCATGCGCTTGAGGCACGCTTGCTCCATCTCGGTGTGCAGCGCGACCTAGACTCCGTGGCGTTCTCAGTAGTGACCGACGCGGACGGCGACGGCGTGGGAGACAACAGCGATGCTTGCCCCGGCCATGACGATGGAGCGGACCTTGACTCGGATGGGACGCCGGATGGCTGCGACCTGGACCGCGACGGGGACGGCTACTCCAATGACCAGGAAACGGCGCAGGGCAGCGACCCCGATGATCCGGAATCCGTGCCGGACAACAAGTGGACGATGTCGGAGTGCGATGCGTGGCGCGCCAGCCACCCGGAACAGGCCATGGGGCCCGAGGCGTGTAGGGTGCAGTAGACGGGACCGGTTGTTTTTCCGCAGATTTAGCGGAGGCCACAGCTGCGCTGGAGTGCGTCGGTGGAAAGGCCACGCGAGGCTACCATCACCGACTGAACCGCGGATTTCGCGGATTACGCGGACCGACTGGGTCCGCGGTTCACGCCAATCCCGCGCTTTCGCCGCCAGACCGCATCGACGCCGCCCAACGCCTACCGAGGATTCCGGGAATTACGGGGAACGGACTGTGACCCAGTGTCCCCGAAATCTCCGTAATCCCCGGTCGGTTGGTCGCTTGATTCGCGAGATTATCCGTTCGAATCCCCCCGGACACATGGCTTACCGCAGTCCGCCGACGGCGTCGTCGTCCCCGAGCCGCCGATTCAGAAAAAATGGTAAGCGGCGCACGTCGTCGTCAGTTTCGTCCCATCGTTGCTCCATTAAGTGCCCGCCGGCGTGGGCGGGGTTGGACGGGTCCCGTCGCAGATTGCAACCAAAGAGGTGCGCCCCTGGACGAACAGATGTCCGCGTGAACTTGGAGACCTCGCGTTTCAGCACATGGGGCGCGCGCGTAAGGCAGTTCTACCGCGCCTCCGCGTAATCCGCGAAATCCGCGGTTTGGTCGGGCGCGCAAAGCCGCCGACGAACAAGCACTCCGCGAAATCTGTGACATCTGCGGAAAAGGCGGGCGGGCGGCCAGTACGTTCGCCCACCCCTCCCTAATCCCCTTCTGCCTTGAACCCATGGAGAACCCGTGGCGAGCCTCCCCTACCCCCCGCGCCCCGGCCAGGAGGCCCTCGTGGCGGACATCGAGGCAGCTCAGCGCGAAGGAGGTCACCTCGTCACGGAGGCCGGAACTGGAACCGGCAAGACCATCTCGGCGCTGACGGCGAGTGCCACGACCAGCAACACCGACGGGCGCCGCATCATCTACTTGACCCGCACGAATAGCCAACAAGGGCAAGTCGTCGCGGAACACGCTGCCCTCGTGAAGAGCGGCCAGGAGCCAGGCCTTCTCATTCCGTTCATGGGCCGCCGGCAGTATTGCCCCCTCTTGCGCTCCGATGAACGCTTCCGCGATGGCACGCCGGAGGAGCTCGGCCGCCTCTGCCGTGACGCCAAGGCCAAGGCCGCGCGCATGCACGACACGGGAAAGCCTGTGGCCGGCGCCTGCCCGAACTATCTTCGCCTCTTGCAGGATGGTCCTGGTCCGGTCGAAGCACTTCTGTCCGAAGGTGGCTTCGATGGTGGGTCGCTTGCCGCCCGCATCGAGAAGGCCGGCTCGTGCCCATACGAAGCCCTCAAACTCCTCTTGCCCAAGGCGCGGACGGTTGTCGTACCCTACATCTTCCTCCTCGACGACAAACTGCGCACGACCTTCATGCAATGGATTGGCGCCGGAGCCGACGAATGCCACCTCATCGTGGATGAAGCCCACAACCTTGCGCCCGCCGCCCGCGACCACCACAGCCCTCGCCTGACGTGGACGACCCTGCAACGCGCCCTCAGCGAGGCCGAGGAATACAAGGACCCGGTCCTGGCCGGCGAGCATCTGGCCACGACGGTACTTGACGCCATGCTGGGCGCGGTGCGAACACTCGCCGACGAATATGTACGCGGCAGCGACGACGGACTCGTTCCACCTGGCGCCCTCGTCGAGACGATGTTGACGCGCTTGCGGGTCCCCTCGCCGGTCCTCGAGCGCATTGCATCCGACCTCGTGCAGTGGGGTGAATCCATCCGCGAAGACCGCCGCAGCAAGGGACGCCTGCCGCGCAGCTACCTCGGTTCCCTAGGCCAATTCATCACGAACTGGTTGGGCCTCGGCGATGCCCCGTACGTGCACCTCGTGACCGGGGGCGACCAACCTTCCCTCGAACTTTACCTGCTCGACCCAGCTGCGGTCCTCTCCTGGTTAGGCGACTTCTGGTCCACGCTGCACATGAGCGGAACACTCGCCCCGCTGCAAGAGCACCAGGACCTCTGCGGGCTTGGCCCGTCGCGCACGCGGCGCGTCCTGCACCCAAGCCCCTTCGACCCGACTCATCTGCGGACCTTCGGACTGGAGGGCGTCCACCGCCGGTTCGAGGCAATGCAACGTGACCCGGGCCTCGTCGTGCGCCAGCAAGAGGCGGCCGTGGCGGCGCTACGGCACCTGCCTGGCCGCACGGCCTTGTGGTTTCCTAGCCACCAGATGCTGGGAGATTACCTAGAGGAGGACTTCCTGCACGGCGTCGACCGGCCAAGGTACGCCGAACGCCCAGACATGAATACAGCGGAATTGACCCGCCTCGTTGCGGCATTCCGGTCGGATCCGCGCAGCGGCGCACTCCTGCTGGGAGTCCTGGGCGGACGACTTACCGAAGGCATCGACTTCCCCGGGGACGCTTTGGAGGGCGTCATCATCTTCGGCATCCCCTATCCACGCCCCTCGGCGCGCTCGCAGGCCCTCATCCACCACTTCGACCGGCGCTGCGGCAAGGGCTGGGAATACGCGGTGCACAACCCGACCGGACGGACGCTGCGCCAAGCCGTCGGACGACTCATCAGAGGGCCCGATGATCGAGGAACGGCAATCATCCTCGATGAGCGCATCGTGCGTTTCCACGGCCACTTGCCTGGACTCGCAATGCTGCCGGCCGTCGACGCGTTGGGCGAAGTGGCTGCCCAGCCACCGGACCGGGCAGAAATGGCCTACACTACTGCGGATAAGCTAGCAAACCAGCCCTAACACGACTGAGCCGAAACAGAATTCCTTTATATGCACGGGAAATAAGGGTAGACTACGGAAGCGGACGTGCTGGATTCTTTCTGAGTGCATCCCATCCCCTCCTCGTGAGGCCAGCTGCCCTTCCGCCTTTCCTTTCCAAGCTTAGCCGTGAGGCTTCAGTTGCGGCCCTTTTTCGTGCATTGCGCAGGACGATGCCCGACGGCCTACCGAGGATTACGGGAATTACGGGGAACGGATTGTAACCCATTGTCCCCGAAATTTCCGTAATCCCCGGTCGGTTCGTTGCTTGATTTGCGAAATCACCCGTTTGCGAATCCCCCGGCCACATGGCTTACCGCAGTCCGCCGACGGCGTCGTCCACCGGTTCCACGTTGACATTGCGGCCGTGGTGTGGGAGGCTTGGGATTGCACGGATTTCCACAGAATCTTGACTTCGACCCTGCCACGAGGATCATTTCGTATTCCTTGTGTCTGTGAAATCACCCGCCTGCCTTTCTTCACGCGGAGCGCGCGGAAAACGCGGAAACGTGGTGCCACGTCAATCCGCGACCTCCGCGTGAAGCGATGCACGGCGCCGCCATCTTCGCCGACACGATTGAGCCTCTCGCGGCCGCCTACGCCCTGTCGCAGAACGCGCAGAAACCGCAGAACCCCGGTTCTGTGCGTTCTGCGATTTCTGCGACCGGTCGGGCCGGTGCTGCGACCGGTCGTTGCGCGAACCTCCGCGGCCGTTGACGTAGCCGGCGGAAGTCGGGTTCGTTCGCAGTTTGACTCGAACGCGGCGCGCCCGTGGACTACCGCATTGCTGGTGCGCGTGGAAGGGCACCGCGCCGTTTCCACAGATTTCGCAGATGCCACAGATGTTGGGGCCTCGCTTCGATTCAATTTCTGCGAAATCTGTGTAATCTGCGGAAAAGGTGGCGCCCGGCGCCGGCGGGTTCGTTCCGTTGGCCGTTATTGGTCTGCCGCACCGAACATGGGGTCGCGCTTCGACTTCCACAATTCCAACGGGTCGCGTTCCAAGTCGGGTTCATCGCCGGGGAGGATTGCGACGATGGCTTCCTGCAGCTCCTTGAGGCCTTCGCCCGTGACCGTGCTGAACTTGAGGCGGTCCGTCTTGGACTTCATGAGGTCCGACTTCGTCTCCGCCACGATCATGGGAATGCCGGTCATCTCGCGTTGGACTTGGGCAAGCAGGCTCTCTTGGTCGACGAGGGAATACCCCGCTGATTCGCTCGGGTCGATGAGGAACAGGACGGCGTCCGCCGTGTGGCGCAGCGCGGCGACGGCTTGCTTCTCGACGGGGTTGCGCTTGTCATCCGGGCGATCGAGGAGTCCCGGCGTATCGACGACTTGCACCTTCGTGGCGCGGTCGTCCTTGCCGATCTCGAAGTGGCCGACGTTGGCCCTCTTCGTGGTGAAAGCGTATGCCGCGACTTCGGGGTCAGCGCTCGTCCACGCCGCGAGGAGGCTGCTCTTTCCGACGTTGGGGAAGCCTGCAATGACGACGGTCGCATACTCGGGGTGGACCGTGGGAAGTAGGCGGACGGTATCCCGCGCCTTGCCGAGGAAGGCGAGGTCCTTTTCGATGTCGTAGAGGATGCTTGAGGCCCGCCCGGAGAAGCGTCGCTTCTGCTTCTGGATGCCTAGAATGGTGCGTTGTTCACGCATGCTGCGCGCGCATTCGTGGTAGACTTCCTGGACAGTCTCCTTCGCCCACTGTGCGCGCGCGATGGACTGCTTGAACGGGGCGAGGCCGACGAGGATGTCGAGGACCTCTTGGTCATAATCCGGCAACCGTTCCAGCGTGGGGAAGGCCTTGAGGTAGCGCTCCAGCGTCTCGTCGATTGTCTCGGCGATGTGCTTCATCTGCGCCTCCTCCGTCTTGCGGATGCGGTGGTACTTGTCGGGGTCCGGGATCTCAATCTTGTTCGCCTTGTTGAACGCCTTGTCCAGAATCTCCTGCGCCGTCATGATAGTGGGGACGTTCTCAAGCACAGTTTTCCCACAAGCATCACCTATATCATGCTGGCGTCGACCGCTGTAGCGGTCGACGCCTCATCCGTGGTCCCCGACGGGCGTAAACCCCAGCCCGCCTAGTGGGGGCTACCGGCATCCGCCGCCTGCGCCCCCGGGAGGGGGGCGAGTCGGCCGGCGGCTAAGTCGGTGCCGATTCCTGCGGCCGCAATCCGTTAGTAGGGCGGCGTTGGTCCCATCCCGTGGCTCGCATGGGTCTGTGTCGCTACATCGCGTCGCTGCTGCTTGGCGTGGCCCTGGCGGGGTGCGGCGGGGAGGGAGGTGGGAACGACGCCGGAGGGGGGGACTATATTGTCGTCACGGACCCAAACGAGAACCGCACGTCGGCGGACCAGCGACCCCACTTGCACGACTATTGGGGCGGCCAATCGGAGTTGCCGCTTATCGACGGGGTCATCGCAGGCGACCGTGTGTGGAGCGACTTCAACCCGTACGCGATTGCCGAATTCCGTCCGGAACCGGGCGCCGTGGTTCCGCAGGGCGCCTCCGAGATCCGCCTGACCATTGCGTGGACGGACGACGATCCCGCCAATCACTACGGCCGGAGCGAGCTTTGGGTGAAGAAGGCCAACCAGAGCGCCCCCACCCTGTTCCAGGAGGTCGCCTCGGGCGACAACCTCGTCATTCCGACGGGAGACGAAAGCAATGACCTGCCGCACCAGTCCCTGTCGGCCTGGTCGTTCACGCTCATGCTGCATACCGCCTCGTCAGGCAGCCTCGTCGTAGTCAATTATGCCGGCGTCATGAGCTACACCGGGGAAGTGTCCATGCAGGCCTCCGTCGTCCGCGGCCCGCACCCAATCCCCATCTTCGAAGGCCACCCGGACCAGTGGATGAACCGCACCGAGATCCAACTCTTGTCCTTGAGCGGCGTCCTGCGCTTCGATGGCGACACCGAGGGCGACGACTTCCGCTGCTACTACGGCGACCCGTGCCCGTTCTACATGGTGCCTGCAAACGGCACTCTCGTTCCCCTTGATGCCGACCATGTCACTATGGTGCTAGAACGGGGGCAGGGCCTCAATCCCGTGCGTGCGGGCCTCAAGTACCACGATTCCGCCTCCCGCGGGTTTGACATTCCTCCCGAGCCGGAAGAGACCGTAACAGTCCGCATCTACACCCTCCCCGTGGGTCCTGGCGGCGACGGCCCCTACGCGACGCAATCCCAGTGGGAGTTCCTGTTCTACATCTCCGAGCCGATGGACGACCAGCTCGTGGTCATCGAAGAGTTCACGCTGAACATCACGGCCTACAAGGACCCGTAGAGCGCCCGGTTGCAGCGGCTGATAAAAGGGGCCAGACCCGACGGCGGCGGGGGCGGTCGTGAGGTCGTTGTCCGCAAGCATCCAGACGCGAATTTTCTTCGTGCGAGCCAGCAAGTGCTTCCCGAGTTGGCCAGCCTTCAGCGCGGACAAGGCCGCCCGGTTGCTGTTCAGTTTCTCGATACGGATTCCACCGGCCATCCAGCGTGTCCAGTTCCGCACGAGGTCTTGCTCGTCGACGCCGGCGGCTACTCCGGGTACTTCACGGACCCGGACGGCTACATGTGGGAGGGCGCCTGGAACCACGGATGGACGCTAGATGCCCAAGGCAACGTTTCCCTTCGATGAAGGCCTGCAGCCAACTCCGAACTCCCGCCGTGGAACGGGGGCCTCCGGTCATGGAACAGGGGGAGGATCGTGGAACGCAGCCGGGCGGGGCTCCCGTCCAGCCGTCCAACGCCCACCAAGTGCCCTTTGGGCGAGAATCAAGTCCCGTTAGGCGGCGACCACGTCCCCTTTGAGCGGCGACCCTCCCTAGGGTCGCCGCCTCACATGTCCGGCCCCCGGCGAATGTAAACCCCAGCACCCGTAGTGATACCTACCGGCCTTCGCCGTCTGTGCCCCCATGGCCGCCAGCCCTCCGACTTGCGATTTCTGCCACGATGCCGAAGTCCCCCGCATTCGCCTCGACCAGGAAGAAGGCAAGCAGATCCTCTCGATTTGCCTCCCGTGCCTGCGCTCAAACCTCGTGATGAAGGCGGCCCGCAGCGAAGAGCGCGGCGTTCGCCTGCTACGCCAAGACGCCGAGGAGCAGGGCCTGCACTTGTGGCGTTCCCGGCACGCGGTCTACGTCCTGCCTGCCCGCTCACAAGGGCACGATTTGCCCTCCCCGCCCCCGCTCGCGGCAAGTCCGCGCTCGATCGTCGCGAAGCCATCGCTGGCGACGCGTTAGGCGCCGCCCAGCAACGCCCTGCACATGTTCGCGCAGGGGAGATGACATCGTAGGGGCGTGCTTAGCAGAGTTGAGCAGCGCCGCCGTTTGAGTCGCGCTCCAGCCCGTGTCACCGTGTCATCAGTCTCCCTCGCGTCCTTGCGGCGCCAACGCGTCGTCGTGCTGCCCGACCTCTACGTCACCGGCGCCTCCGGCCTTCCCCCTACCGCCAAGGAACACCTCGCATGATCTCTTTGCTCTCCGGCAACCAACGCGTGCTTCTGACCATCGACGAACGCGGCAGTTGGACGCAACTCTACTTTCCACACCCTGGCATGCACCAACAATTGCAACAGTCGCGTGTCGGGCTCTACGACGAAGACACGAAGGCATTCACATGGGTGGACCAGGAAGGCGACATGCCCGTGGAGATGCGCTACCTCGAAGATTCCAACGCAAGTCGTACGCGGCTGCGCCGCATGGGGCTTGACATCACCTTCGACGACGTCGTCCATCCTAACCTCGACCTTGTGATCCGCCGCATCACGCTCTACAACCCGGAGGCCGGCGCGCGTCGCATGCGCATCTTCCATTACCAGAGCCTCAACATCGCGGGCTCCAAGTACCAGGATACGGCTTATTGGGATCCCGAGACGCGCACGGTCACCCATTACAAGGGAAACTTCTACTTCCAGTTGAGCGGCAAACCAGATTTCGCCAACTCGTCCTGCGGAGAGCACACTCTGAAAGGCCTCAAAGGCAGCTACATCGATGCCGAGGATGGGACGTTGCAAGGCGGCGGCATTAGTCACGGCGCTGCGGATTCCGTCGTGCAGTGGAGCGTCGAAGTCCCCGCCGGTGGTGCATCATCCGTCCACCTGATGCTCGCAATCGGCGACACGCGCAGTGCCGTCAACAAGGTCACTAATGGCCTCGCAGGTCGCGAGGCGGGACTCTACTTCGCCGAAACAGTCGGTTACGGGAACCACTGGGTGCAGAACAAGCAAGCAACCAATTCCAGCGACCTATCGGCCCTCGTAGGCCACATCTACCGACGCAGCTTGTATGTCCTGCGCGACTGCCAGTCCGCGAATGGCTCGATCATCGCGTCACCGGACTCGCGCACGTTGAAGTGGGGCGGCGACACTTACACCTACAACTGGTGGCGCGACGGCGCCTACATCTGCCGCGCCATGAGCGAGGCGGGCCTGCACCGCAACGCCCTCGCCTTCCTTTCTTTTGCGACCGCATGCCAAGAAGAGGATGGCAGTTTCCTGCACCGCCACCTGCCCGACGGTGCCTTGGGCTCGACGTGGCATCCGCCGCCGTTCTTGCAAGTCGACCAGACGGCGAGCGTCGTGGCCGCCGTTTGGCACCACTACGAACTCACCGGCGACCTCGACGAGCTGCTGCGCTCCTGGCAACTTGTGCGACGCGGCGCAGATTTCCTCATGGCGTTCGTGGATGAACATGGACTGCCGCGCCCGAGTTTCGACTTGTGGGAAGAGAAGAAGAACGTCAACACCTACACCGTCGCTGCCGTCATCGAGGGCCTGCGTGCTGCCGTGCAAGTGGGCCGCGCCCTTGCCAAACGCTCCGAATATTGGGCGCAAGCCGCCGAACGCATGGCGGCGTCCGCTGTCCAGCATCTATGGAACCCGGCGAAAGGCACCTTCTTCAAGAGCAACAGTCCGATCGATGACGCGGTCGATGCCTCGACCCTGCTGGCGTTGCGTTGCGGCCTCCTGGCCCCGAGCGACCCGCGATACGCCCAAGTCGTCAACGCGGTCGAGACCCGGTTATGGTCCGAGAAACATGGCGGCATCGCGCGCTACGAAGGTGACCAGTATTACGGCAAGGAGAACCCCTGGATCATCAGTACCCTCTGGCTCGCGCAATGCCATTTGGCGCTGGGGAACGCGCCCCGCTGCAAGCAACTCATCGAGTGGTGCGCAGCCACGGCGGGACCCACGCACCTTCTCGCGGAGCAAATCGATGCGGAAACCGGCGAACACACCAGCGTCACGCCGCTCGTGTGGAGCCACAGCACGTTCATCGAAGCAGTGAACGATTACACACGAATCGTGCAAGGGGTCGCTGTCGGGGAGGGAGCCGCTGTCGGGCACGCATCCGCCGTCGGACACGGAGCCGCCGTATCGCTACCAACGTCCAGCGCAGACGCGGTCACGAAGCCCGCCATGCACAACCTCGCACAATCAGTTGCCGAGACGCAAATCGTGCCCAACGTCGTACGCGGCGCGAAGGAGTCCAAGAAATGAAGGTCGCGATGCTCGGCTGGGAGTTTCCGCCTTTCCTGGCGGGCGGCCTGGGCATCCACTGCCTCGAAGTTACACTTGACTTGGCCCGGCGCGGTGTTGCAATCGAGTTCTACATGCCCCATATGGCGACGATCGAGGGCGGCATGCGCGTGGCCGAACACCACAGTCACCTCGACATCAAGGAAGTCGAAGCCGACCCATCCATCTCACCGTATGGGGGTGGTCAAGCGCAGTACGAGCACAACTTCAACGACGCTGTGGCACTGTACAATGAGCGCCTCGTGGCGTCGTTCGATTCGCACGATGCCGACGTCATCCATGCCCACGACTGGATTACCGTCCCCGCCGCCTTGGAGTTGCGCCGCATCACCGGCAAGCCCCTCGTTCTCACGATTCACAGCATGGAAAGCGACCGCAGTGCTGGGTTCATGCCGCAGCAATGGATTGCGGATATCGAGCGCCGCGGCGTGCATGGTGCTGACCTCGTAATCGCCGTGAGCCGCTACACGAAGGATGCGCTCACCCAACAGTACGGCGTCGACCCGGCGAAGGTCGTCGCCATCCACAATGGCATCGACGTCGCCAAATTCCACCACGCCGAAGGCCGCGACTACGCGCGGTCGGTCGGGCCTGTGCTCTTCCTGAGCCGCCTCAGCCGCCAAAAAGGGCCACTCCACTTCCTGCGCGCCGCCCGCCGCGTCCTCGAAGTGCGTCCAGGTGCGCGCTTCGTCATGGCAGGCACGGGCGAGATGCTTGGCGAGTGCATCCAGTACGCGCTGGAGGCTGGGATTGCACACCAGGTCACGTTCACTGGATTCGTCTCAAGCGACGACCTCGCCGACGTCTATACGCACAATGGACTCTACGTCTTGCCGAGCGTTAGCGAGCCCTTCGGCATCAGCGTGCTAGAAGCCATGGCGACTGGCCTCCCCACCATCGTCAGCACATCCACGGGAGTGGGCGAAGCGTTGCACCACGTCCTACGCTCGAATTACGACGATGTCGACGGGATGGCCGAGATGATCATTGCACTCCTCGATAGCCCGGACCTGCGCGAAGAAATGGGGCGAAACGGCGCAAAGGAAGCCGCGCGCTTTACGTGGGACATCTGCGCCGCTCGGACGCTCGACGTCTATTGGAGGCTTGCACCTGCTGCTGCTGCGATTGAGAATCTCGTGGCGCCCAAGGCTCGGTCGATCATCCACCCAAGCCCCGCCCACAGGCCAGCGTTGGAGGTCGAAGCCGAGTTGGTTGTCGAAGCCGACCTGCATTCCCCGGTGGGGGCCTCGGCATGACCGACACGGCAAGCCGCGACAAGACGGACATTTGCATCTATTTCCAGGTCCACCAGCCCTATCGTCTGCGCCGGATGCGGCCCTTCGAAACGCGGGCCGGGTTCGACTACTGGGATCACGCGAAGAACAAGGAAATCCTCGACCGCGCCGCGACGAAATGTTACTTGCCCAGCAACGCCGCCATCGCGGAGATGGTGCGGAGGACCGACGGCGCCTTCCGTGTCTCCTACAGCCTGAGCGGCGTCCTCATGGACCAATTGGAGGAGCACCGGCCGGACGTCCTCGACTCGTTTCGTGACCTTGCCGAGACGGGGCATGTCGAGTTCCTCGCCGAGACCCACCACCACTCGTTGGCTGGACTATGGGAAGACCAAACCGAGCTTGGGGAGCAGGTCGCCGAACATGACCGGGCAATCCAGCGCCACTTCGGACAGCGTCCTACCACGTTCCGCAATACTGAGCTCATCTACGACGACCGCATCGCTGGCACCGTCGAGTCACTCGGGTACAAGTCCATCTTGACGGAGGGCGCCGACCGCATCCTCGGCACCCGCTCGCCGAACCACCTCTACCGACCCGCCCGTCCGGACAGCAAGTTACGCGTCTTGCTGAAGAATTACCGCTTGAGCGACGACGTGGCATTCCGCTTCTCCTCGCATGCCTGGTCCGAGTTCCCGTTGACGGCGGACAAGTACGCCAATTGGCTGGCTTCCGTGCAGGGACAGACCGTCAACCTCTTCATGGATTACGAAACCTTCGGAGAACACCAATGGCCGGAGACCGGAATCTTCGAGTTCTTGCACCACCTCCCGAAGGAGACGGCGCGCCACCCCCACCTCGCGTACGCACTGCCCCGCGAGGTCGCGGCCAAACACGAACCCGTCGACACGATTCAAGTCCCACAGGCCATCTCATGGGCGGACACTGAGCGCGATGTTTCCGCGTGGTTGCACAACAAGATGCAGCAGCACTGCTTCGCCCAGTTGGGCGAGATTGGCAACATCGTGAAGCAAGTCCGCGATGACCAGTTGTCGACGGCGTGGCGCAGGATGCAGACCAGCGACCACCTGTACTACTGCTCGACGAAGAGCCTGGACGACCAGAATATCCACGCCTACTTCTCGCCGTACGCGAGTCCGTACCTTGCCTTCATCAATTACAAGAGCGCCTTAGACGACCTACAAGCGAAAGGCGAACGGCTATTGCGGGCTTGAGCTGCAACGCGAGGCGGCGCGGCGACTGCTCACGGTTCCCAGCGCACGAAGCGCGGGAAATAGATTGTCTGGTCAGCCACCAACTTACCGAAGTCCTGGTTGTTGACGACGTAAGAGGCCGTCCACTGGCCGGCACCGAATCCGACGTGGAAGTGGGCGGCATAGACGAGGGCGCCAGGCTCCGCAGCCTCCGGCGGCAGGTAGACGACGGACATGTCCGACCATGGGCCTTCGAGCCGCTGTGCGCTGCGCAGGGCCAGGCTCGCGTTGCCGAAGCCGGTCGTCTGCACGAGGACCCAGCCGTCGCCGCCCTTCAGCGCGATGGAGAAACCACCGGCCGCTTGGTCGAAGAGAGGCAGGGCTGGGCATGACGGGCCCCACGTCTCACCGCACCACCGTTCCAAGCCGGAGAAATCTCCTTGTGCAGCGGCGCTCGCTGGCCATCGGCCTAGCCGCATCCCTCCCCCCTGAGGGTCGCTTCCATAGGCGTAAAGCCACCCGTTGGTGACGATGACCTCGCCCTCCCCGTAGGCGACCGCTTCGGAATCGCGGGGTGTCGCGACGACGGACCACTGCCACTCATCAGGCGCCGCGGAGGGATTGGTGATGATGGCCACGTCCACGCCCGCGGCCTTGAACCCGAGGCCGTCGCTGGTCGCCTGCTCACGCAATAGGAACACCAAGAGCCGCCCATCCAGGAGGACGGCCTTGCTGGGCCAATACCACTCGCACGGGGGCATCGCTGTTGAAACGGGATGCGGGAGGCAAGGAGTCTGGCTTGGTGCGGGGAAAAATGCCGTGGGTTCTGCGTTGAACGGATACGGCAGGTCTTCCCGCAACCCTTGCGTGATGTCCTCCTTCCAGTAGAACTTGACGTGCGCATCGGAGGGCCCCGGCCGGTCCTGGACGGCGACCGCGTTGCGGATGATCGTCGACTCGCTGCGAGAACGGGCATCACTGCGGGCGATGAACGAGTCATGCAGCAGCCAAAGGATGCGGCCATCCGTCAGGCTCATCGACTGAAGGCCATCGCCGCCAAGCCAGCGGGAATCTGATAGGAAGAGGGCGTCCGCCGCCGGCCACGCAGTCACGTTTCCCGGCAGGATGATGGAATTCGCGGGCTCCTGCACACGTGGAGGTGGGGGGTTGTCTGCATGTCCCGAGCCGGTCGGGCCGGACGTCTCCGTGGCGGTGGGATTACCGGGTTGCGCTCCGAAGCATCCTGAAAGCAGGGCCACGACGACCACGGCCACGACGTGCAGGCGTGACGGCAAGCTCAAGCGCCCGGCCCCCCGGTGAACACGCCGAGGAAGATCATGGCGCCGACGACCCAGCCGATCAGGGACACGATGCCGAGCCACATGCCCCACTTACCCAGCTTCCGCCCACGAACGTCGGTTGGGATGGTGCGCGCCTGCCCGGCGACGACGGCGCCGAGGACGATTGCCATGGCCGCAGGGAGGAGCATGAACCAGAGCGGGATGGCGAGCAGCCCGAAAACGAAGGACCCTGCCGCGGCCCTAGAGACGGACGCGCTTCGCACGGGTGGCACAGGGTCGACGCTGCCGGTGGCCATGCGGCCGCTAGGGATTGGCCGCTCTTGAATGCCGGAGGTCCTCGTCACGCCGTGCGGATCGCGATCCACAGGTCGTTGACGTTCGTGCCCGTCGCCCCCATGTGCACGAGCTTCCCGCGCTTGTCAAGGAAACTATGAGCGTCAAAATTGGCGTAGGCTTGCGCCGCATCGCCATCCCACTCCTGAGCGGTCGCGATGGCGCCCGCCGCGTCGGTCTCGCCGTCCCTTCCATCTGATGCAGCGGCCAAGAACAAACCCTTCGAATCGTGCTCCTTCAGCCACTTGGCTGCGGCAAGCGCGCCGTGCTGACACCGCCCGCCTGGTGGCGCGCCGATTGGATGCTGCACGGTGGCCTCGCCTCCGCCCACGAGCGCCGCGCCAGTCGGCAATCCATGCGCGGCCGCCAGGAATTCGTCCACTTCTTGTTCGACGGGTCCAGCAATGCGGGCGCCATGCCGGTAGACGGCGTAGCCGAGGGCGCCCAGACGCAGGCCGGCTGCGACGATGAGGTCGTGGACCGACGCTAGGACCTGGTGAGGAATGGCTTCTGGTTGATCCGGTTGGAAGAAGGGGCCCGACCCGACGGCGCCGGGGGCGGTCGTTGGGTCCGTGTCAGCTAGCAGCCAGACGCGGATGTTCTTCGTTCGGGCTAGGAGTTCTTTTCCAAGTCGTCCGGCTTTCAAGTCAGAGAGGCCGCTGCGCTTGCGGTTCAGTTCCTCGATGGAGAGTCCGCCAGCCATCCACTCCTTCCACGACGCCACGAGATTTTCCGCATCGACGCCGTGGACGGGCACTTCAAGGCATGACGAGGCACCGCCCGAGAGGAGGACAAGCAACGGCTCACCCTGCGGGAACGCCCGCGCCCACTCCAGGATTTTCTTCCCAGCGGCAAAGGAGTCGGCACCGGGGAGCGGATGGTCGCCGGGAAACCAGGTGAACGTATCCACGTTCGGCGCCGGGACGCCCTTGGGAGCAACGCCCATTCCCTTGAACGGCACGGCGGCCTCGACGAGGCCCCACAGCATCCGAGGCGCCGCCTTCCCGAGGGCGAGGACGTGGATCTGTTTGGGTTTCTCCCGTGAGACGAACCAATCGTCGAGGTGGCCCTGCCTGACGTATTTGCGCACGATGACGGTCGGGTCGACGGCCGCGATGCCCGCGAGGTACGCTTCAACGGCGGCTTCCGCGTGCACACCGCCGGAGGTGAGGGGCGTGTGCGTATCGAATTGGCGGGGCTTCACCCGATGCGCACCTCACGCCACGACACGCGACCAGCTTCGACGTGAGCCTTGACCTCTTGCTGCACGGGACTGAGGCGCGAGCGGTTCGATTTGACTTCGACGAAGATGACGCCCTCGGGCGTGAACTGCACGCCATCCACGGGGTTGCCGAGGAAACGGAACGCCTTGGGGTCCCAGGGCCACTCGTCGAGAAAGGGCGCGAACTGTTCCGTGATCTGGCCGTACCGAGTCGATTGGCTGCGCTTCAAGGAATCCATGTCCTTCAGTTTGCGGCGCAGGGCGGCGACAGACTTGGCCCACAGCCACCACGAAAGCAGCAGGACCGCGGCGAGGCCGGCGACGACGAACGGGAGGACATCCACGGCCAGCCACCGGTGACGGGGGCTTCAAGGCGGCGGTTCCGACGTATCCACCGATGGCACCGATGCGGTGTCGCCTCGGGCCGGGGCGATACCTACGGAACCGCGGATTTCGCGGATTACGCGGAACGAAGTTCTACCGCACTCCGCGAAATCCGCGAAATCCGCGTAATCCGCGGTTAAGTCGGTGCGCGGAACGAAGTTCTACCGCACTCCGCGAAATCCGCGTAATCCGCGGTTTAGGCGGGGCGGCGGAACGAAGTTCTACCGCACTCCGACCTGCGCCGAGCCCCTTTTGTGGGGTCCCTGACTGGCAAAGCCGTGGATTTGTCCCTCACGGCCGAACACGAGCTTATCCGCTCCACGGTCCGGGAGTTCGCCGACCGACGCATCCGGCCGCTGGCGAAGAAGATGGACGCTACCCACCAGTTCGAGATGTCGCTGCTGCCCGAGATGGGCGAGTTGGGCCTCATGGGCATGAATTTCCCCACCGAGGTGGGCGGAGCGGGAGCGGATATGGTCGCCTACTGCATCGCCATCGAGGAAGTGAGCCGCGCCTGCGCCTCGACGGGCGTCATTTGCTCCGTCAACAATTCCCTCTCTGGTTGGCCGCTCTACACGTACGGAACGCCGGAACAGCACGAGAGGTACCTGCGTCCCATGCTTGCCGGCACGAAGCTCGGCGCCTACGGCTTGACGGAACCGAACGCGGGGTCGGATGTCATGTCGATGCAGAGCACGGCCACGAAGAAGGATGGCGGATACGTCCTCAACGGCCAGAAGTTGTTCATCACGAACGCCGGCATCGCCGAGACGTACGTCGTCTTCGCGCAGACCGACAAGGCGGCCGGCCACAAGGGGCAGACCGCGTTCATCGTGGAGAAGGGGCAGCCTGGATTCCGCATCGGCAAACCCGAGGAGAAGCTCGGCATCCGCGCGGCGCCGTGCTGCCCGTTGTTCTTCGAGGATTGCTTCGTGCCAGCCGAGAATGTCCTCGACCCCGTGGGCGAGGGCTTCAAGGTCGCCATGAAGACGTTAGACGGCGGTCGGTTGGGCATCGCAAGCCAAGCCCTCGGTATCGCCGTGGCGTCCTACGAGGCGAGTCTCGCGTACGCGCAGGAACGCAAGCAATTCGGCAAGCCCATCGGGTCGAACCAAGCAATTCAATGGATCCTCGCGGACATGGCGACGCGCATCGAAGCCGCTCGCCTGCTCATCCACCGCGCAGCTCGGTTAAAGGACGAAAAGCAGCCCTACTCGAAGGAGGCCGCCATGGCGAAGGTATACGCCTCCGAGACTGCCATGTGGGCCGCGACCTCAGCCATCCAAGTGCACGGCGGAAACGGCTACACGAAGGACTACCCCGTCGAACGGCACTTCCGCGACGCCAAGATTACGGAGATCTATGAGGGCACGTCGGAGATTCAGCGGATGATTATTGCCAATAACCTGCTGCGCGGTGGCTGAACACGGCTAGGTTTTCGTGAAGGCCACAAACGCTGGATGCCTGACCCAGATGGTGTGGGAGGCCTGGGATTGCACAGATTCACAGGGATTTTGGCTTGGACATTTGGCTCAGGAACCATTGTGGGCAGACCTCATGTGCTGAAACGCGAGGTCCCCAGGTTCGCGCGGACATCTGTTGGTCCATGAGCGCACGTCCTTGTTGGCAATCTTGGACGGGACCCGTCAAACTCCGCCGACGTGGGCGGGCACTTGATGGAACAACCATTGGACGAAACCGGCAGCGCCGTGCGCCGCTTCTCCTTTCGTGCTGAATCGGCGGCTCGGGGACGACGCCGTCGGCGGACTGCGGTAATCCATGTGACAGAAGCTTCGAACCCGTTGGCCTTCGTTTCCAACGTGGACGCCGGCCGCGCGACGCACGCCCGAACCAAGCGGCGGCAGTGTGAGAGGCTTGGGATCTCACAGAATTGCACAGATGATTTTTCCCTCATTGCAGGGCAAGGCACGCGAAGACCAAGTTCTGTGAAAATCCGTGCAATCCCAGGCCTCCGGTACTGGCCGCGCTTCCTAGCGACGGTCTTCATGGCCCTCCGCAGGGTTCATCTCTTGCCGCGGTTCGACAAGGTCGAGATGCCCGACGAGAAGGACCCCGCGAGCCCCCCCTCGGGACCCGCTGCCGTCGACGGACTTGCCCCCGACCCAGAATCCTCGCGCACACCCGAAAGCGAGCGGGCGTCCGAGGTCGATTCGAAACTGACCGTGCGCGAGCGGCGCGCCTTGCACGCCAAGGAGCAGGCCCGCAAGGAGCTCCCGTCGCACCTGCTGCGCAAGAGCATCGGTCCTGCATTCGTCATCCTCATCCTTGCAGCCGTTGCCGCCGGGTTCTACTACACGGCAAGCAACACGCCCGACTGCCCCGGCCACTGGCACGCCGCCTACGGTATCTTCGTCAATGACAGCAAAGTGTCCTTCCCGAACGACGCCGCCCACGCAGCCATGTACAACCCGCCGAGCGGCCACGACCACCACCTCCACAACAACGACGGCATCTACCACTTCCACCCGGGGATCGCGCGCTGCACGCCGACGAAGGACATGATGGAACGACTTGCGGTGAACGTCGACGGTAAGACCTTGACGCTTGGACCCGAGCATGGCTCGTTTGCTGGAACCTACGCTACCGAGGGCAACGCGACGCTGCACATCCTGCACCAGCCGTTTGGCGGCGAATGGACGGAAGTCAGTTGGCGATCCATCGACGGCAAGCAACTCGGCGACGGCGACCGCATCCTCATCACGTACGGCGACTTGACGGAAGCCCAAATCGATGCTCAGAAGGCCACGCTGCAAGACATGGGGAACTACGAGCCGACCGACGTGTAAGTCGGGGTCCCCGGATACCAACCCACGCCGTCCCGCGCATGCACAGGCCAACCTTAGCAATCCACAGAAGCCACAGAGGACACAGAGCCCTTGGCTTCTGTGGGTTCTGTGGATGGGGGCGACATTGCCTCGCACGGCGAGGGAAGCCGATTCTACTTCGCCGAGCGCAAGGACGCGAAAATCGTCTGAGCGACCTCGTCCGGAGTCGCCTTGCCGGCCTGCATCTTGGCGAAAAGCGCCTGGAACTGAGGCTTCACTTCGCCCGAGGGTGTGAAGGCGTGTTCCTTTGCGGCGCGCTCGAGCAGGCCACGCACTTCTGCGCGTAGGCGAGCCGCCCGGCGCTTCCTCCATTCGCCGGATGACTCGCTCCAGGCGCGGTGCTTCGCAATGCCGTCCATGACTGCGGTGATGCCTTGACTCTGCTCGGCGACCGTGGAGATAATGAGCGGAATCCACTCCGTGCGTCCGTGGGCGAGGCTGAGGTTCATCTCGACTTCGGAGGCCACTTTGTCGGCCCCAGTCAAGTCGGCCTTGTTCACCACGAAGACGTCGGCGATCTCCATGATTCCCGCCTTGACGGCTTGGACATCGTCGCCGAGGTTGGGCACGAGGACGACGAGGACGGTGTCGGCGAGGCGCACGATGTCAACTTCGGCCTGACCGACGCCGACGGTCTCGACGAAGATGACGTCCTTGCCGGCGGCGTCGAGGATGCGTACGGCCTCCGCGGCGTGCCGGCCGAGGCCACCGAGCGCGCCACGCGTCCCCATGCTGCGGATGAAGACGTCAGGGTCGGTGCTGCGGCTCTGCATGCGGATGCGGTCGCCGAGGATCGCGCCGCCAGTGAACGGCGAGGAGGGGTCGATGGCGATGACGCCGACGGTCTTCCCCGCGCGGCGGGATTCCGCGATGAGTTTGTCCACAAGCGTCGACTTGCCGGTGCCGGGAGCGCCAGTGACGCCTATGACGTGGGCCTTGCCAGTGCGCGGCTGCAGGGCTCGGAGGGCGGTCAGGCCAGCGTGGTCGTCGGCTTCGACGAGGGAGATGAGGCGCGCGATGGAGCGGCGGTCGCCGGCGGCGACGCGGGTGGTGAGGTCGTCGGGCACGTGTGCCGTAGACTGCGCCGCCATCGGAGATTCGACCGGTTTGGCCTAGATGAGAGTGACGGGAAGCACCGAACGAACGCACCCCGGGTCGCAAGCCGCCTCACAGGCCTAGGGCGGTTCGCTCATGACGTCAGCGCTTCTTTCTCGCGGCCACGGGCGTTGCGTGCTTCACCAGGAAATCGGATTCTGCTGCGATGTTGGCGGCGGTCGAGCCCGTGCGGAAGAGTCCCTCTCGGACCAAGGTGCGGTGCATCTCCTCGTGCTCGACGCCCGCCAGGCGAGCGGCCTTGCTGAGTGACACCTTCCCTTCCTTGTAGGCCCAAATCGCGGCAGCCACCATCGTGGCCTTCGGCGCATGCTGGAAGAACCCGTCCAACGCGGAGCGCATGATCTCGCTTTGCGTCTTGTACGCGCCGCTCCCGACGAGGGCTCCTGGAGTCATGGCTGCGACGGCTCACCCACCAAGCGGACGGCTACGGTTCAACGAAATGGAGGGCGGGGCGAAAGCACTCCCAGGGGTTGCCCTTCTACGCCGAGGCCTTCTTCGCCCCAGCAAGCCGCGGGTGCTTCTCGATGAACTTCACGATGTCCCGCGTATCTGTGCCCGGGCCAAACACGGCCTCGATACCCTTCGCCGCGAGATTCTTCGCATCGTCGTCGGGGATGATGCCGCCGCCGAAGACGACGACGTCGCCGGCGCCTTCCTTGACGAGGAGGTCCTTGATCTTGGGGAAGAGCGTCATGTGCGCGCCCGACAGGCACGAGAGGCCGACGAGGTCGACGTCCTCCTGAATGGCGGCCGCCACGATTTGCGCGGGGGTCTGGCGTAGGCCCGTGTAGATGACTTCGTAGCCCGCATCCCGCAGCGCTCGCGCGACGACTTTGGCGCCGCGGTCGTGGCCGTCAAGGCCCGGTTTGGCGACAAGGACGCGAATCTGTCGCTGCGTCATCGCGATGTTCCAGAAACTAGCGGTAGATAAGGCGGACGCATGAGCCCTTGCCCGGCGTCGACGTGGACGGGATTGTCGCGGTGGGCCGAATCGTAGCCGCCGCGGTCCGCATCGTACACCCACAGGCTGGACCAATAATAGACGCCAGTGACGTCGACGCCGCGATTGATGCGCAATAAGTACTCGCGGTCGACGTAAGTGAAATAGACATCGTATCGGACCGATTCGGCTTGCGGTGCCTCGGGTGCGGTTTGCAGGTCCACCGCGACCACGTGGAACAGGATGTCTTGCGGCGTCTCCTCCACAGCCACGTCGACGACGAGTTCCGTGCCCGGGGCCGCGCCGGCCGCTGGGACCGGCAACGAAGCCATGCTTGCCAAGATGACGATGGCAAGACTGCGATGCATGGAAGACTTAAGGGGCGCTTGCAGCCGAAATGTTTGTGGTTGCCATCACTGGTGGCGGCGCCTACGTGCCACAGCGAGGGCTGCCAGGCCGACCAGCAGCAGGAACACGGCCGGGCCAGGCGCCTGCTTTGCGTTCCCGCCTTCAAGCTCGGCTGCAAGCTGGGCTTCGTCTGCGTGTTCCGCGTCCGTGTCGACGGTGGTGAGAAGGCGGGCGAGCGTCTTGAGCTGAGAATCGGCCATGCTCGTGGCCTTCACCACGACGTCGGCTGCATCGCCGTCGAGGGCCGTCGCCGGCGCAGTCACGGCCACGGGCACAAGCACCGAGGCACCGGCCGCGAGTTCGACGTGGTTGCCCGCCAAGAGGCGTGCCCACGGGGCGTTCGGACCGGAGAGTTCGAAGTGGTAGGCGTCCGCAGCATCGCCGTGGTTCATCAGGTTCAATTGGTACACGACGGTCCTACCAGGGTTGACCTCGCGCTGCTGCTTACCCACGACGTCGAGCATCAGCGTCGGCATGGAGTTGAAGACCTGATCGACGGGGTCATGGTACTCCTCCAACGGCAGTTGCATGGAACCACCAGCTAGCTTTGGTTCGTCGGTCGGCCCGAAGAACGGCCGGGCACCCGTGCCGGTGATGTCGATCTGCAAGGCAAGGCTCGCGTCCTTGACGTACGGCTTGAAGTCGGATTCGGGCGTCGCCACAATCTGGGTTTCGAACGCAATGTCTTGGCCGTTCGCGCCCATGTCCTGCGCCAAGGTCGGCGTCAAGGTTGCCAGGACCGTCGGCAGGCCATTGCCGAACCAGAATTCGTCGTTCTGACTGCCGCCGCCGAGGCCGCCACCGCCGCCGCGGCCGTCATCCATGCTGGGGTCGAAGTGCACTAGGCGGCCGCTCAGCGAGGCCGCCGGGACGGGGAGTGCCGTGTTGAAGGCGACTTCAATCGTGCCCGTGCGCGCCAAATCGAAATCGAGGCCCATGTCGAGCGCGGGCGAAAGGTAAACGATCCAAGTGAAACGCATCTGGCCGGCGTCGTCACCGCGCGACAGCCGCGGGCTCACCGGAATCTTCTGGTCTAGGTCGTCGACCTCGGCTGCGTTCATGAACGCCGACGTGCCGTCATTGCCGCGCGCCGCTTCCCACGCTTGCCGGACCTGGTCGTACGAGGCTTGGCGGGAGTGCAGCCAGACTTGGTCGTGGTGGCCGGCGGGCTGGGGGATGGCGTTGTACCGGATGCCGATTTCGACGCGCCCGACCGCGGTCGGGTCGCGCATGGACTTCATCTCCACAATCATCGAAGCGAACTCGCCGTGTTTGTGCGCAAAGGGCGTCGTGACGAGGACGGGGAACAGCGTGCTCTCTCCCGCCTTGAGCTCGATTGGCTCGTCGGGGACCTGGACTTCCCAGGCTACGGGCACAAGGCTGGTGCTCACGAGGAAGCGGTCGGCCATGTCGCCGAGGTTGTAGGCCGTGACCTGGTAGACGAAGGTCGTCGCCTCGCCGTTGGACGAACGGACGGGAATCTCGGATTCGAGGCGGGCGTGGCCAGTTTGTGCCAAGCCGATTGTGATGGGGAAGTCAATCGTGCCGTTGCCGCTGTAGGGCATGCGGTCTTCGACTTGTGTCGTAGGCACCGTGGTTTGGGAACCGGGCGGGAAGTCGATGTTGCCGTCCCAGTCACGGCCGAAGCCGGCGGCGGTGACGTGGAACCCGGTCAGCACGCGGCCCGGGAACGGTTCCGCGCCGTACTCGTCCAAGACCAACGCACGCGGGACGACGGCGCTAATCATGGAGGCCGCCATGTCAGTGGACACCGCCACGGAACCGAGCCGGTTGAAGTCCTGCTGCGCGGGATCGTACGCCTCGAATGTACCGGCGTAGTGGTATTCCTGGCCGGTGCTGAACCGGTACAGAAGCACGCGGTATTGGTTGATGCCGTACGCGAAGTTGATGGTGTAAAACGAGGATTCGATGAAGGGTGGTTCCGTGGCGTCGAGGTCGGTCGTGACGAGGTGGAACGTCAACAGGGCCTCCGCCTCTTCCATGGAAATCGAGCGCAGGTCGACGGCGGCGTAGCGGCCCGCGGGACTGCCTGCGGCGTTGTCGCCGACGGCCACTTGCACGTCATTGGCGGCGTCTTCAATCAAAAGGGTCCCGGGCGCTTGCGCTTGGGAGGTCGGCAACGGGACGAGCAGGAGCGCCAGTCCAGCCAGCAGGAGCCCTCGGACTTGCATACCTGAACCACAATTCCCTGGATTTAAACCATTATGGTGATGGCATCTGGGTGTGGAATCTGGGACTGGGCTCGGGAGTGTGCCGCGCACGGGTGGCCACGGCCGGCCCACCACCTGACGGGGAACGGCCGGCGCTCGTGCCGGCGCCTCAACGCCCCCGCCGGCGCGCCACGACGAGGGCCGCCAGTGCGAGCAACAGGAGGGGAACACCAGGCGCCGGGACGCCCTTGGCGTTGCCCGCCTTGAGGTCGGCCGCCTTCTCGGCGTCGTCCGGCTGGTCAACGTCCGAATCGACGGTCGCGACGAAGCGCGCCAGGGCCCGCGCTGCCGGTTGGTCCGCGTCGATGGCGATCAGGATGAGGTCGCACACGTCATCATCCAATGTGCCGACAGGGACACGCACCGCGATGGAAACGTTGCGCATGCCCTCGGGGGGAACCTCGAGCCGGATGTCCTGCAATAATTCTGCCCACTCGACGTTGTAGCCCGTCAGGTTGAGCGTGAAGAATCGTGGTTCGGAGCCGAGGTTCTCCAGCACGGCTTGGAACACGGCGGTCTCGCCGGGGTTGACGAAGCGCTCCTGGGCGCCGACGACTTGGAAGTTCACTGTCGGCAGGCTCGCGAAGACGTCCGCGATGGGGTCGTGGTATTCGGCGAGGGGCAACTGCATCGACCCGCCGGCGAGCAGGGGTTCTTCTATGGTGTCGATGCTGAAGAACGGCATCGCTCCTTCGGGGTTCACGCCGGTGAGGTTGAGGACGAGCACCAACGCGGAGCCCGCCTCGTAGGCAATGAAGTCAGCGTCTGGCAATGGTGTCACCACGGCTTCGAACGCGGTACCCTGCGAATGCGCGGGCAAGTCCTGTGCGGCGGCCTGCAAGGTCGCCAAGATGACCGGTTCGTCGCGGGACCGCACGGGTCCGCCCTGACCGCCGAAATCTTCGATGTTCTCGCCGGGGATGTAGGCGAGGTAGCCATCCATCCTGGCTTGTAGCACCGGCAGCGTAGCGTTGAAGGAGACGCGCAGCAGGCCCGTCCGCGCTAGATCGAAATCGAGTCCCATGTCGAGACCGGGACTGAGCCAGATTGCCCAAGTATAGCGCTGTTCCCCCGGCGCCTCGGTCGCCGCGGAATCCGTCGGCCTGCTGCCGACTTTGGAGTCGGCGGCGTCGGATTCGGCGGCGTTCATGTACGCCTCCGCTTGCACGCCGAAGACCGGTTCCAGCTCCGGCACGAAGTCCTCCCTCTGGAAATGGAGATAGAGCGTGTCGTGGTGGCCGGCGGGCTGCGGAATCTCCGTGTATCGGATGCCCAGCTTGATTCGGCCGACGGAGCCGGCATCGCGTTCGCCGGTCATCTCGACCAGCATCTCCTGGAATTCGCCATGCGTGTGCGCAAACGGCGTTGTCACCAAGACGGGAAACGTCACCCTGGCCATGCCGTCGATGTCGATGCGTTCGACGGGCAACCGCACCTCCCACCCTTGGGGCACCGCCGCGGCGGACAGGCGGAACCGCGACCGGTCCTCGCCCAGGTTCCAGCCTTCCACGTTGTACACGAACGTCGTGGCCTCACCGTTGGAGGAACGCACGGGCACGTCGCTCCATAGTCTAGCGTCCCCGGTCTGCACGATGCCCAGCACGATGTCGAGCGCGACCAGCCCGACGTTCGCGTCAGGCATGCGGTCCGTGACGCGGACATCGGGGATGGTGCTTCCGTCGCCGAAGAAGCCGAGACTTTGACTTGCCACCCAGAAGGCAGTCAAGCGTTGGCCAGGCATTGGTGGCGCGCCATTCTCGTCACGGATGTCGTCACGCTCTATCGTGACGGCAAACGTGGCTTGCGCGACATCGGTCGTGACAACGATGTCTGCAGCGTGGTCCCAGTAGTCGCCGCCAGCGTCGTAGCGTTCGAGGACGGAATCACCGAACACGAAGAACACGCCGCTCTCGGCTCGCCACGTCGCGCGGTAGGAGGTCGATGCGTACGTGAAGTAAATCTCGTGCCGTACTCCTTCGACGAGGGAGACGCTCGTGTCGGGATCGATGCCGGCCACTTTGAGCCGGAGCGTGATGGTGTCCCGTCCTTCCTCGCCCATGAGCGACACCAGGTCGGTGGAGATGAACCGACTCGCAGGGGGTGCCTGGTGCTGGCCGGCGAACGCAATGTCAAGGTCGCCTGCTGGATCCTCTAGCAAGGCCGCCGGCGCGGCTTGGGCGTTTACGAATGGTGGAGCATAGCCCACCACTAGCAGGCCGGCAATGACCGCTTGGACGGCGGCGGCGCGCGTCATGTTACTCCCGCCGCCGACGCGCGAAGGCGACGGCTGCCACGCCGGCCAGGACGGGCAACAGGCCGAGTCCGGGCGACTCCTTCTTGGCCTTGTCGGCGTCCTTCTGGAATTCTTCAGCCACGCCCGACTCGTCGGGGATGTCTTCTTGCGACGTGACCCCCGCAACCATTCGGGCGAAAACCTGCAGTCCAGCGTCCTGCCGACTGCGCCCGAGGAGGACTAGGTCGGCCGTTTCGCCTTCCTTGGCACCTGCCGGCGGCGTGACGCGCACAAGGACGGTGGCGGCGCCGGGGCCCCGAACTTCGCTTGCCGCCGGGTACAATTCGGCCCATTCGGCGTTCTGGCCGCTGACCGTCCATTCCACGGTGTGGGTCTTCGAGCCGGCGTTCTTGACCTCGAAGGCGAAGGCCGCAGTCCTGCCGGGGTTCACGGCCTTGTAGTTCGGCGTGCGGTTGTCGAGCACAAGCGCCGCGATGGAGTCGAGCACATCCTGCGGAATCGCGTCGTGGAAGTCGAAGAGCGGCAAGTCCAGCGTCGAGCCTTCGCTGTAGAGCAAGAATTCCGGCTGCGCGCTGCCGCGGCCCATCCAGCCCTGGGGGTCCGGAAGCGGAGGTGTCGTCGCATAGGTGCCGTTGAGGTAGACCTCCAGGTCAAGCGAGGATGACCCGACGAAGGGGATGCGGTCGGCGGCCGCCTCGAGCTGCAAACTGATTTCGACGGTCTTCGCTTGGTCGGCCGTGAAGGCCTGAGCGGTTGCCTCACCGCGCGCAATTCGCGTCACGGTGTTCGCGCCCTGCGTGTAGACGACGTGGTTCAGCACGACCTGCGCCGTGCCGGTGAAGTCGGCGGGAGCCCCAAGGTTAAGTTTGACCGCGATGGGCTTCGACGTATCAAAGTCAAGGCCCATTGCAAGCCCTGGCCGTAGGTCAATGGACCAGCGCGGCGCCGCCGCGGTCGGCGCGGCGGTCGGGACTTGGCCGACCTCGACGTGGAATTTCTCCGCTTCGTCCCAGCCCGCAATCGCGGCGCCGGCTTCGGCGTCTTCGTCCAGCCCTGCACGCGCCGAGAGTCCTGTCAAACGGTCGCCGGCCTTGACCGGGACGTAACGCGAGTCGCGCAGGTCAAACTTGAGGAACGTGGCGCGCCACCCAATCCCCTCCGGCGCATCCTCCACTTCGGCGAACGCATCATACACCCATTCCTCGCCCTCGCGGTGCTGAAGGAAAGCCCAGGCCATCTCGAAATCTGCCGTCTTGACGAAGGTCAGCATGACGCGGCGCGGCTCGGCATGGAACGTGAAGTTCAGGACGTAGACATAGGACCAGAAGTCCTGAGGCTCCCCCAGCGCGGCGTCCTTGCTCGTGACCAGGAACTCGACGGTGAACGTGTCCTCGCTCTCCGCCATGATGCCGGCTTTCAGGAGGTCGGCGGTCTGGTACCAGGACTGGAACCCAGGCGGCAGCCATTGTGTGTGGTCAGGAGTCGTCTCGGCAAAATCGTACCCGACTTCCTGGTCCCCGCCGGGGTCGTCGCCCATGGCTTGGGCGCAGGCCCCGGGCACCAGCAAGCAAAAAACGGCGACGCCCAGAAGGCCCTCCCTGACAACCATAAGTGCACAGGGACTGCTTCGCCACTTGAAGCTTATGGATAGGATGTCGACGTGCCCGCATGGGTCACGGCGCGCGGCTTATGACGGCAGGCCATCCGCGACGGTGGCGGGTGCCAGCTCGCCGGTGCCATCATCGGCCGGCAATACCGCGACCTGCGTGACTTGGTCGCCGCCCGCGACGTCCATCAACGTGACTCCCTGGGTGCTGCGGCCTTGGGCCCGCAGTTGTTGGGCTGGGATGCGACTCACCATGCCATTGCGCGTGATGACGAGCAACGACTCATCGCCGTGGATAGTGCGCACGGCGACGACTGGGCCATTGCGGTCGTTGACGATTATCGTCCGCACGCCCTTGCCCCCGCGATGCGTCTTGCGGTACTCGTCCAGTTCCGTACGTTTGCCGTAGCCGTTTGCGGTCACGGAGACCAGGGCGGTTCCGGGCTCTGCCAGCGCGAGGGAGACGACTTCGTCGCCCGCTTCCAGCGTCACGCCACGCACGCCCGTGGTGTCGCGGCCCATGGCGCGGACTTCCGCTTCGTCGAAGCGGCACGCTTGGCCTTGCTTTGTCGCTAGGATGACTTCTTGCTTGCCATCGGTGCGACGTACGGCCAGAAGTTCGTCGCCCGGTTCAAGGCTGATGGCGATGATGCCGCCGGCACGCACGTTCTTGAAGGCCGAGAGTGCAGTGCGCTTCGTCGTCCCCAGCTTCGTGGCGAACAGGAAATGGGCGCCTGCCGCGTCGAAGTCGCGCACGGGGATGATGGTCTCCACGAGTTCGTTGGCCTCCAGTTGCAGCAGGTTGACGACCGGTTTACCGCGCGCCGCCCGCGAACCCGTGGGCACGCGGTGGCCCTTGAGCCAGTGCAAGCGGCCGTGGTTCGTGAAGAAACACAACCAATCATGCGTGGAGCCGACCGTCGTCTCGACGACTTCGTCCTCCTCCTTCGTCGTCATGCCGCGTGAGCCCTTGCCCCCGCGATGCTGTTCGCGCCACGTGCCCAAGGGCATGCGCTTCAGGTAGCCGGCGTTCGTGAAGAGGTACACCGACTCCTCTTCCGGGATGAGGGACTCGTCGTCGATGTCGACGTCGCCTTCCTCGATGACCGTGCGGCGATTGTCGCCAAACTCGGCCTTCGCTTTCACGAGTTCGGCGCGGATGATGGCATTGACCTTCGTGGCGTCGGCGAGGATGGACCGGTATTCGTTGATCTGGACAACGAGCTGCGTATGCTCATCCTTGACTTGGACCGTCTCCAGCGTCGTGAGGCGCTGCAGCTTCATGTCCAGGATGGCTTTGCCCTGCACTTCCGTGAGGCCGTAGCGGGCGATGAGGCCATGCAACGCCGTCTCCGGGTCCTTCGAGGCGCGAATTAGTGCCACGACGGCGTCGATGGAGGCGAGAGCGATGAGCAGGCCTTCGAGCAGATGGGCGCGTGCCTCCGCCTTCGCGAGGTCGAAGTTGATGCGGCGCGTTACGACCTCGAAGCGGTGGCGCAGGAAGACGATGAGCAGTTCACGCAGCCCGAGGGTCTGGGGGCGACCGTCCACGAGGGCCAAGTTGTTGATGGCGAACGTCGATTGCAGCGCCGTGTGCTTCCATAGTTGGTTGAGCACCACGTCCGTGATGGCGTCGCGCTTCAGTTCGATGACCATGCGCATGCCGCGCCGATCCGATTCGTCGCGCAGGTCACTGATGCCTTCCAGGACCTTGTCTTTGACGAGTTCGGCGATGTGGATGATGAGTTCCGACTTGTTCACCTGGTAGGGAATCTCGGTGAAGATGATGCGCTCACGGTCGGCGCCCATCGATTCTATTTCGTGCTTGCCGCGCACCATGAGCTTGCCCTTGCCCATTGCGATTGCCGACAGGATGCCGGCACGGCCATGGATGATGCCGCCCGTCGGGAAATCGGGGCCCTGGACGGTGTCGACCAGTTCCAGGTTGGTGGTCTCCGGGTGGTCGATGAGGCGCACCGTCGCATCGACGATCTCGTTGAGGTTATGCGGAGCGACGTTGGTTGCCATGCCGACGGCAATGCCGGCGGAGCCGTTGATGAGGAGGTTGGGGATGGCCGACGGGAGGACGAGTGGCTCCTGCAAGGTGGCGTCGAAGTTCGGTCCAAAGTCGACGGTTTCCTTGTCCAGGTCGCCCAGGAGTTGCTGCGTCATCTTCGCGAGGCGCGCTTCCGTGTACCGCATCGCGGCCGCGGCGTCGCCATCGACGGAACCGAAGTTGCCTTGGCCATCGACGAGGGGATAGCGCAGGCTCCAGTCCTGCGCCATGCGCACCATGGCTTCGTAAACCGAGTTGTCACCATGCGGGTGGTACTTACCAAGGACTTCACCGACGACGCGGGCCGACTTCTTGTAGGCCGACGTGGGCCCCATGCCCAATTCACCCATGGCGTAGAGGATGCGGCGATGCACGGGCTTCAGGCCGTCACGGGCATCCGGGAGGGCGCGGGCAACGATTACGGACATGGCGTAATCGAGGAACGATTGCCGCATCTCCGTCTCGACGGTGCGCGGCACGACCTGCTTTGCCATGATGGTCGGGACCGGCAGATTGCCGGCGGCATGTCCCTCGCCGTTCGCGGATGGCGCCGCTGCACGGACCTGTGCCTTCTTGGCCCGTGACTTGCCGGGTGGGCCGGTTGGCGGCGGCGTCGGTTCCGTGGGCTCGTCGGCCATCTAGCCGCCTCCCGGAACCACGAATTTCACGAATTGCACGAACCGCCCCATTGGGCGCGTTTCGTGTTCTTCGTGAAATTCGTGGTTGCGCCGGGGCGCGGCGCGGCTCAAACGTCCACCTGCGCTTCGAGGGCGTGCGCTTCGATGAATTGGCGGCGCGGCTCGACGGCGTCCCCCATGAGGGTCACGAACAACGAATCGGCGAGCACGGCGTCCTCGACGGTGACCTTGAGCAGGGTGCGCGCTTCCGGGTCCATCGTCGTCTCCCAGAGTTGCGTGGGATTCATTTCACCGAGACCCTTGTAGCGCTGCACGCCGACGCCTTTGCCCATCTGCGCGGCGTCTCCGCCTGACCATTCGGCTAGCTTGGCGTCCTTGGCGCGGTCATCGTAGACGTACACTTCCTGGCTGCCTTTCTTCAACTTGTAGAGCGGCGGTTGGGCGATGAAGATGTGGCCCTTCTCGACGAGCGCGTGCATGTAGCGGTAGAAGAAGGTCAACAGCAGCGTGCGAATGTGCGCTCCGTCCACGTCGGCGTCAGTCATGATGATGATCTTGTGGTAGCGTAACTTGTCGACGGAGAAGTCCTCACCGATGGAGGTACCGATGGCTTGCACGAGGTTGAGGATCTCGCGGTTCTGCAGCACCTTGTCCAGGCGTGCCTTCTCCGTGTTCAGCACCTTGCCGCGCAGGGGCAAGATCGCTTGGTAGGCGCGGTCGCGCCCTTGCTTGGCCGAGCCTCCGGCGGAGTCGCCTTCGACAATGTAGAGTTCGCATGCGGCCGGGTCGCGGCTTTGGCAATCGGCAAGCTTGCCCGGCAGGCCGCCGCCTTCCAGTAGGCCCTTGCGGCGCGTCAGATCGCGCGCCTTACGTGCGGCTTCGCGCGCCTTGAGCGCCAGGACCGCCTTGTCGACGACGATGCGCGCGACGTTCGGGGTCTCGTCGAAGAATTCGCTGAGTTTCTCGTTGAGGATGGTCTCGACGATGCCACGCACTTCGGAGTTCCCGAGCTTGCCCTTCGTCTGCCCTTCGAACTGCGGTTGCGGGATCTTGATGGAGACGATGGCGGTGAGGCCTTCGCGGCAGTCCTCCCCGGAGAGCCCGGATTCCAACCCCTTGAGCAAGTCGTTCTTCTTGCCGTAGTCGTTGAGGACGCGCGTCAACGAAGCCCGGAAGCCGATGAGGTGCGTGCCGCCCTCCACCGTATTGATGTTGTTGGCGAAGGTGAAGATCGTCTCGTTGTAGGCGTCCGTCCACTGCAAGCCGAGTTCGACGACGACTTTGCCCGCCTGCCCGGTCACGAAGATGGGCTCGGGATGAAGCGGCGTGCGGTTCTGGTTGACCCACTTCACGAATTCGCGTACGCCGCCGGTGTAGTGGTAGATGTCTTCTCGCGGACCACTCGTCGAGGTGACCCGTTGCGTCGAAGAGGCGGATGCTGTCGGGGTCGCGGCGCCGGGGGCCAACGGCGTTGCCGCGGGAGCCTGCGCAGCTCCGAGCGATTGCGGCCGTTCGTCGCGGAATGTGATGTGCACGCCGGCGTTGAGGAAGGCCAATTCGCGCAGACGGTTCGAGAGAGTGTCAAAGTCGAACGTTGTGGTCTCGAAGATCGTCGGGTCCGGATAGAACGTGATGGAGGTACCGCGTTCCTCGCGGCTGCTCGTGCCGAGTTCCTCCATAGGCTGCTCGACGCCGATGTGGAAGACCTGGCGCACGTGGCGTCCGTCGCGGCGCACATCGGCGATGAGCTTGGCCGAGAGGCCATTGACGCAGGACACGCCGACGCCATGCAGACCGCCAGAGACCTTGTAGCTCGACTCGTCGAACTTGCCGCCCGCGTGCAACACGGTGAGGGCGACCGTCAGTGCGGGCTTGCCGTACTTGGGGTGAAGATCAATCGGGATGCCTCGCCCGTTGTCATCGATGCGGCAGCCACCATCAGCTTGCAGGACGACGGTGATGCGGTCGCAATGGCCGGCGAGGGCCTCGTCGATCGAGTTGTCGACGACTTCGTAGACGAGGTGGTGCAGGCCACGGGCGTCCGTCGAGCCGATGTACATGGCAGGTCGCTTGCGGACCGCCTCAAGACCCTCCAACACCTGGATGGACGACGCCGAATAGTCGCCGACGGTCGTACTGGGAGAAGTCGTACTTGCCATCAAAAGTCGGGTTCCTGTGCTTGCCCCGGGCATCCCTGGGGGGTCGCGCATGCGCGCGTACGCGCGCGAGGGCATAAACCCTGCCCTGGGAGGGCCGGAAACGCCCCTTCTTGACACGAACGCCGGCCTACGAGAGTCAAGAGGGCGGCGACATTTGCGAGGTTTCGTGGGTTGTGGCGGCCGTGGCGGCCGCGGGCCCGGCGCCGGAATTGCCGCCCGACGCCTGGCCGACATCTGAACCCGCACCGGCGGTCGCACCCGTGTCCGCCGCGGGGGTCGCGCCGGCCGCCGCCGTTGCCGCTGCCGCACCTTGTTGCGCCAACCTCCCACCCTTTGGTGGCGGCGGCAGGCCGACGAGCTTCGCCATCGTGGCGCGGATGCCTTCCGTGTCGGAGGCGTCGAGGCCGAAGTATTCTGGGAACTGGCTCGTCGTGTGGAGGATCTTCGTGACGCCTTCTTCCCGGGCCTTAACGAGGCCGCGCTCGACGAGTTCCGGGATGTGGTCGTACACCTTGGTGCCGATCATGTCGACGAGGTCGGACTGCTTCATCGGTTGATGGTAGGCGATTAGGGCGAGCGTCTTGAGGAGCTTCGCGGGAATCTCGGGCGGCGCGAACTTCGTGGCTGGCTCGGCTGCGACGGTGCGGACCTGCATGGCCCACTTGGTGCCGGCTTTGCCGACCTCGAGGACCGAGTCGCGGCCTGCGTATTCCTTCTGCAGGTTCTTGATGGCGTCCTTGATGACCCCCGGAGGCAGGAAAGTCTGCGCCACGATCTCTTCGATTGAAATGGGCTTGCCCGCGGAGAACAGGGCGGCTTCGACGATGTGCTTGGCCTCCATGGTCATGGCTGTGCTGCCTCCACGACTTCAGTCGTAATGGTTGCGGCTTCCGGCAGCTTGGGGCTAATCCAGATCTCGCCGCGCGGGAAATCCTCTTGGGAAACAGTGATGCGGCCTTCCTTGGTGAGGGCAAGCACCGAGCTGAAGCTCTGGATGAGGTCCATCGGGTCGGGTTCGTACAGGCTGCTGAATGGGACCGGAGTGCCGGGGAAGTCAAGGATGCGGGCCCACGTCTCCGCCATCTCGGCTTGGACGTCGTCCTTGTGCATCATGTGGCCGAGGCGACCGCGCATTTTGCGCCGAAGCGCCAAGCGGGCGCTGAGGCGCTGATCATTGAGCACTAGTCTCTGCTGCGATTCGCTGTGCACTTCCTCGAAGGCGGAGATGAGCTCCATCAAGGTGACGCGCCGGTCGCCTTTGTGGCGGATCTTCTCGTCGATGGGTGCGCGGGGCAGGGCGGCGAGGCGCTCGTTGTAGTCCATCTCGGAGTCGCTGAAATCGTAGTCTGGGATTGCGTCCCACGCGGGGGCCTCTTCGACCGGCTGCAGAACCGCGCGCTCGGCCACTTCGTCGGATTGCAGTTTCAAGACCGTCCACGCCATCAGGATGATGCGGCCCGCCGTGACAAGGTCAACGCCGCGCTCACGCGCCTCCTTCAGGTACAGCTGGGCGAACTTCGACAGGTCGAGGTCCCATGGGTCGAGGTGGTTCTGGATGACGAGTTCGAAGGCGATGGCAAGGTCACGGTGGAAGTCGTCCTTGAGGGCGACGTGCTCGCCGTCGTCGGAGCCCTGCACGAGCTCGATGTAGTCAGTGAGCTTGGCGCCGTCGTCGTCGTGGTCCGACATGGCCTTGTGCCAGAGCAAGTGGCGTACGACGGTCGCCGTCTGCAGAGTCGTCTGGGACGGTGCCGGTTTCTCGATGGGCGAGAGGCGAAGTTGCGTCATTGTTTGACCTCGACTTGAATCGCCCGCTCAAGCAGTCCTTGAATGGTGGTCTCCTTCGCCTTGGGCTTGGCCTTTTTGTCTTTCCTGGGCGGGGGCGGTGCCGTGCCCGACGGGGGCAGGTCGTCGTCGCCGTCGTGGCCAGCGGTTCCCGAACCGCTAGCAGGGCCGCCGTCCTTGGATGCTTCGTCGCGTAGCGTGTCGATGTCGAAGTTGGCGATGATCTCCGACATTCCGGCCGTCTGCTGGGTGACGCCATAGACGTGGCTGGCTTCCTTGAGGGTAATCTTGCGCAGAGATACGACGATGAATTGGGCGAACTTGGCGTTGCCGCGAATCATCTTGGCCAGCAATTCCGAGTTGACGGCATCGAGGTTCTGGTCGACTTCATCGAAGTAGTAGAATGGACTTGGGTCGTAGCGTTGGATGGCGAAGATGAAGGCCATCGAGGTGAGCGATTTTTCGCCGCCGGAAAGGGAATCGAGGCGTGTGACCTTCTTGCCGGGAGGTTGTGCCTTGAGGATGAGGCCGCCCTCGAACGGGTTCGCCGGGTTCTCCAATTCCATGTAGGCTTGGCCGCCGAGGCTGACCTCCTTGTACACGGTCGAGAAGTTCTCGTTGATGGCGGTGAAGACCTCCATGAGCGCCGCGGTCTTCTTGATGGTAATCTCCGTGACGAGCGCCACGAGTTCCCCGCGCTGGGCTTCGAGGCGGGCGACCTCCGTCGTGAGCTCGGTCTGACGCGTCGCTTGGGCTTCGAACTGTTCGAGGGCCGTCATGTTGACGTTGCCGAGGCGGTCGAGGGACGCTTCCGCGTTGCGCAATTCGCGTTTGAGGTCCTCGTACGGTGGGACGTCCGTCTCGCCCGCGACCTCGACGGGATTCGCCTGCATTTCGACCATGGCCTCGCCGAGGGCCTCTTCGAGCGTCGGAAGTTTCGCCTTGGCGCTCTGGATGAGGCCGTAGTGCGTCTCCATGCGGTCCGCGACCTTGTCGATGCGGGCCTTTAGGTCTACGATATCCTGGTAGGCCTTGTCCTTGGCCTCCTGCAGGCCCTGCAGTTGGCCCGCGGCCTTACGCTCCATCTTCAAGAGCGCCTCGACCTCGGCCTTCGCCTTCGTGTAGCCTTGGCCGTAACGCTTCATCTCGTCAGTGAAGCGGGCTTCGGCGTCGAGTTGGTCTTTGCCTTGTGTTGCGACCTCGTCGCGGCGCGCCTCGATGAGCTTGAGTTGGTGGGCCGCGACGTCGCGGTCCTTCTCGGCGCGCAGCGCCTTCTCGCCGAGTTCGCGGATGGCCGCGTCGAGGGCTTCGACTTTTTCGCGCAGGTCTTTGCGCGTGCCCTTCAGAAGGAGTTGCCCCTTCTCCTGGCGAGTCTTCTCCATCGTTGCCAGGGCGGACTCGAGGTCTGTGACGGTCTGCTGGTTCGCCACGATGCCCTTCTCGATTTCCTTTGCCTCGCGTCGCAGTGTCGCAATCTCGTCGTCGAGCGTCGTGCGGCGCGCGAGTAGGGCCGCGTGCTTGCGTTCGAGCTCCTTCAGGCGGTCGTCGTGGTTGGAGCCTTGGCGGTCCTCCGACTCCATCTGGAGCTGCGTCTGTTCCAGATTGACTTTGACTTGGTTCAGGCGGGTGAGCGCGTCGCGTTCGGCCTCCTCGGCTTGTTGAATCTCGACGAGGAGTTCGTCCATGCGGCCGCGGTCGCCGGAACCGAACTGGGCTTCCTCGGCTTTCGCCTTCTTGCCTTGTGTCCCGCCCGTCATGGCGCCCGATGCCTCGAACAGCTCGCCGTCGAGGGTCACGATGCGCACACCACCCATCATGCGGCGGCCGCTGCCCATCGAGTCGGCGACGAGGGTGTCACCGAAGACGTGGAAGAACGCGTTCTGGTAGCGCGCGTTGAACGTGACGAGGTCGAGGGCGAAGCCGAGGCAGCCGTCGGACTTGACCTTCATGAGGGCCTGGCCGCGCGGGCGGCCGGGGACCATCTTGTTGAGCGGAAGGAACGTTGCGCGGCCCGCGCCGGATGCCTTCAGCATCTCGATGCACGCGGCCGCCGTCTCGTCGTCCTCCACGATGACCGCGTTGAGGCGCCCAGCCGCTGAAATCTGCAAAGCGGTCTTGTGCGGGTCCTTGACCTTGCCAAGTTCGGCGATTGTGCCGACGATGCCCTTAATCCTGCGTTCGGCGCGCGCCTTGAGGATGAGTTCGACGGCTTGCCCATGGCCGCCCTGCGCCTTCGAGGCGGCCTCTTCCATGGCGCGCAGTTCGGCGAGTTCGCGTTGCAGCCGCCGGATGCGCTGCTCCATCTCTTGCGCCTGCTGCGTGAGTTCGGCCTGCTCCTTACGCAGCGCGAAGAGCTTCTGTTCGGCGTCCTTGCGTTTCTTGCCGGAGCCCTGCCCGACGTTCTTCAGTTCCTTGAGGCTCCAGCCGGTCTCGTCCAGGTCCTTGGCGGAGGAGTCCACTTCGGCCTGCGCAGCGCTGACGGCCTTCTCGTTCGCCTTCGCGCGCTCGCCGAGGCGGTCGGATTCGAGTTTCGCCTCGTGCAGTTCGAGCTGGGACTTCTCGTGGTCGTGCTTGAGCTGGGCAAGCTCGCGGTTCATCTGCATGGCGCCCGAGTCGCTGCGGCTCACCATGTCGCGGATGCCGTCGAGTTCCTTCTTGCGCGCGGCCAGTTCCTTGTTCGTCGCTTCGGCATCGGCCTTGGCTTGGTTGTGGAGCTTGCTGGTCTTCTCGAGTTCCTTCTCGATGCGGCGTAGTTCGTCCGCGATGGGCTGGGCCGCCTCTTTGGCCGACTGCATCTCGCCCTTTGCGAAGTTGACCTTCTCCTCCATGCGCACCATGAGGTCGCGGGCCGCCGTGATCTTCTCCTGTACGGCCGCCACCTCTTCGCCGCCTTCCGCGCGGATCTTGGTTTGGACCTCGGCGAAGCGCGCTTCGGCTTCCTTCTGCTTGGCCTTGATGTCGTTGAGGGTGACTTCGAGCTTGGCGCGCTCGGCGCCGTAGGACTCGACCTGCTGCTGCACCTGCGCAATCTGCGAAGTGAGGTCCGTGCGGCGGCGCCACGCCATGAGGCCCTTGCAGCGCTTGACGAGCTCCTGCAGTTCGCGGTAGCGCGTGGCGGATTCCTTCTCTTTCTCGAGTTGGTCGATGGCCCGCTTCAGTTCATCGAGGACGATGCCGATGCGTTCGAGGTTGGCTTGGACGTCGGCTTTCTTTCCGTCCGCCGCAGCGATGTCCTTGTCGAAGGCGGAGACGCCGGAGATGTCATCGAGGACCGTCCGGCGTTCCATCGGCGTCATGTTGCAGATGTGTTGGACGTCGCCTTGCAGTGTGATGTTGTACCCATCCGCCGAGATGCGGGCGTGGTTGAGGATGTCGACGAATTCTTTCTTCTGGCTGGCGCGGCCGTTGACGTAGAAGTAACTAGTGTAGGCTCCAGGGTCATCGGCCTTGGGCGTCAGCTTGACTTTGCGCGTCAAGGTCACCATGTCGGAGTCGACGGGCATGGCGCGCTCGCCGTTGTCGAACACTAGACTCACCGAGCAGTGGTCGGCGGCCTTGCCCTTCTCGGTGCCGTTGAAGATGAGGTCGCTCAGGTTCTTGGCGCGCATCGCGCGCGGCGTGTTGGGCGACAGCACGAACATGATGGCGTCGCCGATGTTGGATTTCCCCGATCCGTTGGGGCCAGTGATGGCCGTGAAGCCGGGTTCGAACGGGACCGAAAGCTTTCGCCCGAACGACTTGAAGTTCTCCATGTGCACTTCGCGCAGGTGCATTTGGCCACCAGGGTGTGGGCAGGCTGACGCGCAACTGCCTAGGCTCCGCTTGGGCGAAGCTGGCCACTGTGCATCCCTATCCCAAGCAGGCCACTATCGGCGCGTCATTTAACGATGCTGGAATTCTCTCCTGGGCTTCCAGGAGGGCGGACCAAGGTGGCTCCTTGGGGGCGGGGGCCTGCTAGGAGCCCGAGGCGGGAGGCGGGGTTCGCCGTGGCCCTGCAAGCGACAGCCCACTACGTGTTAGTGGGTTGCTACGCAGGTATGGAAGCTTTGCCAGCGGCGGGCGGCCGGACCGCGAGTGGCCCAGCAGTAAGGTGGACGACGCCACGACCGGGGAGCTGGCCGCGCCGTCAAAATCATCACCCATGAATCTGCCAACCTTCATCCCCCGCACGCCGTCGCCCGCATCCATGTCCGCCCCAGCCTCCTTCCTGTCTCCTCCCGACGGCGCCGGCGTCGTCTACGAGTTCTTCGCTCCCTTCGTCCACATCCCGGGCAAGTACGAGGCGTGCCGCATCCGTAGCCCCACGCACGGCGTGTTCGACTGCTTCATCGTGCTCGGTCCGACCACGTCGGACGCCGCCACGGTCTACGTGAATTCCGCGCAAGGCTCTGCATTCATGTCCCAACGGTACCCAGAGTGCACGACGATTCGCGTCCAGGCCCGTGGCCTGCGGCTTGGCGAACGCCGCGGCGGCCTGAGTGTAGCGGCCGCGCTCGACGCAACGCAGGGCCCCGTCCGCAAGGCGCGTCTTACGTTCGCGGCGAAAGCCGGCATTCCAACGGCCGTGCCGTACGGCGGCGAAGGAACGCCGGTTTGGGGAAGTCGCTTCACGTGCTGGGGCGTTGACCTCGTGCTGAAGGGCCAAGCCACCGGCTCCATCATGGCCGCTGATGGGCACAAGCAACGCATCGCGACGCCCTGCATCGTCACGCTGGGCAGCTTCGGTCGACTGGCCCCGCTTGGGGATGAGTCCACGCGCCGTCAGGCCTCGAAGCCGAGGTACAAGTCGCCCGCGTAGGGGACGGGTTGCAAATTGTTGTAGTACCAGGTTGAGCCGCCGGTTGAGGTCGGAGAGTTCGGACAACCATCCGGCATGGCCCCGACTACTAGCGACCAAGTACCTGGTGTTGTGAGGACGAATTCCAGGGTCTCCGCAGATTGTGAGGGGTCCGGGGCGGGACCAGAGGCAGTCCCGGCCGTACCCTCGCACATGGCGCCGTTCCCGCTGGAGTCAAAGAAGCCCACGTCAACATCACCTCCAAGAATATCGGTTGGGCCGCCGTTGTGGCGCGTCACGACCTTGGCGGGGGTTGCCGACCCAACCGTAAACCGGTATGTGTCTTGCATCTGCGCAGCAGGTGTGACCTCGGCGCCGCCGCCGGTGCCAGGCCGAACCGGCTGGACCTCACCCTTGAACGGAATGTGGGCACCCACCGAAATCTGTGCGTAGCTCATGCCGAACGCCGCGGGTTCGTCGTCGCCCTTTACGTCGAGTCCAGATTTGGGGTCAAGGGCGACAATGAGGAGGTACACGCCGGGGCCTGGAAGGGTTGCGGTGAGCACGCCGTCTGCTGGCGCTTCATGCACCTGCAGCGCGTCGGGGCCCTGCGTCGAGTTCGAGTACATTGCATCCAGAGGCATCAGCGCCCAGTAGGCGAAGTAGCCCGCCAGCTTGTCCTGCTGCAACAGCCGAGCCTCGAACGTCACGTTGAGTTCAAGCGGAATGTCGATTGTGCTGGCTCCGCCCCCCTGCGGCATCGGGGTCATCATGTCGGGGGTTACCACTTCCGGGACCTCAATCATGTGCTTGGGCAGCAAGCCCCACGCGCCGTCCCCGATTCGCGCCTCCAGGATGGTTCCGTTGAGGATGAGTTGCCCGTCCTCCGTCTTGTCGGATCCCGGGTAGATGGACAGCAGGGACGCCCGACCCTCCTCGGCGCAGCCCGAGAGTAGTGAGACGGCAAGCACAAGTGCAGCAAGAGCGACGCGCATGCCTCGGCCACGGCAGCCACCCCATTTCAGGATTGTTGCCGGCCCACGCAACAAGGAGGACACGGAATGCACGGAACTGACTTGGTCAGCTTCTCCGTGCGTTCCTTGTTTCAGTGGGCGTGCGGCGGCGTTCCCTGTTACGGTGGGCCGTAGGTGCAGCTCAGGTGCGCTCGATCCCGAAGGCGACCTTGATGCTGGCCTTATATTCGGTGACTTTGCCGTCGCTGCAGCGCACAGACCACCCCATCACTTGGGCTCCCGTAATGCCTCGCGTCGTCGCGGAGGCGTCCTTCAAGGCCCGGACGATGGCATCCTCGAAGGAACGCCCCGATGTCCCGATGAGTTCCACCACCTTTGCAGTGCGGTGTTCATGGCGCGGCGCGTTGGCCGGGCTGGACTTGCCCTTGCTGCTCTTGGTCTCGGTCTTGGCCATATGGGATTCTCCCGCCGTGCAACCCAGGCACCAGCCAAGGCGGTTGCTTCGTTACCCATTTGCAGGTAGGGCCTGGACGGTGACTTCTGGGATCGTCAGCGTCCGCGTCTCGCGGGCGTATTGCCCGAGTTCCGCTTCGCGGCGGTCAGGGTCCCAACCACACAACCCGCCCATCCAGTCAGCCACCGCGCGCGCGGCGACTGGGTTGCCATCCGCGGCGAGCCCGAGGTCGGTGCGGCGCAGCATGGCGTCCCCCACGCTCGTCGCATCTTCGTTGCGCACGGCAAAAGTCACCTCAGCAAAGATATGCGGGAAGCCGCGTTGGATGGGGCGCCGCGCTTCCGGCCTCGTGTCGCTCAGCACCACCTCGTGCCACCGTACGCCGTACGTCTCCACCAAATGCTTGGCCGTGGCCTCAGGCAACGACTCCTTCGTGATGGCCTCCCAGACCGCCTGGTCGCGGAATTCGCTCCAGGCGCTGCTCGGCCCACCCGGCAGGCGAGCCTCACGCGTTGGATGCAGCTTGGCAAGCCGGGCCCGGCCGAGCCGGCGGCAGGCGCGGTCTACGACCTCCTCCGCGAGGGTCCGCGCCGTCGTGATCTTGCCGCCCTGCAGGCTCCATAACCCCGCAATGCCGTCGTGGGTTTCATGCTCGTAGATGATGTGGCGGCGCGTGACGTTGGATTCGGTGATACCGTCTTCGTTCACCAAGGCGCGGACTCCGGCATAGGTGTACTCGATGCGGTCGAGTGGGGCAGCGGGAAAATATCGGGCCGCTTCGTCGAGCAGATACGCCACGTCTTCAGCAGTGGCCGCCGCGTCTGCCGGGTCGCCTACGTAGTCGGTATCGGTCGTCCCGATGACGCAGTGGCTGCGCCAGGGAAGGATGAAGAACGTCCTGCCATCGGAGGCGGCCTTGATGAGAAGCGCCACGTCAGTGAAGCGGGGGACCACGAGGTGTATCCCTTTGGTCTTGCGGACCATTGGTGGTTTGCCTTGCGCCAAGGCACCAAGCGTCTCATCGACCCAAGCCCCGGTTGCATTCACCGCGAGGCGGCAGCGCACGCGCGCAATCCTCCCGTCGGACATCCTCAGGACGGCGCCGGCCACGCGTTGCCCGTTCTCATGCGGGTCAAGCAGGAACTCGACTAGTGCGGTGTGGTTGAGCGCGACGGCGCCATGGGTTTTTGCGTCCACGACTTGCTCGCAGACCAAGCGTTCGACGTGCTGGATTTGGCCGTCGTAGAACAGCGCGCCGCCCACGAGCCCTGTCGGGTTCAGCCCTGGTGCCATCTCGAGCGCGGCCTCGCGTCGCATGTAGTCGCGACCGGGCACGGACTTGCCATGGCTTAGGATGTCGTAGAGCAACAGGCCCGCCCGCACGGCGCGCCTGGCCGCGACGTGAGGATAGATGGGGTAGAGGAAGCGCAGCGGCTGGACAAGGTGAGGCGCTTGGCGGAACAGCCGCTCGCGGTCTTGCAGAGCCTCGTGGACCAAGCCGAACTCTAGAAGCTCTAGGTAGCGCAGGCCGCCGTGCGCGAGCTTCGATGATTTCGCCGACGTGCCGGAGCCCCAGTCGCAGCGCTCCACAAGCAGGACCGACAAGCCGCGTAGAGCAGCGTCGCGGGCGATGGCGGCGCCGTTGATGCCGCCCCCTACGACGAGGAGGTCGAAGCTGCGCTCCTCCAAGTCGGCGGGAACCTCCACGCCGGTCGGAACCGGAGGCGACGTTTAGGAAGCACGGTCGGAGCGCGCGTGCACCAGGTGACACAAGTCGCGCAATCCCAGCGCAAGCCGGGCGGCGGTCGCGTCGGATAGGCCGGCAAGCGTGATGGCGGGATATTTCGCAGCGGCCGAAAGGCCGTGCGCATGCAGTTCGGCTAGCTCGTCGCACCACGCCGTCCACGCTTCGGGCTGCAACCCGTGCTGGGCGAGCAAGACGTGGCTGAGTTCGACTCGGGCTGGAGCTGCATGCAGGGTGGCGGCAGTGTAGGCTGTCCCGGGGGGCCCTGCCAGCAGCCGCACGGTGAGGCGGCCAGGTTGGAGCGTTCCGCCGGCTGCGCTCCATGAATGGGCGAGTGTCCGCAAGCGGAGGGCGGCCGGGGCGGCCAGGGGAGCAAGGAACGCCTTGAGCGCTGACTCGCCATCATCGTCCGGGCGTTTTGCTAGGATGGATGTCGCCATGCATTCCCCTGAGGGGGCTGCGCGTTAAAGCATTCATGGCCGAATGGCGGTGCCGGGGGCGTACGGGGGTCGTGCCGGGGTCTTACCTGACTCTTACCGGGGTCATGCCAGGAGAGGAGCGTTCGGAGGGGGCGGCTGCGGAATTCCAGCGCAGGCATGGCAGGCATGGCAGGCATGGCAGGCATGGCAGGCATGGCAGGCATGGCAGGCTCGAGGAGGCCCCCACCAACCATCGTTTTTTGCCGAAGGCCTCGTCGGTCTTTGCCGTAATCTTCTTCCGTTGCTGGCTGCTTGGCCGGGGTAATGAAGGAGGCGCTGCTGGAGAAGATGGCGGGCGAAATCACGCTGTCCGAAGCGGCTGGCCCCACGATGCGCAAGTGGCGGGAGACCTTCAGTTTTAGTCAATCCGAGCTGGCAGTTCGACTTGGCATCAATCCCAGCGTCGTCTCCGACTACGAGTCCGGCCGCCGCAAGTCCCCGGGAATCGCGACCGTGAGGCGCATGGTGCAAGCCCTCGTGGACATGGACGCGGAACGGGGAGGCCACGTCATCGCGCGGTACCACTCCCTCATCAATCCCACCGAGGGCATCCTGTCGATTGGCGAGTATCGACGCAACATCCAAGCGACCGACTTCGTCGAACGCATCGAGGGCCGCGCGCTCGTCCTTGGCAACCTCGCTGAGAAACAGATCCAAGGCTACACCCTCATTGACTCCGTCAAGGCCATCGCGAGCCTAAACGCCACGGACTATGTGCGCGTCTATGGTTGGTCCACGCAGCGGGCACTCTGCTTCACAGGAATCAAGTACGGCCGCAGTCCCATGATCGCAATCCGCGTCCACCCGATGAAGCCGAGCATCGTCGTGTACCACCAGCCAGAAGACGTGGACAAGTTGGCGTACCGCTTGGCGGAATACGAACAGATTCCACTCATCACGACGGACTTAGAGATTGCCGAACTCGATGCCAGGTTGCGCAGTTTCCTGGCTTAGCGCGGCCGACCCACCTTTCCGCAGATTTCGCAACTGTCCCCAATCACCTTGGCCCTGGTGTGGGAGGCCTGGGATTGCACGGATTCACACAGAACCGAGTCCGCGTCCGGCCAGCCAAGACAAATCTGTGAATCTCTGTGAAATCCCAAGCCTCCCACACCCCACGCGCCGGCATCGTGCATTGCTGTTCCTGGGAACCATCAAAGCATCGTAGTGGACAACGAGGTCACAACGGCTCCGCGAAATCTGTGACATCTGCGGAAAAGGCGGAAAACCACGCCAGGCAAGACGCGGCAACACCCGATCTAGTACACCGTGACGCCCTTCACGCCCGGCACTGCTTGCAGCAGTGGAATGACGGACCCGGGCACGCGCGCCTCGGTGACGACGAACAATTTTGGTTCGTCCATGAAGTCAGGATCCTCGACGATGGCCTGCCGCACGCTGAGCTTCGCATCCGCGATGACCTTCGACACGCCGGCCAGAATCCCGGGTTGGCTCGCGTTGGTGGGAATAATCTCGATGACGCCACACCCGAGCTCAGGCGCCACGTCCTTGAGGTGGAGCGTCGGCGCGAGGCGCGTGAAGACGCGCTCCAGCCGCGGGTCTTGCAAGATTGTCTCGACGGTGCTGCGCACGATGCGGCGATCGACGTGGGCTGCTCGCGCGACGGCCGTATCCGCAATCTCGATGGTGCCAGCGCAGATGCTGGAACCCTGGATGCGTAGGCCATGCTCAATCATGAGCCGCACCACTCGTTCCTGGGCTGGGTAGCGCCGGAAGTGGTCGATGAGGACCTGCCACATCGGGTCGACGATGCCCAAACTCCGCCTAAACCGTTTCCCACATACGTCCAGCGCCGCCCTCTCCTGCTGAACAGGGGATAAGTATCGGCACCGGCTCGCGCGCCATCCAGATGGCGGCCAACCCCATTCGCATGGCCCGCCTGCACGACCGCAGCGGCGCTTGGCTCATGGTTCCCCTCGACCACGGCGTGAGCTCCGGCCCCATCGCAGGAGTCGCCAAGGCCGTCGACATCAAAACCACCCTGACGGCGGTCGCCCCGCATGCTACTTGCGTCACGGTCCATCGCGGACTCATGAAGCACGCCGCCCCCTTCGCCGATCGGCTCGGCATGCTCCTCCACCTCTCTGCCAGCACCGACATGGACGCTGACCCGCACGACAAGCGACTCGTCGCGACCGTGGGCGAGGCCGCGCGACTCGGTTGCGATGGCGTTTCTTTGCACGTCAACGTCGGCGCCACGACGGAGAGCCACCAGTTGGACGACTTTGGCGCAGTCGCTGGCCAGTGCGGCCACATGGGAATGCCCCTCGTCGCGATGATGTATCCGCGCGGCCCGAAGGTCAAGAATCCATTCGACCCGAACCTCGTGGCTCACGCCGCCCGCCTTGGCGCTGAACTCGGCGCCGACGCCATCAAGGTCCCGTACACTGGGAGCGAGGCCAGTTTCCGACGCGTCGTCGATGGCTGCCCCGCACCCGTCCTCGTAGCGGGCGGAGCGAAACGCGCCGACTTCAAGGGCCTCATCAAGGATCTGCATGCAGCACGGAACGCCGGCGCCCGCGGGGTCTCCATCGGCCGCAACGTGTTCCAAGACGCTCGACCGCGCGAGGCCATGGCCCGCATCGCTGCCGTGTTCGCATGACCAACCGCATCCCCATCTGGATTGACCTGCGCAACGTCCCGTTCAAGAAGCGCTTGCCCTACCTCCATTGCAGCGAGGAAATGGCAGCCGAACGCGTCCTTCTTGGCAAAGACGATCCGCACTTGCAGCGGCCGGGCCTGGATGCCGTCGCCGTCGACGGGAAGGGCACGCTGAAACGTGCTGGGCAAGCCATCGGCAAACTCATCGTCATCACTGACGCAAAGGACCAGGAACGGGCAAGCCGCAGCGCCGGCATAGTCGTCGTCGAGGCCACGGACTGGCGCATGATTCCGTTGGAGAACCTCATCGCCGCACGCACGAACCGACCCGGGACCCTGTATGCGCTTGCGAAATCCCCGGAAGAGGCGGCCACGTTCGCGAACACTCTTGACGTGGGCGTGCACGGCATCGTCCTGGCACCCCAGGATACGCAGGCGATCTTCGAGACGGACCGATTACTGCGGCAGCGCTTCAATTCAAGCCGCACGCCCCCCATTGTCACGACGCCGCCGCTGGCGCCCCTGCCGTCCCAGTCGCCCCCGTCGGCAAAGTCGCCACTGCCGCCCCAGCAGCTCACCCCGACGGCACCGGATGCCAATTCCAGTTCTGTCGCAGTGGAGCACGACCCGGCGAAGGGAACTTCGTCGGCTCAGCCCGCCGTCCTTGCACCGTTCCTCGAACCTGCGACGATTGTTTCCGTCGAGAACGGGGGCGTCGGCGACCGAGTCTGCGTCGATACCACCAGCATTTTGCGTGATGGCGAAGGCCTCCTCATCGGGTCGACGGCGCGCAGCTTCGTCCTAATCCACGCCGAGACCATGGAATCGCAGTACGTCCGCGCCCGCCCGTTCCGCGTCAACGCCGGCGCCGTCCACAGTTACCTCTTCGCCCCCGAAGGCAAGACGCGCTACCTCAGTGAGTTGCGCGCCGGCGACCCGGTCCTCGCCGTCCACCCGGATGGAATCCACCGCGTCCTTACGATTGGGCGCGCCAAGTTCGAGCGCCGCCCCCTACTCCTTGTGACCTGGCGCAGCCCCGACGGCCGCACCTCCAACGCCATGGTGCAGAACGCCGAAACGATTCGCCTCGTCCGTCCGGACGGATCGGCTCTCGCCGTCACCGACCTCAAGGCGGGCGACCAAGTCCTTGTGCATAGCGAAGAGTCATCCCGCCACGCGGGGATGCCGGTCGACGCGCAGGCGGAGGAGCGGTAATGCAGGCAGAATCGAATCCGGTCTTGGCTCGGGTCACGGACACCCACACGCCCGGCGCGAGCTTCCGCCGCGAACTGTTCCAGGGTCACACGCGAATCGCAACGGTGAGTTGCTCCACGGCCATCCAGGCTGCACATGCGATTCGCCAGGCGTATGCTGCAGATGCAATCGAGATCCGGCTAGACGCGTTGTGGCCACAAATTCCCGACGCCGAGAAGGCGGGCGACGATCTCGCGGCCATCGTGGAGGCCGCCAGCACCGCAGACGCCGCCCACGCCGCCCACGCCGCCCCTGCTACCGACGCTACCGCCGCCGGCCACTTAGGGCGCAAGGTGCTCGTCGCAGCATTGCGTCCACGCCGCTACGGAGGGCAGTTCGTGGGCCCGGAAGACGTGCGCGTTAATCTCTTGGCCGCTGCGCTGAAATCGGGATTCGCGGCCGTCGACATCGAGTCGGACATTGCCCAAGTGCCCGGAATCGCGACGGCGTTGCGGGGCGACCACGGTCTCATCGTGAGCCACCACGAACTCGCTCAGGTCCCGTGCCGGGAAGACGGCATGCGGGCTCTCCTCGGCATGCAAGACCTCAAGGCCGGCCTCGACAAACTCGTCTTCGAGGCCGGGGCGTTCCCCGACTTGCTGCGCGCCTTTGAGTTGGCCCGTGGCCACGCTTTGCGGGGTGGCCGACCCAGCATCGCGACGACGTCGCACGGCGGCGCGCAGACTCGCGCCTTGCTTGCACTGGTCGGCAACCGCGCCACGTACGGCTACGCGCAAGGTAGCCCCGCGGCCGTTCCCGGCCAGCCTGCCCTCGCCGAGGTCGAAGCCATGTGGACACATTGGGGCCTGGGTCAAGCGGACTTGGATTCCTGCGCGGAGCGTCCAGCGCCATGGCTCGCCGTGATTGGGATGCCCGTCGCCCACAGCCTAAGCCCGCGCATCCACAACGCAGCGCTGCGCGCAGCCGGCCGCCCCGAACGATACGGGGCGCTCGACGTTCCAGCGAGCGCAGCGGCGCTCCGGCTTGCCTGCATCGTCGCACCTCGCATCGGCTTGGCCGGAGCGTCGGTCACGGCTCCCCATAAGGTTGATGCGTTGCGCATGGGCGAACCCGACGCCATCGCGAGTGCTGTCGGCGCCGCGAACTGCCTGCGCTGGGATGGGGATGTTTGCAAGGCGACGAACACTGACGCATCGGCGTTGCAACGCATCCTGACCACCGCGACCACGCCAGGACAAACGGTGTTGGTCCTCGGTGCGGGCGGCGCGGCGCGGGCCTCTCTCTGGGCCGCACGCGAATTGGGCCTCCACGCGCGCGTCGCAGGCCGGGACGCGCCCAGGGGCCAAGCCGTTGCAGCAGCGTTTGGCGCAACCTGGTTGCCGTGGGATGCCGCGACCAGCACGCCGGCGGACGTGGTGGTACAAACCACACCGCTGGGAGTCGCGCCGCCCCTTGCAGCCAACGTCCTGGCGCAGAAGCCCCACGTCGTGGAGTTTGCTTACGGTGCCGAACCGTCGGCCTTCCTACTTGCCGCTGCGGCGGCGAAGTGTGAGATCACTAAGCCCACGGACGTGCTGCTGGAGCAGGCCGTCGCTTCGTTCCGCTTCTGGTTCAACGCGGAGCCAGACCGCCGCGCGATGCAAGGGGCCCTCGCCGGATGACGCTCCGACCCGGGACGAAGGGGGGGTGGGGGGCAGACGTGGCAGGGGGCGCAGGTTTCCGAAGCGGAACGCAGGCCTCAGCGTCCACGAACGGTAGGGGAACAAGCCACGGCGCCATCACGGTGCTGAACGCAACGGCGACTAGGGTTGGTTGTTCCCTCGCCGTGCAAGGTGGTGCGGACGTTGTGTGGAGTTGGGACACCCAACCAGGGTCCCGCGTTGAAACGCAAGGAATTGAAACATCTCTTGTTGAGTCGGTTAGGAATCATCTGCGCACGACCCTCAATATCCGGAATCCCGGTGAGACGATTGACGTGCGCTGCGCCCGACCCCCGTCACGGGGACTCAAGACCTCGAGCAGCGTCGCCGCCGCCCTCGTGCAAGCCGGAACCAGGGCAGCCGGCAAGGAGCCCAGTTGGGACCAAGTCGCGGCCGCGGCGGTCGCCACCTCCCGCGAGGCCGGAGTCGCAGTGACAGGCGCCTTCGACGACCAAGTCGCGACGATTAGGGGCGGATGCCACTTGACGGACAACCGCAACTGCAAGATCCTCCAGACGATTATCGTCCCGGCGTGGCATGTTGCAATCTGGGTGCCGACCGCTGCCATCGCGAAATCCCAGGTCCGCGCCCTCGACGCTCGACCAATCGCGGTCCAAGCTCGCGCCGTCGAACGCCTCGTGCGGGCCGGCAACATCCCGGCAGCCATCACCGCAAACGGGTCACTGTTCCACGGCCTGTACCAACAACACGGCCTCCCCGTGTCCGACGCACCGACCCAGGCCGCCCTCGCCGCGGGAGCCTTGGGGGCAGGGCTGTCCGGAACCGGCCCGGCGGTCGCTGCAATCTTCGAGCGGCCCGGCCCAATTGCAGACGTTCCAGGCGGAAGCTGGGAGTGGACGCGCGTCGCCCTGGAAGCAGCATGACCGACTCCATGACACGCAGCATTGAAGTCAGCGCCGCCGCCACGACGGGAACGGTGCGGGCGCCTCCGAGCAAGTCCGAGACCCATCGTGCCCTGCTGCTCGCTGCGCAGTCCCAGGTTCCCTGCACCGTGTCTAGGCCGCTCATGTGTGATGACACGCGCGCGACCTTGACGGCCTTGCATGAGTTTGGGGCGCGCTTGCATCTTGCCCATGACGAAGCCGCCGCGCAATTCATGCCGGCAAACCTGCACGCTCCGCGCGCCGTCGTGGACTGTCGAAACTCGGGCACGACCCTCCGCCTCCTCGCGGCGACAGCGGCTCGCTTCGGCCAACCAGTCAGCTTCACTGGCGATGAATCATTGCGACGTCGGTCGAGCGCGGGCCTGCTGCAATTGCTCACGGGTCTGGGCGTTCGCTGCGCAAGCCGCGCCGGATGCGCACCAATCACCGTTCAAGGTCCACTTCGTTCGGGCGCCGTGACTGTTGCGCCGGGTTCGAGCAGCCAGTTCACGAGCGCCCTCCTGCTATCATTGCCCTTTACGCCAGGCCCTTCCGTAGTAGACGTCGCCCCGCGCCTGGCCTCGGCCCCTTACCTCGACGTGACGCTCGCCGTCGCCCGCCAAGCCGGCCTCACGATTGACGAAGAATCCAGCCCCGGCCGCCGGTTCCGCATCCACGGCAGCCAACAAGTGCACGCGGCGAGCTTGGCCGTAGCGGGCGATTGGTCCTCCGCTGCGTTCCTGTTCGTCGGAGCAGCGGTCTCAGGCGGAGAAGTTACCGTCACTGGCCTCGACAGCGCATCGTCCCAAGGTGACCGCGCCGTGCTTGAACACCTCGCGCGATTCGGCGCCAAGGTCGAACCGCGAGCGGATGGCGCCCGCGTCCAAGCCCAGCCCTTGGCCTCGCCGGGGGCCATCGACTTGAGCGCAACCCCCGACTTGTTCCCGGCCCTAGCCGTCCTTGCTGCCTGCGCCACAGGCACAACGACGTTCCGCGGCTGTGTGAACTTGCGCGCCAAGGAATCCGACCGCATCGCCGCCGTCGCCGACGGGCTAAGCCGGCTCGGGGCGACGGTGCGCGAAGTACCCGACGGCCTGGTGGTCGATGGAGCTCCCGGCCGTTCCCCCGGTTCACCCTATCCCCTTCGGGGCGCCACGATTGCGAGCCACGGCGACCACCGCATCCACATGGCCTTCGCGGTAGCGGGCCTCGCGGCGTCGGGAGTGACCCGCATCGACGGCGGCGAATTGGCCGCAGTGAGTTATCCCGACTTCCATCGCGACCTGCAAGCCATCGCCGGCAGCGTCACGCATCTGCACGGTGTCCGCCAGGTCGTGGACGCGTGAATCGCTTCGGACGTCGCTTCGCCATCTCGCTCTTCGGCGAATCGCACGGCGCGGGCGTGGGCGTCGTCGTGGACGGCGTGCCGGCGGGCCTGCCCTTCAACCTCGCTGCAATCCAATCCGCTCTCGACGCCCGGCGGCCCGGGGGCGCCTTGACGTCACAACGGCAAGAGTCCGACCGCGCCGAAATCCTATCCGGAGTCCTCGCCGCCCACGCCACGGCTGCGCCGCTGTGCATCTTCATCCGCAACGAGGACACCCAGTCTGCAGACTACAGGGACGTCGGCCGTGTTCCGCGGCCGGGCCACGCGGATTTCACTGCCGATGCAGCAACGCGAGGATTTGCCGACTTACGCGGGGGCGGCCACCTCTCCGGCCGGCTCACGGCGCCCATCGTCGCGGCCGGGGCCATCGCCCAATTCATCCTCGACCAGCACGGCATCGTGTGCGCGGCCCACCTCCAGCAAGTCGGGCAAGCGGCCGCGCCCGAAATTCCCCTCGATGCTGGTTCTATGCTCACGCTGGCCAGCAAGAGCGTGCTGCACACCGCCCACGTAAGCGCCGAAGAAACGTTCCGCTCCATCATCGAAACCGCCCGCAAGGACAAGGACTCCGTCGGCGGCGTCGTCGACTTCGTCGTGGAAGGACTCCCAGCGGGGCTCGGCGACCCGTATTTTGATTCCGTCGAATCCCTCCTCGCCCACCTCTTGTTCTCCATCCCGGCCGTCAAGGCCGTGGAATTCGGGTCCGGGTTTGCCGGGGCCGCGGCGCGAGGCAGCGCCAACAACGACGCCTTCATTGTGCGGGGCGTGAAGGAAAAAGGCGCGGGCACCCAGGAAAAGGGCGCCGTCATGCCACGCACGAACAATGCAGGTGGCATCCTGGGCGGACGCACGACCGGCGCCCCGCTGCGCGGCCGCGTCGGCATCAAGCCAGCGTCCAGCATCGCACAACAGCAGGATTCCGTCGACCTCGATACGCTCGCGCCAGTGACGGTTGAGGTCAAGGGTCGCCACGACCCCTGCATCGCAATCCGGGCCGTGCCCGTGGTGCGCGCCGCGTTGCAAGTCGTGCTCGCCGACCTCGTGCTCCAAGCACGTCAAGACGGCCTGCTCCCGGTTCCTGCCGTCCGCAAAGGAGGGGCGTAGACGGTGCCTGCACTTCGCAAAAGGAAGGCCGCGTTGACGCCGTCACCGTCCTGCAATTCCCCCTCGCCGCCCTGCACCGCGACAACGTCGTCCCGTACATCGGCGGCGGCGAGGAGGAAAAGCTCGAGACGGAACCGGCGAAGACGTTGAGCCGACTTTCGAACGGGCGCATCGTTTCGTGGGCCCCCGGTGCTGCAATCGCTGCCCTCCGCCCCGAAGCAACCAATCCAAATCCTCGACGGCATCGACCGCCCGCAACCCCGCCGCGACCGCGACCGAGAGGGTGGGATGGCGGTGAGCGTCGGTCGCCTACGTTTGTCGGAAGATGGGCGCGACCTTCGCCTCGTGGCGCTCGGTCACAACACGGTGCGTGGCGCCGCCGGGCAGAGCCTTCTCAAGGCGGAGTACGCGCACGCCGAGGGCTACATCTGAAACTGTGCGGCGGGGAATCCGGCTACCGCTGCCGCGCCAACGCCAACGCCGCGAGTCCGAAAAGCGCAATGCCCAGCGGCGCCCCAGGTGACTCCACTGGAGCCGAGACTGACACCGCGGGGGCGGGCTCCGCCAGCGGCACGGTGCGCACCTTGCTCGTGCTGATGGCAAGAGGTTGGTACGTGATGGAAGTCGTTCCTTCGGGGAGGAGGATGGCAGTGCCATTGTCAAGGCGGACCGGGAGTTTGCCGTCGGTGCCGTCGGCGCCGACGAAGGTCACGTTGTAGGCTGGCCCCCAGCCGAGGTTCGTCACGGCGAGGTTACCGGCGATGGCGGTGAGGTCGAGCCAGCCGCCCATGAAGGTGACGTTCTGCACCATGAAGTCTAGGCCGGCAAGTTGGTCCTTGATGATCTCGGAGATGGGTTCGCCGTAGATGGGGACGAATTGGTCCTCGTGGACCTCGAACGTGTGGCCTGGCACGCCGAGCACTGCGTAGGCCCAATCGTCCGTCGCGCCCGCAGCGAGGTAAAGTTCGGCGGCCTGCATGGCGTCGACGCGGCCATTCGTCGCCGCCTCGAACGGACCCTCAAGCGATTCGAAGAACTGCCAATCGGGCGCCTTGGCGTTCGTCCAACCCCATGGCCAGTAGAATTCCGCGACGCCAGAATGCATCGTGATCCAGAGGTCCGGGCGGATCTTGGTGGCGAACTGCATGTTAGCAAGCACTTCCGCTTCTGATGCAGGAGAGGGGCCCTTGTATTCCTGGTCAGCAATGAGTGAGCTCGAGCCGGGTCCACCCCACTGATAGTCGTAGTTCCGGTTCAAGTCGACGTGGTTCGAATTCTTGCGCGCATCGAGGAAGTTCCCGTCCACGTTGATGATTGGTGTCGCGTAGATTTCCGTGTCCGTGAGGAATTGGACGGTGACGGCATCCCCGGCGGCAGCCTGCGTGAGGATGTCCTCCAGGTAATACATGACGAGCTCCACGCCGAGGAATTCGTTGCCGTGGTGCCCGCCGTCGAGATAGACGCGCAGTTTCTCCCCGGTCGCAGTCATGGCGTCGTCGTAGGGGATGGATTCGTCCGTGATGCGCACGGATTCGAGCGGGAAGCCGGAGGAAGTCTTGCCAATCTGCATGCGGTCGACCACGTTGGGCCATTTTGCTTCCCACTCGGCGAAGCTGGCTTGGACGTCAGGTAGCCTGTGCACGAGTCCATCGAGGCCAAGGGGGGCGAGAATCGCGAGGCCGTGGTTGGAGCCGGCGTGGTCGGCGGCGCTGGCTGGGGCGAGGACGAGGGCAGCCAGCACGACGGCGGGGTGGACGTGCACAAGTAAAAGGCAACTCCGCTGGTCTTGAGGCTTGTCGTAGGCGCGGCTCGGGACTTCGACACGGACTTGGTGATGCCGGCCAGACCAGCCCATGAGCTAGTGACTTTAAATGTCAATCGTCATGCAACTGTATGGATGGTCCTCATTCGGGGCTGGCGCACCTACACTTGCCACGGTCGTCTCCACGTCCATCACTTTTGGACGGGCGCAGAGGATGCCGTGGACCTCCCCCAGGCAATACGTTCCAACGGCTATCGGGACCAGTTTGCCGCCTGCGCCCGAGACCTCCAGGTCAACGGAGCGACATACATCAGCGAAATGCGACAGTGGGGGGCTCGTCATGAGTAAAGACCGCCGGCCAAGCCGGCCCGACAAGAAGACGACAGCATGGCAGTCGTTCGTGGCGGGTTCCTTCGCCTTGGCCAACGACGTCGTCGAGAACCCCCGGGACTATCCCGACCGATTCATCGCGGTCCCGATGACATCGCCGCTTGCCAGCCTGCTCTTCAGTGCAGAACGGCGCAGGCTCATGGCGGAGTTGAAAGGCCATGGCCCGCACAAGAGCGTGAATGACCTCGCCAAACGGCTGCATCGTGATCCGACGCGCGTAAGCCGCGACCTCAAGCCCCTCATCGATGTTGGGCTCGTCAAGGCCACTCGCGAAGGCAAGAGCAAAAGGTTGACCGCCACCAACCGGCCGGTCGTCATCCAATGAACCTAGGCCCGACCTCACCTCCGGCTCCCTCGTGGGGCTAGAGTTTATTGGGGCCCGCTGACTTCGTCGTCGTGAGCATGGTCCCCGCCTGCCTCACCCTGCATGCCCCGCATCATGGTTGAGCGCAGGCCAGTAGCCCGTTTTGCTCACTGGTCTTCCTTATGTCCCGAGCCCTGCGTCTAGCGATTCCCAACAAAGGCCGCCTTGCCGAGGAGACCCTAGACCTACTGCGCCGCGCCGGTATCTCCCTTGCCGGGTCGAGCGACCGCAGCCTCTTTGCCAGCGCCCTCGGCGGCCGGTTGCAAGTCCTCTTCGTGCGCGCCCAGGACATCCCTGAGTTCGTGGCCGACGGAACCGTGGAATGCGGCATCACGGGACTGGATGTCATCGATGAATCCGGCGCCAAGGTGGACAAGCGCCTCGACCTCGGATTCGGTGCGTGCCGGCTCGTGCTTGCCGTCCCCGACGAAGACCCCGCCCGGAAAGCGGCGGATCTGCCACGCAACGCCCGCATCGCGACAGTCTACCCCAATTTGACTAAGCGATACTTCGCCCGAAAAAAGAAGCCCGTCCGCGTCGTCACAGTGTCGGGAGCTTGCGAAGTCGCGCCCACGCTGGGAGTCGCCGACGCCATCATCGACTTGACGAGTTCCGGTTCGACGCTCGCCATGAACCACCTGCGCGAGGTGGAGACACTGCTCAAGTCGAGCTGCTGGTTCATTGCCGGGCGCAAGATCGCAAAGGACCTCAACGATGAACTGGAACGCCTTGAATTCGCGGTGCGCTCCGTCGTTGCAGCGCGTGGGAAGCGTTACCTCGCCGCTGACGTTCCGCGCAAGGCGTTGCGGGAAATCGCGAAGTTCCTGCCAGGACTCGCTGGCCCCACCGTCGTGGAGATCGCCGGCAACCCTGGCATGGTCGCCATCCAAGTCGTGGTGGACGAAGCGGAAATCTTCGACGCCGTGCACCGCCTCAAGCGCCTCGGCGGACGCGGCATCCTCGTCATGCCGATTGACCGGTTGGTGCAATAACTGGCCGCCTCACCCGTCCCTCAAATGCAGTCGCTGGCCGACGTCGATTGGCGCCGCTTCACGGAGCGCCGCGACGACGTGCCTCCGCAGGTCAAGAAGGACGCGACGAAAATCTTGGCGGCGGTGCGCAAGGGCGGCGACCGGGCGCTGCGCAAACTCACCGCCCGATTCGACGGCGCCGACCTGTCGAATCCATTCTTGAGCGCCTCCGCATGGAACGCACTCGCACGACAGGCGCCGAAGGCGCTGGCCGCCGCCATCCGCGCGAACCACCGCCGCATCACGAAGTTCCACCAACTGCAAGTCGGGCGGGAACAGACCGTCGAAGTCGAACCGGGCGTCAAGTTGGGACGCCGCCCCGTCGCATTCGAATCCGTCGCATGCTACGTTCCCGGGGGACGCGCGAGCTATCCATCGACCGTGCTCATGACCGTCACGCCCGCGAGACTGGCGGGCGTGGCGCAGGTTATCGTGGTGACCCCGCCGCGTGCCGACGGCTCAATCGATCCAGCCGTCGCCTACTCGGCCAAGGTCGCGGGAGCGCACCGCATCCTGCGCGCCGGAGGCGCGCATGCGGTGGCCGCCGTCGCGTACGGCACAAAAACGATTCCCGCTGTCCAGGCCATCGTCGGCCCAGGCAACGCCTACGTCACGGCCGCCAAGCAATTGGTCGCCGATCGGGTCTGGACGGATGCACCCGCGGGTCCCAGTGAACTCCTCATCATTGCCGATGCATCGGCGCGGCCTTCCCACGTTGCCCTCGACCTTCTTGCGCAAGCCGAACACGACCCCGACGCGCAAGTCATTCTCGTTGCAACGAGTCGGGCCCTGGTCGAAGCGGTAAGGCAGGAAGTCATCGCCAGATTACCCAAGACGGAACGACGCACCATCATCGGCGCCAGTCTGAAACGTCACGGGGCTTTCCTGGTTGCATCGAGCCTTGACGAGGCAATCCACTTTGCGAACGCATACGCGCCAGAGCACCTCACGCTCATGGTGCGCGACGCCCGCAAGGCGCTGCAAGTGGTACGGAATGCCGGGTCGGTCTTCCTCGGCCCCCATGCACCGGTCAGTCTCGGCGACTATGGTTCCGGGACGAACCACGTCTTGCCCACGATGGGCTTCGCTCGCGTTCGCGGCGGGCTTTCCGTCGAGGATTTCCGCAAGTGGGTAACGTGGCAGGAAGTGACGGCGGCTGGATTGCACCGCATCGGGACCGACGTCGCCGCCGTCGCTCGCGCCGAAGGACTCGTCTGTCACGCGCAAGCCGTCGAGGAAAGGCTGCAAGGCGGCGCCGCATGACGGCACAACGGCGTGGACGGGTTGATGCCTGGACCCGCAAGGCCGTTCGCGACCTCAAGCCGTATTACAACGCCCCGTTGGCAGGCGACCCGCTGCGCCTCGACCAGAACACGAACCTCCAAGGCATCAACCCAGCCGTGGCCCAGGTCAACGCTGCTCGCCTGAACGTCGCGCAGTATCCCAGCCGTGACGCCGACCAGTTGCTCGCCGCACTCGCCGAGTTCCATGGCCTTGCCGCCGAGAATTTCGTGGCGGGCAACGGCGGCGACGAATTGTTGGACCTCCTCGTCAAGGCATTCGGAGAGCCCGGCTCGGTGCTGGCAGCGCCGTGGCCTTCCTATGGGTTGTACCCGCACTACGCAAAGGCGTCGGGCTTGAGGTTCGTGCCCGTGGCGACGAAGAAGGGCTTCGCGGCACTCGACGTGGAGGGCCTGGTCGCAACTAAGGCGCGGATGGTGTGGGTCGCGAACCCTAACAATCCGACGGGCGCACGATACCCATCGGGTGAAGTGGAACGTTTGGTGAACGAATCGGACGGCGTCGTCCTCGTCGATGAAGCCTACATCGAGTACGCGGGCCTGCGCCACAGCCTCCTCCCGCGCGTCGAGGAATTCGACAACCTCGTCGTCTTGCGTACCATGAGTAAAGCGTACGGGCTTGCCGGCCTACGTATCGGCTATCTCGCCGCGAACGCGGAATTGACGAGTCGCCTACGCCTTGCCAAGCCGCCCTTCAACGTCAACGTCTACTCCGAGCAGGTCGCCATCGCTGCGCTGGACGGGCAAGAATGGGTCGATGCCAGCGTCAAGGCCAACAACGTGGAACGACCGCGCCTTGCGCACGCGCTGGAAGGCCTAGGCTTTCGCGTGCATCCAAGCGATGCCAACTTCCTCCTCACGGATCCTCCGTTGGATGCCGCCGAACTGCGCCTTGCGTTGCAGGCGAAAGGAATCCTGGCGCGGACCTTCGCCGGCCAAGCCGGTTTGGAGCGCTGCATCCGCTTCACGGTCGGCAAGGCCGAACACACCGACCAGTTGCTGCGGGCTCTCGGGTCAATCTTGGGGCGGGCGTGATGGCTGCCAAACCGACGAAACCGACTTGGGCTGTATTCGACTACGGCGTCGGCAACCTACACAGCCTTGCGAAAGCCCTGCGCGCGGCGGGAGCCCTGGTCGAAGTGACACGTGAACCCGCCGTCCTGGCGGCAGCAGGCGTCGCGGTCCTGCCGGGCGTGGGCGCCTTTGGCCCCGTCATGGCGAGTCTGGAACCTGCGCGCCGCGTCTTGAACGAAAGACGGGACGCGGGCCGCCCCATCCTCGGCGTCTGCATCGGTCAACAAGTCCTGCATGACGCAAGTATGGAAGCGCCGGATGTGCCCGGGCTTGCGCTCGTCCCTGGAACCGTAGAGCACCTGCCAGATTCCGCCGGAAAAGTGCCGCACATGGGCTGGAACACCCTGGAATTCGGACCCGGAGACCCTATCTTCGCCGGCGTCCCCCCCGGTGCGTACGTGTATTTTGTCCACTCCTACGCCTTGCCACCAGGCGCCTCGACCACTGCGACGGCTCGCTACGGCACAGTTTTCACCGCGGCCCTGCGTTCGGGCGCCACCGTGGGCTTCCAGTTCCACCCCGAGAAGTCAAGCGCCGTCGGCCAACGAATCCTTGCCAATACCGTAGCGGTGTTGGAGGAGTTGGCATGAGCTTGCTACGTGGGCCCGCATCATCCGTCGCTGAGGCTCGCCCATGATCCTCTATCCGGCGATTGACTTGCGTCACGGCAAGGTCGTGCAACTCGTCGGCGGCGACCCAGCCAAGGTCGCAATCGAACTGCCCAGCCCGGAGGAACAATTCGAGACGTGGACCGAAGCCGGTGCGACGTGGATCCATATCGTGGACCTCGATGCCGCCCTCGGCGAACGCAACCAGTGGCATGTCTTGGCGCGTCTGCTCGGCCGCGGCATCCGGGTGCAATTCGGCGGCGGCGTACGCAGTATGACGCAGGTCCAGCAGCTGCTCGATTTGGGAGTGGACCGCGTCGTGATCGGAACGCAAGGCGTCCTCAACCCGTTGTGGCTGCGCGAAGTCTGTCGAATCTTCCCCCAAAAAGTCGTCCTCGCAGTGGATGCCAGGGGCCGTGACATCGTCGTGAAGGGTTGGACCGAAACGACGGGCAACGATGTCGTCGAATTCGCGCGCAGCCTTGATGACGCCGGACTGGCTGGCTTCCTCTTCACCAACGTCGAACGCGAAGGCCGCCTGGCCGGCATCGAGCGCGAAGTGGTCCGCGATCTTCTACGCAACATCAAGGCAACGCCCCTGCAGGTCTCGGGCGGCGTCACCACGATTGACGAGGTCGCGTGGCTCAAGGAATCCGGCGCCGCGGGTGTCGTGCTGGGCATGTCCATCTACACTGGAGGCATCGACCTCAAGGCCGCCATCGCGCGGCACCCGCAACCGGCCCGGCACCGCGCCCTAGTCCTCGACACGGAACCGGAGCTAGGGGGCGAAGATGCGGACGGGGATGGGTCGGACGTCTTGCGCATGCGCGTGCTACGAAGTCGCGAAGGCCTTGGTCTTGAGGCGGACGAGGTCGGCGGCGAGCCCGATGAGGACTCGACATGAAGGCGAAGAACAACGCAACGTCGCGTTCGGGGGCAAAGCCAGCGCCGAGGCGGGCGTCGAAGCCGGCATCGAAGCGGGCGGCAATCGTCCGCGCCACGAAGGAAAGCCAAGTCACTGCGACTTTGGACCTCGCCGGTTCGGGTTCGTACGACGTCAAGACTGACAACAAATTCCTCACGCACATGATGGAGACGTGGTCGCGGTATGCCGGATTCGACGTTAAGCTCCGCGCCACCGGGGACCTCGACCACCACCTCGTCGAGGACGTCGCAATCGCCCTAGGGCAGGCTTTCAGGACCGCCTTCGCCCAAGCGCCTTGCACGCGCATCGCCTACGATTTCGTTCCAATGGACGACGCCCTTGTCCTCTGCGCCGTCGACCTGGTGGACCGCCCCTACTACGAGGGCGTCCTGCCCATCCCGATCTACGAACACTGGTTCCGCTCCTTCGCCATGGAGGCGCGCATCAACCTCCACATCGAGCACTTGCGGGGGCGCGACACGCACCACACCATCGAAGCCTCGTTCAAGGCGTTCGGATGCGCACTGCGGCGGGCACTTGAGCCCCGGCAGGACCATGTGTCGACGAAGGGCAACGTCAAGACGCGGATTGCCGCGGCGCCGAAATCGGCCAAGCGCGCTCAACGGCGGTAACCTCGTGGCTCTTGCCAAACGCGTCATCGTCTGTCTGGACGTCGCTGGCGGGCGCGTCGTGAAGGGCGTCAAGTTCCAGGACCTGCGCGACGTGGGCGAGCCCGCCGAGTTGGCCCGACGCTACGAACAAGAGGGCGCCGACGAAGTCGTCTTCCTGGACATTGCGGCCAGCCACGAGGAGCGCAAGACGCTGTGGGATGCCGTCGAACGGACTGCCATGAGTCTGTTCATTCCCTTGACAGTCGGCGGCGGCATCGCCTCGGCGGACGACATGAGAGCGGCGTTGAACGCAGGCGCAGACAAGGTCGCAATCAACTCGGCCGCACTGGCACGGCCCGAGCTCATCACGGAATGCAGCAAGCGTTTCGGGGCACAATGCGTTGTCGTCGCCGTCGATGCGAAGCGTGTCGGTGGCGACGCGGCCCCAGCCAGCAGTGGAGTCGGCCAGCCGTGCCGCTGGAACGTCTACAGCCACGGTGGCCGCCGCGACACCGGGCTCGATGCGGTCGCATGGTGCAAGGAGGCGGCTCGGCTTGGTGCAGGAGAGATCCTGCTCACGTCAATCGACGCGGATGGGACACAGGCCGGATACGACCTGGAGCTGACGCGGCGGGTGGCAGACGCCGTACGCATCCCGGTCGTCGCCTCGGGCGGGTGCGGCTCTGCCCAACATCTTGTCGAAGCCTTGAAGGCGGGGGCTGACGCTGCCCTGGCCGCCAGCATCTTCCATGACCGCCACACCACCATCCGACAAGCCAAATCCGAACTTGCCCGGGCGGGCGTCGCGGTGAGACCATGACGAAGCGCAAGGTCAAGTCGCGCGCGAAGAAAGCGGAGCGCCACGGCAAGCGAGGAAAGTCGAGGGTGCACCGGACGCCCGGCTTGGCCCGTGCGCTTGCTCTCGCGGCCGCATCGTCGGCGGACGAGGAGATCCAAGTCAAGTCGGGGGCAAGCCAAGGGCAGGCGCCACCCCTCGCCCCGGCTCAGCCCAGCAACGGTCATTCGGCGCGCCCCGTCCTTAAGCCGAGCGCCGACGACGACGGCGACGACTCCGACGAACCTATGGTCGTCATGAAGGGCGGAGCCAGAAAGACGGAGAACGTCGACGACGAGACGCACGTCGTCGCGAAGGGCCCCGCCAAGTTCAGCACGGAGGACCTGGAGGCGCTCAGGAAGGCCATCGTCATCAAGGGCTCCGGCCGCATCGTGGCTGGCATCAACCTGGACGAACTGAAGTACGACCAGGAAGGACTCGTCGCGGTCGTGACGCAGGACCGCCTCACCGGTGCCGTCCTGATGCAGGCGTGGGCGAACAAGGAGGCGCTCGAGAAGTCGTTGACGACGAACGAGATGACGTACTTCAGCCGTCAACGCAACAAGTTGTGGACGAAGGGCGAGGAGTCCGGCCACAAACAGAAGCTCGTGGCCCTCAAGGTTGACTGCGATAAGGACGCCATCCTTGCCATCGTCGAACAGACCGGCGTGGCATGCCACCGCGAGACTGGCACCTGCTGGTCCGAGGGCCGCGCCATTCCTGCGGCGGGCTTCCTCGGCGAACTTGACCAGGTCATCGCAAAGCGCGCCAAAGACAAGCCCGACGGTTCGTATACGACTAAACTCCTTGCCGACCCCAGCCTCGCCGCAGGAAAGGTCATTGAAGAGGCAAAGGAAGTCGCGACGGTCCTCAAGGGGAAGCCGAACAAGGACAACCTGCAGCACGAAGCCGCCGACCTGTTGTACCACTTGCTCGTCGCGTGCCGCTCGCACGGCATCGGGCTGCGCGAAGTCCTCGCGGAACTCATGTCGCGTGAGGGCAAGAAGACCGAGAAGGGCGAGAAGGGCAAGTCCTGACGCGGGGGTCCGACCGTGTGCGCGACTTCACCCGCTGCCGGCTCGAACTTGTCTCAACCTTCAGGCGGCTTGCCCGGCCCGCCGGCTCCGACTTCGTCGCTGGCCTGCGCAACTTCGAGGACGCGTTTGCCCACCACGAGCCCCAAGGCTCCGAACGCTAGCGATGCGACGAAGCTGAGCACAGCCATGGCACCGAGGTACTTCGCCGTCGGCGTGAGGAAGACGCTGCACTTTGACCCGGTGCCTTGGTCCACTTGGTCGCCCGTCGCGTTTTCGCCCACGACCACGGAGTCGACGCACGCGGTGGTTCCCTGCATCGCGGCTGCGATGAGCCAGATTACGAGCAAGACGATGGACGAAAAGAACAGCTTATTCATCCAGATCGCCCCGGTCCGCATGGCGCGGTACGCGAAGCCCTCCTCGACCGTGAAGCGGGTCTCTTGCAGGATAGCAGGTTTCGGGGGGGGCGCGGCCGGGTCGCTCATCGTCGGGCCGGCGAGATGGGGGACCCATTTGGTCCTGGCGATTGCACAAAAACATGCGCCGATGAACGGATTTGGCCGCATTGTGGGTCCTTGTGGTACGTCCAACGCCACCATTTAAGGCACAGCGAGTCCATGGAACAGTGCGCATGGCTGAACGCGTAGCGCCCCGCAACGGCATTGAGGCCGCCGTCGACGTCAGCATTGACGCCGCCCTTGACGACGTGAAGCACCGCCGCTCGGGGAAAAATATCGACGCCCGCCGGCCGGTCCTGCTCGTGCATGGCATCCTCGGCCAGCGCCACGTGTACTGGAACATCTTCCGCAACCGCCTCCTCAAAGACGGATTCCGCGTCCACGAAGTCATCCTCCCTTACTACATGCTCGGCGACATCCGCATCGCTGCCCAGTTCCTTAAGGACAAAGTCGACGCGTCGCGCCGGGGCGACGGCATCGAACGAGTTGACCTCGTCTGCCATTCGGCCGGCGGCCTCGTCGCCCGTTACTACATCAAGTACCTGCGCGGCGACAAACACGTCAACAAACTCCTCACCCTCGGCACACCGCACCTTGGGACGTACTTCGCGTACGCACTCAACCTGCCGTTCCTCGGCATCCTCCGGCAAACCCGGCCCGGCAGCCATTTCCTCGACGAGATCAACGGCCCCGGCGCCGTCCCCCCGAGCGTGAAGTTCGTCTCATTCTGGAGCCAATTCGACGGCGTCGTGATCCCATCAGAAAACGCCATCCTCCCCGGCGCCCACAACGTCAAGGTCCCGTGGGTCGGTCATTGGGGATACCTGTGGCGGCAGGACATCTACCGACTGGTGCGCGACGCGCTCGAAGAGGAAGGCGCGCAGGCGACGCTTGACCGGGGCTACGGCGCGACGCAAGGTGCCGCGACGGCGACGACCTGACGGCGCCCAAGAATGGCGGAGGTGCTAGCGCGGCCCCGCGTAGGATGAGGCCCCATGACTTTCGGATTTCCTTTCATTCGCTTTCTTCAAATACCTTAGATTTTGTCTGGCGGCGTGGCGAAGCCGAGGGCCCGAATCACGCTCGTGGAACCCCTCGACCTCGAATTACGGGACGGCTCCGTGGTGCGCGTGAGCCCGGGCCCGTACGGCCGGGGAATCGCGGTGGTCCACCTGTTGCCGCGCGGGCTCCGACGCGGACCGGGGCGCCCGCCCAAGTCGGCGAACTACACGTCGGGAAAACGCGGTCGCAAGCCTCGCCTCGGCACCGTCGCGTTACGCGAACGTTTGCAGTCAGATTCGCAGGCCGGCCGCCTAAAGGACCCCGTCCAATACGTCAAGTGGATTATCGAGCAGGACACGGGGATGGGGCTGCCGTTGGCGCGGACTATCGTGTACCGCGAGATGCGCGCGTACCGTTGATCCCTCACGCGGGGTCAAGCGACCGGTCGCAGAACGCGCAGAAACCGCAGAACCACCGAACCGCAGAAGCGGCTTCTGTGCGTTCTGCGTATTCTGCGACCGGGCGTTCTCGGCGGCGGCCCTAATCGTTCAAGACGGGCACGTCTAGGTACACCAACAGGGCGATGATGGCGAAGAGCAACCAGAAGATGGCGGCCGACCCCGCCACGACGTACGCCGCCGTGTGCCAGCGCGGCTTGTAGGGAAATTCGAGGCGATGGTAGTATCCGCGGCTACGCACGAAGACGAAGCTGCCGATGGCCATGGTGAAGAGTCCGACGCCGAGCCCTAAGGCTCCGGAGCCGAGGCGACCGAGGACGACGAAGTAAAGTTGCGTGAAGCTTACGAGCATCAAGATGGCACCCAACCATTCTGCGGCGAGGAAGCCGCGTGCGGCGGTCAGGCGAGCGAGGGCGGCGTCGCCGTCTGCCTCTGGGTCGCTGCTTGGCGCAACAAGGGTCGCGGCCGTGGGGCCGGCAGGTTCTATTTCCATCGGCGTCAAGGGTGGATTGCCTCCAAGCCGGCGATGCCAGAAAAATCGCCGTCCAGAGTGACGACGGCATCACGCAGGTGCAAGGCCGTTGCGGCCACTTGCACATCGTTCCATTGCATGCGCCTTCCCGAGCGCAGAAATCCGGATTGTAGGACGCCAGCCAACTGCGCGACCGGCTGATCAAACGGCGCCAAGGTGCCAATGCTCTCAAGTATGGCGACGGCGCTGGCTTGTTCGTCCGTTCGGAAGCCGCTGAGATATTCCATCCACGCGACGGCCGGAATCCAGATCGGGCGCGGCGCGCCAGCGAGGCGATCGGCCAGCGCGGTCGCGGCGCGATGGCGCCGCTCAACAGCGATAAGAAACGCGGCATCGAGGACGGGCATTACTTGTTCCGTTCCTTCCAGGACTTGTGAAAGCGTTCAATTTCCTCGTCCCCGATGTCGCGCCCGAGCTTCCACATCCGGTCGCGTTCGGCCCGTTCGGCCGACGTCAGGTCCTTTCGCAGCAAGGCAAGGTCTGTAAGCGGCCGCCGCGGGAAGGCCCTTCGCACCACGTCACTGAAACTATCGCCAGGCCGCTTCTGCCGCGCAAGGGCCTCGTACGCGTCGTCGGCAAGCTGAACGACCTTCGTCATCTATACATTATATACGTATTGGTTGTATATATGATTTTCCCGTGAAGTGGTGCGTTGCTGAAGCCGCGAGGCTTCCCGAACGCGGGACCACTGTTCGGGGATTCCGGGCCCCTTGCAAGACGAAAAGTAGGCGCCCTGGCTCAAAGGCACCGATTTGCGGGTTTGGTGGCGCGCAGGGAGCACGCGGCCGACCGGGGTTTGGAACGTCGGACCAAGCCCCTATATGGTCTAAGGTCTGGTGGGAACCCATGAAACCGGCAGCGCTTGCAAGCGCGATTGTCATTGCGATCCTCGCCAGCGGATGCGTCGAAGACACCCCCAAGCCTATCACTACCACGCCCCCCGCCCCGACGTGGACTGCCGAGGAAGAGGAAGCACGGACCCAATGGTTGAGCGACTTGGAGACCGCGCTTGGAAACCACATTGCGACGTTCGGCGGATACATGGATTCGGGCTCTCAATCAATGGGAAGCGCGGACTACGACGATGCCGAACGCGACTTTGGACGAGCGGAGGCCGAGGCCACTGCCGGCCAGGGCGATGTCCAGCCCGTGACTGCCAGTCCTGCGCCGGGATTCGATACGTTGGCCAACGCGGTTGATGCTTACTTTGCCGACGCAATCAAGTATGCGGACTACACGGGCAAGTGCGCCGCAAACTACGAGCACTCGGGATGGACAGACGACTGCGACACCGCGACGACCTACGCGTACAAGGTCGATGCTGACCAAGACCGCGTGATCCGGGAACTGCAAGAGGCAAAAGGCGAGACGTAGATCGCGGTGGTCATGCACGACGTCGTGCGCAGCGCCGACTTATCAATTCGGCCGACCATGCTTAACGGAAGGAAGGCACCAATCGACCCCAGTCGCGGCTTCTTCACAAGTGGACGGTCCACGTTGGGCTTTTTCCTTCGTGGCGAGCGGCCAGGTCAAACCTCGCTCCGGCGGCGACGTCGTCATGCCCCTTTTCACGTTGGACGCGAGGGGTGTAGCCGTCGGCGGAACACGTAGGTCGCGTCCTGCCCCTCTTTCCCGGAAAAATCTCAGGGGTATGCTCGGCTGGGTGTTCGCGGGTATGGCGGCATGTCTCGAATGTGTTCTTGGCCCGTGAACCAGCGCAGTAGGCGCTCGATGCCGAGGCCGAAGCTAATGTTGGGGGACCGGATTGGGCCGGCGCATCATTCCCGAGCTGCAAATCGGATATGCAGTCCTTTCCGGGAAGGCCACAATTCTGGTTGACTTCACGAGAACCAGTTGTCCTTTTTTTCAGGGGCCGGTGGGCTCGGAGTGGGCGGCTGACTGGTGCAATCCAGTCCACAAATTGGGCAGCATCCCACAGTGGCTACGTTGTACACCTTGTTAGCTACAGCCGAAAAACCAATCGTAACGAAGGAAAGGGCAAACCGGGCCGTACGGCTCCTGCGCGAATTCAGTGGCTTAGGGCGCACCATGCCATGATTCGGGCAGTAGCCTACTTCTTTCGTCACGAGCAGCAACCGACGCGCTTCCTATTCTAGCTTGCCGTGCCGACTAGGGGTAAGCCCGCGAAGGCGTACGGGGGTAAGGCAACATGTCGCGGATATGCTCCTGGCCAGTAAACCAGCGCAGGAGGCGTTCAATGCCGAGGCCGAAGCCGGAGTGCGGGACGGAGCCGAAGCGGCGCAGGTCGAAGTACCAGTCGTTCGGCGAAAGAATGCCAAGTTGAACGATTCGGTCGCCCACGCCTGAATAGACGACCCGGCTTCGTCCTGTAAGAAAAATTCGGCAGGCGTCGGACCTCTCCGCTGGCAAGCCCTTTCCAGCTTGTGCGTCCGGGAGCTCCAAGCCAAAGGTTAGGCTCCAGTTTCCGGCACGCCCCGCGAGGAGTCGCTTCTCGGGGTGTTCAGGCCTGTGACGATCGAATAGCCGCTCGAGAATCTCGTCTGGCATTTTGGCTAGTGCTGTGGCAGCGGCTTCCTGTTCGATGGATTTGTCAAATGGAAGCTCTAGCAAGGCAGTCCGTTCCGGTTCTTTCAGGTGCAGGCCTTGCCCCTCAGCGTCTCTAATCCATTGGCGCCAAAACCGAGCCGCCATGCTCGCAATGTCCTCGCTACGCTGCGAGCCGCCGATAATCTCCCCGAAGCCGTCCGGCGCCATGAGATCGCTGCAAAAGACACGGTCCGTGTCCGGCTTCTCGGCCATGTAGAACGCCTTGATTTTGGCGGGCCAGTCGCAGATGAACATCGGGTTGATCCGGCCCTCGGTCAGCGCTTTTTCGTGCGGGACTCCGAAGTCGTCGCCGTAGTTGATGTGAAACCCTTGCCGCACCAATTCCTTGACGCACCACTCGTAGTCGAGGCGAGGGAAGCGCTTGCCCGGCTCATCCCTGCCGCCTTCGTTGGCCTGAAATGTGCCGATGCGAAGGAGCTTCGCTGGGTCTTGGCCCAAGAGCTTGAGGTCTGCTTCACATTCCTTGGCAATTACGTGCGCGACCGTCGTCACGAGTTTTTCCTGGTGTACGCGAGACTCCTCGGCGTCCCACCAGGCGTATTCGGCTTCGAGGTGATGGAATTCCGTCAAGTGCTTCGCCGTACGAGATTTCTCGGCGCGGAAACTCGGCGTAATGGAGTACACCTTGGGCATTCCGAAGATGCAGCCTTCCAGGTACATCTGCGCCGACTGCGACAGGTAGGCCGTCTGGCCGAAGTATTCGAAGGTGAACAGCGTTGAGCCGCCTTCGCAAGCATTGGTCGTGATGACCGACGGGTCCACTTGTGCGAAGCCTTCCGCCTCGTAGAAGTCGTGGATGGCCTTGTACATCCGATGCTTGATGCGCAGAATCGTCGAGAGTTCCGTGCTGCGCAGCCACAAGTGCCGCTTGTCGAGCTCAAACTCTGTCCCCTGCTCGCCTCGTAAGGGGAAGTCGCCGCTGGGGCCGTGCAGTTCATGCAGGCGGAACTTCGCGACCTTGACTTCGAACCCGCCGGGGGCACGCGGGTCGGCCGCAACGGTGCCAGTGAGTTCGGAGACTGACGCTTCGAGCTTCGCGCGCAGCGCCTGGACAACTGACTCGTCATCCGCGACACCGGTCTTGACCGTGCATTGCAGCGTGCCAGTACCGTCGCGCAGCACGACGAAGGCGAGCTTTCCGCCGCTGCGCTGGCGATGGACCCACCCGCGCAGCCGGACTGACGCGCCGGTCTTCTGGCCAGCGAGGATGTCCGCCACGGAGTCGAAGGCATGGGCCTCGGAACTGCTCATCGGGTCGCCCAAGGAACCATCGGTTAAAGCCTGCGCTTGGCAGGAAGGGCAGACCACGTCCGGCGCAACGGATAGTCGGCAAAGACCGGCCATTCATGCTTGGGGTGCCCTCGGGCCTTGTGCCAGCTGTCGAAGCGCTGTTTCCATTTCCTGAAGGTCGCCTCGTGGGTCAGGAGTTTGCGGTGGCTGTTGTCGATGAGGGCTCGTTCGACGAAGCGGACGTTGCCCTGATGCAAACGCCAACGTCCCCGCAATCGCCGCAAGTCCAGTACACCGTACCCCTTGACTCGTCCCGTCTCGTCGATGTAGGGCGCGACGTAGGAGCGAACCAGGGCGGGAAGATTCCTGAACACGGGCTTTCGGCCGTTCAAGCCTGGGCAGCGCGAGCGTGCAACGGTGCCCCACCGACCGTCGTCGGCCTGGTACAGGAAAAGCACGTGGTCGAGGTGGTCTGTCGATTCAATGTCGAGCAAGAGCGGGCGGTAACCGCGCTGCTCAAGAATCGTCGCCGCAGTGAGGGCTGCTTCGAGGCAATGCGCCTTCCCCGTTCGCACCACCCCACGAAACGTCCGCGCGGTCGGGCCGCGGGGCTCCCAGTTGTACGGGAGCGTATTGAGCCAACGCTGCACGGCCTCCGGCGTCCGCAAGCGTGCGACGAGGCGGCGCTCCTTCGCGCTGAATGCAGGATTCGGGATCTCCGCCTGGGCGAGTCGGGAAGGCAACGAGGCGGCGACGGGCAGGCAGGACTTGGGTCAACCGGTCTGCGCCAACCAATCCCGCAACCAAGCCTTTCACTCAACCCGGGAAAACCGTCAAGGCAGCCCGGCCAATCATGTTGCATGACGACATGGGTCCGGTGCGCTTTCTGCCGAAGCGAGTTTCCCACGGCGACGCATGCTGGCCTCGTGCGCTGCGCCACCTGCGCCGAGCGCCACGGCATCCGCTTGACGGCGTCCGCGCTGGCCGTCGTGGAGGTGTGGGGTTGACTGGATTCGCCGTAATCGGCTGCAGCCATTGCTCCGACTTGTGGGCCGTGGACCTACGCCACGAACAAGCCACCTGTCCCAGGTGCCGGAAGACCTTCAAGTTGGCCGACCGCCACCGGCTTTGGCAAGGCGAGGGCGCCCGCGCCGCGCAGGCGGCCGCCGCAGCCCTACGCGCCGGGGGGCAGGAAGTCGCCCCGCCCAACAAGACGCCGAGGCACGATTCCCCCGTCGAGGCTGCAGCCGCCCAAGCGGTCGGCATCATCAACAAGTCACGCAAGGCCGAGGTCGTCGCGTTGTGGTTGACTAGGCTGACCGGGCTTGTGCCCCACGCCGACCTCGTGGCTGGAATGGAATTCGCTGGCCTCGAACGCGACCGCGCCGAGCGCGAAGTGGTGCGCATGCTCGCGACGGACATCCTCACGGAACCGCGAGCGGGGTCGTACCGCGTCCTCGACGCCTGATGGCTGGTCGCCGCAAGGCCAGCGGCCTAACCGCGGATTTCGTGGAGTGCGGTGGAACTGCGTTCCGCACACCGACTTAACCGCGGATTACGCGGATTACGCGGAGGCGCGGTGGAACCTTGTTCCGCGTAATCCGCGAAATCTGCGGTTACGTCGTCGGAGGCGCTAGCCCTGTTGGCCACGCCGCTTCGAGCGCCGGCGTTCCTTTTGCACTTGGTCGCGGATCTCTGGCGGCACGATCGTGTCAAGGATGCGCCGCTGCGTGTACACGATCAATGCTATGCCGTAGGCCAGCGCGGCGACAGCGGGGACGACCGCGGCCTGCCCGGCTTGCTTAGGGTAGAACCAGAAGCACACGAGCAACGGCATCTGCAGGAGAGCGCCCTGCAGCAAGCCTTTCCACAGCCGGCCTTCGGCGGCACCTCGGCCGACCCAGACTCCGCTGGCACCGTGCGTGAGGGTCGCCGCCGTCGCGAGGGCAATGAGGAGCCCGGCGACCGTGAGCCAGGTGCCGTCGAAGGACCGGTTAAGCAGGTCGCCTTGGTCCAGCCCGAGGGCGATGGTTTGCAACGCCAGCATGGCCCCGAAGCCGATGCCGAGGGCTGCACCGTAATATGGCGTGTCCTTGCGGCTGCGGAATTTGCGCGAGCCAAGGACGGCCGTCTTCGTGGCTGACTCAAGGAAGGCGTACCCTGCGACGTAGTAGGCGAACGCGAAGGCGATGCTCGCTGCCTTGGTGAATTCCGGTGAATCGAAGCGGAACGCGACGTTTTCCAGGAACGCGACCACGAGGCCGGCGAAGAAGCCGACCGTGAGAGCGAAGAACACGCGCGCGTCCTCGAAGTAGCCCTCGTAACGGTTCAGCAAGTAGAACAGGAGGCCAAGGGCTGGGATGATGGCGAGCGCCGATGCTACGAGGAACGGCGAGACCATATCCGCCGCGACGGGGGCCACCTTGAAAACCTTGCAACACTACCCATTCCAGCTTGCGGGCCAAGGAGTCCACGGAACGCGTTGAGGTGACTGTGCGCTTCCGTGGGCTTCGTGCGTTCCTTGTTTCGTCGGCGCAGGGGGCCGCGGTGCTTACCGGCCCGTTTATGCCGACCTCACCGTTTGTCGGCTCGTGAAGCTGCCACGAATCGTGGTGAACGCGAAGGTCTACCCCGAGGCGGGAGGGCCGACGCTTGACGCGCTTGCCCAAGCGTGCCGACAGGTGGGCCGTGACAATGAAACCGGCGTCGTCTTGGCTCCGCCGCTGGTCGAACTTGCCCGTCTCGGTGCCGACCCAGGCCTGAAGGGCCTGCTGTACGCGCAACACGTGGATGCCCTCGAACCTGGCATCGGGACCGGGTTCACGACCGTCGAGGCAATTCGTGCCGCCGGTGCAGCGGGCGCCATCCTCAACCACGCCGAACACAAACTCGATGCCAAGGTCCTCGAACGGACGATCGCCCGCCTTCGGCAGTCGGGCCTCGCGTCCCTCGTCTGCGCTGACTCGCTTGCCGAAGCCCGCAAGGTGGCAAACTTTGCGCCGGACATAATCGCCATCGAACCGCCCGAACTCATCGGCGGCTCCATCAGCGTCACGAGCGCCGACCCCGGCATCGTTTCGGGAGCCGTCCACGCCGTCCACGCCGTGAATCCCAAGATTGCCGTGCTGTGCGGTGCCGGCGTCAAGACCAGCACCGACCTACGCAAAGCCATCGACCTCGGCGCCCACGGCGTACTCCTTGCCTCCGGCGTCGTGAAAGCCAAGGACCCGGCTGGCGCGCTGCGCGAACTCGCGTCGGGCCTGCACTGACATGACCAAGCCAGGCGACGTCGTCGAGTTCAAGCCCGGGCTGCACGGACTCGAATCCCCCCGCAACGTCGGCATCCTCCTCGACCGGTTCCGCAAGAAGGGCACGCCGTGGGTCCGCCTCGTAACGCTCGACGGTGCCAAAGAAATCAAGGCGGAACACCTGTCGCGTAAGGCGTTCAAGGCACGCTACGAAGGCGACCTCAAGGACACCAACGCGGTGCAAACGCGGCTTGCCCACCTCATCCAGCAGAACGCGACCGGCGCCTTGGCCGAGCAGGAAGAGGACGACTTGTCACGCCTCGAGGAAGCCTTGTGGGACTCGACCTGCGACGCTGGGAGAGAGGAGTGGAGTGAAGTGGAGATTGCGGCGGCCCATTATCGCGCGGCACCTAGCCCCGTGCAATTGCGCAATGTTCGCGATGCGCTGGACCGCTGCCGCCGCGCCGGAACCGGCCGGTTCCAGACGGTAGGTGGCCGGGGCGACAAGTGGCGCCCCTGGACCAGGACGGAACAGGCGGCCATGCTGCGCTCGTGGCAGGACTTGCAAGCTCTGCGCGCCAAACTCGTGCAGAGAATTGAAGGCGCAGACGGGCAAGAGTTCCAACGAGTGCCCTACGAGGCCGCGCAACTCACGGAGAAAGACAAAGCGACGCTTGAATGGGTGAAGGCCGCCATGGCGCAATTCATCGATTGGGACGGCGTGCCCGACGGCGGCGAGAGGGTCGCAGGAATCGGCGGCCTTGGTGCCGTACGGGCGTTCGGAATGGACTTGCACAGGTCCCTCGGGTTCCTTGCACAGGATTGGATCACGAGCGAGCACACCTCCACGTCGAGCGACTACATCCACTTCCTTCTCGAGTCGACGCTGTGGACGCCGTCCGACGCAGTCGCCGGCCTCGTGCGCCGCCACGTCAACCAAGAGGAATTCTTCGAACACGTCCCCGACGAGGCCGCCGAACTCGAAGCCAGGCGATTCGCGGAACCCACGCTCGCCGAGGACCCCGACCGGACGGACCTGCGGCATATTCCGTGCTGGACCATCGACCCGGCGGACGCGAGAGATTTCGACGACGCCGTCGGGATCGAAGTCATTCCTGAGGGCACTCGGCTCTGGGTTCACGTCGCCGACGTCAGCCACTACGTCCGGCCGGATACGAAGCTTGACCGCCACGCCAAGAAACGAGCTACGAGCGTCTACCTGCCAGGGCAAGTCTTGCCCATGCTCCCACCGCGATTGTCGGACCATCTTTGTTCCTTGCGCGACGACAACGACCGTTTCGCGTTGAGCGTCGGCCTCGACATCGATGCGGAAGGCAAGGTCACGGCGCGGCAATTCCATAAAGCCATCATTCGCGTGACGGAGAATCTGCACTACGCCGAGGCGTTGCAGCGGGCCGACTCTGGGCAGGAACCATTCGCGGCACTGATGGCGCTTGCCAAGCGCATCCGTTCCAACCGCCGCGGCCTCGACCTGGAAACGGGCGAACTCAAGGTCCTGCTCGAAGAATCAGGCTTCTCCGCGTTGGAAAAGCGGGCGGACCCCGCGACGCGCATGATCGAGACCTTCATGGTCGCCGCCAACGAAGCGGTTGCCGAACACCTCGACACCGGGGGCGTCGGCGTCCTGTTCCGCTGCCATCCCTTGCCTGACCGGAGCAAAGCCGAACGCTTCAGTCACCAGTTGGCGACGATGGGGGTCAAGGCGACGCTCGACTTGCCGAAACCCGTCGGCGGCGCAACCGCAGGCGGCACGTCCGTGGGCGAGTCTCTCCTCGACCGGTTCAAGGCGGGTGGGGGCAAGCTCAACCTGTTTGGGGGAGGAATCGACTTCGCGCTGGCAAAAGATCCGTCCGCGACTACGGCGCTAACCCCCGACGACGCCGCAGTGACCGCTGTAGGGAAGCCAATCCGGCCACCAGGCTTCTCGTCGCTAAGCGTTGCGGAGCAAGAGGAGTGGCTCGCGCCCTTCCGCGTCGTGCTCGCGAAACTCGCAGAGCATCAGGACGGTGATCTCGCCGACGTCGCGACGCTCAAGCTCCTTGCGTGCATGGGCCGTGCCTTCTACACGCCGGACAACGAGGGTCACTTTGGCCTTGCATTGGGCCATTATTGCCACTTCACGAGTCCCATCCGGCGGTACCCCGACCTGGTGGTGCATCGGAATCTGAAATGGCTCATCGCCGGCAAGCCCGGTACAGCCCCGCATGCGAAGGAGTCGTTGCGAGCCATGAGCGACCATTGCAGCAACCAGGAACGCGCCGCGGACGGACTTGAGCGCCGCATCAAGTCATCGTGTCTTGTCCTTGCGAGCTTGCAGTCGGCCGGCGGGTCCGAATCCCCGGCGCGCATCACGGGGCTCACTCCGGCGAGTCTCTTCGTCGTGCGCAGCGACGGCATCGAGGCCCGCATCACAGCGCGTGACTTGCCGGGCGGCCCCTACCAAGTGGACGAATGGGAATCCATGTTGTTCGTGTCGGACCGCGACCAACCTGACCGCCTCGCCGACGCGTCGACGCGGCAGATGCTGGAGTGGCTCGACGAGGAGTCCGGGGAGCTGCGGCGCATCCGGGCCCGGCTTGCCGACAAAGTCCGCGTGGCGCTTGCGGGCCGCGACGTGGCTGAAGGTCGCACGGGGGCGCGGCTGGTACGCTGGGCCAATTGATCGATGGTTCACGTGATGCATGCCTCTGCACGATGCGACAAGCGGCGCAAGACGCCCCCGACGCCTACCGAGGATTACGGGGAATTACGGGGAATGGACTGTGACCCAGTGTCCCCGGAATCTCGGTAATCCCCGGTCGGTTGGTCGCTTGATTCGCGAGATCACCCTTTTTCGCTTGGTCACATGGCTTACCGCAGTCCGCCGACGGCGTCGTCGTCCACGGGTTCCAACTTGACACCGCGGCCGTAGTGTGGGAGGCTTGGGATTGCACAGATTTCCACAGAATCTTGACCTCGACCCTGGCACGATGACCATTTCGTATTCCTGATTTCTGTGCAACCCTCCGCCTCCCTTTCTTCGGCCGGTGTGACTGCGGCGCGCGGCGCCGCCATCAGGGGAGTGGTGCTGCATCATGTGCTCGGCGTCGCCGTCGGCGGAAGTCGGGTCCCGTCGCAGATTGATTCGAACGTGGCGCGCGCTTGGACTACCAGATTGCTGGCGCAGCCGGGACCGGTCACAGGGTTCACCGGCGCGAGGCGACCGCAAGGGTCTGCGAAATCTGTGTAATCTGCGGAAAAGTGGGGAGGTGGCGCGCTAGTTCTTCACGCCGCCCCAACGCGCCTTGGTCGCGACGTCACGCGCTTTCGAGGCGAGTGGCAGTAGCCGTCCCGCCGGCCACGAACCAGGGCAGTGAATCTAATCCTGCGACTCGTCGTCCTCGGCGCCGTCGAATCCATCCTCGGATTCCTCGCGCTCTTCCTTCTCGTCCTGCAGGTTGTCGGCTTGCTCGCGGTCTTCCTCTTGGCGCTCTTCGGCTCCGGCTTCCGCGGTCGCTTGGGCTTCCGCGCGGCGCGTTTCGCGCAAGACCTTGGGCGTGACTTCGGGGACGAGGGGGTCAGCGCCAAGCTGGGCGATGACGCGATCCGCATTCGGCTTCATGGTGGGGGTGCCCACGGAGCGCGACAACGTGAGGCCGGCGCCGGGGATGAACGACCATTCTGCCACGACTTCGGAATCATTTGCCGTGGACGGCGGCGGAAGTCCGGGCTTCGGCGCGGAGCGCAAGTAGATGGGCTTCGTCGGTTCCGCGGTGCGGTCGATAATCTCCTCAGGGTCGAGGGCATGGCCCAACTTGTCGGATCGCGATGCGAGGACTACGATGTCTACGCGGCTGGGGCGCTTGCCGCCGGCGCGCACGATGCGGGACAGGGGCGGGCGGGCTTCGTCGCCCATCAAGGTCACTGGGGCATCATCGAGGTAGACTGGGGAAAATTCGTTCTTCATGGTGCACGGTCCCGCGTCCATGGTCGACGGCCGATAAGGGCCGGCGGACCACGAACATGTTCGCTGGAAGGAGGGTCGGTTTACATCCGTTGGAAGGAGGGTTGGTTGACGGCTGCTGGTTAACATCTATTGGACGTGATTGGACGTGAAGTGAGGCGCGCCGTTGCGCGTCAGGGACCGGGCTCCCAGAAGCCGATGCTGACGACGAGCACGAGGGCCGGCGGTTGCAGGCTGCGCACAAGTGTTCCTTCCCAGTGGACATCACACGCTCGGCCAAGCTGGGGGAATGTGGTGCGGCCAAGGCTTTCCGTAACGAGTTGGACGAGGTCGTGGCCGTACACGTCGCATTGCGTATCGGTGAGCGAGAGGTAGCCATGCACGTCCTGGTCGCATAGGTCCTGCAGGACGAGTTGCAGTTGCTCGGCGACCTGTGCCTTGCGTTCGACGTGCATGCCGGTGCCTTGCGCCGCCCAAGCGTTTGCGACGGGGGCGCTGACGTGGACGACGATCGTGCCGATGCAGCCGTCCGCGCCGGGCCGAGCTGGGACGCCGCGTTGCACGGTGAGGCAACTGCGCGGCCGGGGGTTGCGGCCCGCGAACCGGCCCAGGGCGGATTGACGGGTCTCTTTGAGGAAGTCGAGCGTCGCGGCTTCCAAGCCACCAGCAACCTGCGGATGCGACAACCGCACACGAGTCTGCCGTGGTCCAAGGATTCCGTACATGGAGATTCAACCTCACTATGGCGCTCAGTTGCCTAAGCGCTTCAGGGACGCTCGTCAGGCAATGCCAGACCTGTGCGGTGCGCGCGTCTAATCGGGATGGTTCGCCGCGTCAAGGCGCCCACGTGCCGTCGCCTTGCTCCGCCGGAGGAAGAGGGCCGCGCGGCGGGCGGGCGGTGGCATCGGCGTCGGGCAGCGGAGCGGATGCGACACTGCGGCCCGTGCTAGTCGTAGACGCCGACTTCGGTACGCTTGTGAGGTAAATCGGAATCGTCGGCTCTGCCGTGCGATCGATGGTGTCCTCAAGGCGCACGGGCTTGCCACGCACGTCGTCGGCCGAGCGCGCGCGCCACACGAGGACGGAGTCGGGATGTTTTCCACTAGCCGCCACGACCTTGGAGACGCGCGGAGCGGGATCGCCCATCAATCCGACTGGGCTATTGTCGAGGTAGACCGTGGCCAATGCAGGGGTCCTCATCAGTGGGAGCTTCATGTGGGTTCACGATCTGCCGCCGGAGGGTCGGCAGGTCTGACACCGAGCAGCGCAGGATAAGAGCGCCAGCGGGGCGAACATGTCTCCCCAGCCAGGTTCCTCGCAGCGTGGCCTCCGGGGAAGGGGCGCAAGACGGGCGACCTCCCGGAGTTTGGCACGGTTCTGATCTGTTGGCCGCTCTGTTGGCCGCGCCCGCACCTGTTCGGCATAATCACGCGCCTCCCATGGGGATCGGCCGGAACATCACGAAGGGCTTGACGGCCGCCTTCGGTTCGACGAGGGCGTAGGCCGCCGGGATGGGTTCGAGGGCGTTCATTGCGGTCGTCACGCGGCCGGACGCCGGTTCCAGGAGCAAGAGCGCCGAGTGCATTCCGCCCGTCGGGTGGTAGTGGCGACTGCGTCCAGTGCGTTGGCTGAGAACGAGTCCTTGCGCTTCGAATTGGTGCAAGTGCTTCGATGCGGCGGGGTTGTTGAGGTTGAGCGTCTTGCAGATGCCGGTCTGATCGATGCCGGGGCGCTGGCTGACGAGATGCGCAATGCGGCGGGCGGTCGGGTGCATGACGACGGAAACCGCTGCGCGTTGTGTCGCGGCCGGTGTGTTGGCTGCGAAGAAGCGGCGATGTCCGGAGCGCGTGACGGAGACAACCATGTCGTGGGCTTCCAGGCGGCGCAAGTGGTGCACCGCCGTGCCCCAAGCGATGCCCGCACGAGCGCTGACGTCACTTAGCGAAATGCCTGGATCTTGCGTGACGGCGTCATGGACGCGTGCCCGCACCGGGTTGTCGAGGAGCCTGCTGCGCTCGATGCGCGAGAAGAGAGGGAACGCAAAGATCGCGCCGGCCAGGAGGCGGCCGAATTTGCCAAAGACGCCGGCGGCCTTCGCCTGGAGCAGGCGCAGCCCTTCGGCCCCGAGGGCAAGGGCGCCGACAAGGAGTGCCACGATGGCGGAACCTGCCGCGGGAACCGCGACGTCCGCCAACTGCTCGCGCAGCGGTTGCGTGCTGGCGGCGGCGGACTCTGGACCAGCGACGGAATCGTCACTGGATGCAGAGGCCGACGCGGCGGCTGACGCCTCGACGTTGGCGGAGATGCCAATCTGGCCGTCGCGAGCCAGGGGCAGGGAGGCATCGAGAACAGTGCTGGGCAACGCGGTGTCCAAAGCCGGTGCCGCAGGAATGGACGAGGTTGCTTCTTGCACGATTGGCGCGACGTCAGCGGGACCTTGTGGTGCCGAGTCCAGCGCTGCGGCGGCCGTCGGGCCGGAACCGAGCGACAACGCGGTTGCCGCCGGGAGGAGCAGGAGGGCCGAGAAGGCAAGCATCAGCAGAACCGTTCTGTCATGCATCGACTCTCATCGCACCTGCGCCGGTATAACCGGCAAGGGACAGGACCGTGACATGTCGGCATTCGTCCCAACGACATCGTCCGCGGAAAATAGCGGGGCCAGGTTTGGCGAGCGCGCTCGCGCGACCTAACCCATGACACGCGGAACGCGCCCGTTGACACGCGGAATGCGCGGAGCGAGGTTCTACCGCGCCGCCAAACTGTCGCCCGACCACCCGGCCGGACCGCGGAATCCACGGAATCAGTGGAAACCAGGTTCCCTTGATTCCTTGATTCCGCGGCTCGTAGGTACGTGGCATGGCTGGGTCGGCGGCGGAACGCGCGGCACGCGCGCGGAACTGGCGAAGGCCGTCGTTTCGGTGGGTTTCGGCGTTCTCCGCGTGTGAGTGTCGGCGCGACGCGCGTGCTACACGCACCCCCCGCCGTGCTCGCCGCGGTCGTCATATTCCCATGGTATCGCCTTGCCTTATCCTCGTCGGGCGCGAAGGAGGGTGTAGTGTCTTCCATGACGCACAACCAAACCCCCCAACGCCAGTCCCGTAGCCGCATCCGCATGCTCGCTCCGCTCATGACCGCCGGTCTCCTCCTTCTGGTGGCCAGCTCCG
>CAZXUC010000004.1:0-126597 GCA_964643795.1 uncultured Halobacteriales archaeon | reverse complement strand
TCCTGGACGGGCCCCGACTTCAACCCAGCCCAGCTTCAGACGGCTGACGTCTTACCCGGGGGACGACGGTGGGTGGTGAGTCGTCCGCACAGGTCGTTGACGTAGGTCTATGCCTGCGGAGTCCGGTTTTGTGGACTAGTTACAGGTTCACGGGGGTGTTCGTGTCTGCATCCACGATGGAGTAATTGCGGCCGGGCGAAAACGTCGTGCCTACCCGGTCAACCGCAAACACCAATTCGCCGCTTTGGAACTGGAACTGGCGGGCACCAATCTCCCGGCCGACCGGCCGGAAGTCGACCTGGCGACCCACGGTTTCAAACTGAAGCTCGGTCACGGTCATACGTGCTTCCATCCCTGCGAATCTACATTCGCCTTATACCTTTGTGTAGATCGTCCACTGGGTCCAGGCTGAGCAACCTGGACGATTGTGCCCTCCATTACGAAGCCATCGGAACGAGCAGAGGTTTCGACGTAGGCAATGGTCTCCGCAAAGCGGTTTGCCCCAAGTTGTCCTGGCTGCGCGGGGGAGTACAGTTTGGCGGGGTCAAATGGCTCACCCAACTTCATGTCGGCCTCGTAGCACTCGAAAAGCTTCCACATCGCATTCTCCAGGTCGGTTCCGGGCTTTTTGACGGGCAACCCCAACTCCGCTGCCTCCCGACGCGTCACGGGATACTCGTGCGAGTGAAGCTTCTCCGATAGCGTGTCGACAATCTTGTCGATGCGGTCCTTGTCGGTTTCAGGATTCATGTGCAGAGCCAGTAGTCGCCGCGCCAAGCGCCGGCCCAACCGATGGATGCGCTGGACATTGCCTAACACCAAGGGGTGGACGTTGCGCGTCAATTCTTTGTAAACTTCAACGGCTTGCTCGGCCTTCCCAAGGCCAGCCATCTCTTTGGCCATTGAGAAGTAGGAGGTAACGTCCTCGACGCTGATTCCCAGCTTCTGTCCTTGCTGGGTTTCGGGGTTAAACGCGTTGGCCGTCGTCGGGTCCACCGGACCGAGTTCTGCAAGGGGACCCATCAGGATTTCATCGGCGCCGAGGCACAGCATGGTCGCGGCGCTGTGTGCGCGGAACGGAATGAGGCAGGCGAACTTGCTGGAATGCTCCCGAACCAGATCAACCAGTCGCAGGGGAACCATTGTGTCGCCCCCACGCGAGTAGAGGAAGAGGTCTATCCGTTCGCTCTTGCCTAGAGCTTCCAGATGGCGATAAATGACGCGGACTACGTCCGGTGCCATGGCAGCGCTCATGTTCGCCCGGTCGCTGGTAACGTAAGTAATGACGCGCGATTCGCGGAGTTTTTCGATTCCCGCAATCGCGGACTGGCGGTCGGCCTTGGCCATGTTGGATGGACCGGTTCTGTGGTCAAATCCGTTCTGCTGGGGTAGGCGAATGTGCCCATCGGGGGTTGGAGCCGGCCTCTGACTGCCTTGCCTGGGCCCAGTCCAAAACCCCTTCACGATGAAGCGTGGACCGGATTGTGAAGGCCCTCCGGTAGACGCGTTACGCGAATTTGGCATCCGCGTTCAGCAACCACCCATCCGCGTGCTGGCTAGTGTTTCCGCGATGGTCTGGTGGTTCCACTGCAACCTGAGGCCGTGCTGATGGTGCGCAGAGGGCGAATCATTCGGAGGCCGCGACGACCTTTGGTCTGTCGTCCAATATCGCCACGACATCCAGGAACTCGACCTTGACGGGGACTCCAGCAATCGATGTGAGTGAAGGAACCGTGCGCCCTTCGTCGCCGGAGACCATTTCCTTGATGTACGTCCCGGATTCCGCGAGGACCCGAATGGAGAATCGGTCGCTTGGGTCATCCTTCATTTCTTGCAGCACGACGCGGTGCAGCGTCCTCTTGCGCACGAGGTCGGCTCGTCGATGGGCGACGCGGTCGGGGGTGCGCTGTTCAAGCGTCGTCCCGGTCAACTTAGCAATGACGGCTTCGACGGCCGGTCGCGACAGCGGGGCATCGGCCACGCAGTTGGCCAGGTATTCCTTGTCGTATTCGCCCTCCTTGATGGCTGCGACTTCCTCCTTGTCGGCCGGTCGCAGGTTGCGCACGGCGACGCCCGTCGTCGCGGATTCCGCATTGATGGTTCTCTCAAGTTCCGCGAGGTCCGCGTTGCGCCGGCGCGGGCTCTTGAGTTCCAGGATGAAAGGCCGGCCCGTTCCCAGCATGAGGGCGTCGATGTCCTCGCGACCCGCGCCGTGGAAAGCGTATCCCGTTGCGCCGAAGAGAGGCTGCGCCGGATCGCCAATGGCGTCCTCGACGGATTCAGCGTACATGACGCCCGTGTCATTACATTCCCAACAGCCGCGCCCCGTGCAGCGGCGGCATGGCCAGTGAGTCTGGGGAATGTCGCGGCGCAACTTGTTGTAGCGCCCCTTGATGTAGACGGCCCCCGCCTCCGCGGCACACGTCCAGTAGCGGGTGTCGATGGTGAGGACTAGGTCGGGCCGCCCTTCCGCAATCGGCTTCGCCCCCGATGAGGCCGCGAGTTGGAGGGCGAGGGTCCGGTTCGCTTCCGTGCGCATGACCTCGCCCGGTTTTTCTTGGCCCATGGCAACCGAAATCTCGCGTTCGAGGCCCTCATTGGCCCCGGGGAACTTCGTGCCGACTTGGAAGGTCGCGAATTCGTACGGCTTGGCAGATTCCAGGGCGCAGGACAACCATTTGTCGGCGTCGGCGAAGGCGCCTTCACAGACAGGACACTTGGATTCTGGCACTTCGGCCCATGTCCGGGCCTTCGCGGCCTCCACCCGCTGCGGTGCGACTCCCGCCGCGCCGATGAGGCGTCGCCCCAGGCAACGGTCGCACAGGACGTGCACGGCCTCGGGAAGTGCCGCGCGGGGAGCAGCTCCTGGAACGGTCACGACGCGGCCAGGGGGCGTGGCGCTTCAGGTTTTCCTCGTCTTGTCCCCAGGGCGGGCATGACCGTTCCCACCCTTTCACCAAACGTCAAATAGCGCCAGACCGACCTTCACCTGCGTTGAAGGCGATTTTCCCCGTTCTGCTCCTGCTGCTGCTGCTCTCATTGTCAGGGTGCACGAAACTCATACCCGGTGCAGGCCCCGAAACGACCGCTACGGACACGTCGACTTCCACTGCTGGCCCGCCGCTCGGCGCGGTCGCCGCGAAATTCACGTGGACGCCGCAGTTCCCGCGCGTCGACGCGACCATTTCCTTCGCGGGTCGCGTCGAGAACCTCGGCACCAAGACCGTCGAAGCATGGGGTTGGACTTGGGGCGACGGTCAAACTTCGCAGGGTCGCAACGCGACGCACGCCTACGGGACCGCAGGCGACCGAGTGGTGACCCTGCGAGCAGCTCTTTCGGACGGGAAGACGGTGCAGGTCTCACGGACCGTCCTCGTGCTGGCAGTCGGAGAAGCGCCACCGCCCCCCGGGGCCGTCGGAAACGAGACGCCACCGCCCGGCCCAGTTTCCCTTCCCGGTGAGTTCTCGTGTCCCGCCGGAAACGTCACCGAAGCGACCGAGACGTTTGGCCAGGACACGGCCTTGCCCGGCCTCGCGTGGGCGGTCTTGAAGAGTGGCTTCCGTTTCGCGGTGGTTTGGCGAAGCGATGCTGCGACGACGGGCTCGATTTCCTTCACGGTCGATGGTGGAGCCCCGCAAAGCCGGGCTGAATCCGTCTCTAGCAAAGTGCACCTGTTCGTGGTGGACGGATTGAAGCCAGGCGCCACGTTGTGTTTCACGGCGACGGAAGGCAGCACGACGACGCCATTGCACGCCGTGCGTTTGGTCAATGCGATGACTGCTTTTGACGAACGGCTGGGGACGACCGGCGGCTATACCGTGAACTACTTGGTGCTCGTCAACGAAGGCGGCGACTTGGGGGAAGTCCAGCCAGGCATGGACCGTTATGCCGACATGCTCTGGGATGCGACTGACGGCCACGTCCGCGCCGGCGCGGTCCTTGTCGTGGCCAATGACCCGCTGCACCACAATTCCGGTTGGGCGTCCTGCTACGTGCCGGGCGCAAGCACTCCGGCCTGCAACCGCATCTTTGACGTCATATTCACGGAGGACGCGTTGCCCATCGGAGCGGCTTCGACGTACCGGCAGGGCGTCACCGACCCTGATGCAGCCATCTGGATGAACATGCATTTCCAGGCCGTCCCCGGGCCGGTCACCCTCGACGACACTGGGGCGGTCTTGACCCACGAATCGGGACACTACCTGTTCGACATGGCGGACCTGTACGGTGACCCCGTCGTCCCCGATTCGATCGAATGCGACGTCGCGAAGTATGACATCAGCATCATGGGCGGTTCGCGCAGCACAACGGAGTTCGACAGTGTCGGCGCCCCATGCCCCAATCAGGGCGCGGGCTATGTGCCAAGTTGGGACCTCATGCGCGGACAATTCCCTCGCATCCCGGAGCGATTGGGTGAGCCCGACAAGGGCCCGGAAGGCAACGGTGGCGTGTACTTTCGACAGACGTACTCGAACGTGTAGGCAGCTGCCAGCGCGAGTCTGACAAGAGTTGGCCCGCTAGGACGTTCGGTATCCGAACAGTTCGTCGTATTCTTCGTGGTCGCCAATCCATAAGATGACGACGAGGACCTGACGCGTCCCGAGGTCGAGGTCGATGGAATAGAGCGCTCGAAAGCGGTGCGGCAACTCTGGAATCAAGTAGACTCGGTCATGGCCATCGAAACGTGCTGGCCTCTTGCGCGTTGGAATGGGTTCACCGCTGTTGGCGTCCGCTAGCAATCGGCTTCGCCGAGCGACGAGGCCGGCCCACGCTTCGTTGGCCCGTCGCAGATCCTTGCGATGGCGCTTGAGGAATTCGGCCTTCAGTCCTGCTGGGACGACGACGGCGTCGGCCCGTGGTTTGGGCGTCATTCTAGGGGGACCAGGCGCACGCCGACCAGGGCAGGGCTTGGGGTCAGCAAATCGACGCCATTGGACCCAATGATGGCCCGCTTCTGGCGTGCGAGCTCTTGCACGCAGGCGCGAATGACTTCGGGGCGGGTCCGCTTCGCGTTCATGCGACGGCCGATTTCAGCGAACGACAGCGGACCCTTCCAGTCGCGTTGGTTCTCGACCAGGATGCCCTCCACCTCGTACAAGGTCGAAAGGCGGGGGTTGGCGGTCGACGTCAGATGGGGAATTTCAGGGGGCACGAGCACATATGTGTGCATGCACCTATATGTGGCTTCGCCTGGATGATGGGCGTCGCACAGGCCTTGGTGTGCAAGGTAAAACGGTCAGGCTACAGGCGCCCATACGCCGGAATCAGCGGACCGAGTTCCAACGTCAACTGCCATTCGCGCCGGCACTTGCACTGCACGTCGGCGAGGCACTGTGCGAGCCACTTCTTGTCTTGCGTGGCCTTGTACTTCTTCAAGTAGCCGACGACGTCCTCGTCGCAGGTGCCGCAGTTGTGGGCGCCGCGCGCTTGGCCGCTCGCGATGACATCGGACTTAAGCATGCCGCGGAAGCCTTTGGCTTCGGCCTCAGTTCGCCCGTCCAACAGGGATTGAACAATCGTCCACAGCCACGGCGGGCGGTACGAACCGCGTTTGTAGAGGGCATCGACGATGGTGTTGCCCTGCACGTTCGTCGGGTTGAGGCTCACCATGTCACTGTCGGGGGCTGCCGCGACGATGGTGCGCGTCGCATCGACGAGGGCGTCCGATTCCTTGAGGAAAGGCGGCTTGCACATGAGGTACGCCTTCACAGAGACGCCGTTGCGCCGGCAGATGTCTGCGGCTCGGGCGAACGTTTCGAACCCGTGGCCTTTGTTGATGGAGTCGCGCAGGACGACGTCGTTGGCGGATTCGACGCCGATGCCGACCTCAAGTTTCGTGACGAGTTCCTTTAGGCCGTCGAACGTGTCCTCTTGGATGAATCCGGGCAGCGATTCGAAGGCGACCTTCTTCGGACCCTTGCCGATGATGCCGAGGATTGACTTTTGCGCCTCGGGCATGACCTCGAAGCGGTCAACGAACGATCCGGACGTGTAAATCTTGACGAGCTCCTCGCCGGCGTAGCGTTTCCAGGCCCGCTCGAATTGCGCGACGAGTTGTTCGGCCGTGACCTTCTGCCACGCGGACTCGTTCGCGTAGCCGCACATCGTGCAGCCGCCCGCCAGCGCCCACGTGCAGCCCCGGGTCTTCAGGATCACGACGAGCGCCTTGCACGGCCGATTGTCGATGACGTCTTCCTCAGACCAGCATCGGATGTATTCCGTCAGGTCGCCCGGTTCCCAGCGCATCGCGATCTTCTGTCGGATGGCGCGGGCTTCGGCGTTGAGTTCCTTATTGACGTGAGCGTAATCGACGACTTTGAGGGCGGCGGGCTCGACCGTCATCGCAGCGGCGGCCTTGTCGGCTTGTGCCTGCGTCGCGGTCGTGGTCGGCAGCGTCATGCGCGACCCCCACTAGCCGCGGATGTGCGAGCTCCACCAGCCGCGGAATCCGCGGAAACCAGGGAAACCGTTTCCTTTGGTTCCGCGGATTCCGCGGCCCGTCGGGGTGCTGGGGATGCGGGGGCAACGTGGCGCAGGGTCACTGCCACGCCGCGTTGCAGGTGCGTCATTTCTTCTGCGGACATCCCCGCGACTCCGCAAGCCCGCACGTCGACCATCAGGTCGACGTGCGAGTCGGCGTCGGGCGTCGTGACCGTTGTCGGGCCAAGGCGCCGCACGACGACGACTTCGTCGCCCGCCCGCACGTCGGCATCCGCGCCTTCGACACCGACGGCAAACAGGCTCGACGTCTTCTTGGGGTGGAAATCCTGGATGAAGACGCGTTTTGCCTGGTGTTTTGCGAGGATGGCGGCGCCATCTAGGGTCAAGGAGAGGACGCCGCGGTCGGGCGTCGTCATGCCGAGTTGCACGTCATTCTTGTCGAGCTTGACAAACGGCATCCGGCCGTGCGCCTTCGAACCGGTGGTGAGCGCGTCGGCGATGGCGGGGCCGAACTGGAACGTCGCAAGGGCGCGCAGGTCCTCGAGTTTGCGGTCGCGGGCGATGCCGAACAAGTCCACGGGGCCGATTGCGGCCTTGAGGCGTGCGAGTTCCGCGCCGAGCCGGGCAAGGTCCTCTCGGCTGGTCGGGTGGTGCAGGCACGTGTGGCGGACCGATTCGGGGAGGAGGTCGCGCAGGATGTCAAACGTGGCTTGACCGGAGTGGACGACGACGTGCTCGTAACCGTGCTTGTCGAGAAGGGCGGCCAATTGTTCGCGCACGATGGCTTCCTCGTCGCGCATCCAGTGCCCCGTGACGGGGATATCGTATTGATTCGCCGGGTAGACCTCTTCCAGTTCGCGGGGGACGAGGCCGAGGGGGCTCGTAATCATGACTTCGTGGAGCAGGGGACGGATGCCGGACTCGTCGAGGACCTTGCCGAGCAAGCGGTGGCTGCGGCTAATCTTGTACGGTTTCTTTTGGCTGCACGGCAGCAACAGCAAGATGCGCGCATTGCGGGGCGGTTCGTAGCGGTCGCGGTACGTTCGTCGGAACGCTTCGACTTCGGGCATCCAGATGGAATCCGACGTCATGGCGGGCAGCGGTGTCGTGCGGTGCTTCGGCGCCGAGGCTTCGAGGTAATGATGTTCGCGGTCGAAGCGGCGCAACGTCTCGACACTTGCGGCTTTGGCGTAGCTGCGTCGTTCGGCGAGAGCACGCAGGGTGCCGGCGCGGATGGCATCGCTCACGGTGAGCAACTCGCGGCGAGCCATTTCGAGGTTGAAGGCGACGAGGGCATCGAAGTCAAGACCGGATTCGCCGGATTCTGCGCTGAATTTGCCGGATTCTTTCGACTTGACAGCGGTGGGGTCAGCAAGGAGCCGGGCAGCTTGCACCGGCGTGATTGGTCCATCGACCGTCAAGGCTTGACCACGTGCGGCCGCGAGGAGGAGCGGACTTGCGTCGAAGAGGTCCACGCCGAGGTAGCACCACAACGCGTAGTCCTGCGGCGTGCCCAGGCCCGGGGCCCAAAGCAGGCGGCCGGACGTCGCAGTCTTGCGGGCTTGGATGAAGGCAGGGACCAGGTTCTTCGGGTTAGAGGCCCAGCCGACGGCGTCATGGAAAGCCGCTAGTTCTGTGCCGACTGCGACGATTTGGACTTGCGTCGTGGGGGCAGTCGGGATGGCGGAAACGACCAGCGAACCGGCTGGGCCGTGTAGGGGATAGAACCAGGTGCCGCCTGATTGCATGACGACGCGGTTGGAGGCGTCGGCCGAGGTGACAGAGGATGAGGTGGGGGCCGCAGCAGACGAGGCTCGTTCCGTCGTGCTCGCCGCATCGTGGTTCTGCGTCACGACTGCCTGGATCCACGCCGGCGGCTGCGCCATGCTGGTCTGCGGGAAGATGAGCGTCGGACTTTCCAGGGACTGGTCGGGCTGCGGCTGCCAGCGCAGGATGCGGGCGCGGCCGTCGTTTGCCAGGAGGTCCAACACAGGCGCGCCGACGGGCTCCTCCCGAAAAAGGTTGGGTCAGGGGGCTATGGGTCAAGCCGGAGCCGAAGGTGTCGGCGCTGGTGACCGCGCAAGCGCGGTCACTGCTTGCGCGTCGTGGGCTTCGTGTCCTTCGCCTTGCGCCAACGCGGCTTGGTGTCCAGCTTGCCGAGGAAGCCCTTCTTCGACGCCTTGTACCCGTGGTGGCTGGCGCAGAACTTCGAACCATCTTGGCTCGAGTTGCGGCACTGCATGCCGTCTCCGGTCAGGGCCGAACATTGTGCTTGGTACTCTGATGGCTCCCACGCCTCTTCGCCGGGGAGGGTGTCGGGCGCAGACTTGTTGGCGGGCTTCGTGTCTCGGCCGCGCACGATGCCTTCGACCGTGAGCGGGTGGTAGCCCTTGTGGCTGGCGCAGTACTTGCTGGTGCCGCGAGCCGAGTTGCGGCATTGCAGGCCGCCATCTGTCAATGCAGAGCATTGCGGTTGGTAATCCTTCTCGCCAGGGGAGGCCTTGTGCGTTCCAGACCCTTCGCGCTTGTCCGCCGTCTCTTCGGTTGCCTGGGTCTTGCCGCGGCGGAAACGCGAGAAGAACCCGTTGCGCTTTCCAGCATGTTTGGTGGGCCTGGCTTTGCGGGTGCGTTGCGGTCCCTCCTCGTAGACGAGGGCGTCGGAGTCGTCGGAGGCGTCGGAGGAGTAGGAGGCGTCGGAGGCGTCGTCGGTCTCCACCGTTTCGGGCTGGCCCTCATCGAGGATCGGGTCAGTGTTCCCTGGCCTCGCCTTGAGGATGTAGTCGACGCGGTGCTCCAGGTCCGCGCTGTTCGTGATGGGAGCATACCTCACGCGCGCCGGCGTGGCGGACCAAGAGGTGGCACGGGGCGGGCCCCACGAATCGATGATTTCCTCGATTTCGGGCAGCGTCTCCGTGGTGTGGAGGGGCTTCCACTCCTTTTCCGTGTGCGTCGATACGAGGATCTCGGGGCCTTCCGTCATCCCCGGGTCCAGCTGCACCCGTTCCTTGCCGCGTCCGAAGAGCCTCTTCTTCGGCTTATCGGCCTTGACCTGGGTGGCGACAGCGGTGGCAACCGCGGTGGGCATTGGCATCTCCTCGAAGACCAAGTCGGTGGGCATGGCCTGTCGCCAGACACTCAGGGCCTTTCAAGGGTTTCCGCCAAGGCCAAGAGGGAACCGCAATGGGGACAGGTGACCTCTTTGCTTTCGAGAGCGACGGTGATACGGCGCCGGCAACGCGGGCAAGTGGCCATGGCCTGGACGATGCGTCCAGGTTCCACCCCTTGCCAGCGGCCGCATCTTCGGCATTGGACCACGGGCTTGCCAGGGGGGATCGGCAGGGCCGCAGCGCAGCCGTCGCAGGGGCGTTCCGGGGCCTCGACGAAGCGCACGGGCAGCCCGCACGCTGGGCACGTGGCGCGCTCGCCCACCATCGCGACGGCTTGCGAGCAGCGCGGGCACGGCGTCGTCGCCGGCTGCCTCGTTCGCGGTCCGGCCACGCTGCGCCACGGACCCACCCATGTTTCACCCCATCGGGCTCCGTCCACGCCCGGCGGGAGGCGATTTCTCAAGGCGGGCGAGTGTCTCAAGGGTAAAACCTCAAGGCGAGGACGACCCATTGGGGTACGATGCAGAAGAAGCACCGGACCGCCCCGGCCAACGGCGCTCGCCGACCCGGCGACCCGGAGGAACCCATTGCCAAAGCAACGCTGGGCGCCGTCGTGCCGTCCGAGGTGGGGATCCCCCCGCTTGACGTGCCCTACGATGTGCCCCCGCCCGAAGCGATTCCTCCAGCCGCCCCAGACGAGAAACCGGACCGCAGCGACGACACGAGCAACGTCGACTTGGACATCCTCACGTGGCTCAAGGCCGCCAAGGCGGTCCTGCTCGGCGAGGGGTTCAAACGCGAGCCCCTCCGTCAAGCTCGAAAACCGGGCATGGTGTGGGGCGTGGTCCGCCAAGAGCCTGACGACATGCAGATTCACGTCCGCGCCTTCAAGGACGGGCGCCTCGAGACGGAGGTCGAATTGTCCAACCGCTTCGTCCAACACTTGTGGAGCCATCGCCGCAGTGCCCACGTGGAAGTGAAGGACATCCTCGGCAAGCACAGGATGCCGACGCAACGCGTCAGCGAGACGTTTGTCCCCATCACGGGCACGAAGCCGGGAAAGTTGATGCCGAAGGGGCGCACGAAGAGCAACCACGTCTTCGTGGCGGTCGCCATCGGGCTCGGATTGATGGTGGGGCGCGCGTACCTCAAGCGCGTGATTCTGAAGCGAAGTTTCAAAGTGTGGCGCTAGGGCACAGCAGTCGGCCGAATGCAGTAAGGGTCAATGGGGTGCATCGCGTCGCCGGGCATGTGCGGGTCCTCGTCTGCAATCGCTCCGACCCCGCCTCCGTGAACCTGCGTGACCGCCTCCTCGAAGCCGGCGAATGGGAATTGACCGGCAGCACGTTCCGCGACGCAGCCATCTGGGGACGCAGCGAAGCCCTCATGGTCGAGGTCGCTGGCCCGACGGTCAGCGACGAGCAATTGGATATCGACCTGCGCGCGACTCGCTTGCCGATTATGGATGTCTGGTTCCTCTCGAAACACCGCGCCGAGTCCGGTCATCCCAGTCTCACGGTGCACCCCATCGGCAATCACTCGGACGCCAAATTCGGCGGCCGCGCCGAGACCCTGTGCCCCGCCGCGACGCGCGACATGGGCGCCCTGCTTCGCCGCATCAAGCACCACGCCTCCGCCGCCGGGCTCCCCCACAGCGTCACCTACGAAGCGACGCACCACGGGCCCCTCATGACGATTCCTAGTCTCTTCGTGGAGATTGGCTCGGATGATGCCGCGTACACGGACCGGCACACGGCACAAGCGATGGCGCTCGCAATGAACGACGTCTTGGGTGGTGACGCCAAGAGCAACGGCCAGAGCCAGGGACCCGTCCTCGTCGGCGTCGGAGGAGGCCATTACGTCCCGAGGCAAACGGACATCGCGTTGGATGGGGGCGCGGACTTCGGTCATTTCTTGCCGAGCCATTTCATTGACGATGCTGGGAACGCCGACCGCCTCCGGCGCGCAATCCTAGCGACGCCGGGGTGCACGGGAGTGTACATCCATCGCAAGGGGTTGAAGGGGGCGCAACGCCAACGCGTCATCGCCTGGTGCGGGGAGCTTGGGATTCCGATTTGGGAACGGGGGGATGTCGCGGCGGCGGGCCACGACGCAGAGACGACGGGGAGGATGCGATGAGCGCAAGCGCCCATCGCACAGGTGCAGGGCGTGAGTGAAGTGGCAGACCCTAGTCGGGGCGGCGTGGACAAACCCGTAGCGCGCACCGGGCTAGTCGTCGTGGCGCTCCTTGCAATCTACCTCATTTGGGGCTCGACCTACTTGGCCATCAAGCTCGCAATCGAGACTCTGCCCCCGCTCCTCATGGCGGGTACGCGCTTCATCGTCGCGGGAGCTGCCCTGTGGCTCCTCGTCCCCGGCGACCGGCGCGTGCGACCGAACGCGTCCGACTGGAAGTGGGCCTTCATCCTCGGCGCGCTGCTTTTCCTGGCAGGCAACGGCATCGTGTCCGTCGTGGAATCCAAGATGCCCTCTGGCGTCGCGGCCCTCCTCGTCACGAGCGTCCCGATGTGGATGGTCATCCTGGAATGGTTACTCCCGCGCGGCAAGCCACCCGGGGCTCTCGTCGTGTGCGGACTCATCCTGGGCTTTACTGGCGTCGCCTTGCTCGCCGGCTCCGACGGCGGCTGGGTCGGGGGCGAAGTGGACTACTGGTTCGTCGCTGCAATCCTCTTCGGTTGCCTGTGCTGGGCCCTGGGATCGCTGCTTTCGCGTCGCGGCGACATCAAGCTCCCGCTGCTGCGATCCGTCGCGTTGCAGATGTTCGCAGGCGGCATCCTCCTCTGCTTGGCAAGCCCAGTGCGCGGCGAACTTGGCGACCTCGACCTCGCAAACGCAACGTTGGAAAGTTGGCTAGCGTGGCTCTACCTCATCGTCTTCGGCGCCATCATCGCCTTCAGCGCATACTCGTGGCTCCTGACGGTTCGCCCTTCGGCAGTCGTCTCGACCTACGCGTTCGTCAACCCCGTCGTGGCCGTCGCCTTGGGTTGGTTGTGGCTACGCGAACCTCTCGGCCCCAAAGTTCTCGCAGCCAGCGCATTGATTGTCGCCGCCGTCGCACTCATCACGTGGGCTAAGTCGCGCCCCAATCGTCCCGCGCCGCCAGTTACCGCGGCTGGCACGCCCGGAAAATAGTCCTGCGCTTCCATGGGAAATCCGTAGCCGCCAAGCACCACTGTTATCCCTCGGCCCGCGAATCGAGCGTTCGTGCCTGAGACCCTAGTGCCTGACACGTCCGTCCTAGTGGATGGACGCATCACGGAACTCCTCCGCCAAGGCGACTACCCGAAGGCTCGCGTCCTCGTGCCGATGGCGGCGCTCGCCGAACTTGAAGCGCAGGCAAATCGCGGCGTCGAATCCGGCGTCGCAGGCCTCGACGAACTCGCTGCCTTGCAAGCCATGGCGAAGGAAGGAGCCATCACGGTCGGCTTCACGGGCGCACGGCCGACGTCCGACGAGATTGAGCGCGCCAAGTCGGGAGCCATCGACGCCCGCATCCGCGACACAGCCGTGTTGGAGAAGGCAATCTACGTCACATCCGACCGCGTGTCAGCCCACGCCGCTGCGGCGCAGGGCATCAAGCACCACTACATCCGCCCCATCGTCAAGGAGACGCCCGACCTTACGGGCCTCAGCTTGTGGTCCTTCTTCGACGCACAGACGATGTCAGTCCACCTCAAGGCCGACTGCGTCCCGATGGTCAAGCGCGGCCAACCAGGCGCAGTACGCTACGAAGCTGTCGGCCACAAAGAGATGACGCACCAAGAGCTGCGCAAGATCGTGCGCGAATGCATCGAATTCACGAAGCGCGACTACTCCAGTTTCGTCGAGATGGAGAAGCACGGCTGCACCGTGTTGCAGGCCGGACCGATGCGGATCGCCATCGCGCAGCCGCCCTTCTCGGACGGACTCGAACTCACCGCCGTCCGTCCCATCACGAAGAAGCAGATCGCCGATTACGACCTGCCCGAAGCCATCCAGGAACGCCTCGAGGGCCGCACGCGCGGCGTCTTCATCGCGGGCCCACCGGGTTCAGGCAAGTCCACCTTTGCCGCCGCCGTGGCCGAACACCTGCTTGGCCTGGCCCGCGTCGTGAAGACGATGGAACAGCCCCGCGACCTGCAAGTCCCGAAGGAGGTCACGCAATACGGCGCCTTGGACCGGGACATGAAGTGGACGGGCGACGTCATCCTCCTTGTCCGCCCCGACCACGTCATCTACGACGAAGTGCGCACCACAACCGATTTCGTCACGTTCGCCGACATGCGCCTCGCTGGCGTCGGCCTCATCGGCGTCACGCACGCCAACAGGCCCATCGACGCCGTGCAGCGCCTCATCGGGCGCGTCGACCTCGGCATGATCCCGCAAGTCGTGGATACGATTCTCTTCATCGACGCGGGGAAGCTCGCGAATGTGCTGGAACTGAAGTTCACCGTCAAAGTCCCCGTCGGGATGACCGACGCCGACTTGGCCCGCCCCGTCGTCGAGGTCAAGGACGTCATGAACGGCCGCACCCTCTACGAACTCTACACCTACGGGGAACAAGTCGTCGTCATGCCCGTCGACGAGGGCGGGAGTAGCCCCGCAAACCCCGCCGATTCATTGGCCCAGCGCGAGGTGTCGCGCATGCTGAAGAAATACGTGAACGGTCCGCTGGAGGTCGTCGTGCGCAACGGCAAGGCCACCGTCTACGTCGCGGATTATGAAGTCCCACCCCTCATCGGGAAGGGCGGCAAGACGGTGCAGATGCTGGAACGCAAACTTGGCATCGGCCTCTCGATCCAAGCGCTGCGCAAGGGCGCTGGCCTTGAGCGTCGAGAGCGCGACGACGACCGCTACGCAGGTGGCGGCGACGAGCGTCCGGAGCGGACGGAGCGCGTCGAGCGTGGCGCGCACCGCGCTGGGAACGACGACGGGCGCAATGGGGGCAGCCGCGGCGCCGACCGGGTGCCACGCGTCCGCGTCAAGCGCACGAGCACGAACGTGTTCCTCCTCGTCGACGGCGCCGAAGGCGGCGCGTACCGGATCGAAGTCGAAGGTGCCTTGGTCGGCGAAGCGGTCGCCAGCAGGGAAGGACGCCTGCGCTTCAAGGCCGATTCACCGGAAGGGATGGCGCTGGTGGCTGCCGACAAGAAGGGCCTCGTGGTCAGCGTCAACCGCATCGAGTGACGCAGTGCCTCGCGTTCATCGTCCCGCTCGAACCGCGGATTTCGGTCAGGTGCGGTGGAACCTCGTTCCGCTCACCGACGTAACCGCGGATTACGCGGATTTCGCGGAGTGCGGTAGAACTTTGTTCCGCGCAATCCGCGGTTCGGTGGGCGTCGTCGTCCGTTAGGGGCGCCGACGCGCCACGGCCACCGCCAACGCGGCGATGAGACGGAGCAGCGGCGGCCTACGCGAATCCTTTCCCTTGTCCGCGTCGGCCGGCTCGTCAAACCGCTGTGGTGATGGGTGATGGGCCACGGGAGCCGCGCCGCCAAAGCCAAAGGCCCGCGCCAAGCGCTGCGAGGCACATGGCCCCGGCGTAGGCGGCTGTCGCGACGATGGATCTTGACGCTAGGGCCGGGTCCAGCCATGCATCGGGGGTTACGAACTGCTGCGGCGCAGGATCATTCGGTTCGTACTGCGGCGGCAGCGACCCAAGTTCGCCGCAGACACGGACGTCTGAGGTTTCCGCTGCTGCATCGAAATTGTATTTGGCCGCGAGCACGGCATCGCGTCCGGCTGCGTCAGCCACTGCCGCAAGCGGGTCCGGGGGCGGGCACGTGAGGTACTTCGCGACCACGCTCCATTCTGCTGCGAGGAAGTGGAGGGCAGAACCGGGTGGATTCTCGTAGCTCATCGTGCTGTCGGCTTGTCTGACGCGCTGCGCCAAAGGGTACGCCTCGTGGCATTCAGGTTCATGCGTGTGGCAGAGGCCGAGGGTGTGACCAAGTTCGTGCAGAATCGTGTGTGCGAGGTCGGGCGTGTCGACGCTAGCCGGGCCACGCGCCATGGTGTACGATGCATTGCCATCAAACGTCACAACAGGAAGCAGGCGAAACCAGTAGGGCGTCCATTCCACCGTGTATGGCGTGCTGCCGTCCCGGGGAACTCGGTGCACAAATACGGATCCATCCTGGCGTACGCCGCCATCATCGTACTCGGCGTTTGCCAAGAGCGTCAACAGGTCGTTGGGATGGCCTAGGATGAGGGATTCCAGAACTGGTTGAATGCTGAGTGTGCCGATGTCGTCGTTGTGGAAATTGAGCAGGACGTGAGTGCCATAATCCACGGAGGCGAACATGCCGCGAAGGGGCGCGATGCCGCTGTGCAAGACCTCGCTTTGATCGTGCTGCGGATTGAGGATGACCGACGTGACGTACGGGTTGCCGCTGTGGGCGCCCGCGGAAAGGACGGTATCGTAGTAGGGCTCGGCGCCGTCCGGGACCAGGGGCGGCACCTGCTCGCTCGCGAGAAAGACGTCCGTCTCGACCCAAGAAACCTTGATGTTCTCCTCCGCGGCGAACGCATTGGCGACCGCCACGTACGCCGGCGTGAAGTCGAGGTAGGCGTAGCGCCCCGAGTCAGGACCTTGCACGCGCAAGTATTCGATGAGCATGTCGCGCTGGCCGGGGGCCGGGGCCAGGGCGCCCCATGCGATGAGGCCGTCGGAGCCTTCCCAACCGTCGGGGATGCCGTCGCCGTCAAGGTCCTGGCTTGGGGCCTGCCCTGCGCGTTCGAAGGCGTAACTCACTGAGTCAGGCAGGCCGACGTCGAATGTGTCGGCGTCGAGTGGGGAGAACGAACTGTCAACCTCTATTGCGTCGGGGAGTCCGTCGCCGTCGCAGTCGGGGCGCGTCGTGCACGCCAAGTTTCCTTCGTACCCATCGAGCACGCCATCAAAGTCAGAATCCGCCTGGCAACGCTGCGATTCCGGTTCGAGGCCATCGACACGGCCGTCGTTGTCGTCGTCGCCGTCGGCGACCGCCATGATGCCGTCGTTGTCACAATCAACCAGCGGCTCGTCGGCGTCGCCGATGCCGTCGCCATCCGAATCGGCGGAGAATGGGTTTGCGCCCCGGGCAAGTTCTTCTGCATCGTCCAGGCCGTCATTGTTGGTGTCGGCGTTGCGGGGGTTTAGGCCGTGGCGGATTTCCCACCCATCCGCGAGGGTATCGCCATCACTGTCGCCTCGCACGGGATTCGACTTGCCAAACTCCTGGAATGAGACGAGGCCGTCGCGGTCGAGGTCAAGGCCAAGCCAAAGGACTGCCCCGCCGACGAGGACCGACGCGGCCACTACTACGGGCACCCAACCGGTCGCCACGCAAGTCGGCAGGGTGCGCGGGGCTTCATGGTTGTGGCCGGGGACTTCGCCTTCCGGCTTTGTCCGATTGTGCGGATTTGTCCCGGCCACAACGACATGGACCACAGAAACTATTTGACCCGTAGGTAAGTCACCACTGTTGCGCGGTGCGTACCGCGGGCATTCCAGCGTTGGAAGCCCCGGAAACGGCCCTGCTAGATGGAGCCGACTTGATCCGCAAGACCCTGTTGCTTCTGACGGCCCTGATGTTCCTGGGGAGCCACCTTCCGATGGTCAATGGCCAAGCGGGTGGAGCCGGAGTCGTGTACGAGCTCATCGTCGTCTGCCCCACGAACCCCCGGGTGACGTTGTCGCTCAACACGGAGCCTGGGTGCCCCATACGTGCCACCGACGGCAGCGACCTCATGGGCGATCCATCCCTCGCGGTCGACCCCCTGCGCCCGGAGGACCTAATCCTATCCAGCTTGCACGGCCAGAACTACCCCGGGGAAGGCCCTGACGCCAAGAGCCGCCGCCAGCAGATTTTCACGACCTTCACGTCCGACACGGCCGGCGTCAACTGGGTCGACAATCCATACTATCCGCCGGACGACCTGCCCGCGGCAACGCGCGGCCAGCACGTCCAAGCCACCATCGACCCCTACGGCCACGTCTTCATCGGGTCCCTGTACGCAATCCCCAACGGCGACCAGTTCGAGTACGTCGTCGGGGCACAGAAGTTCGAGAGCCTCGACACGATCGTCGAAGAGCAGCGCCGCTCCAACGGCGACTACAACGTTGACTACCTCTTACCGGTCCACGAGGGGAACCGCATCAGCCAGTTCTGGTTCCTCTTCAACCCGCGCACCGACAACATGACCGTCGTGTGGAACGAGCAGATCCCCGTCCCGAGCCCGTGCCAGAGCGCGGACTACATCACGTTCGCCGCCGGGCACTACTTGCGCGGCGCCGGCAGCAACTTCGTCCAGGTCTGGGAGGAAACGAACGGCATGGCGGAACTCCAGACACCGGAATCCTGCCCGGAGAACCCGGACACACAGATTCTTGCATCGAAAACCTCGGCCGAGGCAGAATCGCTCTTGACGTTGCAACCGGCAAGCGCATCAGGCGACGACACCGACGCAGCGCCTCCGGTGGGAACGCCCGCGTCGGCGCCGGTCGAAGGGGCCTTGCAATTCCGTGCCTCGCCAATGCAATCCCACGCGGTCGCAGCTCAGAACGCCACGCCCGATCCCAACCGGACGATGAACGTCATCGGCGTCGTGTGGACCAGCCTCTACGTCGACAGCAACTACACTTACCAGAAGCCTGAGTGGGTCATCGGCCCCTGTGACACCAGCACCAATCCTGTACTCTCGGATGGGTTCCTGTACGTCGGCTGCGTCGTTGGCGCGCACCCGGACGGCTTGCCCTTCGAGTGGCGTCCCGAAGCCGAGGTCGGCGACGTCGAGTTGTTTCGCATGGACCCCAACGGCGGCGAACCCGTTTACATGGGGAACGCTCCGGACATGCCGGGCGCGCCGAAGCTAGGTGTGCGCTCGGACGGCCGTCTCGCGTTGGTCGCAGCCGGCGCCTCCGAGGACGGCCTGCTGACGTTCAAGGCCGCGTTCGGCCACTACAAGGAGGCGAACGGTCGCATCATTTGGAGTGGCGCAGTCAACTTGGGCGAAGAGATTTACGCGCTTGACCCCGCCATCAAGTTCCAGGCGGGCAACATCCAGGACGTCATCTTCCGTGAGCAGTCCGGTGTCCTGCACATTATTCTGAAGACGACCATCCAATATGTGGAACAGACCGTAGGCGATGTGCAGGACGACTTGGGCCTCGCGCCCCACATCCGGAAAATCATCATCGCCGTGGACGAGCAATACGGTCTTGTCGGCAAGGTCCCCTTGGTCATCGGCGACCCGCTGCAACGCTCGAGGGACCCCACCATCTTCAACGCCCCCGAAGGCGCATTCCAGGACCTCTCGGACGACTTCCTGCAATTGCCCCCCGAACCGTTCGCCTTCGCGGGCCGCGACCTTGGCGACGAGTACCAACGCGAATTCTTCGCCATCGCCGACTACGGCACCATCCTGTTCGCGGAACTCGTTGAAGTCACGGAACTGCGCGCGCCCGGCGTGGCGCCGCCGCCCGCCCCACCGCCCCCCGTCCCGGCGCCCGCCGCCGCCAACATCGCGGCACCCGTCGCGGGTGGGATTGTAGCCAGTCTCGTCGCCGGGACCCTTGCGGCCAACCGCCGCAAGAACCCCGCTGCGGCATTCGCAAAGGGAGAATGACGATGGCCAAGAAAACCGCCGACCCGAAAGCCTCTGCGCCAACCGCCCCGAAGGACATGATCAGTGACCCCTACGCGTGGCTGGAGAAGCAGACCAACATCAACTCCTCGAAGGACATCGAGGTGTCACCGAAGCTGATTGACCAGGTCATCGGTCAGGACCTCGCCGTCGCCGTCGCCCAGAAGGCCGCTGCGCAGAAGCGTCACCTGCTGCTCATCGGAGACCCCGGCACCGGGAAGTCGATGATTGCCAAGGCCATGGCTGAGATGCTTCCACCCGAGAAACTGCAGGACGTCCTGGTCTACCACAACCCCAAGGACCCCAACCGCCCGAAGGTCCTCACGACCGACGCCGGCAAGGGCCCGAGGGTCATCAGCAAGATGCGCGGCCTGGCGCTGCGCAAGAAGATTGTCATCAAGATCCTCGAGTGGACGGCCCTCATCGCCCTCCTGGCGCTCGCCGTCTTCGTGCTCGTGGATGGCGACAACCCCGACTTCCTGGCGTTCGGGGTCATCCTGCTCGTAACGATGTTCCTGTTCATGGTCTTCAAGGGCCGCAAGGACCCGATCATCTTTGGCGTCCCCAAACTCCTGCTCGGCCACGACCCCGCGAAGGAAACGCATGCCTCGTACGTCGAGGCCACCGGCAGCCATGCTGGAGCCCTCCTCGGCGACGTGCGCCACGACCCGTTCCAATCCGGCGGCCTTGAGACGCCGGTGCACGAACGCGTCGAAGTCGGCGCCATCCACCGCGCCGACAAAGGTATCCTGTTCATCGATGAGATCAACGTTCTGCGCCTCGAATCGCAGCAGAGCCTCCTCACGGCGATGCAAGACCGCCAATTCGCCATCGTCGGCCAAAGCCAGACGAGTTCCGGCGCCATGGTGCGCACCGACCCGGTCCCGTGCGAGTTCATCCTCGTCGCAGCCGGCAACCTGGACGCTGTGCAGGTCCCTGACGGCAACAACAAGGGCATGCACCCCGCCCTGCGCTCGCGCATCCGCGGCTACGGGTACGAAGTGTATGTCAACAACGCCATGGACGACACCCATGACAACCGTCTCAAGGTCTGCCGCTTTGTGACCCAGGAAGTCCTGCGCGACGGCCGCATCCCGCACCTGGAACGCGACGCCATTGCCGAGATCATCCTGGAAGGCCAGCGCCGCAGCGGACAACGCGGCAAACTGACGCTGCGCCTGCGTGAACTCGGAGGACTTGTCCGCACCGGTGGCGATATCGCCCGCGGCCAAGGTCGCGACTCCGTCACCGCCGACGACGTGCGCCAAGCCAAGCGGCTGAGCCGCAGCTTGGAACAGCAGATTGCCGAGGCGACCCTCGAATCGCGCCGCAAGCACGATTCACTGCGCCCGACGGGCCAACTCGTCGGCCTCGCAGCGGGCGGCGGCCTCGTCGGGACTGGCGAGGTCGGCGAACCCGCCGGTCTCGTCGTGCCTATCGCTAGCGCCGTGACACCTCCGCAGTCCCGCAACGGCGGGTCCATCAACTTCGGCGGCGGCATCGACGAGTCCGCGCGGACGCAAGACGAGATCGTGGAGGCCCTGTTCAAGATAATCGCTGGCGACGCCATCTTGTCCAACGACATCCACGTGCAAAGCGTCGTACCGCAGCATGGCGTCGACGCGACAGCATGCGGACTAGCCTTAGCGGTCAGCGCGCTCTCCGCGCTTGAGGGTGTCCCGGTGCGCCAGGACACCCTCCTCATGGGCGCCATGACGGTCACCGGCGAACTACGCGCCGTGCGCGGCGTCACCCAGATGATTGAGACGGCCGTCGACGTAGGTTACACGCGCGCCGTCATGCCAGAGACAAACCGTAACGATGTGCAGATGAACCCGCTCTACCGGGGCCGCATCGAACTCATCTTCGCGAGCCACCTCAACGAGGCCCTCGAAGACGTCCTTGTCGGCCCGCGCAAGGCGGCGGTCCTTGAGCGCCTGAAGCCCTTGTCGGGCACCAGCAACGGCCACGCAAAGACGGGCGGCCGCCCGGCCGTCGTCGCACGCGCACGAGCGGGGCGATAAGGTTGGTCAACGGTCGGCGGGTCGCCCTCGTCGCCATCGTGCTAGCGCTGCCGCTCTTCAGCGGTTGCCTCACGACGATGGACCGCTATAAGGAATTCAACCCGGACCTCTACTATGAGAACCCGGGCGTTTTCCTCGGCGACTACAGGTTCGGCAACGGCATGTCCCTCGGAATCCGCGACGGCAATTACCTGCCAAGCGAACCCGAAATCGTGCGCCTGATCTCCGACCGACCCGCCTACCCTGACCCGACCACCACCGTGACGACGGACGCCACCGTGTACATCCCGATGGCCATCTGGAAACCCGCCAATTTCACCGGCAAGATGCCCGTCGTGGTGGACGCCGGCCCCTACTACGAGGTCTTCGACCACTGCCCGTTCGGCGGCGCGCAATGCGACCCGGCTGACCGTATCGATGACACCATCGACTGGCCAGGCCAATCGACGCCCTTCCTCCTCCAGAACATGTTGCCGCACGGATACGCCGTCGTGCAGCTTGCAGTTCGCGGCACTGGCACGCACGGCGGCTGCATGGACCTCATGGGTGACGACGAGCAGGGCGACCTCGACCAGGCCATCACGTGGCTCGGCGAGCAGGATTGGTCGAACGGCAACGTCGCCATGATGGGTGTGTCCTACGACGGCTCCACGCCCTGGACGGTCGCCGCTACTGGCAACCCGCACCTGAAGACCATCGTGCCAATCTCGGGCCTGCCGGACTGGTACGACTTGATGTTCCACAACGGCTCGGCCGAGACACGCGGTGCCATCATGCACAGCACCGATGTCTACTGGAGCTACGGCTTCGACGACGACTTCGTGCAGAACCCCGGACTGCCTGGGCAAGTGCCGTGGTTCCCGCCGACCGGGATGGGGCAAGCCAACGGGCGCGCTCCCTACCAGGACCTGCAAAACGCCGTTTGCCCCGATGCGTTCGAAGGCCAAGCACTCGGCCAAGTCACCTCAATCACTGGCGAGCGCCACAGCGCTGCCTCCGCCTATTGGGTCGAACGCGACCACCGCGACGACGTCGTTGCCAACTACAAGGGATCCGTGTTCCTCATCCACGGTCTACAGGACTGGAACGTCGACCCGCATGCCGCCATCCCCTTCAACTTGCGGCTGCGTGAAGCCGGACTCGAGGTCAAGGAGTGGTACGGCCAATGGGGCCACTCGACGGCGGACGGCGGCTGCGCCCAAGCTGCACCGACCTGGGTGACACGGCCGTGCCGCCTGGACTATGCCGACGTCCTTCTGCGCTGGTTCGACCGGTACCTCAAGGACAACATGACCGTCGCGACGGGCCCACCGGTCCAAGTCCAGGACAACGTCGGCATGTGGCGCAACGTGGATCGCTTCCCGCCCGCGGAACCGGCTTGGCTGGAGTTCAGCTTGAGCGGCGATGGCACCATGGCGACGAAGCCCGGCACGCCTTCGACCGTGCAGCTGCTGCCGCCCCAGACGGGAGGCCCGAGCGAGATTGTCGAATTCGTCTCCGAACCGCTCGCCGAGGACCTCCATCTGTCGGGCCTTGCCCAACTCAAATTGCCGTTTACTGTGCAGGGCTCCGGAGGTGAAATCGGCGCTTGGATTATGGACATGAACGAGGCCGGCGACGTCCGCGCACCAGACACCGCCATGTACGAACAGCCGCCCACCTGGAGGCCGGTCGGGATCCCAATCATCGCCCACGCGCAGATGAACCTGCGTTACTACGCGGGCGGGGAAGAGCCGCAAACTCTCGCCCCCAACACGAGGTACACGGCCCAGATTGAGTTCGAGGCGTTCGACGTCCTAGTCCCTAAGGGCCACCGTCTCCTCATGTGGGTCTTCCAATACTCCTACCCGGACCACCAAAGGAGCTACACGCCGAGTCCCGTCACAATAGAGCTCGGGCCGAACACAATTTTGCGCCTGCCCGGCATCGACGCCGACCCGGTGCACATGTTCCCGGTCCCTGGCGCCCACTTCCCGAACCGCGACAACCTGACGATGATGTACGTGCCGCAGCCCACCTTCTCATCAGGAACCATGGCGGCAGCGGCGACCCAGCCCTTCGTCGCAGCCTCGCAACCGTCCCGCGTGGCGACCTGCGCGGCGAGCGGCCAGGCCACCCAATGCATGTAGGACGACCACCATGATTCCCGAACGTTCCACCGGAAGCCTGGTCATGGGAATCGTCGCCATCGCATTGATTGTAATCTCCTTCGCGGTGCCGTGGTTCAGCTATGATTACTCGTCTGGCCGTCGCGCGCCCTACGGCGGCTTCCATCCGGCCAACGAAACGGGCGTCATCACGCACTACCTCGATGCTGGTCCGGGTGGGTACGATGGGGACATTGATTCGGAGCAACCGGCAACGTCCGAGCGTATCGTGACGTGGACGGCGTGGGCGCTCTACGCCGCCCTCGGCTTCTTAGTGCTCGCGGCCCTGGGCGATATTCCGGGCGTCGATCGCTTTGTGCGTCGTCGCGTCGGCCTTGGCCTTATCGCGGCAGCAGTCGTGGCGGTGGGCGCGGCGCTGTATCTGCTGTGGTACGACTTCCCCACTAGCATGGGCCACGGTGTCACGGGTCCCTACACGAGCTACCAAGACAACACCGGCTACACGATGACGGAGATGCGGGCCGGCTGGGTCGCAGCGGCACTGGCCGTGCCGGCCATCTTCGGCATGTTCCTCTTCAAATTCCAAGCCGGCGCACCCGACCCGGGCCTTGCCGCCGAATACATAGCGAAGGAGGAATCCTAGTGCATCGCCCCGCCATTATCGGATGCCTCGTGTTGAGCCTGGTCGTGCTGCCCGCAAGTGGAGGCATCCCCGAAGAGGCCCGCTTCGAGCTCGACGGCGTCATGTACCTGTACGCGACGGGAGTCTTGGACACCGAATCCATCATGTTGGGCATGGGCGCCGACGGCGCAGGGGGGCTCCCGATGCGCGCATGCGCGTTCGTCATGATGCATCCGGGCACGCCCAACGGTCGCATCCTCGTCGAGGCCAGGTACGACAACGTCACCCCGGTGCAGTTCTCGGTGGAGAACTTCGTCCAGCCAAACGGCACCCTCGGGTACGCATACGATACTCCCGTCGAGCACTCCGGCCAACCAACCGTGGTGGCCGACTTGGTAGCCATCGGAAACGCCACGATGCGATCCAACGGCGCCAGGTACTTCGACCCGGTGAGCGCCCAGTTTGATCCGACGCTTCCCCAACCTCCGGAGCCCCTGGCGTACCTTGACGCGGACCGCGAGGCCCCCAAACTGCTGGGAAGCCTCTACATCTCCTCCGAAGGCACCCGCGACAATGCGACGAGAGCCATCCTGGGCGAGGCTGCGCCCAATGACATTGAAATGCATCTGCGGGTAGAAAGTCGCCCGGAGGCGCCGCCCCGCACGAGGACGCATACGTTTAGTTCGTATGGCACTCCGGTCCCGGTCGGGGCACCCAGCGAGGCGTTCGGAGCCCACCATCAATTCAACAACATCAAGTTCGGCGGCAACGCCCACATCGAGATTGCCACGACCGCAACCGCCCCGGCCGGGATGAATGAATTCACGTTCTCCGTGCGCGACCCGGCGAGCAACGAGGTCCTGAACGTGACGTTGGCGCCCGCCCTTCTGGCCGACGACACGGCGACCCTCGACTTGCCGCTCACGGCCTTCGGCATCTATGGAATCCAGGTCTCCGGCAAGGTCGCCCTGGGTGGGTACACCATCACCGTCGAACTGCAGCCGCCGGAGGAATTCGAGCTCAACATGTGGTGGGAGAACGTCACATTCGGGGCGCAGGCCTACGACGATTACCAATCCTGCCGCAAGGATATCGTCAACCCGAACAAGGTCTACCCGGCGCAATCCATCGTGCGCCGACCCGACCCGCCCGAGATGGCCCTCAAACTCATCGTCGTGGGCGTCATCGCCGCCGTCGGCCTCGTCACCATCGGCGTCAAGCTCTTATCGGACCAGATCGCGGGCGCCGCGTTCCGCAAGTCGAAATGAGGGCGCGCGAGGGCTGCAAAAGTGCCTTAATGGTCCGTGGAGTGGCGCGGCTCGTCCATGGCGGAATCGGGGGCCAAGCTGGCGCACGCGAAGGGGTTCCTGACCACCCAGCGCAATGACTTCTGGTGGGTTCAGCCGCTACTTATCATCCTCATCCTCGGCGGATTCGTCGTCTACGCGACCTGGCGCATCTTCGAAGGCAACACGGAGGCGACCAGGTACTTCCACGTCGACAACGGCGACTACCACTACCTGTCCCCGTTCGGCACGCCCGACCTCACGTTCCTCATCCCCGGCTTCCTGATGGGCATTCCCGTCGTCGGCGTGTTCCTCGCCAACCCCGCTTTCCTAATCCTCCCCATCCCCGCGGGTTTCCGCTTCACGTGCTACTATTACCGCAAGGCGTACTACCGCGCCTTCGTCGCCCGCCCCGCCAACTGCTCCGTCGAGGCGTTCAAAGGCCAAAAGTACCGCGGCGAGCGCGGCCTCATGATCTTCCAGAACCTGCACCGCTACTTCCTCTACCTCGCCATCATCGTCACCTTCTTCCTCGCCTACGACGCGCTACGCGGCATCTGGACTCCGCACGGCCTCTACTTCGGCCTGGGCAACGTCATCATGGTCGTGAATGTGGTCCTCCTCGCCGCCTTCACGTTCGGCTGCAACTCCTTCCGCCACCTCGTAGGCGGCAGCCTCGACTGCTTCAGTTGCGACGCCGTCAGCCAAACGCGCTACACGTTCTGGCAGTACGTCACCCGCCTCAACCAGAGGCACGCCTTCTGGGCCATGGCGAGCCTCTTCTCGGTCGCCTTGACGGACGTCTACATTCGCTGGGTCGGCATGACCGGCGCCACGACCATCTTCTTCGGGGTGCCGGTATGAGGCCGCCCACTGGACGAAACCACGAATTGCACGAACCGCACGAAACGCACTTTGCGTTTTCGTGGTCTTCGTGGAATTCGTGGTTGGGCGCGTGGTTGGGCAAGGGGGCAGCCTAGATGGCAGGCCCCCCCGAACCGAAGCGCCACTGGTACGACGTCGTCATCGTCGGAGCCGGCGGAGCAGGCCTGCGAGCCGCCGTTGAAGCATCAGCCGCCGGAGCGAAGACGGCCCTCATCTGCAAATCACTCCTCGGCAAGGCCCACACCGTCATGGCCGAAGGCGGCGTCGCGGCAGCCCTATCGAATGCCGATGCGCGCGACAATTGGAAGGTGCATTTCCGCGACACCATGCGCGGCGGCAAGTACCTCAACAACTGGAGGATGGCCCAGATTCACGCCCAGGAGTCCCCCGACCGGGTGCGGGAGCTTGAGATGTGGGGCGCCGTCTTCGACCGCACGAAAGATGGTTGGATCAATCAACGTAACTTCGGCGGCCACCAGTACCCGCGCCTCGCCCACGTCGGCGACCGCACGGGCCTCGAAATCATTCGCACGCTCCAGGACAAGGGCGTCCACTCTGGCATCGACGTGTACATGGAGCACACCGTCACGCGGATTCTCAAGGATGGGGACAAGGTCGCTGGGTGCCTCGCTTACGAACGCGAGACCGGCGTCCTGCACCTCTTCGGCGCCAAAGCCATCGTCCTCGCCTGCGGCGGAGTCGGCAAGGCGTTCATGGTCACTTCCAACTCGTGGGAGTACACGGGCGACGGCTACGGTCTCGCCTACGACGCTGGCGCGGAACTCATGGACATGGAGTTCGTGCAATTCCATCCCACCGGCATGGTGTGGCCTCCCAGCGTGCGCGGCATCCTCGTCACGGAAGGCGTTCGGGGCGAAGGTGGCATCCTGCGCAACTCTGAGGGCGAGCGCTTCATGTACCGTTACGTCCCCGATATGTTCAAGGGCGATTTTGCCACGACGGAGGAAGAAGCCAAGCGTTGGCTCGACGGGGACAAATCCGCTCGCCGACCCCCCGAGCTCCTCACGCGGGACGTCGTGGCGCGCGCCATCATGTCGGAGATTCGCGCCGGACGCGGCACCGCCCACGGCGGCGTCAGCCTCGACATCTCCTGGCGTGATGCAGCCTACGTCAAGGCGAAACTGCCGTCGATGTATCACCAATTCAAGGAACTCGCCGGTGTCGACATCACGGCGGAACCGATGGAAGTCGGTCCCACCATGCATTACACGATGGGCGGTGTGCGCGTCGATGCGGAGACGCAGATGACGAAAGTCGCCGGCCTGTTCGCGGCTGGCGAGACGGCTGCGGGCCTGCATGGCGCAAACCGCCTCGGCGGCAACTCCCTCTCCGACCTCCTCGTCTTCGGCAAGCGCGCCGGGGAGTTCGCCGCCAAGTTCGCAAAGGCACAATCGACGCCCGCGACGTTGTCGCCCGACGCCGTGTCCGCGGCAATCCGCGACGCCATGGCGCCGCTCGACCGCGAGACCGGCGAGCCGCCGGCGGTCCTACACGAAGCCCTTCAGGCGACGATGGATGCGAACGCGGGCATGATCCGCTACGAGGCGGACCTCGGAAAGGCCATCCAAGACGTTGCAGCCCTCACCGCTCGGTACGTCCACGTCAAGGCCCCCGGCCACAAGCAATTCAACCCCGGGTGGCACCTTGCTCTCGACTTGTACAATATGCTCGTCTCCTCGGAGGCCATCGCCCGCATGGCGAAACTGCGCCAAGAGTCGCGCGGCGGCCACACGCGCGGCGACCACCCCGAGACGGACAAGGGCAACTGGTCGCAGGTCAACATCATCGCGCACAAGGGACCCGATGGCCGCATGGTGGTCGAGACCGCCCCGCTCAACCCGTGGCCTGCTGACGTGAAGACCATGATCGAAGGCGACGTCGAAGCCATCCACAACAAGGGAGGCGCGTGATGTCCGTCACGCCCCGCCTGCCTAACCACGAATTTCACGAACCCCACGAAACGCGCGTTGCGTTTTCGTGTAATTCGTGGTTCGGTGCGTCGTGGGAGGTGGCGTAGGTGGCCGACCCAAAGACGTCCACGGACGCCGGCATCCAGGGCATCCTCGGCGAATCGAAGGCGAAGCAGGTCGAGTCTGCCGTCACTGGGAGGAACGTCCACCTCAAACTATTCCGCGGCGACGCGAGCGGCGGGTCATACGTGGATTACGAGGTTCCGATGGACACGGGCATGGTCGTCCTCGACGCCGTGCACCGGGTGCAAGCGGGCCAAGCTCCTGACCTTGCGTGTCGCTGGAATTGCAAAGCCGGTAAGTGCGGCTCCTGCAGTGCCGAAGTGAATGGCGTCCCTCGCCTCATGTGCATGACGCGCATCAGCGACTACCCTGAGGGCTCCACGATTCAGGTTGCGCCAATGAAGGCGTTCCCCATCGTGAAGGACCTCGTCACCGATGTCAAGTGGAACTACGCGCAGAACAAGCGTATCCAACCGTTTACGCCTCGGCCCATGACGAAGGAGGAACTCGCGAAGGGCGAGTTCAAGATGCAGCAGCGCGACGTGGACCGCTCGCAAGAGTTCCGCAAGTGCATCGAGTGCTTCCTTTGCCAGGACGTCTGCCACGTGCTGCGGACCCACAAGGCGCACGACGAGTTCCAGGGGCCACGCTTCATGGTGCGCATCGCCAGCCTCGAAATGCACCCCGTCGATGCGGCCGACCGACTTGACGCCACATGGGACGAGGGTGGCATCGGCATGTGCAACATCACGAAATGCTGCACCGAGGTTTGCCCCGAGCACATCACCATCACGGACAATGCCATCATCCCGCTCAAGGAGCGCATCGCGGGCGAGAGGTTCGACCCAATCGGCATGATTTGGAAGAAGGTCACCGGCAAGAGCGGCAAGGTCGCGAAACTGCCGATGGCGAAGTAGGAAGACGAGCTACGTTTTCTTATCCGCCGCCACATGGCTTACCGCAGTCCGCCGACGGCGGGGGCGTGGTCAAGCAGATGGCTACCGCAACGACGCGTGCGCGACGGCCGAGACCGATTCACTTCCCAGGCTCGTGTCCGGAAAGGCGGCCCAGACGTGGTCGCCCCACGCAGCGACCCCCATGTAGTCGCCCCAGAAGGCGTACCCATCTTGGTGCCGGCCCAAGTCGGGGTCGGAGAGGAGGCCCGTCACTTGCTCCTCCACCCAAGCGGCGCCCCCATCAAGGCTCCAAGCGTGGGTCACGCCTGTGAGCCGGTTCTCTTCGTCCCAACGCTTGTCCATGTAGAACACGTGGACGGATCCGTCGCCGGCGACCGCCACGTTCGCGAGGAACTGGTCATGCTCGGACGGACTGTGAACGAGCACAGGCTCGGTCCAAGTCGAGCCATCATCGTCGCTCCATCTGAGATACACGTCGGAATCGCCTGTGGCGGACCAGCAGTCAATCAAGTAGAGCCTACCGCGGTGGGGCCCATCTGAATGGTCATACACCATGTCGTCGATGCATGGCTCGTCAATGTCGTTCTCGGAGGGGTTGGGCGTGGTGGCTGCTGCGTTGAACCCGCCGACTTCACGGAACGTGAGGCCGTCGTCGTCACTGCGCATGAAGATCCTGTAGGGGACGACCTCGATGCTGCTTTCGTCGAGCAAGCCAAAAATCAACTGCGGCCCCTGGAACACCACAACGAGCACGCCCTCGGGTGAGACTTGGATATCGCGGCACCGTGAATCCGCTGGTGTCGATGTCGGCGTGATCTTGAGGGGAGGAGCCGCGGTCTGGCCGTGGTCACGCGACGATAGGATATGGCACGTCATCCCGGTGCCGATGTCCCCGACGGCTTCGAAGATCGAGCCGGTCAACGGAGACACGGCCATTCGTCCATAATCATCGAATCCTGCAGCGCTCCACACGATGGCCTGAGGCCAGGTCAGGCCACCATCGCTGCTTGTGGCCAAGACGATTCGACTAAAGGCCTTCGGAAGTCCTTCTTGCGTCGACAAGTCATACACATCGCGGTTCAGCGTGTATATCTCCACGCTGTAGTGGAGGAGTCCGTCGAAACCGAATTCGAAGCGCGGATCGGTATTGCACTGATAGCCGTAGTAGATGGACGTCGGCTCCCGATCGACGTATCTGCCTCCGATGACCGTTTCCGTCCACGACTTGCCGCCGTCCTTCGTGACGGACACGCCGTTCCAAACGCATCCCGGGCTCGATTCTGGATTGAGGTCTTTGGAGCCCACTACGACGTTCAATGGATCAAGCGGGTTGATGGCCACCCACTGCTCGGTCTTGGAACCGGCCGTCGTCGAGACGCGCGCGACGCAAGGTTGCAGCCAGGGTTGGAAACCACTCGCGCCGACCGAGCAGTCGAGCTGCCAGGCGGCCGCCACCGCATTGCCCTCACGGTTATCACCGGGGCCACCTGCAAAGCATCCCGAAATAGCCACGGCGGCCAGCAAAATCCCCGCCGCTTTCCCCGGGCCGCGCACGAATCGAAGAGGCTTCAGCCGCCCTCTAATAGTTTCGGGCCCGCGTTTCATGGTCCGCATCGCAAGCCTCGAGATGCACCCAAAGGACGGGGCCGACCGCCTCGATGACACGTGGCGCGAGGGCGGCATCGGGCTGTGCAACATCACGAAGTGCTGCACCGAGGTCTGCCCGGAGCACATCACCATCACGGACAACGCCATCATCCCGCTCAAGGAGCGCATCGTGTCCGACCGCTTCGACCCAGTCGCCATCGTGTGGCACAAGATCACGGGGAAGTCGGGCAAGACGGCGTCGCTGCCGGTCGCGAAATAGGCCGGTTCCGGCTTGCGGGGCGGGCGTCAGGCGACCGGCGGCTCGATGGCGAACGTCTCAGGGCCGGCCGTCGGCGCCGGCGCGTCCTGCCGGGCGCGATGGGCCAGGACGCCCAAGAGGCCCAAGACGGGCACGAGCCAGATGTAGTTGGGGTGGAAGGCGGACCCGAAGTACCCGGCGCAGGCCACACCGGCCGCCGCCGTGACGAAGAGGGTGCCGACGTCGCGCTGGCGCGCCCCGACGAAGGCGGCGGCGGTGGCCAACCACAGCGCGATGCCGACCCAGAGCGGCCACTGCCAGTCGACGTGGTACTGCAGCAGGTTGACGGCGACGGTGTCCGAGTTGGGCCACGGGTCGCCGGGCTGCACGTCGGGATAGGCGATGTTCACGGCGCTGCCGTCGAAGTGGCTGATGACCACACCGCGCCAGAAAGCGGCCGGTCCCCACAGGAAGAAGGGCAGGAACACCGCGGCGAGCACGAGCGTCGCGCGGGCCAGTTCGCGGCCCGTGAGACGGGCGAAGGCAAGCGCCGGGAGGTACACCCAGAGGAACTGCTTGGAGGCCAGCGCAAGGGCCACGGCGACGGGACCTGTCTGCGACCGGCGGGCCCACGCCAAGGCGGCAAGGCCCGCGAGCCCGGCGACGACGGGTTCGGTCCACCCTTGCTCGACCATGTAGAACGGACGGCCCTGGAGCAGCAGGATCGCGGCCGCCGCGTCCGCGGCGAAGCGGGGCAGGCCGGCCTGGCGCGCGAGAAGGCGGGCGCATCCGGCCGCGACGAGGATGCCGCCCACGGAGGCGTAACGCACGTCGCCCAGGACCACGTAGGATGCCGTCTGGACGAGGAGCGTCACGGGCGGGTAGGCATAGAAGTCGATGACGCCGGGCCCGTAGGGGTTGGCGAAGGCCAGGCTGTACGGGTTGTGCCCGTGCAGGAGGCGCTGGGCCGCCTCGGTGTGCATGTGCCAGACGTCGATGCCAGGGGTGGGGCTTTGGTCGATGGTCCAGGTGGCCGCAAGCAGGAACGCGACGCCGAGGATGGCAAGGCGGACGACGGAGGCCCATCGTGGGTCGCGCACGGTTCCGGCGGCGACGAGGCCCAAGGCGACGATGAACAGCACGCGGGCCCAGGCCGGCTGCCAGGCGTGCGGGGCGAAGTGGACGAACATGCTCCACGGCTCGTCCGAGGCGGCAAGGGCCGTCACCACGGCAAACCAGGCCAGGAGGGCTCCGGCCAAGGGCCCGTGCTGGAGCGGCGAACGCTGCTGCACGATGACGCCGGCGACCAAGGCCGCGACCCCCAGGCCCGCGAAGGCGAAGCTGCCTCCCGCCTGGTAACCGAAGTTGAAGAAGATGGCCAGCGAGAACGCGGCGCCAGCCAAGAGGATCGCTGGCGCCGCGGGGGGCCAACCTGCCGGTCCAGGCACCTCGTCCGCGGCCACGCCCACGACGCGTTCCAAGGCCGGGGACGATAAAACCACGGCGAGGCCGTCACGGCTTGTTGAACGGCTTGATGGATGGCCAGCCCGAGGCCGGCCAATCCTTCGACGGGTGCTTGGCCTGCTCGGCCTCGAACGCCAGCCGCGCGGCCTCGTCGTCGAAGATGAACGGCACCGCGGTCAGTTCGCAGCGGCGGCAAGTGAAGCTCGCCAGTTCCTGCCCGTAGCCGACGACGGCGCCGTCGCGGATGCCGGGCATGCCGAGGTCGTCGCCACCGCAACGTTGGCAAGCTCGGATGTCGCCCTTCATTAAGCGAGCAACTGGCGCGAGACAGGCGCCTTCACGGCGGAGCGGAACTCCTGCCACTTTGACCACGACGCAAACTCGTTGGGCGCTCCACGCCATGCGCAATCGACGCATTCGTACGAAGTCGCGCCCTTCGGGGGCGTCAGGCGGTCAGAACCACAATCAGGGCAAGCTCGGATGGGCACGTCGATTCCTCCAAAGGGCCGACCCGCCCCTCCCAGGACGGACCAGACCATCCAGGCATCACCTTTGCACCCTTATGAGGCCGACGGCCGGCCGCCCGACGGCCATCAGGAGGGGCGACGGGGTCAAGCGACGCGGCGCCGTCCGCGCCAAACCCGACCGAGCCTCACCGTGTGACTTCGACCGTGGCGCCGCCGGCCGTGACCATCGGCAAGGGCTTTGGTACTTCCTTCGACTTCTTGCGGGGCGGGTTGGCGCGGGCGGCGCGCTTCTTCTTCGCCGGGGTGCTGTCCTCGCGCACGATGGTGGAGAGCCAGGCATGGCCCTTGATACGGAATTGTGGCAGGACGACGAAGCGGGCCTCTTGGATGTCGTCGACGCGCCAACCGTCGGAGAAGGTCTCGAGGATTTCCTGTTGCGTGATGCGTCGCGGTCCACCCCATGAACGGTCCTCTTGGTCGCTCATGGCGAGGATGTGCAGCATTCCTCCAGGTCGAAGCACGGCGCGAAGTTGCCGTTCGTAGAGTTCCCGCTCGGGGTCGGAGAACGTATGGAAGAGGCCGCAGTCGATAATGGTGTCCCACGTATGCCCCATGCCGGCAAGGTCGAGGGCGTCCTGCACTTCGAAGTGCACGGCGAGGCTGCGTAGCTTGGCTTTGGCGCGGGCCTGGTCGATGGCGCGCTCCACGATGTCGATGCCCCATGCCTCATGCCCGCGTTCGGCCATCTCGAGCGCGTTTTCCCCGGTGCCGCACCCCACGTCCAAGACGGATCCGGTGACGAGGCCGGCATTTGCCAGTTCCACGAAGGCCGGTTGCGCCCGTCCGATGTCCCAAGGCGGCTTGCCCCGGTACGCGTCGCGGACGATTGGGTCAACCATTGCCCCTGATTGGGTGCTTGGAGTTGAAGGACTTTCGCCGCCGGAGCCCGCCGCGCGCACTCCCTGCTCTTATGTCTAGCGCTCCATGCCGCTTCGTGGCGGCCGTCGAGCAAGGGTCAACCCGCACCACCCGTTGGTGGCGCGACTGGCGCATGTGGGCGCTCGTCGGCGTCACGCTCGTCACGCTGCTCATCGCGTGGAGCATCAAGCAGCCCTGCATCGACCACTCGTGGGACGCGGGGTATCCGTTCAACCACTACTGCTACAGCGACGTGCAGGCGCTCTACGATACCCGGGGCGCATCCGACGGGAAGTGGCCCTACCTCGACGAATTCAACGAGTACCCAGTCCTGACCGGCGTCATGATGCACGTCGTCGCGGAAGCCACGCACGGGAAGGCGGCCTACATCACGCTCACCGCCGTCGTCATGGGTGCACTCGCCATCGCCATCACGCTGCTGCTCGCGCACATCCTCCCCCGCCGCAAGGTGCTGTACTGGGCCGCCGCACCCGCAATAATGCTCTACGCCACGTACAATTGGGACATGCTCGCCGTGGCCTTCGCCGTCGCCGCAATCTGGGCCTTCCGCAAGGGCGCCACGACGTGGGTTGGAGTCCTCCTGGGACTGGGTGCATGCGCGAAACTGTTCCCCGCCCTCCTCGCGCCCGCACTCGGCATGGCGATTGCCCGCGTGCACACCTGGAAATCCTGGCGGCCGTGGGCTTTCGGCGCCGCGTTCTTCGTCACCGTCCTAGTCGTCCACCTGCCGTTCATCATGGGCGACCCCCATCTGCTGTGGCAAGGCTACAAGTTCCAGCTCGAGCGCGGCGCCAACTTCGAGTCCATCTGGTACGTCCTCGGCCACCTCGGCCGCGCGTTTGACGCCCGGTTCTTGGAATGGCTCGGCAGCGACACCGCGACTGGTCTACTGAGTCCGATTCCAGTCCTGGCGGCCCTTGCGTTCTCCGCGTGGGCGGCATGGCGCGACCGCCTCGATCCCGTCTGGGCCGCCGCCATCCCCGTCTTCGCGTTCCTTGCCTTCAACAAGGTCTTCAGCGTGCAGTACACCTTGTGGGCCGTTCCGCTGTTCATCCTCGTGGGACGCACGGTCCTGCAGCGCGCCGCCCTCGTGGCAGCCGACGTGGCCGTGTTCGTGACGCTGTTCACGTACTTCGCGGTCTCACCCACGACGACGGAAGGCGCGCTCTTCACGCCGGTCGCCGTCGCCGTCCTCGCGCGCTTCGCCGTCTTCGCGTGGGCCGCCGCCGACACGGCCCGCTGCGCGTGGATGCCGATGCGGCTCGAACCGGAACCACCCGGAAATAGGGCGGCGCGTCTGAGCAAGCCAACCCGCGACCGACCAACCGCTCCGCAGGAGGAGCCGACGTGAGTTCCGCCCGTTCCGGGAAGGAGCGCGCCGACGAGAAGGCCGCCCGCAAAGCCCTCGGCCTTCCAGTGCGTGGCGACGCCGATGCTGGCCGGTTCAAGACGCCGTACGCTCCTCGGAGCGGGCGCAATTCGGGCGGGCGTGGGGCGGCGCGCAGGAAGAAGGCCGTAGGCGCAAGGCCTGGTGGCGCAGCGGTGGCTCCTGCCGGCCGACACGCGGAGCGCGCGGAAAGCGCGGAACCCACGACGACCGCTGACGCCGGGCTCCCAACTGGCGAGCCGCGGAATCCGCGGAACCAGAGGAAACATGGTTCCCCTGATTCCTGGTTTCCGCGGCCCGCTGGGGAAGGCAACGCGACCCAGCTCCCGTCGTTCCGCGGGCTTCCGCGTTCTCCGCGTGAAGCGGGTGGGCGTGAAGGCGGGAGGCCCTAACGAATGACGCACGTGCACAACGTCCACCACCGCGTTCTCCCCGCATCCGGCGACGAGGCGGAGCGCCTCCTACGTGACCTAGCTGCGCATCATGATCGCTTGTGGCCGGGGACAAATGGTGGCCGCAACGTTTCGATGGCGGCCTCGTGCCCGGGTCGAAGGGCGGACACGGCCCCGTGAAGTACATGGTGGAATCCGTGGCACCACGACACGTCGTGCTGCGTCGCTGGCCGCGGTCGCCTTAAAGTCCCCCGGACTTCACGGGACTCCATGGCAAAGCGCGAAATGGCGACTTTGGGCGGCGGCTGCTTCTGGTGCATCGAGGCCGTGTACCAACAAATCCAGGGCGTCGATTCCGTCGTGTCCGGCTACGCGGGGGGCGAGATGGAGGACCCCGACTACGAATCCGTCTGCGGCGGGGACACCGGACACGCCGAAGTCGTGCAACTCACGTTCGACCCCGACGCCGTTTCGTATCGCGAGATTCTCGAGGTCTTCTTCACAGTGCATGACCCCACAACCCTCGACCAGCAAGGCTCCGACGTCGGGAGCCAGTACCGCAGCGTCATCTTCACCCACTCCCCGGAGCAGCAGAAGGCGGCCGAAGCCATCATCGCTGAGCTGACGAAGGATGACGTGTTCCCCGACCCCATCGTGACGCAAGTGGAGCCTCTCACGAAGTTCTACGCCGGCGAGGAGTACCACCAGGACTACTACCGCAGCAACCCTGGTCAGGGATACTGTCGCGCGGTCATCGCGCCGAAGCTTGCGAAGTTCAGGAAGAACTGGCAGAGGAAATTGAAGGCGTGAGGCTAGCGCGGGGCGCGCTGGAATTCGTCGCGCGACACTCCGGCCTCTCGAAGGATTCCGAGTAACGTACCGACTTTGATGGCGTCGTGCTGGGGGACCGAAGCGCGCCCGCGTGGATTCGCGCGGTAAAGAATCAAATGACTTCCGGTCTGATGATCGATGACGAAGCCGAGGCGTTGCAGCGCCTTCGAGGCATCACGCCCCGACACCTGCGAGAGGCGCATCAAACCACGACGACTGCGCTTTCGATGGGGAGGTCCCGCGGAACGTCTTCACCATGCTGGCGCATGGAGGCGATGATGCCCTCGATTGCTTCCTTCACGTTCTCAAGGGCTTCCTTCTTCGACGCACCTTGGGTGACGCAGCCGGGGAGGCTGGGGACTTCGGCCATCCACCAGCCATCCTCGACCGGAGTGAGGATGACATGGCGGCGTTCCTTGACCATTGCATGGACGTGGGTTTGCGACATACTTGAGACTTGCGAGGGACGTTGTGCAATTGATTGGCATAGCACAGGCCGAGCCGCGGAATCAGGGAAACCAAGGAAACCGCTTCCCGTGATTCCGCGGATTCCGCGGCCCGTCGTCGCGCGGTGGCGCGGTCCGTTTCGCGCGCCTTCGAAATGGTTTCACCGACCTCGCGCAACGACATTTGGCCGTTCTAGTCCATGTCTCCCAGGCCACAATGGCCTTAACCAGTGATTCCATGCAACTCATGCATACTATGGGACCGACGACCACAATCAACCTGGACCCGAAGGTGCGCGACCGCCTCAAGGCGTACTGCGGCGGGGGCATCTCCTACTCCGAGGCGGTCACTCGCCTGATGGACCTCGTCGAGGCGGAACGGTTCTTCGCATCCTTCGAGGCAGCCATCCAGGATCCAGCTTACCCTTGGGAAGAAATCGATTTGCAGCGTGATTCCGTTTGGCGCTAAGATACGGGCAAGGCACGCGGGCCTACCTTGCAACGGTCGCCCCGGGCCCCCGGAAGGCAATCCGGGCGGCGCTTCGCCTCCTGGAAGAAGATGCCCGCCACCCGAAGCTCGACTTCAAGCTCCTGCGGGGGCGGACGGAGGTGCGCTTCTTTCGCGCCAGGGTCGGCGACTACCGAATCGTCTACACACCTCGCTCCATTGCCACGTACGTTTGGCGCATCCAACACCGCCGCGACGGCTACGATTGGCTTGACCAATTCGATCCGTGGAACTAGCGCGGCGCCGTGCGAGCCGCGGAATCAAGGACGCCAGAAATCACCCGCCTAACCGTGCCTAGACCAGGCCGCTTTCGGCCACCAAAGCTGGTTGATTTTCCCCTGTTACGCCGCCCGCGCGACGGCGCTCGCCGGACGCGCCACCAAGACAGGTCTTGGAAATCCGCTCGATTGCCCCGAAAGGGCTTTCCAGCAGACGTGGTTCATTGGGAGCGCTGCGGAGGCGTAGCACATGCCAGACATCCTTTGGGCCGAAGACAATTCCCAAGACCGCCGACTCATCCACGCGGCCCTGCAAGACATCCCTGGAGCCCCGCGTGTCGCGTTCGTCGAGGATGGCCTCGTTCTGCTGCAGGAGCTCGCGAAAGGCACGCCGCGCCTCGTCGTGCTCGACCTCAAGATGGCGCGCCTCGGTGGCATCGAGGCCCTGCGCCGGATGCGCGCCCACCCGAAGCGCAAGGATTTGCCGGTCGTCATCTTCAGTTCCAGCAGCCTCCCCGAGGAGATTGCCGTATGCGAGCAGTTGGGCGTCCTCGATTACGTGCAGAAGCCCATCGACTTCGATTCCTTCGCTCTGGCCGTGGAGCGCGTCGTCGACTACGCACTCATCGCGGTCGAAGCCAAGGCCTGAGTCGGCGCCCTAGGCGAGGGATTGTGCGACTCGTTCCTTGGCAGTTGCGAGGCATTCCTTGACTTTGGACGCGTCCTGACCACCGCCTTGTGCGAAGTCTGGCTTGCCTCCACCGCGTCCGCCAATCATTGGGATGACCTCCCGCAACAGCGCCCCCACATCCGTGGAAACATCGGCGCTGCGAGCAAAGAGCAGCCGGGGGGCGCCATCCGTGGAACCCAGCAGCACGACCGTCTTGGGTTGCGCGACCAATTCCTTCGCCGTCTGGCCGAGGGTTGCGCCGGGCAGGATGTTGACGATGAGTTTGACGCCGTTGACTTGTTCCGCCCCGGCGGAGGCGGCCTTGGATTCCAGTTCTGCTAGGCGTTGGTTGAGCGTCTCCAACTGCTTGCGTTGCTCCTTCCATTCGCCGAAGAATCGCTTCGCGGCGTTCGGGACCTCGGCGGAGGCGACTTCCATCTCGGCGGCCGCCACGCGCAGAACCTCGTCAGTCTCCTGCCACCTTGAGACCGCGTAGGGGCCGGCCGAATACTCGAAGCGCTCGACGCCATCCTGGATGCGTTCGGTGCGCCACAATTTGATGGGGCCGACCTCGGCCGTCATCTCGCAATGTGTGCCGCCGCAGTATTCGACGTCGAAGAACTGCTTGTCATCGCCGACGGGCACCACGCCGGGGCCGTGCACCATGACGACGCGCACATCGCGGCCCTTCGGAATGCCGCCCTGCAGGAGAGCCATGCCCCACTTGGCTTCGGCTTCCTCGCGCTTGAACCAAGTGCGGCTGACCTTGCGACCGTCAAGGACGATTTGGTTCGCCAGCCTCTCGATGGCATGCAGTTCCTCGCGAGTTGGCCTGCGGTAGTGGGTCATGTCGACTCGAGCGCAATCGCGGGACTTCTGCGTCCCGGCCTGCCATGAGTGGTTGCCGAGGACCTGGCGGACGGAGGCGTTCATGATGTGCGTCGCCGTGTGGCTGCGGGTGTGATCCATCCGCAGCTCCCAGTCGACCTCGCCGTGGACGGTGGCGTTGACGGCGATTGGGCCGCTTGTGTGGTGCACCGCGTGTTGGCCGTCCTTGGTCGTGGTCAGGACCTTGATGATGGAGTCGTCGACGAGGCGGAGGAGTCCTTGGTCGCCAGGTTGGCCTCCCGTCTCTGCGAAGAAGCAGGTCTTGTCGAGGACGACGGCGGGTTTTCCATCGACTTGACCCGACCACAGGACTTTGGCCGTGAACGTGCGCTTGCCTTGCTCGTTGTAGTACAGAAGCTCCGTGGCCGGGACCGTGAGGCCTAGCCCTTTCTCCTTGCCCTTCTTCTCCTTGCTGTGGCGAGCCGCGACGACCATGTCAAAATCGTCGGGGACGTGGACCACGATGCCCATCTGCGCGGCCGCCTCCGCGACGGTGTTGGGGCCTAGCCCATGCGAGTCGTACAGCTCGACGAGGTCCTCCGTCGTGAGTGTCTTCTTCTTTTGCAGCGTACGCTCGACGAGGCGCAGTCCCTTGTCGCGGGATTCGTGGTACCGTTGGGTCTCCAGGTCCATCATTTCCTTCGCACGGGGGATGGCGGCCTTGAACTCAGGGAATTCTCGTAGCATCCGCGCCATGTTGCCGGTGACGAGTTCGGATAGGCTGGCCTGGATCCCCAGCACTTCCATGAAGCGGAGGGCGCGTCGGATGACGAGGCGCATGAGGTAGCCGGCCTTGACGTTCGACGGGACGATGCCGTCCCCGACCATGAAGGAGATGCAGCGCAAGTGGTCGCATAAGCCGTACATCGATTCGACGGGCGCCATGACTTCGTTGAGTTCGGCGACCGTCGTCGTGATGCCGTGGCTCGCCAGCCGCTTCACGACTTCGCCGCGCAAGCCATCGAGCTTCTGGCCAATGTCGAGGTTGAGGATGCCTTGCACGCGGGCGTGCTCCGTGATGATTCGGCGCGCCTCGGGGTCATCGCGGATGGGTTTGGTGGCAAGCCGCTTCACCTGCGCAATGGCTTCTGGGAAAACGGTGTCGTACGCCGTCGGAGTCCCCGTGCTAGCCCACGCGAGCCGCTCAAGCCCCCAACCCGTGTCGATGATGCGCAAGTCCATCATGCGATACTTTTCGCCCTTGATGACGAACGTCGCGTCGGGTTTGTCCGACTCCTCCAAGCACATGAAGACCAGAGTGGCGACCTCGAGGCCCCCCGCGAAGACCTCGACGCATGGGCCGGCATTGCCGCCGCCGTTCCATGTCCCTTCCTTGAACGTGATGCGCTTGCCGTCGAGGCCGAGGATCTTCGTGAGGAACTCGACGCCGTACGCGACGCATTCCTCGGTCCAATACTTCTCGCCCCAGGCTTTCGAATTGAAGGCGTGGTGCCCCATCATCTCAAAGCAGGAGAAGTGGCGACCAGAGCGTCCGATGTTGGCCAAGTCGTTGAGGCGGATGCAGGGCTGCGACACGACGAGCGGGTTCGCGGGCGGCGGGACTTCACCGGAGGTCGTGTGCGGTTGGAAGTTCGCGATGGAGGCGATGTTGAGGTAGATGTCGTCCCGCCAGCGAGCGACGACGGGGTTGCGGGGGACCCGTTTGTGGCCCTTGCGTTCGAAGAACGAGAGGAAGGCCTCCCGCATTTCGGCGAGGGACAGCGGTTTTTTCGTGAGGGGGTTGCCGAGGAAGTCGTACTCGACGCAGTTAGAGTCGCCGCAGAGAGTGCGCGATTCATCCGTCGTCCAGAACGGATCCTTGCACGTGGGGCAGATGCGCCGCTTGTACCCGTTCGCATGGAAGAACTTCAGGTCCAGCATTTTCGCGAGCACGGGGTCCATGCCGGAGCTGGCGGCCGGAGTCAACGAATTCGTTGCTGTGCTGGGTTGGGACACGGTCATTGGCGGTGTGCCCAAGGGAGGCCGCATCAAAAAGGCAGGCCCCACGCCGCCAGGAGGAGAAATCATGCCAGGCCAACGAGTGCGCGATTTCACTCCACCCCCGGCTAAGGCCAAGTTCCGGCCACCACTCTGACCGTCAGGCCTATGACTATGGCACACTATAGCCTTCTACAGATGCCCACAACCATCCAGGTTTCCGAGAAGTTGAAGCGTCGGCTTGCCAAACACAAGTTGCATCCCCGGGAAACCTACGAGGCCGTGATCCAGCGGGCATTGAATGGGTTCGACGAAGACGCCGGCTTGGCGCTGCGTCCCGAGGTCGTGAAGCAACTGGATGAAGCGCGGGAACACATCCGGGCGGGGCGCGGCAAGACGCTCCAACAATACATGGCGGAACACGGCCTGTGAAGTGGCAGGTTTCGCTGACGCCGCCGGCGGAGCAGCAGCTTCATGATTTGCCTCCGGACGTTCGTTCGCGCGTCATGCGCAAGCTCATTCTGGTCGCCTCTGACCCTTATCGTTTCTTCGAGCGTTTGCAAGGCCGACCCGAGTGGAAGCTGCGGGTGGGGACTTACCGGGTGATTGGGCGGATTGACCCTCCGACCACGACCATTTGGGTGACGCAGGTCGGCCACCGCAGGAACGTCTACGATGCCTAACCTCCTGGGCACTACCGTGCCCGCCCTCCCCCCCGACCTGGACCCCGCGTTGCGGCGCCGGGCGGAAGCGGGGGCGACATGGCTCCGGACCCAAAAATCCGCCGGCCAGACAGTCACGGTTGTCCACCACATCGACGCCGACGGAGTCTCCTCGGCGGCCATCGCGGCATCGGCCCTCGACCGCGCCGGCATCCCGCGATTGATGTTCCCCGTCAAGTCGCTGGATGCCGTCCACATCGCCAAGATTGACGAATCCAAACCGCAGGCGCTGTGGTTCTGCGACCTCGGCTCGACCGCGTACATGCACTTCCCCGCCACGCCGCGCCTCGTCTGCGACCACCACCAGCTCGTGCGCGACGGCAACGAGGAATCCTTCGCCCATGTCAACCCCCTCCTCGACGGAGGCGATGGCGAGACGGTCTCAGGGGCTGGCTGCGCATATCTCGTGGCCGCCTCCCTCGACAACGCAAACCTACCTCTCCTTCCCTTGGCCCTCGTCGGCGCCGCAGCGGACCTGCAGGACCGCAAGCAGCGCAAGTTCCACGGAACTAACGATGCATTGTTGTGCCACGGCGTTGCAGCAGGATTGCTTGAAACCGAGATGGACCTGGGCTTTTTTGGCCCGGAGACGCGCCCGCTTCGCAAGTACCTCAGCCTCGCAAGTGAACCCGCAGTACCTGGGCTGAGCCGGGACCGGCGCGGCGTCGAGCAGATGTTCTTGCAACTAGGCATCCCCCTGACGGACGACGAAGGCGAACGGACGTGGAGCCGGCTGAGCCGCGACGAACGGAGAACAGTTCGCAGCCTCATCGTCTCCCGCCTCCTCGATAGCGGCTTGGCGCCGGAAGTCGACCGCCTGTGGCGGCAAGTCGTGCGCATCACCGGCGAGCCAACGGGGTCGCCGACGCGGGAGCTGCAAGAATTCGGCACGCTCCTCAACAGCACAGCGCGCTACGGTCGCGCCGAAGTCGGCCTGGCCGTCGCTATGGGCGACCGCGCCCTCGGGTACGCGGAAGCCCTCGACCTCCTGCTCGACCACCGCAAGCACCTCGCAAACGCGTTGGACGTGCTTGCGAGGCAGCGGGTCACTGAGCGCCTAGCCATTCAGCACGTCCACCTGCGTGACCAAGTGCGTGACACCGTCGTCGGCATCGTGTGTGGCATGGCGCTCGACGGCCTCGGCCTGCGCCGCGACCTCGTCATGGTCGGCCTGGCCTGGACGGATGATGGCCGAAGCAAGGCCTCGGCAAGAGCACCGAATGAATTGCAGGCGCGCGGCATCGACCTCTCTGTCGCTATGCGGGACGCCGCGGCTGCCTTCGGCGGGCAGGGAGGCGGCCACAAGGGCGCGGCGGGGGCGACGATTCCACGCGAGGCCGAGGCTAGTTTCTTGGCGCTGCTCGACGCGACGGTGGCGGCGCAGATTGGAGTCGCACGCGTCGCGCCGACGCTCGCCGCAGCCCCGCGCGCGGCGGACGCGGTTCCGGTTCCGGCGCCGGCCACGGCAGTCCAATCGCCGGCTCTTCCAGCGGCGCCCGCAGCCACCGTTCCCGGGCGGGGCGCACAGACGCGGTTCACGTTCTGACCGGTCGGAGTTCTGTGCCTCCCGGGCGAGCAAGTCTCCTGGGTTACGTTCTCAGCCGGCGCCGACCTCAACGCCCCCGACGCCGGCGACGTCGCCAACAAGGCGGAACCGAAGAAGGGAATCGCGGGACCCGGTCTGCCAGCGTTGCTTGCCCATCGCGTGGTTGCCTTGGCCGTCGCCCGTCGCCGTCGCACCGCTTGACGCGCTAGCCGCCTGACCAACGAGCCGCCTGCATCACGAGTCATGTCTGCTCCGAAATCGGGAAGCCACTCCGATGTCCCGGACCATGCGCGATTAATACGAGCGCTGACAATGCCCGGGCTCGATGACGACCACAGTGGGCATCAAAACGGCCGAGGGAATCATCCTCGCGACGGACCGCCGGGCGACCATGGGCTACTACGTCGCAGACAAGGACGTCGTGAAAATCGAGCCCCTCGACGGCGACTCTGCCCTCACAATTGCCGGCTCCGTTTCCCAAGCCCAGTCCTACGCGCACATGCTGCGGCTTAACCTGGAATACACGAAGTCGCGCCGTGGCTGGCCCCTCTCGCCGCAAGAACTTGCAAAACTGGCGGCGCACTCCATTCAACGCGCCGGCGGCATCTACGGCCAATTCATCCTCGCCACGCGCGGCCGCGACGGCACGCATTTGTGGGACGTCGGCGGCGACGGCTCGCTCATCCCGAAGAAGGACTACACCGTCACGGGCTCAGGGACGGGTCCCGCCATCGGCGTGCTGGAATCCGCGGATTGGTCGAAGGTCAAGAGCCTCAAGGACGCAGCCGAACTCGCCAAGCGAGCGGTCCGCGCGGCCACTCAGCGTGACGTCGCATCCGGGAACGGCCTCATCGTCTACACGCTCCCCAACGTCGGCGAATACGAATTGAAGACGTACACCTTCAGCCAAGAAGTCACGGAAGACCTCAAGGAGGCCTAAGATGAAGCCCACCGTCGACACTGCCTACCTCCACTTCGACGAGACGGGCAGTATCCCCGCCATCAAGTACGCCCGAATTACGCTCGGGATGGGCTTGCCAATCATTGCCGCCAAGGACGACAAGCAAGTCGTCGTCGCCACCGTGAACCGCGACGGAAACCCGCTTTACACTGGTGCTGACAAGATCGTCCGCGTCTCAAAGGACTGCGTCGTCCTCGTCACTGGGCACGGCGGAGATACGAACCAGGTCCGCCAGATGCTGCGCGACATGGCCGTCAACCATAAGTTCGTCCTCGGCTCCGAGATTTCCCCCAAGGAAGTCTCGCTGGCCCTCAGCGACTACCTGCACGAACTCGGCATGAGCTACCGCCGCCCGCTCGGCGTCGGCATCATCGTCGCCGGCTACGACAATCACGGCTCCATCCCGGCAGTCTACCACTGTGACGTCGATGGCAACGCGACGGACCGCAATGGGATCGCCCTCGGCAAGGAAGCCAGCCAAGCCGAACATTGCTTGTCCGAAGGCATGAAGGCCGGCAGCAAGAAGAAGCTCGAAGACGTCGTGCGCGCTGCCGCCGAAGTGTCGATCCGCGGCATGAAGGAAGGGTCCGTCGACGCGGCAAGCCAATCGTTCCGCATCGACATCGAGAGCCTCAAGCCGCGCAAGTCGTGACGCGGCCGCCCGCAGGCGGGCGCGTCGCAGGCACGTGCCGCTCGTGCGGGAACGGGAGGCCTGGGATTGCACAGAAATCCACAGAACTGTTGCCTCAGCCCGCTTCGGCCTTCACGCGGAAGGCGCGGAACCACGCGGAATTCGACTCCGCAGGTTTCCGCGTTCTCCGCGTGACCGGCATGTTACCCGGAGCGTCGAGGTCAAAAATTCTGTGGATTTCTGTGAAATCCCAAGCTTCCCACACTGTGCCTGCCGTCTTGACCTGAAGGCGTTCCTCTGCGCCGTTACCCATTTCGTTCAAGTAGCGCGCACTCGGTCGCTCGCCCATGAATATGCATGACGGAATCGGTCGCGCGGGATACCAAATTCTTGCCTTGGTGTTCTTTGGGCTCGGCGTCCTCGGCCTCGCCATGGTCATCCAGGCATTCGGACCCGACGATTTCGTCGAGTGGCTCGGCGTCGTTCTCCCCCTAGCGGGCAGCGCAGCGCTTCTCGCCGTGGTCCTCACCGGAATCCATCCACTTGGCCAAAGTCGGTCGGGAACTCGGGCTGCACGCGTCGAGCCCCCGCAGACCATGCTCGAAATCACCGACGAGGCCGGTGCAGAATCCAATCCAGAGTTCGACTTCCCCGACGCGCCAATCGCCGAGGTCGAGCCGGAGCCGGCGCAGCCTACGCCGCACGAACGCGCCCTCGCCCGCGCTCAGCAGCAAGTCGAGGACACGAAAGGTTGGCCCGGCCGCCGGTCTCCGTCCGGAATGACGCGCGGCCAAGCCAAGGCAGCACTGCAACGGTCGGCTGCAGCGGCGACAAGCGAACCGCACGAACTTGCGCCCCCGGTGGTCCCGCGCGTGGCAGCCGAACCGCCGCTCCTTCTGGCAAAAGCCGCCGGCCGCAACCCGAAGGCTGGCCCCGGGTCGACCCTGGGGAAATGCGGCGGCTGCGGCCTCATGGTACTCGCCCCCAAGACCCGCCCCATCCGCCTCAAGTGCCCGCGCTGCGAACGGATTCACCGCCTCGATTGAGGGACGGATTGGGCCGCCGATGACGCTAATGCCGTCTCGACTGCCACGGCCGATCCACCGATTTCACCGATGACACCGATGCGGTTGCAACCTCATCGGTGGGAATCGGTGTCATCGGTGGATGGAAGGCGCAAGGCATGGCGCGACCGACTGCCTGAATAATCATGCGCCCTGCTGCCCCACGTGCCAACATCCACCGGAAAGCCTCTCGTCCACGTCCGCTTCGACGTGCGCAACCCCGAGACGCACCTCGTGCGCGTCACTCAGCGCTTCCCGGCCGTGCCCGGGCGCGACCGCAGTTTGCGCATGCCGGCGTGGGTGCCGGGGTCGTACAAGATCCGCGATTTCGGTCGCCACGTCCAGGACCTGACGGCTCGCGTCGCAGGCAAGAAGATGAAGGTCACGCAGCCTGGAAAGGACGAATGGGTCATCCACGACGCCGACGGACGCGCGATCGAGGTCACGTTCGACGTTTACGGCCGCGAACTCACCGTCGATACCAGCCACGTCACGGCAGACCACGCGCACTTGTTCCCCGCGACGCTCCTGCTCTACGACGCGCACAGCCGTGGCCTGCCCCACAAGGTGGAGCTGCTCGCCCCGCGCGGGTGGCGTCTTTGGAGCGGCCTGGAGACCGGCGCACTTCGTGGCGACTTGGAGGTCGCAGACTCGCTCGACCACCTCATGGATTGCCCCATGGAATTGGGACCGCCTGCGGACTACGAGGTCCGCCGGTTCAAGCTGCGCGGCACGACGCATCGCCACGTCGTGTGGCGGGCTCCATCGAGCGTGAACTGGGGTCGGATTGACCGTGACATGAGGGCGACCTGCGAGCAGGTCGCCAAGGTGTGGGGCGAGATTCCCTACAAGCACTACACGTTCATCACGCACGTCGCCTCCGACTACGGCGGCGGACTAGAGCACCGCAACTCGACGGTCCTCGGCGCGGACCCGGCGCACTTCCAAAACGACGAGAAGATTCAGACGCGCTTGCTACCCCTCGTCGCGCACGAGTTCTTCCACACGTGGAACGTCAAACGCATCCTGCCCGCCGCGTTCCAACCGTATGACCTGCAAACGGAATCCTACACGGACCTGCTCTGGCTTTTCGAAGGCTTCACGAGTTACTACGAGCTTCCCACCCTGTACCGCGCGAAGGTCGTGGGCGATGACGAGTTCGCGAAGATGGTCGGCGAAGACCTCGAGATGTACCACAAGGCCCGCGGTCGCAAGCGCATCAGTGTCTCGCAAGCAAGCCGCCTGACGTGGACGCTCCTCTACCAGCCGCACGAACACAACGTCAACCGCAACGTCAGTTACTACACGAAGGGCATGTGGGTCGGCCTGTGCCTCGATGCCGAGTTGCGCAAGCGCGGCACGAAGGACGGACTCGATGCAGTGATGAAGCACATCTGGCGCAAGCACGGACGGACCGGCATGGGAGTTACCGACGACGCCTTCCCGGATTTGGTCGAGCAGGCGACGGGGACCAACCTGCGGACCAAGATTGACGCGTGGACGCACGGCACGGAAGAACTCCCCATCGACAAAGCCCTGCGCACATTGGGGTGGGACCTGAAGATGGAATGGAAGGACCCGAAGCGCACGAAGGGGCTCGGCGTTGAGTTCAAACCGGGTGGTTCGACGATTGCGCGCATCTGGGACGACGTCCCTGCGTACAATGTCCTGCAGCCGGACGACGAGATTCTGGCAGCGCAGAGCTACAAGTGGAAGGCCGACCATTTCCACGACCAAGTCGCGCAGATGAAAGTTGGCGACGCAGTCGAAGTCGTCGTCTTCCGGGAGGGGCGTATTCGCCACTTCAAGGTCCCGCTCGTCGAATTGCCCAAGGACAAGTTCACCGTGAAGAAGCGCAAGAAGGACGCGGCGGGAACCCGTCGGCGCAAGGCGTGGATCGGCGCAGGCCGCCCCAAGCCGAAGAAGGGCAAGGGCAAGCGAGGCGTCATCAAGCCCGTCGTCAAACAGCAGCTCGACCGACGCGCCAAGGCGCCGGTGCGGCGGCGCGTGGCGTAGCGGATTGCTTTCAGGCTAGGCCGTCAAGCCGAGTGTGGGAGGCTTGGGGGTTAAGCCGGCAGGCCAGTGTGGGAGGCTTGGGATTTCACAGAACTTCACAGAGCGCTGGCTTCAATGTGCGGGGCAAGATGACTTTCACGCGGAGCGCGCGGAACGGCGCGGAACCCGTTTCCGCGTTTTTCAGCGACCTCCGCCTGAAGGCCGAAGCTGGCTGAGGCAACAGCTCTGTGTAAATCCGTGCAATCCCAGGCCTCCGGTACCCGGCCGCGGCTCAGTGTGGGAGGCTTGGGATTTCACAGACCTCACAGAATGACCTAAACTGGCAGCGGTAGGGTAACGGAATCCAATGAATCCGTGCAATCCCAGGCCTCCGGTACACTGGCGAGGCAATGACCTCAGATTCAGGTCAGCCCTGCGGTTGCTGGACCTCGTCAGCGCACCCGGAATTCCTGCATCCAGTCGTTGAACCGCTTCGAGCTCGCCGAGTACGACTTGTGGGGGTCCGCCGCGGACGAAACGGCGTCCAGTGTCCCATCGTCCGGCTTCAACGGGTGGCTTGCTTCCTGCAAGGTCGGCCTCTGGGTCTGATACAAGAGTCCTGTCGGCACGTGGCTCGTGTCGCATGCCGCACGCATGGCTGCGTCCTTGTCTGTCGCGTCGTGGCTCACGGCTTTCACATGCTGCTTGAACCAATCGAACGTGTTCACGAGGTTGTACGTCACGCACGGGCTCTGCACGTTGATGAACGCGAAACCCTTGTGGCGGACGCCTTGCTCGATGAGGTCAACGAGTTCTTTCTGGTTCGCGGAGTAGCCTTGCGCCACGAACGTCGCGCCCGCCGACAACGCGAGGGCCAACGGGTTGAGTGGCACCGCGAGGGGGCCGAGAGGGCTGGCCTTCGTCGCCATGTCTGCCGGTGTCGTCGGGCTCGTCTGGCCCTTCGTGAGTCCGTACACTTGGTTGTCCATCACGATGTACGTGATGTCAACGTTGCGTCGAGCAGCGTGCAGGAAATGTCCGAGTCCGATTCCGAACCCGTCCCCGTCGCCCCCTGCCGCTAAGACCGTGAGGTGCGGATTCGCGAGTTTGACGCCCGTGGCGAGTGGGAGGACGCGGCCGTGGATGCCGTGGATTCCAAACGTCTGGAAGAACGCCGTGAGATTCCCCGAGCAGCCAATACCCGTTGCGAGAACCGTGCGGTTGCGGTCGAGGCCGAGGTTGGCGCACGCCTTCTGGAGAGCCGTGAGGACGCCGAAGTCGCCGCAGCCGGGACACCAGTTCGGGTCCTTGCCCTTGTAGTCCTTGAACGTGAGAACAGGATTCGCCGGATTGGACTGATTTGCCTGATTCGGTCGGCCGGCGATGGGGAGCGCGGTCAGATGCCGTCCTCCGTGTCGTCGTTGATGGCGGCTGCGGAACGCTTGGGGAATGGACCCGTCAGCCAGAACTTCCCGAAGATGGCGCCGGACGCGGCGAGCATGAGGCCGAGTCCACCGATGCCGAACCCTCGCGTGTTCTCGTCCCCGTTTCCCGAGTCAAGCAATCCGATGACGATGAGGGCCACGCCGACCGGAAGAAGGACGAGGCACAACGTCATCATCTGGCGCCGCCACGATTCGATTGTCAAGGATGCCCCCCCTTGCGCTTGCCGCCAACCATGGCCCCCGCCATGAGGACGACGCTCAGGATGACCAAAACGAAACCCGCATTCCGCCAGGAGGCCCCAAGCGCGCTGCCTGCCACAATTGCGATGGCGCCCGCGAGGAGCGCGGCCCCTCCCAGGACCATGAACATCCAGCCCTTCACGGCTCGACCTCCGTCCGGACGGCTTCGAGGATTCGGTCGCTCGCAATCGTTCGACCATCGTATTGCAGGATGGACGTCATGCGGTCGTGCAGCGGCAATTCTGATTTGATGAGGCGGGCAAGCTGTCCCATAGCGTTCGCTTCAACGACGAAGATTGGCAATTCCCCCACGGCCTTCGCGAAGGCTTCTCGCGGGAACGGCCAGAGGAGGCGCACGGCGACGACGCGCACTCTGCGTCCATGTCTCGCCATGCGCTCGGCGGCTTCGCGACAGGCTTCGACAGTCGAACCCCATGAAACGAAGACGAGCTCCGCGTCCGCTGCGCCTGCGACGACGAGCGGGTCCTTGACTTCGCCAACGATGGTCTTCAGTCGGCGCAGCCTTCGCTCCACCATATCGGTGCGGACTTTTGGGTCTTCGTTCGTGAAGCCGCTCGGCGAGTGTTCCGTGGAATTGCAATAGTATCGACCGCCGGGTTCTCCAGGCAGTCCGACGCGGACGGGGTGCTCGGAGCCGTCGCCGTAGTAGGCGTTGTAGCTGCGGTCCCACGCGTTAGAACCTTCGGGAAGTGTGTTGGCCGCGCGGGGCTCATGTCGCTTCGACTCGGCGGCGGCGTCGAACGGAGTAACGGTCTGCTTGAACAAACACATTTGCTGATCCATCGCGACGAAGGCGGGGGCGCGGAACCTCTCCGCCAGGCGGAACGCTTCCGATGTCGCGTGGAAACAATCGGCGACGTCCGTTGGGGCGATGACGATGCGAACGAATTCGCCGTGGCCGCCGTGCACCATGTGCCACAGATCCTCTTGCCCGTGCTTCGTGGGCATCCCCGTCGATGGGCCGGGGCGTTGGCAGTCGACGATGACGCACGGCGTCTCCGCGGAACCAGCAAGGCCGATGGCTTCCGTCATCAAGCTGAGGCCGGGTCCCGATGTGGCAGTGAGGGACTTGGCTCCCGTGAATCCGGCTCCGACGAGGAGATTGAGTGCGGCAAGTTCGTCCTCCATCTGCAAGGCAGTGCCGCCGAGAAGTTGCAGGCGCGGCGTCAGGTACTCCAGGATGTCACTCGCGGGAGTGATTGGATAGGCGGCGGCGATGCGGCAACCCGCGACCAATGCGCCGAGCGCACAGGCTTCGTTCCCGGAAAGCAGGAGCGCCGGCCCGCTGACTGGAGCCGGCGTATCGAAACGCGGCTTGGACCCAAAGCGCCGTGTGGCCTCGTCGTGGCCAGCCGCGAGGGCTGCTAGGTTCTGGGCGACGACTTTCTCGCCCTTGGAACTGAATTGCTCCTCGACGCTCGTACGCAGGGCGCCAATGTCGATGCCCAGCAGCGCTGCCGAGGCCCCGAGGGCGACCATGTTCTTCGCGCGCTCAAACCCAGCCGCCTTCGCGAGGGCAGTGAAGGGAAAAGCCTGCACGGTCGCGCCGGAGGCGGTGACGAAGTCGGGGACGTGCCCTTCGTCGAGCAAGAGCAAGCTGCCCCGGCCGAGACGCGGCTCAATCCGTGGGACGACTGTCTCGTTGAATGCGAGGGCGAGGTCAATGTGTGCGGGAGGGACCAGGCGGCCCTCAGGGGTCAAACGAACCGTGAACGTCGTGTCGCCGCCGCGGATCCGACTGGGAAAATCGCGTTGCGTCGTCGGCTTGTACCCCGATGCGGCGAGGGCTCGCGTGAACGTCTCGCCGCCGGCTTCCAGGCCTTCGCCCGCGGTCCCGGCGATGAGCCAAGCAACGCCGTGCGAGGGAATCCTTCCCTCGACCCGGGGCCCTGCGGTCCCCAGGACCCCCTTGCCTTCAGCGTCACCTCGCATCTTGGTTGGGTGACGAATTGAACGGGGATGAAGGCTTGGGTTGCCCGCCTTCAGGAGCGGTTCCACCTGAGAAGCCAGACGCCGCCAAGGAAACTGAAGGCCGCGCCGAGGCCGAGAATCGCGCTGCGCGTGGCGTCCCATAGTTGTTCCCGCGCAAACTCTTCATGCCCCGGTTGTCCCGGTGCGGGCCCTTCGAGTGAACCAAACTGTTGGAACGCCAAGAAGGCGATTGCGACGGCGGCCACCAACGTCAACCAACCAAGAACCTGGCGCCAAGCGGGCGGCCGCGCACCAGCACGAGGACCTCGTGGCTCGTCGGCCAACTCCCCCGTCACCATCCCGTCACGGCCCGCGTCACATCTTCTTCGAGCATTGGCTGCAGAACTTCGCGTCCTCCGATTCGAGGAACCCGCACGCACGGCACTTGACCTTGACGATGTCCCGGCCACGGCTTAGGCCACCGGCTTCATGCAGGCCCCGCGCCAAACCGCGACCCATCGCGGTGCTGGAGTGTTCGACCGCGATGGAGGTGTCCGTGGCGGCGAGTTCGGACATCGGCTTGCGGAAGCCCAGCGACGTCAACATGGCACCAATGGCTATCGTGAAGACGCCGCTGAAGCCGAAGATGGCCGCGCGCGCCATGCGTCCGCCCATGCTGCCCACGTCGCCCGAGCCGCTGAATTCGTCCATGGCATTCGCGAATCCGGCCATCGTCGCAATAGCGAGCCCAAACAGAACGAGACCCGCAATGAGGACGACGAGGCCAACAATCTGCAGCGCGAGCCGCGTCCCCGGCGCCATCCGAAGAGGTTCCACCACGCCGACTCATTCGAGCATTGGCCCTTGAAGTTACCGCACCGTCGCCTTCATATCAAGGACCCGTGTGGCCGACTTTGCACCCGGTTCGCCGGGGACTGCACCATCCAGCGGGGTGGGGTAGCCAGGAGATCCCGACGGGCTCATAACCCGTAGATCAATCGTTCAAATCGATTCCCCGCTACTTCAGGGCCAGTCTTTCACATACTCCAGGGCGAACCGTGTGGTGCAGGGCTTGACCCTGTCGGACGAGCCGGGCCAAGGGATTCCGTGACTTAGTCATTGAGCCGTACCTGCGCAGCATGCGACCTTGTAGTGGGTTCCGGCGCCATCGCATACGTTCTGCCTAAAACACGGACCCACGCGGGATCCATGTAGCGGTGGTTCGTACGGCCTTGGGGGCGGACAAAGGGTAGAGGCGGCGCCAGTTAGGCTTGATGCCGTACACCGAATTCGTCCAAACCGGCGGTCAAAGGTACGCAGGCAATTGGTTACGGAGCGAGACTGGCGACGAATACAGAATATGGTTCATGTTCGCGATGTCAAAGGGAAGCTTCACGGTGTTGTTCGCCGCCAGAATGGGTTCCTTTCGGAGGGCATGAGCGAATCCCAGCTCGTAGAGCACATTAGCGTTCGCGTCTGTGGTCACCGCGAGCTGACGATGGGAGGTCACAATGCTTTCCCGGACAACTTGCATGATGTCCCGGTTGTGCACGATCTGATCGGCACGAAACGCCGTCAGGCCAGCGTCATCCGCTGCGGGAACAATTCCGCTCACAAAGGTATCCAGGTACTTCCGATGAAAGGGCATCATCACGAACAACTGCTTACTCGGGTCGATACGTTCGATTCGGTGGCGAGGCAGGTGGTCACTTGATACGGATCCTGGACGTCCCCGCAGATACGACAGAATCGTGGAGACCGTTTCTTGCATTTTCTCCAAGGTCGTTGATCCGATGCCGGGGCGGTCGAACTCCTGGAAGCTTGACGGGACGAAGCCCGAATTCACCACGAGAAGCGCCCCATCTAGGTGGCCGCGAGAAATCAGGGACTCCATGAGGGCCAAGAACGGTTGCACCGTGTTGCGGCCCGCCTGTCGCCGATAATAGTGCACCTCGACTCCAATGCGCAACGGCTCACGCCCCTCACCATGAGCAAATTGGGCCACCAAATCGAGGCGCGCACCACCGACTGACGGTTCTCGTAGTACCTCTCCGCCGGCCTCCACCAGCCGCGTCGCAACGCGTCGCTCGAACGCCCGCCATTGTTCGCGAGTCGGCAGGCCTTCGGCCATGGGGTGGCCACCAGTCCATTTAGATAAGCGGTTGCCGCCGACTTTGGCGACGCTCCAACCGGCTCGAAAACGGTCCTGAAGGCCATCACGGGGTTTCCACGGGCACCTATATCCGGGTGAATCGTCCCGCCCTTGCCTTGCCTGCCGTCGCGGCCGCCACTGCAAACGTGTCGTTCCAGCTCCACACGCTCGGCTGGAAGGATTTCCAACGGTTGGTGCACACTTGCGGCCGCGAGGTTTTCGGGGCGGCCCTTGAGCAGTTTCGCGAAACAGCTGACGAAGGCTTAGACGGGCTCTTTGTGGGACCGACACCAAGCAAACTCCCCGATTTGCCTGGACCAGTTGCCATCCAAGCCAAGCACTCCGCTAAGGCCGCGCAGAAGTGGACGGCCGCCATGTTGGACGACGAATTGCCAAAAATTGAGCGCCTCGTTGCCGCAGGTCGCATCCGCTCCTACGTGCTGGTAACCAGCATGCCACTTTCGGCAGCTGAACGCGACGCAACGGCCAAGGCCTTGGAAAATGTCGGTGTGGCAACTTCGAATATCTTCGGGCGCGAATGGCTCGAACAAACCATTCTTGAAAGCCCGAGGCTTCGCATGCTAGTCCCACGGCTGTATGGGCTCGGCGACCTAGGCCAGATCCTGGATGAGCGCGCCTTCGCGCAGGCCCGGCAGGTTCTGGCGATGTTCCGAGAACGGGCGCCAACCTTCGTTCGAACGGAGGCCTATGGCCGCGCCGCTTCCGCCCTGGAAAAGCATGGCTTCGTCTTGCTTCTTGGCGAGCCTGCCGCGGGAAAGACGACCGTTGCGTCTGTGCTCGGATTGGCTGCCCTTGACAATTGGCGCAGCAGCGTCGTGTTCGTGACCTCCCCCGCGGATATTCGCACCAATTGGAACCCTAACGATTCGCGCCAGTTTTTCTGGATTGACGATGCGTTCGGAGCAACGCAACATGACCCTTCGCGGACCCACGATTGGAACTCGCTAGCTCCGGTCGTTCAAGCGGCCGTCAAGCAGGGGGCCAAGTTTGTGATGACCTCTCGCGACTACATTTACAGAGCGGCTAGGTCAACGCTCAAGCTATCGGCTTTCCCGCTGCTTGGAGAGAACGAAGTAGTCGTTTCAGTAACCGAACTCAGCGTCGAAGAGAAGGAGCAGATTCTGTACAACCATCTGCGCCTGGGGAACCAATCCGCAGCCTTTTTGGAGAAACTTAAACCATTCCTGCCTGAGGCTGCCCGATCCCCCCGCTTCCTTCCGGAGTCCGCCAGGCGCCTTGGAGATGCATCATTCACGCGAGGCGTGGAATTGACCCGGCAGGGAATCCTAGCGTTCTTCGAAAAGCCTGAGCGCTATCTTCGCGAAGTCATCGAGAACCTTGACGCTGAATCGCAGGCGGTTCTCGGCCTTCTGCTCGCTGAAGGGGGGACTATTCCAAGTCCATTCCAACCAACAAGGGACCAGGAACGACTCTTGCAAGTGATGGGTGGAACCTTGGCGGGCGGGCTCGCTGCCCTGAAGAACCTGCAAGGAAGCATCGTTGAACTCCGGCAAACGGAAAATGGAACGGCCTGGGGTCCGAAGCACCCAACCATGCTCGATGCTCTAGCTAGTCAGGTTTCAGACCGTCCTGAATTGCTCGAGTCCTACGTACGGGGTGCGCCCGCGGACCGTTTGTTCCGCGAAGTACAGCTCGAGAAGGGCGGGCATGGCATCCTAGTACCTCCAGCAATGCACGGTCTTCTCGCGGAACGGCTGCTAGCCGGCCTAACCAGGCCAGGGGACCGCCGCTCCTGTTGGAACTTCCTTACACACAAGGCAAGCCCAGCATTCATCGAGAAGGTACTTTCCAAACGTCCTTCCCTTGAAAACCCGCCCGAGTTCAATCTCTACCTCAACACGGACGAACGATTGCCATTCTATTGCAGGCTAGTTCACCTCGGCCGGATGAGGCCGGACCACCGGCAGTCCATCATCGACCAAGTCTTCCAGGCACTCCTCGACGCCGCGGACCCGTCCGTTTTTACTGAAAAGACAATCCGCGCCATCATGAATGAAGAGGACGAAGCACGGCTTTCGAAGGCGCTATACGAAGACGTCTTGCCCCGACTGGAAGACATTGCTGCCGATGAATGGTCGAATGCTCCACGGGATCGTAAATCCCCCGAGGAAGCGTTCAGTACCTATACGGAGCTGCTGCAAGGAATCGAAGACTGGTTCCCCGGCGATGCCTTTGTTTCCAAACGGCTAGATGCGGGCCGAGAAAAAATGAATGACCTCGGTGCCGAAGAATGGACCGCCCTTGACGCTGCTGCCGACGACTACCGAAAGGAAATGAAAGCGCGGAACGGCGAAAAATCCTATGCCGGAGGCGGGCACAGTGTCTCCGAGCGGAGCGTCTTTGACGACTTGGGTGGCTAGCCCCATCAGTTGCGCTTGGAGCCGTCGACCGGTCTTGGCCTCGTGGCAGGATTGGCAAAAAAGCAACCCCCACCGAACATCCTGGGAGGGGGTGATGCCGTACAGGGTCTACCGGTGCCGGACCAGGGTCCAAGACCCGTCGCGACGCACTCGGAGCGTTGCGGCTCGTGTTGGACCGCACACCGCGGCCGAACCGCCTACAACGTCATCGGTGTTGTGTGCGGTTTTCAGCGAACCTTGTAGTAAGTGTGAGGGCAAACGGCCCCAACGCGGCTACAACGTTCGGTTCTACGAGGGCCGATCCGGTCCATGTTGGGGACAAGAAACCAGGAAGGATGTGGCACGGACTAGAGGAATGCCGTACCCCGGACTGCTACGCAGACACAGGACTAGGCGGGTTCAGGGCGTTTCTGGGCGATTTCGAGCCTTCATTTCGTTCGCAAGTTTCCTGGCATAAGCCTCCAAAGCAAGTCGGTCGTAAGGGGCTGCGCCATAGAATTCCCGGGCGGCGCGTTTGATGACCTCATGATTCCCCACCGACGTAACGGCGGCCGTGATGAAGTCTCCTACAACCCCGAAAAAGTGATGGTATTGGACATCAGTAATCACGAGGTTGGACCCGCGTGGTAGCTCCGGCTGGCGCACGGTCTGGGCGAATTTTTCGTCCACAATGCCGGATTTATGGAAAACCAGGTTGCGGATGGCGTTCAATCGTTCCAACTCGAACTGTTGTTGTCGACTCAACGGGCACGAGATGCCATTCGCCCCCATCATCCTAATCAGCCGCATGAAGGTGGTGGTTCTTTTCGGGGCACTTGCCATTTGGCCCTTCATTTTCGCTTCGACCGTACGCGGAACAGGATTTTTTCCTTCCAGTTTCTCCTTGGCGGTTAGCATTGCAAGCATGAGCTCGAAAATCGAAGTTTCGAGTCCAGTCCAAAGACCAGCGACCGCGAATTGCGCCAATGTGAGGCCAACGTCCTTCATGAATGGCCTGCCCTCTTCTGGCATCGTTGATTCAGCCTCGCGAATGGCTTTTTGCGATACGGTGAAGCCAACGGCGTTCGCAAGTTTGCGCCCCCGAATTCGATCTTCGAGGTCAACAAACCAGATGGGTAGAAGCGTGCCGTCCAGGGAGGCCGCGAACTCCAAATTTGGTGGCTTAGGCGGTTCCATGGCCGTGCACTACAAGCCAATCGTAAGGCGGTTTGGGTCTAGGACGACGATTCACCATGGCCCGCGGCTGCATGCTGGCCGACGACGCGCCTGCAATCTGACCCGGTAGGCTAGTGGCCAATAATCGTGTACTCTTGGGCAGGATCAACTGTCATTTTTCGACATCCGGCCCGCGAGAATTTCTCGGAACCCTAATGCGTGCGCCCGTTCCTCCTGATGATGTGGACATCCTGGTCTTGACGGCGGTTCTTGGTGCAAGCACGGGCGTTGCTTCCCTCGCCATTGCGGCTTACGCGGTCTATCACCAAACCCGCCAAAGCCGGGCGTTCGAGGCAATGGCCAACTCAAACGCACGCATCGCCCGCAGCATTGAAAGCGACCTGGTTGCCCTACGGGACCGCGTCAACACCCTTCAACAAACGGGATCAAGCGAAGCCCGTCGCCTCGCACTGGAGGCTGAGAAACTTGAGCATCGCCGGCGTGAATCCGAATGGCGCAAGCAACGCCAGATTTGGAAGGGAATTGGTTGGGCAATCCAAAACCTTGGCGAGGACGAAACGTGAAGGTCCACCTCCTGCTGAGCGGGGGAATGGATAGCGCGACCTTGGCCTACCACTATCGGTCACTTGGCCATGACGTGGCGCTGCACTGGATCAACTACGGCCAAGCAAGCGCAGAATCCGAATGGGGTTGTGCACATGGGCTGGCTACCCAATTTCGCACGCCTCTCCATTCGCATGAAGTCCGAGGTTTGACCCCGACCTCGGGAGAAATTCCGGGCCGAAACGCGGCCTTGATCGAGGCGGTGGTCCCGCACATAGTGCCACCCGGACTCATTTCACTAGGCATTCATGCAGGATGCGAGTACGCGGACACCAAGCCAGAGTTTCGCGACGCAATTCAAGGCCAGCTTGACGAGCGATTCGGCGGAATGGTCCGGCTGGATTGCCCGTTCATCATGATGTCAAAGCAGGAGGTAGCGGAGATTGCACGCGCCCTCGCCGTTCCATTGGAGCAGACATTCAGTTGCGAGGAGCCCGGACCGATGCACTGCGGGAATTGCAGAAGCTGCCTGGAGCGCGCGGCTGCATTAGTTGATGCGGGGCTCCCCCTTCTCTCGTAGCCTTACGCGGCGCATCGCTTCCTTCAGGGAGAGCCCCTGATCTAGAAGGCGGCTCACGCTAATCTTGCGAATGTGACGCGCCTTGTAAATCAGGAACAAATTGTCGGGGACATCCGGGAACATGGTGTCAGCCAAGAATCGCCGTTCAAGGTCGGCCTCGTCGACAGCTTGCGTGGTGTCGAGGGCGCGCTTGACTTCACGGTTGATTTCCGTGTAGTATCGCCGCGCTGCTCGCTGCAAATCCCCCTTTGGACCGGGTCGCAGGTACAACAATAGAACGGCTACTGCAAAGTTTGCAATCCCAAGGATCCCCATGAGGACCATGAATGCGTCCGCATCCAAGTTGAGGTACTTTGGGGGAAGGTCGCGGTCCATGAAGGTCGCAACGGCTAGGAGGACGGCCGTGGCAAGAAGAAGAACATCCGTTATCTTCTGTTGCAATTCCAATCGCCGTGCGTAGAACGAGCGGACGGACACCTGCAGGTTGGTGCGCTTGTACAGGCGTTCGAGGAATGGTTCGTCGGCTACTTCTCCAGATCTCGCCAGAATGTACCTCCTTCTTCCCGATCGGTCTTCATGCGGTCCGCTAGCCCCTTGAGGGCGTGGCTGGTGGCCTGGCGTTCCGGGCTGTTTGCGGCTCCCCACTTGTCATCCACGTGAAGACTTTGGCCTGTGCCATCTCGGACTGGCTTTCGCAGGATTCCTGCGGCCGCACGCACCATGTCTTCTACCATTTTGGTGCGCGGCTTTCCTTTCTCGTAGTTGCGAAAGGCCAGAAGGGCAACCGACTCGACATGATAGCCGTCAAGGTGTTGGTCCTTCGGCAAGTGCTTGTCCTGGACCAGTCGGAATGCTCGGATTGCTTCCTTGACTGCGCCCTCTAGACGCGCATTCGCCCGGTTGAGCTTGTCAACGAACTTCCTCGGCTGGCATGCATTACCCCAGCGGTCTTCGCCTGGAACTGGAAACCTCATGTAACGACCGTCCCGGACTGCTGGAACGTACTGCGTTTCGCGGCCGTTCTCTACGACGGTGACCGCCATGCGCCCAATTCGGACATCCGTTGCTGCGGGGTGGGTGTCTCGAATCCTTTCCGCGAGCAGGGCCAAGATTTCACGAGGGCCTTTCCCCCGCGCGGCCTCGGTGGGAATTCTGACGACCGCATCGTGGTCGCTGATACCCTCGACGTAGGTGCCTTTCGAAGCGCTTCCCCCAAGGACGGCCGTGGCGTTGAGCTTTGTCTTCTCATTCAGGTCGTCCACCACGCGCTGGACATTCTCGCGAACTTCGCCATCGTTAGGCTTCCGCGTTCTATGCAAAGATTCCTGCAGCGCCTGCTCTTCCTTGATTCGAGCCTCTTCAACGTTGGTTACAGTGCGCGCCCGTGCCGCGGCATTGGTATTCCTGCCCCCTCCACCACCGCCATAGGCGCCACCGCCACCACTTCCCCCCATCAGAGAACCCCCACACGTTGCAGCAGTTCAGTCATCGCGTGGAAGGGAAGCCGGTGCAAACCCGCTTTGGCCAGGGCCTCCTGGTCGACACGTCCTTCGGCCGCCTGCAATGCCGATTGGAGCGCGTCGAGCACTCTCAGGTTCATCGCATCGACGTCGCGATGCATCCGGCCCTCGCTTGCTGGCCAGTCCTTGTAGGTGATTGTGAAATCGTCAAGGTGGATTGCGGCCCCGAAATCGAATGCATGTTGTGTCCATCCCAGGCCATCGAACACGTCGGCTCCAGCCGCGGTATAGAGGCAAACCATGGTTGGATTCAAGCATCCAAAGATGTGGAGGGGGATGTCAACTCCTAGGCGAGTGAGGCTGCGCCGTACCTCCGCAACGCGACGTACTCGGGCCTCCAGGGACGGGCCAAGATCCTCCTCCGTGATTCCCAGCGTCATGAAACCGTCCAATTGAGATGACACGACCTCAATGTCCTGATCGGTGATTTCTCGAAGGCCAGCGGCCGGCTTCATCAGGAATTCAACATCGAATCCCGAGTGGCGCGCAAGAAAGGCCCGTGCCTTGTCGACCTGGACCGCCGGTGAGGGCGGGGATGGCTCGTCGAGACTCGTCACGACATAGGCGGGCCCCATCGGAAGCATGGTTAGCGTTCGTTCCTGCTCCGCTGCGGTCCATGGCTGCCATGGAACGTTGAGTGCCTTGGCCCACCGGGAATGGACCATCGCTTCGTAGCCGCCGCTGTCAACAAACACCACTTTTTTCCCGCTAAGGTCCTCGTATGCAATGTGGCGCCGGCTCAGGTCGAGGGCGGACACCAGCAGGCGCGCGGTCAGAAGGTGGCCAAGGGTCTTGAGTCGACGCGAAGCGAGTGGGTCCTTGCTGGAGAACGACGGCACAACCAGTGGTGTTCTCAGGCCGGTGCTGCCAAGTGAATAGCTTCGGGGCGGCACCGTCAACGGTTAGGGACAGTGGCCACTCCCATTGAACGTTTCGTCACCAACCCGAAGCGAACGTTATATGGCCGTCGCTTATCCGAACCGCGTTGACGGTCCTATTCGCCACCATGGGGTACACGGCTTCTCTGGTGGTGGCGCCGCTTCGACAGTATCCAGAGATCCGGGAGATGCACTTGTTTTTTGGTCCGTCCAAGGACCCGAGGCATTCAGCGACTCTCAAGGCTGTCCAACAGGTGAGTGAAACCTTCAAGGTGAAGCTGCACGAGCACGCCGCGAAGGACGGATTCGACATCCAGGAGGCCCTTCACAATTTCGTGCGGACGCTCGACAGCGTGCCCGCGGGCCGGCACGTCATCTTCAATGCAAGCAGTGGGCCGAGGCCCATGATTATGGCTGCCACCATTTTCTGTTCCACGCACGACTTGCCACTTCTCTACTACGACGAATACGACACCAAGGAAGGCACAATCGTACCCCTGAAGGCATTCCGCAGCCTTCGCGGCCTCGGCGATACAAAGCGAGCGCTCTTGCAGCGCCTCAAGCGGAAAGGTCCAGCCAATGTCTCCGGCCTCGCAAGCGGCCTGAAGCTTGCCATGTCTACGGTGAGTGCCCACGTCCACGAGCTAAAGGAAATGGGGCTGGTTTCGACGGCGCGAGATGGAAAACAACATGTCGTCACGCTCCTGCCAGATGTGGGATCATTCGACTTGGAGGCGTTAGCATGAATGGCCGTCGCGGTGGGCTGTTCGATTTTCTCTTCGGCGCCATGGCCTGGCACTGGCTTTTCGGCGATAGCCGCCATGAAGACGGAGCACACAAGGACGCGTCTGGTGCACAAGCCTGGGGCGACGCTGGCGAGGAGTCCTACAGCGAATCTGGCGATCAGGAGGTGGACGATGGTGGTGAAAACTCAGACGACGACTTCTGACGGCGTGCCTGGTGCAAAGCAACCATCCGTCGCAGACACAAGGATTCCACCCTGCCGCCTTCACATCCAGATGTACGGCGGCGTGCGTCGTCCCCCGGAGGGCACCCACGAGATCAATGTCGTGCGGGGCGGCCCGGAGCAATTGTTGGGGTGGCTCGAAACTCAACTTGGACTGAACGGTCCCCGCACTGCGTGGACTGACCGCGTCGTCCAATACCACGACTGCATCAAGCGCCACGGTTCCGGCCTTTGGGCGCCTAGTTTCAAGGCGGACCCGTGGGCCACCGCCTCGCACCAACTCAAGCGCCGGGACGAATTGCTCCTGGGGGGGTGGAAACCCGGCGGCGCCGGCAATCCCGCCATCACTGCCGAATTCGAGCGCTTAGAACAAGTCGGCATGCTTCCGGGAATTCCTGATCGAATCCTGCTCGTCGTTGCGGCACTGGAGCTGGGGCTCAAGGTCCCCGCCCACACCATCACCCTTGAGGAACCGACAGAGGCGTGGCGACCACTTTGGCGCCGCCTTCTCGGGCGCCTCACCGTCGCACATCAAGCACCAACGCCACCTCGCGGCGCGGGTTCGCTCGCCATCATCCAGCAGAATCTGAGAAACGACGCAGCCAATGCATGCCCAATCGACGCGTCTGTCATTGCGCTCCAGGCAGCGAGTCGCCACGCCGCCGTCCAATTCGTGGCGCGCTGGATGCGAGACCGGCCGCGCGTCGTCGTCCATGCCGGACACCCCGAGGTCGCCAACTTGCTCGATGTGGCCTTGGCCGCCGATGGCCAACCCACGATGGGCGTAACTCGAGAGAGCCGCGCGCAACCCGCCCACCAAGTATTGCCCCTGGCAATGCAACTGCTTTGGAACCCCGTCAATCCCTACGTCCTGCTGGACCTTCTCGTTCTCCCCGTTGGTCCACTGCGCAGTGTCGGATACGAGCTTGCGAGGGCCCTCGAAAAGCAGCCCGGTTACCAAAGTGCTGCGTGGAGCGCCGCTATCAAGACAATTGCTGGTGAGGAGGACGGTGAGAAGAAGGCCGCGAAGATCGCCGTTTGGCTCGACCATGACCGCATCGCCCTTGGCGAGGATGCACCCACTAGGCTGGTGGAGTCCCGATGTGGTTTGGTTGCGCAATGGGCTAGTGGTCGGGCCGCTTGGGAACGCCTGCAAGAGCAACCCGACGAGGATCTCATCGCGGCTCTGCAATCTGCCTCAAGCCAAGCAAGCGCCCTGGGGCGAATCGCGGCGCAACTTGGCACGCACATTTCAGAGGCGCAACTCGACCGTCTTCTTGACGAAGTTCGGCGGGACAGTAGCAGCGACGTCCCTCACGACAGCCAGGCCGGCGGTGCCACGTATGCTGCCAGCTTGGCACACGTATCCGACTGCGACCACCTCGTCTGGCTTGCACCCATTGCGCCCGTCTCCAATCGGCCACACTGGACGCCATCGGAGGCCCGCCACTTGCGGCAAGCCGCCATTGATGTGGACGACCATTCAGCCGCGCTAAGAGCCGCCGAGGCTCGCGGCCTTGCTCGCCCCAAAAATCTACTCGTCATCGACTTGGCGGCCATCGAAGAAAGTCGGCATCCACTCTGGCTACGTGTGCACGGTGACCTGGTGGTGAATAAGCGGCGGGGCGGGCCGCTCCCACAACTGGAAGCCGCCCTCCAAGCGGGTCGCGTTGGCCTTCCCACACGCGCCGTCGAGCGTGCTCCTGCCCCGGGCGTTCGCGTAGAGTGGAGCCTCGCCGGCCACAAAGTTCCGCTCCCAAAACATACGAGTGCCACGGCCCTCGAAGACCAGCTTGCCTGCCCTCTAAAATGGACGCTCAAGTACGCCCTGGGCGTTCGCCCGAGCGCCATTGCCAACATCCCGGAGGATGGTCGCCTAAAGGGTAATTTCGCACACGACCTTCTTCGGCATATTCTGCCGGCCGGGCCAGTCCCAGCGCCGGAGGAGGCCGCGCAACGCCTCGATGCCTGCTTCGATGAATTGCTTGAACGCAACGCCGCGCCCCTGGCCATCCCCCGCAAACTCACGGAACGAAACACCCTCAAGCGCGAATTGCGGGCAGCTGTCAAGCAACTCTGTACGGTGCTCCGAGAGGGGGAGTACGAGATTGCCGGCCTCGAGGTTCCCACGGAAGGGGCCGTCAACGGCCTACCGCTGCGGGGCAGCATCGATTGTGTTGTGCGGCGCACGGATGGCGAAGCAATCATCGACTTCAAGCTGGGCGGGGCCCAAGCCCACGCGGAAAAACTCACCTCTGGACGCGCGCTGCAACTTGCTACCTATGCCCACAGTCGTCAGGAGGGCGCCCAGATTGTCACAGGCGGTGCGTACTTCATTCTCGGCGATAACCGCATGCTCACACCCAAAGGGGGAGCGCTTCGTGGCGTTGAGCGCCCCATCGATGGGCCTGCAATTACGGAAACGTGGAAGCGCTTTGAACAAGCCCTCACGGAAGCATCCACGTGGATGAATTCCGGCGTCATCGTGGCCCGGCCTTTGCAGGATCCTGCTCAGTGGGCGCCTGGTTCACAATTGGCGCTCGACCCGGAGGCGCAGGAGCACGCCGCGTGCAAGTATTGCGATTACGCTACTCTATGCGGGCGGAGGCAGCTCGCATGACGGTCACGTTGTACCAGGCCGGCGCTGGTTCAGGCAAGACATACACCATCACGGGTGAGCTGGTCCAGCGGCTTGCGGACAACCGCGCCCGACCTGACGCTATTCTTGCTACCACGTTTACCAGGAAGGCCGCCGCCGAGTTGCAGGACCGCATCCAGCAACGCCTTCTCCATCCCGAACCAGGCGACCCTGCCCTCACTCCCGCCAAACGGCTGCAACTGGCTGCCAATGTTCGCATCGCGCTGATCGGCACGGTTCACAGCGTTGGCCATCGCCTCCTATCCCGCTACGCCGTTCACCTCGGCATCAGTCCTCAACTAGAGCCCCTGGAAGAGAAAGCCCAGGAACGCCACTTGCGGCGCATCTTAGCTGAGATGCCTTCCGAAGGCCTGCGGGAGCTGGACCGTCTCGCTCGTCGTCTTGGGGAAATCGAGCCTCAGATGCTTCTGCTGGAAATCCTCGACGAGAAGCGGTCCAATGCGCTCGGCGACGACGAGTTTCGCGCTAGCATGGTCGCCGGCACGGAGCGCCTTATCCAAATCATGAGCGCCGGGAACAGCGTCGACCTGCCGGATTTTCCAGACTTTTACGTTCAATGTCGCGACATGGCGCAACGCGTGCGCGGCAATGGGGACGCCACCAAGAAAACTGCCGACGCCTTGGAGGAACTCGAAGATTTCGCACGGACAGCCCACCCACAATGGCAGGCGTGGGGCAAGGTCGCCAAATTGGCTTGGTCCAAGAAAAGCGAGAACGACACCGCCGTCCTTACCGGCTTGGCCCGCCGAGCCAACGTGCATCGTCTCCTGCACGCTGACCTACGATCGTTCACTCTCTGCCTTGTAGAGCGCGTCTTAGAATTGCAGGGTAGGTATCGCGTCTACAAGACGAGCCGCGGTCTCGTCGACTTTACGGATCTCGAAGAACGTCTTTTGGAATTGTTGCGCACGCCCGCCGTCCGCAGCGACCTGGACCTTGACCTCGTCGTGGTTGACGAGTTCCAGGACACCAATCCCATCCAACTCGCCATCTTCCAGGAATTGGCTGCGATTGCCAAGGAATCACTCTGGGTCGGCGACGCCAAGCAAGCCATCTTCGGTTTCCGAGGAACCGACGCGCGGCTCATGCAGGACGTACTAGGCACGATTCCCGAAAATAGGCGGCGAACTCTAAACAAAAACTACCGCAGTCAGGAGGGCCTCGTCGAATGCGTCAACCGCATCTTCGAGCCCATCTTCGGACATTCCACAAGGTTAGCGGCTCACCACAAAGGTCCCGCCCGCATTGAGCGCTGGCAACTTGAAGGCAAGAATCGCCCAACGCGCCGGGCCGCATTCTTGGCTCAGATGCAGACGCTCATCCAGACGATGCCACCGAGCGACATCGCCATCCTCGTGCGCAAGAACGACGACGCACGCGATGTAGCCAAGGACCTCCAACGCCTCAACATCCCGTGCCTCGTCCAAACATCTGGGCTCTTCAACACGCGCGAGTGCATCATGGTGCTCGCCGGGTTGCGCCTCGTGGCCGACACCGATGACGCCCTGGCCGCCGCGACTCTTCGGCACCTAGATGATGCAAACGACACGCCCGCCTGGTTCCACGAGGCACTTGCCAATCCTGGTGGACAAATTCAAGGCGCAACCGTAGCGGCGGTGCGCGAGATCGACGCCAAGACCACGCCCCCCAACGGGGTTGTAGGTGCCGTCATCCAGGCGCTCCATCTGGCCGACCTAATCGCCGCGTGGGGGGACCCGATGCGCCGGGCGGCCAATCTCGATGAGCTCCTCTTGATGGCCAGGAAATACGAGGATGAATCCGAACAACAGGGGAAGGCCGCGACCCTCACCGGACTCATCTACTGGTTCGAGAACCTCGCCGCCAAGAAGCAAGACCTGCTCCCCGTGCCGGCGAGCGTGCCGGCCATCCGAATCCTCACGCTCTGGGCTGCCAAAGGCCTGGAGTGGCCTTGTGTCATCCTGCTGCAGGACGGCCAGGCACCTGACCCGCACCCCTTCACCATTCATGTTGACGGCGGAAACGCCGCCCAGGGCAAGCCTCTCGAAGGTCGCCAGATCCGGTACTGGCCGTATCCGTTCGGACGGACGTACATGGGAGGCCTCAACGCAGACGGCTCAGGCGTTCAGGACGCGGCACGCCAGAGTCCGGAGGGCCAAACCATTCAGCGGGACCATGACGAAGAGACCCAGAGACTGCTGTATGTCGGCTTTACACGCGCCAAAACAACGCTCATCCTCGCTGAAGGTGGAAGCAACGCCCTCGATTTGCTTCCCGCCGTCAACACCGTCTTGCCAAACATTGGGCCATCCAGTCTTCTGAACACGACCTACACAGCCATCACGTGCAATCAAACACCAACTGAGAGTGAACCCTCATCGACGGCCACGCAATGGTTCGAGGCCAGCCGCGGTCACACTTCCTTCCCGGACCGTTTTGCGAGCCCCAGCAAGGTCCCAACCAGCGGAGAGATCTCAACACGTGCCGAGGCGCTTCCCGGCGACCACCCATTCCCCCGCGTCAAGACGGACGATTGGCAGTCCTTGGGTCAGGCCGTCCACGCGTACTTGGCAAGCCTTCCCGCGTTACGGGGATTACCCCAAGCCACAAAGGAATCGCATGCCGCTGCGATCCTTGCCCGGTGGGGCCGACAAGGCGAACTTGAACCCCACATGCTAGTCCGGGCCGGGGACCGGCTCGAAGCGTGGGTCGAAACCAACTTGCCCGGTGCCCGCTGGAGCGCCGAGGTCCCCGTCGCCGGGCCCCGCGACGAGGGGGGAATGTGGGCGGGCACAATCGACCTCGTGCTTGACTCGGCGCAAGGCACCCTCGTTGTCGACCACAAGAGCGCCGACTTCGTCGAGGCCGGGTGGGGCGAGAAAGCCCTCGAACACGCAGGACAATTGGCGTGTTACGTGCGTCTAACGGGAGGCAAGGCCCACGCCGTCGTGCACCTGCCGCTCGGTGGAGGGATGGTGCGGCTTGGGTGAAGCGCGGGATTCTTGGAACCGGGTCCATCGGCCGACGCCCAGCCGGACGGTTGAAGTCATCTTGGTGGGTCTCCTACGAGAGTACGGGGAAGACTTGGGTGGCCGGTTCCTCAAGCGCCGGTCCCCCTACGCTCCGTGGGGTGGATAGCGATGGACACCGTCACCGCGTTGCTGATCGTGAATTCAATTGGCCTGCTGCTCGTGGCGATGGCCCTCCTGTTTCGTCGCAAGGGACCTGACGGCAAGGCGCTTCAGAACGAGATTGCCTTGGCCGTGGACACTCGGCTCATCGCGTTCCAATCCTCAATCCAGCAATCGGTTGCGTCCACACATCAAGACGTTGAGAAGTCCAATGCGGCCCTTCAGAAAAATTCCCTTGAGATGCACAAGGCCATGACGGGGCTCGGCACCACGATCGGCCAACTCGTCAACCAACAGCAAGGAGCGAGCAAGCTCGCCGAGGACCTGAAATCGCTCTTGCAATCACCCAAGCTTCGGGGCAACTACGGCGAAGAAATCTTGGAGGAAATGTTGAGCCGCGTGCTCCCCGCGGGCATCTGGAAACCTCAGTTCTCGATTGACGGGCGGGAAACCGTCGATGCCGTGGTCGAGTTCAAGGGAGTCATTTTCCCGATTGATGCCAAGTTCCCCCGTGACGACTACGAACGTTACTTGACAGCCGATACCGATGAAAGCAAACGTCGCGCTTGGAAGGCTTTCGAGGCGGCCGTGAAAATTCAGATTGACAGCATTGCAACGAAGTACATCAAGCCCGAAAAGGGCACCTCAGATTTCGCCTTGATGTTCATTCCGTCCGAGGCGGTCTACTACGAGACCATCGCGGCTCGGAACGGATTGAACGATGAGAACGGCCTCATTGACTATGCGCACGCCCGCAAGGTCATTCCCGTGAGCCCGAACACATTCTACGCATTCCTGCAGGTTATTCTGATTGCCGTGCATAATGTGGATTTGCTACAGAATGCCAAGAAGCTGCAGGAAGGACTTGCCGACGTCCAATACAGCTTCGAGAAGTTCTACGAGCGATTCGAGGAGGTCGGCGTTCATCTGGTTAAGGCTGCGGACGCGTACGGAAAGGGTGACGATCACGTAAAGCGCTTCAAGCAGCGCGTCGACAAGGTGCTTGACCTTGAATTCGAGGACGGAAACCAGAACCTTGCTATCGAAGCGCCGACGAAGCCACTTGCCAAGATTGTCGCTTCAAGGAAGGATTAACGCATGGCGGGGCGGGGTATCAGGGACTCGTTGGATGAGTTTATTCGCGGCCGCGGCGGCCTAGCCAAGAACAAGACTACACGTCGCGCTGCGCCCGAAACTCCGTCCGCTCCGCCCCCATCCGGCCCAAACAAGTCCCGTGAGTCCGCGCGCGCAATCAGAGCCGAACAGAACCAGCCCGAAGGCGTCGCCCTTCGGACCGAAGCTGCCCCGGCGGAGCGCTACACTCCCACTCTTCAGTCTGTCTCCGGGAATGTGCCGCCGGCAATCCACGGTGTCTCGGCATACCACGCACGCCTCTTTGCGCACGAGGTGACTCGCATGGCTCCTGCAGGCGGCGTTGGTCGCGTCTCACAATCGCTCTTTGACGCCCGCGTGGATCTTCAGCCGCACCAGGTCGAAGCCGGCGTGTTCGCACTTCGCTCACCACTCTCAAAGGGGGTCATCCTTGCCGACGAAGTTGGTCTCGGGAAGACGATTGAGGCCGGCCTGGTTCTTTGCCAATTTTGGGCTGAACGCAAGCGACGTCTCCTTGTCATCTGCCCGGCATCCATTCGCAAGCAGTGGCAGCTGGAGCTAAGCGGAAAGTTCAGCCTCCCCGGAATCGTCCTCGACGGCAAAGAATACCAAACACTTCGGAAACAGGGTTACGGCAACCCGTTCCAGCAAGACGCGAGCGTCGTCATTGTGTCGTACCTCTATGCCAGCAAGTGCAAGGACGACTTGGCAAAGGTCCCGTGGGACCTGGTCGTCATCGACGAAGCACACCGGCTTCGCAACGCCAAGACGCAGGCAGCAACGAACCTGCGCGAATCCCTCAAATCGTGCCGCAAGATTCTGCTCACGGCTACCCCGCTCCAGAACCGGCTGGACGAACTTCATTCCCTGGCAACGTTTGTTGACGAACACGCCTTTGGCGACCGAGAATCCTTCAAGGCGCAATTCGGAGGGCCCGACGCCGACTTCGAGCAACTCCGGCATCGCCTGAAACCGCTGCTGTGGCGGACTCTTCGGCGCGACGTCAAGGAATACATTCCGTACACGAAGCGGTTCCCGATCACGGTCCCGTTCGACCCGTCGCAGCCGGAGAACTGGCTCCACGAGGAGGTCAGCAAGTTCCTGCAACGAGGCGATACCTATTCGCTTCCTCGCGGTCAGTACCAACTCATGGTCCTGATGCTCCGCAAGATTCTGGCTTCGTCCAGTTCCGCTTTGGCATCCACGTTGGAGAAGATTCGCGGTCGCCTTCAAGGCAAGCTGGACGGTAAGGAGACTGACAAGAACCTCATCGAGTCCCTGCTGGAGGACGAGGTCATTGACGAGGATGAAGCGGAAGAATTCGAAGACGACGCTCCTGTCGAGGAACAACCCGTCGACCCGGTGAAGTTGAAGGCAGAGATTGGCGAGCTATCCGAATTCATCAGGGTCGCCCGCGGCATCACGGTGGACTCGAAATCCCAGGCACTCATCACTGGATTGTCCAAGGGATTCGAAGAGATGGCAAAACTTGGAGCCGCCCGCAAGGCGCTGGTCTTCACGGAGTCCCGCCGGACCCAGGATTACCTCAAGAAGTACCTCGAATCCAATGGCTATGCGGGTGAAGTTGTCCTGTTCAACGGGCAGCCCAACGACCCGGAGTCGCGCAAGATCTACGATGCCTGGCTGAAGGTCAACGAGCCCCTTGGGCGTTCAAGCGGCAGCCGGAATATCGACCAGCGGACGGCGCTCATCGAGCATTTCCGGGACAGCGCCGCAATCATGATTGCCACAGAAGCCGGCGGCGAGGGCGTGAACCTCCAATTCTGTTCCCTCATCATCAACTACGACTTACCATGGAACCCTCAGCGCATCGAGCAACGCATTGGACGGTGTCACCGCTACGGCCAACTGTACGATGTTGCCGTGGTGAACTTCCTCAACAGCGAGAACGAAGCCGATCGCCGGGTGCTCGAACTACTTACTGAGAAATTCCACTTGTTTAAGGGCGTTTTTGGGTCAAGCGACGAGGTGCTGGGGACCGTTGAATCGGGAATTGACTTCGAGAAGAAGGTCCTAGAAATCTACCAAAGGTGCCGCAACCGTCGCGATATCGAACGCGAGTTCGCGGGTCTCCAAGAGGAGATGGCGGAATCCATCAAGCGGCGCTTCGTGGACGTGCGCCAGAAACTGTTGGAGAACTTCGACACGGAAGTCCAACAGCGGTTCCGCAACTCCTTCGCAGAAGCGCAGCAACGGTTGGGCCGCATCGAGGACATGTTCTGGCGAACCACGAAGTACGTGCTGGCCGACGCAGCCAAATTCACGGACTCCACACACGAGTTCCGTCTCAACAAGAGCCCCGCGGCCAACATCCGCGCGGGGCCATACCAGTTGATCCAGCGCAGCAAGAGCGGACAACTCGAAGCGGAGGGCGACGACATCCTGTACCGCATCTCACATCCCCTTGGTGAGTACGTCCTGCAAACGGCCAAGGCGATGGGGCTCGGCGTGGCCAAGGTCGAGTTCAAACTCACGGGGCACCAAGGAAAAATCACAGTCCTTGAGAAACTCAAAGGCCAATCAGGATGGCTCACGGCAACGAAACTCCATGTCAAATCCTTCGGGGCAGAGGAGCACATCCTTCTCAGCGCCCTTACCGAGAAAGGGGACCCAGTCGATGCCGAGACAGCGGACAAGTTGTTCCAACTTCCTTCACCCCGCGTAACCCCGGCCACGATTCCAGAGCCGATCGCAACCAGGCTCGGCATGAACGCCCAGCTCGCCGTCGAAGCCCAGGTGACAGCCGTCATGGAAACGAACCGCAAGTTCTTCGAGGAAGAGCAAGGGCGCCTTGAGGAGTGGTCCGAGGACCGCAAGACCTCCGCCAAGAAGACCGAGGAAGAGATTGACGCCCTTCTGGATGACATCGTGCGCCAGATGCGCCGCGAAACGGACTTCCAGCGCAAGGTTGAACTCAAGCAGAAGGAGGCGAACCTCTTGGACCGCCAACGTAAGGCCAGACAAGCCTACTTCGAGGCCCTGGACGCCATCCGCGCGGAGACCGGGACCTTCATCGAGGCCATGCGCCTCAAGATGACCAAGGAAGCGACGGTGGAGAACTTGTTTACGATTCAGTGGAGTGTGATGTAGTTGCAAATCGAGTCCGTACGAATCCAGAATTTCCGCGCACTGAAGGACGTCACGCTCCGCCTCTCGCATTTCAACTGCATTATCGGCGAAAACAATGCGGGCAAATCCTCCGTGCTCCAAGCAATGCAGACGTTCTTGGGAACCAGAACGCCTTCGGACTCTGACTACTACGATTCCAAGGAACCTATCATCATTGCCGTTACAACCACCATCACGGACAAGGATTTGGTCGCGGTTTCCGACGAGGAACACCGGGAAAGGCTCAAGAGCGCAATCAAAGCCAACGTGTTCAAGCTAACATACACGGCCGCCATCGGCCAGAAAGCCAAGCTCACGAGGACCGGCTCTGAACCAAAGAACGTGAACTGGCGAACCGCGACCTTTGATGAAGTTGTAGCGGGCAAGAAGGGCGCGGACCTCAAAACGTCAGTTGAGCAAGCCTACCCCGATCTCAAGGCCGCCATTGCCGCCAAGAACCCGCCTCCGAAGGCTCAGAAGGACTTCCGCGAGGTTTTCGACGGCCACGTCGCTTCGTTTGGAGAGGGCGAATTCCAGGACCGCGATGACCTGCCGCTTCCAACTGGAATCGACGCTAGCGTTAAGGCGCTGTTTCCGGACGTGATTTTCGTACCGGCTGTCCGCGATGTTTCAAGCGACATGGGGACCGCCGGTAGCTCGGCCTTCGGAAAGCTGATTGGACTACTTCTGAACTCAATCAGCGGCGAGATTGCGACGTTCAAATCCGAGTTGGCGAAACTTGATGCCATGCTGAACGTGAAGACTGATGCCTCGGGCAAGACGGAAGACAAGCGCTTGCAACAGGTCAGGGACTTGGAAAAAGAGGTTCAGATTCATCTGCAAGAAAGCTTCCCCACCGTTTCTGTAAAACTGAGCATCCCTCCACCCGAACCAAAACTGATTCTGCAACGCGGGCAAATCCTGTTCGATGACGCGGTGCCTGGCCCGGTCGAAACTAAGGGCGACGGACTCAAACGGGCTGTGATTTTCGCACTTCTGCGGGCCTACAGTGAATTGGCAAAGCGGCCCGAATGGAATCCAAATGCGGCACCAGGCAAGCACATCCTCATGTTCGAAGAGCCCGAGATTTTCCTGCATCCGACTGCCCAGAAATTACTCTTCGAGGCGCTTCATGCCGTGTCGAGCGGCATGCAGGTCATTGTTACCACACATTCGCCGCTCTTCTTCTCGGCCTCGCGCACCAACGCCTTCTCGAAGTTGGTCAAGGAACATCCGAACAACGGGCGGCCCTTCAGCGACCTGGTGTCCATTGATTTTCAGAAAAAACTCCCGCTCAAGACGCAGTTCCAGGTACTCTGTTACGAAAACCACAATGCTGCCTTCTTTGCCGACGCCGTAGTTCTGGTAGAAGGGGACACGGACGTAACGGCACTCCAGCATATCGCTTTGGCGCTGAACCCGGATTGGGATTTCGAAGAGGGGCGGGTTCGGTTGGTAAAGGTCGGAGGCAAGGGGAACTTCGGCAGGTTCGCAGACTTCTTTTCGCATTTCAAAATCAAGACCATGGTGGTCGCGGATTTGGATTGCATCGTTCATGGGTTTGGCGAGCTGCCTCTCGCCGCCGATTCACCGCTGAAGGCTCGACAAGCAGCGCTGCACGCCCAGGCGGCGGCGCTTTGTCCTGAGTACCAGGCTGACGCTGAGCAGGCCAATACCACCTGGCGCGAGGCCGGCGCCCGACTGCGGGGAATTATCACCAAGGCCAACGCGGGCCAAGCCATCGATGCGACGGACCAGGCAACGATGGATTGGATGGAGGGAAAGTTGGGTCGCAACCGCGCCCTCGTCGATACCTTGGCGACAAACGCGACGCTTCGGGCGCAAAAACTCGAATTGTTGCGAGACCTCCGTGTCGAGGGCATTATTGTCTGGGACAAGGGCTGCATCGAGGATTACTACGGATTCCCTGTGGCCGCCGACAAGAAGACGGAAGGTGCCGACAAATTCCGCTCCACGGTAACGACCAAGGAGGCCGTTCTGGCGCTTGCGCAGACAGTTCCTGATGGCGTTTCGGGTAACACGAACGAGTTCCTCGCCATTTTCGAACGACTCTTCGCGCCGACCGCCATCGTGCATTTCGACCAGACGCCAGCCCAATCGGAAGCCATCGAAGCTGTCGCGAACCCGGTGCAACCATGACAACCAGACTCGAACTCACATGGGTCGGCAAGGAGAACCGCCCCCGCCTCGAACCCCGCATCCTCCTCGAGGACAAGGGGAAATCATACCACGCCAAGGCGAAAGTCACGGACAACGACATCTTCGACAATCGCCTCATCCACGGCGACAACCTGCTGGCACTGAAGGCCCTTGAACAGGAGTTCACAGGCCGGATCAAGTGCATCTACATCGACCCGCCGTTCAATACGCAGCAAGCGATGGAACACTACGACGATGGGATCGAGCACTCGCTCTGGCTCTCGCTGATGCGCGACCGCCTGGAGATTCTCAAACGCCTGCTTGCGAACGACGGCACGCTTTTCGTGCACATTGACGACAACGAGCTCGGGTATCTGATTGTCCTACTGGACGAAACACTCGGACGCTCGAATCGCGTTGCCGTGGCCACGTTCAAACAGGGCTCGGCCACCGGCCACAAGTCGATCAATCCAGGGTGCGTGAACACGACCAACTACGTCCTGATCTACGCCAAGAACAAGGGCCTCTGGAAACCCGGCCGGGTGTTCACGGGGCGAGAGCGCGACACTCGGTACGGGCAGTTCATCCTCAACGTTGGGGAGAACCACGAGGCGTGGAAGTTCACCACGCTCAACAAAGCGTTCGCCGAAGCGCAAAAATTGCCCGAAAAGGAAGCCAGGAAACTAGTCAAGGAAAAGCCGGAACTCATGGACCAATTCGTACTCGACAACGCGAAGAGCGTCATACAATTGGCCCGTCCTGACTACGACGCTGTCAGTGCCGAGGCGAAGACGCTTATCGACATGTCTGAGGCCTCACCGAAACGAATTTTCAAGCTCGCGAGGCAGGATTATTCTGACATCTATCTTCTCGGAGGCAAGCGCATTCTGTTCTACTCCGACAAACTCAAGCTGGTTGACGGGGAGTATGTTGCTGGTGAGCCCCTGACCACCTTGTGGGACGACATCTTGTCCAACAATCTTCACAACGAGGGCGGCGTGGAGTTCCCCAAGGGCAAGAAGCCCGAAGCCCTCATCAAGCGAGTATTCGAGCTGGCGACCAACCCTGGCGATTGGGTTCTCGACTCCTTTGCCGGCTCCGGCACCACCGGCGCCGTCGCGCACAAAATGGGACGCCGGTGGATTATGGCGGAACTTGGGGAACACTGTACAACCCACATCCTCCCCAGGCTCCACCAAGTTATCGATGGTTCCGACGACGGCGGAATCACGGAAAACGTTTCATGGTCCGGGGGAGGGGGGTTCCGCTTTTACGAGTTGGCGCCTTCGCTCCTCGAACGAGATGAATTCGGCAACTGGGTTGTCTCGAAGGACTACAACCCCGCCATGCTAGCCGAGGCCGTCTGCAAGCTCGAGGGCTACCGGTACGAACCAAGCGACACCGTGTACTGGCAGCACGGAAAAACGTCCGGCGAGTCTTACCTCTACGTTACTACGCAGACGCTCACCGTCGACCAGCTCCGTACGCTCAACGAGCAAGTTGGCCCGAAACGGAGTCTGCTCGTCTGTTGCGGCTCGTTCACTGCGAAGAGCCTCTCGGATTTCCCTCGCCTCGTCGTCAAGAAAATCCCCAAGACCGTTCTGCACCGCTGCGAGTGGGGCCAGGACGATTACAGCCTGGAAATCAAGAGCCTTCCAAACGCTCCTGACGCACCGGCCGCAAAATCTCCGGAGAAACCGATTACGGAGGATGAACGCCGAAAATCGGTGAGTCTGCTCAACTACTCGGAGCCGTGAACCATGGACGCACAAGTCGAAAGCATCAGCAGGCGCATGGACCTCCGAATCCCCCTTGGGGAAAGTCTCGCCATCCTCGCAGAAATCTGCGGACGCATTGAGCTGACCAAGGAACAACCCGTCGCCGATGCACTTGCAGCAATTCGCGGGAAATACGCCACTGTCAAGGACTTCGAACGTGACTTCCCTTCCCTCTGTTTCAACATCGCGACCGGTGTGGGAAAGACGCGCCTGATGGGTGCTTTCATCACGTATCTGTACAAGGTCTGGGGAATCCGCCACTTCTTTGTTCTGGCCCCCAACCTGACCATCTACAACAAACTCATCACGGATTTTACCCCAAACATGCCCAAGTATGTGTTAGCCAACCTGGCCGAATTCGCGACGAACCCGCCGGAGATCATCACGGGGGACAACTACGAGTCGGGCCGGGGTGTGCGTAACGAAGCCCGGGCACAACGGAAACTCGGCGACGACACAGACGTCGTCCACATCAACATCTTCAACATCAGCAAAATCAACTCCGAAGTCCGCGGCGGGAAAGCGCCCCGCATCAAACGCCTCTCGGAGTACATCGGCCAAAGTTATTTCGACTACCTCAGCGGCTTGGACGACCTCGTTCTACTGATGGACGAGTCGCATCGATACCGCGCCAGCGCGGGCCTGCGCGCGATCAACGAGCTTCGACCCGTTCTGGGCTTGGAGTTGACCGCAACGCCCCAGGTCATGGAGGGCAAGACGGCAATCCAGTTCCAGAACATCGTGTACCACTATCTCCTCGCCAACGCCATGAAAGATGGCTACGTCAAAGAGCCGGCCGTCGCCACGCGCCGGAACTACGGCGAATCCTCCGTGGCCGAGATGGATGCCATGAAGCTGGAAGACGGTCTCCGGGTCCACGAGCATACCAAGATCGCCCTCGAGGCGTACGCGCACGGCACAGGCAAGCCGTTGGTCAAACCGTTTGTACTCGTCATCGCGCGCGACACCACGCATGCCGACCAGCTTGGTGAACAACTGCAATCGGCGAAGTTCTGCGATGGCAAGTACGCAGGCAAGACCCTCGTCATCCACACTAACCTCGACACTGCTGAGGGCGCGGAGAACCTCGAGAAGCTCCTCTCCGTAGAACGTGTCGACAACCCCATCGAGGTGGTCGTGCATGTCAACATGCTCTCCGAAGGTTGGGACGTCAAAAACCTCTACACAATCATCCCCCTGAAGGCCGCGGACTCGAAGACGCTCGTGGAGCAAAGCATCGGCCGCGGCCTGCGTCTGCCCTATGGCACACGCACCGGCGTCGCCGAAGTCGACCGACTAACGATCGTGGCGCACGACAAGTTCGACGAGATTGTCCGGTACGCCCGCGAGACGGGCTCCATCATCCGCCAGGTGTACATCGGCGAAGACATCCCCGACGCTACGCAGGTCAAGGTCGAGGCATTGCCACGGTTGACGTACGTTCTCACAGGCGCGACGCAGATTCCCCAGGTCTCCTTCAAACCGGAAGAGAAAGACATCGCGCTCACCGTCAATGACATCCTGGAGAATGGCACGGCGGGCATTTCGATGCTCTCCGGCCTCAGCGACGAGGACAACCGGGCGAAGCTCGTCCAGGAAGCCAAGGAACGTTTGCCACCTTCGGTGACCCCCAAGCAAATCGAGCTCGTCATCCAAAAGGTGCAGAAGGCTCGCGAGTTTCTCACAATCGAGGTCCCTCACATCCTCGTGCAGCCCAACGGTGAAGTGACCGTAGAGTACCAGGACTTCGACCTGGACACCAACGGAATCAATGTGAAGCCGGTGAAGCAGGAAATCCTCATTCAGCAGCTCGAAGACGAGAAGGCCTTCACCATCCACCTCCAGTCGGCCAACTTGACGCCAGTCCGCCCCGAGGACCTGCTGGTGTACCGCCTGATGGACTTCAACGACGTCAACTACGGTCGCGATCGCCGGCTCCTGTACAAGCTCGCCAAGCAGATGGTCGACCACCTCAGGTCGTACCTCAAAACGCCGGACGAGGTCGACAACGTCCTGCGCTACCACCGCCGTCAGCTCGTGGATGCTATCCATGACCAGATGACACGGCCAGGCCATGTCGTGCAAAGGGTCCAGGGTTGGGAAGTCAAGCCAGCCGAACGAATGAACCCTCTGACTCCGAAGATCTGGCCTCGGAGCGTCAACGAGCCCATCCGTGACCTACGCAGCCCGCCCGAGGACAAGCGCACCATCACGCGCTACGTCTTCAACGGCTTCACGAAGTGCCTTTTCAACGAGATGAAATTCCAATCCGACACCGAGCGAGTCTTCGCCATCATCCTCGAGAAGGACCCCGAGGTCGAGAAGTGGACCCGACCGTCGAAGCGGGACTTCCCGGTCTATTACGAGGAAGGCGGCTACGTGCCCGACTTCGTCGTCGAGACGAAAACGGCCAAGTTCGTTTGCGAGACCAAGGCCGCCAACGAACTCGATGCCCCCGACGTTGAAGCGAAGACCAAAGCCATCCTCGAATGGTGCGCTCGCGCCACCGAGTTCGAGGGCAAGAACGGCGGCAAGCCATGGCACTACCTGCTCGTACCACACGACGTCGTACGCGAGAGTGCCACGCTCAAGGGGCTAGCCGCCGCGCACACGAGGCAAATGCGAGTCAGCTAGCCTTTTTGCGCTGCAGATAAGGCATCCCTGTTCGGACGTTTACTCCGACCTTCATTCCGGAAGGAAGCTCGGTCGGCTTGCCGCTAGCTGGCTTTTTTCCCTCCTTGCAGAAGTAGTACGAGTGGTATGTGTGCCCGCCCTTCATCAGGACGTCACGCGAGTGGAGCACCCAGCGTTGATCACGACTGGTGTACACGTAGGGCACGCTCGTGGGACCTCGAGCCACGTTAAGAATACGCCCATTTCCTCCTGTCGTCCCTCCAGAGATGAAGCAAAATGGGTGTGCGGTGTGGCGGGGCCTAGAGGCCACAACTTGACCTACGATGTCGCGGGCAATTGCAACGTTCGGTTCTACGTTGTCGCCGACTGGACTACGTACGAGTCCATGCTAGATGCGCGTAAATGGTGCTTTCAGTCCGAACGGGCCGCCGAGACCTTCCGGCCCGGATCTCGAGCGGTCGTGTACCTGATGGCCAGACTCGGGCCCTTCAGCGGCGTCGCGGCCGTCATCGAGTCTACTGGCGGGCCTGCCCCAACTTCCCGTCGGCCGGGGTTCGCAACCTGGTATCCATTCAGTGTACCCGTCCGGGTGATCCTGAGGGGAACGCCAGCTCCTGTCAAGCCCGTCCTGGATTCCCTGTCATTTGTCCCTAAAGGCCGCGCTTGGGGGTTGGCGTTCCGCGGCCATGCAATTCGCGGTATTTCGTTACCAGATTTCGAAATTCTTGCCTCTCTTATCACTGAGCCAACCTCAAAAAAAATTGGTGGCAGGCCAGTCTAATGGATCTCCGCACCGTCAACATCGTGGCCATGGCCCCGCTTGCGGGAATTGACTTCGAGGGGCTTCGGGTACTCCTCGCCAACCACGGTGTGCTTGACGAAGGTCGGTCCGCTTGGCTTGGAACGCATTAGCCTCCGGCGGGCTTCTACGCGGCGTTCTACCAAAGCGGAAAGGTCCTCACTCCCGGTGCCAAAACGCGGGCTGAATTCGAGGCTAGATTTGGTCAGGTCCAGGACAAACTGACGAGTTGGGGTTCCCAGGCGGTAATCGGAACGCCCGTGGTCCAGAACCTGGTGGTCATTGGACGTGTCAAGCTCCGGCGCAGCCTGGAATTCATCGCCCAGTTGGAAATCCCGTACACGATTTCGTACGAGCCCGAGCAATTCCCGGCGATTCACCTGAGCACGGAGGGGGCGACGTTTCTCCTCTATGCCACTGGTTCGTTTGTGTTGACGGGAATCCGGGACATCCGAGTGGCGACGCAAAAGGCTCTGGAATTCGGTGCTTACCTCGAGGCGTGCGGGGCGACCTAAGATTCACCGCGCCTGGGGAACACTAATCGGCATCCACCAAAAACCGGAGAACTTCGCGCCGGCTCGCCGTGTGCTTGAGGCAAGCACATCATGGGTTCGCGATGCCGCTTCGCGCGGCGGCCCTCCTCCTAACGCCCTCGGCAAGGCGGAGCCGTGGGCGACGCCGCCGTGAAATCAGAATTCCGCGTCGTGATCGGTGTGTTGTGGGGCGCCGGCACGTACCGCCACCCGGACGACGCAGCTGGTGCGGGCAACTTGCCGCATACGAGAAGACTATGCGCGGCAAGCAACTCAGCTATCTGCGGGTCCCGCAGGACCAGCTAAAGGAAAGCTTAACCTCAAGCGGTTGGCTGCGGCCCATACGCGCCAGGCATTGATTGCACGATTGGCCGATGGTCGTGCCGCTTGCACAGAGATTGTGGGCGCCAAGGTGTGCGAAAGGTGGCCTCACAATGAAAGCTAACGAAACGGTCTTCCTGAAATGCCTTGAGAGCAAGAACCAGTTCATCATTCCAATCTACCAGCGGCCCTACAGTTGGACGCTGAAGCAGTGTGAACAGTTGTGGGACGACATCTTGCGCGTCGCGTCTGACACCAATGCAAGCACTCACTTCGTTGGCTCCCTGGTTTGCATCGAGCAGGGCCTCTCCACAATCACGTCGGTCCCGCAGCGCCTCGTAATTGATGGCCAGCAGCGGCTCACGACTATCACCCTTCTGTTGGGCGCGTTGTGCCAGTCGCTTGACGGCAAAGGACCGGAGGACAAGGCGGCAGCTCAGCGCATTCGTGACTACTACCTGTTCAACAGCTTGGAGCCCGGCGACCAGCGTTTCAAACTCCTTCTCACCCAACAGGACAAGGAAACCCTAATCCGACTTCTGCAAGGCCAGGAACCACCCACCGATGCATCCGTTCGGCTTACGGCGAATTTCGAGTTCTTCTCGGGATTGCTTGCCGCGGGAGCCGACGCCAACCTCGTTTTCACGGGAATCAAAAAGCTGGTTGTGGTCGACGTTGCATTGGACCGGCGCTATGACAATGCCCAGATGATCTTTGAGAGCCTGAACTCAACCGGCCTGGATCTCTCCCAGGCTGACCTCATTCGCAATTTCGTTTTGATGGGGCTCGAACCGGCCAAGCAGACGGATTTTTACAACCGATTCTGGCAACCCATGGAGCAGGGGTTCAACAAAGTCGACGAAGAGGGCTTGTTTGACCGCTTCATGAAGGACTACCTTACGCTCAAGCTCAAGCGTACCAAGATCACGAAGATTCAGGAAGTCTATGCAAAATTCAAGGAATACACGCGGTCCAACCCGTCGTCTGACATTGAGGTACTCCTTGCCGACATTTCGCGGCACGCGAAGCATTACGTGAATCTCCTGCAAGCGACCGACCAGAATGCGGCTGTCTCCCAAGCGCTCCAGGACTTGAACGACCTCAAGATTACGGTCGTCTATCCGTTTCTCCTCGAGATCTACGACGACTACTACTCCAAGAGAATTGGCGCGCCAGAACTACTCCAGGTCTTGCGCGCCGTGGAGAGTTATGTGTTCCGGCGCGCGATTTGCGGCATTCCAACCAATTCGTTGGACAAGACATTCTCGACGCTAAGTCGTGAACTGAACAAGGAGGCGTACGTCGAAAGTCTAGGCGCCGCCTTCCAGCGGAAGGAATCCTACTTGCGGTTCCCCAGCAACGAAGAGTTCGCCACGGAACTGCAGGTAAAGGACGTCTACAATCTTAGGATCCGCAACTACATTTTGCGGCGTCTTGAAAACCACGACCGCAAAGAGCGCGTGGCAGTAGAGGCGTACACCATCGAACACATCATGCCCCAAAATGAAAACCTCAGTGAAGCGTGGCGGCGTGATCTAGGCCCGGCGTGGAAGGAAATCCAAGGCCAGTATCTCCACACGATTGGAAATCTGACCTTGACCGGATACAATCCTGAATTGAGCGATCGGCCGTTTGCCGAAAAACGCGATATGAAGGGCGGATTCCGAGACAGTCCGATTCGGCTCAACAGGGAACTTGCCCCGTTAGAGCGATGGAACGGCGACACCATTGTCCAACGTGCTAAGCGAATTGCCAGTACGGCGATTGGCATCTGGTCCGCGCCGAGCCTAAGTGCAGAAACGCTCGCCAAGTACCAGCCGATTTCGATTGACGACCCGGAGTCTGTTGCGTACACGCTCGACGACCACCCTCACCTTCGGGGGGCCGTCCTCGACCTATACCAGCACCTGAAACAGCGCGTCATCAACCTCGATTCCTCCGTTCGCGAGGTCGTTAACAAGAACTACATCGCGTTCCGCAGCGACATGAAGTTCCTTGAGGTTCGTGCCAAAAAATCGGTCCTAACCCTTTGGGTCAAGGGCATCGACACTGAGGAAGTGGAGGCGCCCGGCGGCTTCGAAGACTGGAAAGGCGCTCCGTGGGTTGAGATTGCCACGATTGAGCAGCTCGAGGCCGCCTTCCCGATTGTGAAACAGGCGTTTGCCAACGTGCGAGAAGCGGCGGGATAGGTCCCGGCCTAGACCTTGGGTACAAGGGCAGCTCGTGCTGCGTAAGCGTGGGGAAAGAGGCGGAAGAGGGTCGGCGAGGTGAGGGCGGGAACGACGTGCCACGGGTGCCAGTGGACAACGTCATGCCACGTCGACTAGCCCGGCGTCATGGCGCAACGCCCCCCGTTTCGTGCAAGGGCTTGCCGCAGTCGACGCAGAAGAACGCGTCGCCCGGACATTCTGCCTTGCAGGACGGGCACTGCAGTGTCCACGACGGCTTGACCTGGGGCACAGGGAGGCCGGCGCGTCGAAGGGCGAAGTTGTCGTAGTCCTGTTCGACGTGCGAGTAGAGGCTGGGCATGTCGCTACCCTTCGACCAGCCGAAGTGCAAGCGAAGCATCTCCTCGTTCCAGCCATCGCCTGCTCGGATGCTGGCCGCCGTGTGCCGGAACATGTGGGGGTGCACATGGCGGATTTTGGCGGTGGTGGCGAGGCGGTCGACAACGCTCCACACGCCACCGGCGCCGAGGCGTTCGCCCTTGTTGCGGTTGCTGCGGCTGATGAACAGCGGCTTTTCCGGATGGAGCCGGAATGGGTGGACGGCAATCCATTCCCGGAGGTAAATCGCAGCAATCGTGATTCGGGTCGGCACTCGTCGGCGGAGCGTCTTGAGGCCGCGCGCCGCGCGACTGTGCATCAGCTTGGCGCCGTGGTCGTCGAACGTCACGTCCCTAATGTCGAGGGCCGCCAATTCGCCGGCACGGAACCCGGAGTCCAGAAGCAGCATGATGATGCAGCGCTCCATCTTGTCGCTAGTTGCGGCAAGCAAGTCCATGATTTCCGGCTGCGTGAGGCGGTCCTCCCGGGCTTGCGACTGCTCCTGCATGCTCGGTTTGCAGAAGGGCATGCGCCGAAATTGGGGCGGCGTCTCGTCGGTGTCGAGCAGCCACTTGTAGAACTCCCGTAGCATTACCATTCGCTGGTACTTCGTGTACTGGCCCAGGGGGCGGCCGCGCCGGCTATGTGTGCGGCCGATACGTCCTTGCTGTCCGGCGGCGCCCTTGATGTGGGCAATGACGTCGTCGCGGGTGGCGTCGCGCCAGCCTCGTTCGCCGAGGTAGATGCCGAACGCCTTGATGTGGCACAGATAGCTGCCTAGGGTGCTGAGCTCGATGTTCTCTTCGCGCTCGAGCATGTACTTGCGGCAGTCGGCCTGGTTCTCGGGCTTTGGGATGCGGACGATGTGCCGGTCAAAGTAGGTCCAGCAGACGTCGTGGTCCTTGTCACTGAAGAATGACATGCCATCGCCTCCTAATCCTCCTCAGGCAAGCATGAGCGCCAGTCGCGCCTCGTCTCTGCGTCCGTCTTGTAGCGGACCTTTTGAAAGCCCAGGTTTGCGAGGGCCCGGCGCACGCGTTCCTTGTCCGTGGCATCCCTGCTGTCGTGAGTGTAGACGCAGATTACCAAGTGCCCGTTGGGCTCGACGTCGGGGTGCGCTAGGGCGGTGCGCGCCTTTGCAGACGGCCCCAATCGGTTTTGCCTGAGGGCTTCGTGGATTTCTGCCCATGCGGCGTCGATGTCATCGGCATCGACCGTGACGACCCACTTGCCGACGCGTGGTCCGATGTCTCGTGATGCGGTCGGGTTCCATTCGTGAATCCAAAACTGGTCCCAGGTGTGAGACGGGATGGCGTCCATCACGCTCCCTCCTGGGCGGGGCGGTATGGATTCTGATAGGACGGGTTCCTATCCCCGCTATTAGATTCCAGGAGCCGTTATGCACGATGCGGCCCGCCATGTATAGAGGAACTCGAGACAGATCGTTGGTCAGCGCCATTAGGGCGAATTGGCAAGGTGGAACGCCCCAGGGGTTCCGAAAATGAATTCACTATCCTCTGCCCCTAGCCTAAAGCCAAGGACCGACATCCACTGCCTATGAGCCTCAAACTCCGCTGCTTACAGGCCCTCGTCCTGCCGTTCGTCCTACTCGCTATTGCCCTGCTGAGCTTGGGCGCCTGGTCAAGCATGGTGGAAGGCGCCACCCAACTCGCACGGTGGCGGATGCTGGGCTGGCCAGAATCCGCCCTGGCCGTCTACTTCGTCGGCTGCATCGTCGTCGCCTGTGCAATTACCCTAGGCCTAGCCATCCTTCTAACGCGTCGTTACATCGCCCCTATAGTCAGGAGCAAAGACTCCGACCAAGTCCTGGAAGCGCTCCTGCAAGATTTCCTCGGCAAGGAATCGCCGCCCCCTGAAACGGGCACGCAGGCGACGTCCGGTTCCCCAGCGACGCAGTGACGGCGATTTGACCCACTACAAGGTCCGGTAGCGGGCGGCTACAACACGGCCAATTTCCGGCTACTTGAAGTCCACCGGAAACTGTTCCTAGTCAAGGGCTGTCGCCTTCCAAAGTCTATTCCAAACCGCGCAACCGCCGGATGTCGCTGCGCATGTTGACGGACGTGGCCAGGATTTGTCCTAGTACCCAGAACGTCAGGTAAGCGATGAGCACGAATCCTATGCTTTGGTAACCCTTGTCGAGTGATTCGATGGCGCCCCAGACGGCGAATCCCGGGATGATGAGCTGGCCGCCCTTGAGCCATGCGTTCTCGGTCAAGGCCACCCTCCGCAGTGGCGGCAGGCCTTGTCGCGAGGCGTCATGTTGCCGCAGTTTTGACAGCGCTTGTTCGTGACTGCCTTCATGACGGCGTAGCCAAGAAGGAGGGCGAGGCCTGTTGCGATCCAGTCTTCGTTCTTAGCCATGGTTCAGTTCCGCGGCCAGAACGTTGCAATGAGGAGGACCAAGGCCGCGACCACGGCAACGAATCCCATGAAGCCGACGATGCCAGGCATGGTCATCATGATGGATCCCGCGAAGAACCAGACGATCAGGCCCGTGAGGGTGATTGTGCCGATGCCGGCGATCCTGATGACCGCAGTGTTGGCGTTCTCGTCTTCGTGGAACCGCGGGTGGGCGGGGGCGTGCGGGCGCGCCGGGGCGCGCGGGATGCTTTGAGGCATGTTCACTGCACAGGTGGCTAGGCTTATGAATGTTCATGTTACATCAAAGTTGAGTGTTGATGACAATGCGAATGTCAATGCTTATTAGGCCGCTTGGCCACAAGGTGACCATGGCAGACCGGCTCGCCCTCCTGTCGAGCGCCACAGCGCTCAACCCCCAGCTGGTTTCCCTGCCCCGGATCCAGCTCATGCAGGTGCTGCGCCTCTACGACCAGGACGGCATCGAGTTCCGCGAACTGCAAGCCCGCATGGGCATGAGCGACGGCAAACTCCTCTCCAACATCTACGCCCTACTCGAACTGGGGGCCATCGCGGAGCGAAAAGTCCCCATGGAGAACAAGACAATCATGACCTACCACATCACCGAGGCCGGACGAACCGAATGGGATCGTGCCCGCGCCTGGCTACAACAATGGCTGGCATCACCATGACCGACCCGCAGAAAACGCTCGCCTGCTTCAAGGAAGCGGGCCTCGACTTCGACATCAAGCAATTCGACCACCGCCTCATGGCACAGAAAATGACGTACCTTCTCCAGGAGTTGGGCGTCAAGCTCGGCTACGAGAAGACCTTCAGCTTCTACCTGCGCGGAACGTATTCACCCACCCTCACCAAGGACTTGTTCCAAGCCCCAGTTTCCAAGGCCACGGTGAGGCTCACGCAAGCTGACAAGGTGCGAATCGCCAAACTTCGCAGCGCCGTCGAACTACGCCCGCATATGCTGGAAGTCATGGCCGCCTATCGGTTCCTGCGCAACCAAGGCAAAACGGAAACCGACGCAATCCAAACCCTGCGCGCCACGAAGCCGTTCCTCAGTCCGCGCGACGTCGCCGTTGGGGTTTCAAAGTGCAAGGGGATTTTCCGCGAAGTCACTGCCGCCGATGTGGACTCCTTGAATGAGGAAATGACTGCCTGGGACGCCGCATCGGCGCAAGACGAAGCGTAGCATGCCCGCCTCCGCCAGCAAGATTCCCCGCTTCGACATTTGGTGGGTCAACCTCCCGGTCCAAGAGGGCCACGCGCAGAGCGGCAAACGACCGGCCGTCATCGTGGCGGATGAACCCGACAACCGATTCACAATCGTCCTGCCCATCACGACGAACTTGGATCGCTCCCGGTTCAAGGGTACGCTGCGCGTAGATCCAGACGCGGAAAATGGACTTCGCGATGCTTCCATCGTGATGGCCTTCCAAATCCGCTACCTGGACCGAAACCGCCTCACGGAACGCATTGGGCACCTCAACGACTCGGATGCCGCAGTCCTTGACGGTCTGCTCGCGGACTTGCTCGGATTCGAAGGCTGACGCTAGTCATCGGCGCTGAGCGGTACATGCACGGACACCTCCTCCACGCCTGCTCGCCACCCCTCGTCCTTATCGCCTTCCGATTCATCACGCTCCGGCGACACTCCATGGCTCCCACCACGACGACCACGACGACGTCCACCACGCAGAGCAAGCAGACCAAGCAATCGTCCCGCGCCTTCGACACCATCACCCCCTGCCTCTGGTTCGATGGCCAAGCCGAGAAGGCAGCGAAGTTCTACGTCTCCATCTTCCCAGCTTCCAGCCTCGACCGCGTCGTTGCGTCTCCGACCGACTACCCAGCCGGCAAGAAGGGGGACACGGTCCTCGTCGAGTTCACGCTCATGGGGCGAAAGTTCACTGCGCTGAACGGGGGCCCCTACTTCCATCTGAACGAGGCCGTCTCGTTCATCGTGCCCTGCAAGGACCAAGTTGAGGTGGACCGCTACTGGAAGGCCCTGTCCGCGGTGCCTGAATCGGAGCAATGTGGTTGGCTCAAGGACAAGTTCGGTGCCTCGTGGCAGATTGTCCCCACTCGCATGTTCGAGCTCCTCGCGGATCCCGACCCCAAGAGAGCGGCGCGGGCGTACACGGCCATGATGGACATGAAGAAACTCGACGTCGCCGCGTTGGAGCGGGCGGCGGACGGAAGGTAGGGCCCGCAAGTTCACCGTGCCGACGGGAAGCCGCTGCCCAGGGTGGGGGGTGGGGGGATAAAGAAGCGTTGGCCCTAAAGTTCTTTATCCCTCGGCGGACATAGGATGTTGTGCCGATGCTCATCGAGAAACCCACCATCGACGTCCAGGTGACGACCCTGGAGCGCGTAGAGGTCGTCCTGCGCGAGGCTGGCGAGCCCGTCAGCCGCAACTTCATCCACGAAAAACTCAAGGGCCTTCATGCGGGCACGACACCGGCGCGCCTCAACAGGGCGCTGCAGTACCTGTACGACCACCGCATGATCGTCGAGGGTAGTAAGGGCATCCAGTGGACCTTCACGGGAAATGAGAAGCTGCGCCGCGCCGCCGCTTTGGGCCGCCGGGTCTGATGTCGCCGCCCGCCTCATGCTCAGCCAGGACCCGCTCTGGGGCGACGTCATCCGCGCCAGCGACATCCCCGAGTACTTCCGCGATCGGTACGGCGCCCAGAACCTCTACTGCATCGACCTCAAGGGCGACGTCCGCTGCTTCTACACCATCGACGAACGCGACATCATCTTCCTTGACGTCGTCGACCACGACACGTACGACCAATGGTTCCCCCCCAAGGGACAGCGCCGGCGACGCACTTAGCATTCGATTTCGACGGGATACGCCGGCCATGATGGACATGAAGAAACTCGACGTCGCCGCGTTGGAGCGGGCTGCGGACGGAAGGTAGGGTCTCGCCGGGGCAGGCGATCAGGCCTTTCGGCCGAGGGGGCGAGAAACCCTGGAGAGCTTCTGCATGGCTTCCTTTTGCCACGACTGGTAATGCTTGGCGATCTCGTCGTCCGAAAGGTGGTCCAAGGCGAAGTTGATGACGTCCTCGTAGGTGAGTCCAGGTAGACGCAGTGCCGTCAGGCGTTCGTGCGTCGTTCCGTGGACTTGGATCATCTTGACCTCTTCCGCGAGGGCGCTCATCGATATCTGCTATAGCAGCTAAAGCCAATAAAGTCTCTGGTTTTGGCCATACTGGCGGGCCATTACGGCCGCCATTTCGACGCCTATTTGGGCCACCATTTCGACCGAGGAGGTTTAGAGCGGAGAGGGCCATGACGCCTTGTGTCCGCCATGCAGCGTTTGCGGGTGCTGTGGCAGCCGCATGAGTCGTTGCATGGGGAGGCGCGCAAGCAACGGGCTCGTTTGGGTTCAGGACTCCTTGTGGCACTGCTTGTCCTGGCGGTGGTCGTCTTCTTCCTTCCTTACGGGCAAGGTCAGCTGTGGCCCCCTTCGGGACGCTGGCTCGTCGTCATTCTCTTCGTCATCCTGCTGGCAGCCTATGCTCTGGTGCGCTCGGGGCATCTGACGGCCGGAATCATGCTGGCAATCTTCGCCATCGAGGCCACGATATGGGCCAGCCGCTGGCAAGCAGCAACGCATGGGGAAGGCCAGCAATCAATGGCGTACCTGGTCATCCCGGTCCTCCTCGGTGGTGTGCTCCTACGGCAGGGCCCCGCGGCCTTGGTCGCCGGCTCCACGGTTGTGTTGTCGTGGCTCGTGGAAAGCGCCGTCGACAACCGCTTTGCGGCATCGTTCGACAGCGAGGACTTGGCTCTCGGCCTGCTCCTCGTGGCCGTCGGAACCATCGCCGTCGTGGCCTCCTATATTGTGGAGAAACAGGCCAAGATCCTTGACGAGAGCGCCCAGCTGCTGCGGCAATTGGCTGAGAACATCCCCGAGGTTTTCTTCATCGTCTCCCCTGACCTCAAGAAGGCATACTATTCTAGCCCTGCCTACGAGAAGGTCTGGGGGCGTCCCGTTTCGGGCTACATGGCAGACCCATTGGACTGGTTGAAAGGCATTCATCCTGATGACTTGCCGAAGGTCCAACAAAGTCTCCAAACCAACGCTGGCGGCAGGCTGGAGTTCCGCGTCGTCCATCCAAGCGGAGTCGTTCGGCACATGCATTCCCGGACCTTCCCCGTGTTAGACTCGGCCGGCACTGTGACTCGCCTCGTCGGCTTGGCCCAGGACGTGACGGAGTCGAAGCTGGCCGCTGATCGCATCAGTGCGGCCTTGGCGAAAGTCCGGGTCGCGGAGGCAGCGCGCACCCAACTTCTCAACACGATCGCGCATGACTTGGCAAACCCCGTGAGTGTCCTCCTTCTCCAAGCCACCATCCTTTCGGACTTTGCACAGGAACCTGCCAAGCAGCGGCGATCCCTCGACGTCCTTCTCAGCAATGCGCGCCGCGTGCAGCGCTTCGTGCAGGACCTCAAGGACCTCGCCCGTCTCGAAGCAGGCGAACTCAAGATCGTGAAGGCGCCCGTGGACTTCACCAAACTCGTAAGCGAGGCGACCAACGCCATGAAGCCCTTAGCGGAGGCTGCGGGCGTGGAGCTCATTTTGCAAGGTACGCCGGCCCTTGAGTGCGAGGCAGATTCGCAACGCTTGGAGCAGGTTCTGGCCAACTTCCTTGGCAATGCGCTAAAGTTCACGCCAAAAGGCGGAACCATCCGAGTTCGGATGGCGCCGGGCGATGGCCACGTCGAGGTCGTCGTGCAGGATTCTGGCCGCGGCTACTCTCCCGAGGAGGCGGCCAAACTGTTCAAGCCATTCAGCCAAGCCCACGACTCGAAGGAAGTCAAGGACCGAGGCACGGGGTTGGGGCTGTGGATTAGCAAGGGCATCATCGAGAGCCATGGCGGCCAAGTCTGGTCACACAGCGATGGCCTCGGCAGAGGTTCGTCTTTCGCGTTCCGTATCCCCTGTTGACGAGTCCGAGGAGCAGAAGCGCAATCCCCCTTCCCCTGCAGCTGCCGGCGCAGCGCCTCCTACAATTCTCCTGCAAATGCGAAGAAATGCAGTACCGTGCGGCGGGCGGCCCGAAGGTATATTCGGCGCCTGGCTTCATGCCTCGGTATGGGCGATTCGAGACAATTCGCGGACGTCGTTGGCTACCCGTTCCGGAACCATGGGCTAGTCATGGAAGCTCGGACACATTCATCGCTTCTCAACGAGGCCGGAGGGGCGGGTCGAAACTCGAACGCTCGGTTGGCCCATGTGGGGGACGCGGTGGTGGAACTAGCCGTCCGCCTCGCCCTGTTTGAGCGATTCCCAAGGGCCGACAAGCAGCAGCTCTCTGATGCGGCAGATAAGGTCGTGAGTGACGCGGCCCTGGGGAAGGTCGCGGCGAAAATGGGCCTCGCCGCGTTCTTGGATCGTGGGGGCAGCCGACCGATGTCCGCTGACAATGAGACCGTTTTGGCTGAGGCTTTTGAAGCGGCGATGGGCGCCGTGTTCGTGGACAGCGACTTCGAGACCGCAGCCGCCGTCATTGCAAAGCACGTGACTATGCCGGACCGGCTTTGACCGTGTTTCCGCGTCATTTGCGGAATGGCGCCTTCGCGCGAGGTACCTCTTTTGCGACGATGCCGTTGGGGGGCCAATCAGCGCGTGCATTGACCGTGACGCTTGCTTTGCAAATGGGCCCTCCGCTCATTGCCCATCACTTGCAACGTATCTCTAATTTGCAAAACGCGAATGAGTCAGGAACCCCATTACCTGGTGGCAATCCGAAAAGCAGCGGGCAAAGACCGTTTTGTCGAGTGCCACGCGCCAACTTGACCACGTAACGACACCTCCTCCGCTGCCACCCCCCGTCCTTATCGCCTTCCGATTCATCACCCTCCGGCGACACTCCATGGCTCCCACCACCACGACCTCGACGACGTCCACGACGCAAGCGAAGCAGCCCAAGAAATCGTCCCACTCCTTCGACACCATCACCCCCTGCCTCTGGTTCGACGGCCAAGCCGAGAAAGCAGCTCGGTTCTACGTCTCCATCTTCCCGGACTCCAGCCTCGACCGCGTCGTTGCGTCTCCGACCGACTATCCCGCGGGCAAGAAGGGGGACACGGTCCTCGTCGAGTTCACGCTCATGGGGCGAAAGTTCACTGCGCTGAACGGGGGCCCCTACTTCCATCTGAACGAGGCCGTCTCGTTCATCGTGCCCTGCAAGGACCAAGTTGAGGTGGACCGCTACTGGAAGGCCCTGTCCGCGGTGCCTGAATCGGAGCAATGTGGTTGGCTCAAGGACAAGTTCGGTGCCTCGTGGCAGATTGTCCCCACTCGCATGTTCGAGCTCCTCGCGGATCCCGACCCCAAGAGAGCGGCGCGGGCGTACACGGCCATGATGGACATGAAGAAACTCGACGTCGCCGCGTTGGAGCGCGCGGCGGACGGAAGGTAAGGGCTCTCCTGCTCACGGGATGCACAATAACAGCATTTCATTATAAGAACAACAAGTGGAACATGCATGATGTTTAACTAGCTGAACTGCTAAAGGGGGGCCATGCGCGCCCCAGCCGAGTTCGTCGTTCTCAGGCACTTGCTTGGCCATCCTGCGGATTCCCCAGCCGAGATTTCTCGCCATTGCAAGCTTCATGACACGTCTGCGAGAGTGGCGGTTCGGCGCATCCAAGGGCGGGATAGCATGAGCCCAAGCTGGCTTCTGGTTCAGCTCAAGTCTGTTCGCGAGAGGCCGCGTCATCAGCAGTTCGCGTTCAAGGCCCCGAATCCTGACCAATTCCTCGCCGCGATGAAGGCGCCTTTTTGGTTGAGCGGAGAGTACGCCGCTGCGTGGGAGGGTTTCGACCTGGTTCCCGAGCAGGCACTCATCTACATTCGCCGCGAAGACGCGAAGTCCATCAGCGCGGCGGCCAAGGAATCTTTCGCGAAGGTGGCGCCCGCATCCAAGGCCAACGTCCTCGTCCGCATCGCGGATCCATGGATGAACCTCCGGCCTGACGAGGAACTCGTCGAGCGCGGGCAACGACTCTTGGACTACGAAGAGAGCCGTCACCTCCAGATCCTGAAGGACCTGCATGCCTGAGCACTACGACCCGCGCATCCTGGTTCGGACGAAGGAGCTCTACCAAGCAATCCGTGCTTGGGCCATAGCGCGGGGCGACGTGAGCCTCATCGGGGGCTGGGCAGTCTACGAATACGTTGCGGCGGGGAAAGCAAAGCAAAGTCGCGACGTCGACATCGTGCTCCACTCCGAGGCCGCCCTTCATGACCTTCAGGGCATGATTCCCAAGTTTGGGCTGGCTTGGCGCGTGACTGGGCGCAAGATGTACCCCGACGCCCACTTTCAGGACGAGGATCCGCTCATCTTCCGCCTGGACGTCTTCACGTCTCAGGCCAACCCCACTTGGGACGGTCTCTTTGGCCGCCAGGGCGCAGGCAACATCAAGGCTTGTCCGCCCGGGTATCTGCCTTCACTGGAATGGATTGTCAGCGACAAGCTCCAAACGGTGCACCTTCGCAGAGGCGCTGACGCCGGGGACAAGCAAGCCAAGGACATCATCGACACGCACCACCTTGTGTTTCACAACAAGGCCAACTTCACGCCGGGTTCCCTGGCAAGGCAAGTTCCAGGGCCCCTGCGACGCGATGCGATCCCGAAGATTGCGGAGGCCATTGCGACGCGGCCAGAATACGAGGAGGAACTTCACCAGTTGAAGGAGTGGCTGTCCTCCTAAAGCAGGCGGGAGTCCGAACCCGTTGCCTTCTTGAGGTCGTGCGCGCAGGCGATGACTGCCATGTGCGTCATTGGCCTGTCCTAGTGCGTGTGCCCGTGAGCCGCTTCGTGTGCTTGTTCACGTCGAGACGCACCGCATGGCGGGCTAGCAAGCGATTGACCGCTTCCCTCGGGGACAGACCTCCGAAACTGCCAATGTCTTCCGGCGGGGTCTGAGGCGGAGCGACGAAGCTCGCGCCCATCAACCTGCGGGGGGGCTGAAGGCTGCGACGCACCTGGAACGTCAACCAATCGCCATCCTCCCCGTCCATGGTATACCTGGTGTCACCCGGCCGCCCCTCCCTTACGGAACGGGTTGGACCGAGAAACCGACCATCGCGGGGTACCGCCGCGTTCTGCGCCCCTCGTCGACTGCGTCTACAGGGGGATGTGCATTCCATCCGTGGCCACTTCTAGGCCAATCTTTGTGATGGTGGCGGTGGCGCTGGATTGGGGATTGCAGAGTGGATTGGTATGGTTGAGGTGGGTGAGGATGACGCGGACCCCGCGTTTGGCCAGTGCTGCCAGTTGGGGCAGGGTTTGCTCGACCAGGGGGTGGGGGATGGTCGAGATGTTGCGGTGTTTCAACTCGTCGCTTGACCAAAAAGTGGCATCGAAGAGGAAGACGTCTCCTTCGGCGAGGCCAGATACAGCGGCGGCCACTGCTTCGTCCCAAGTGTCCGTGTCGGGCAAGTACAGCAATGTGCGTTCGCTCCGGACTTCAATGGCTACCGTGTCGCTGCGTTCGGCGCGGTGGACGATGGGGTGAAAACGGAGCGCAACCGGGTACTCGAGGGTTCTGCCCGGAGTCATGACCACTTTCTCCATGTTGACGGTGCCGTCCGCGAAGGTACTCGTGGCTTGCACATGGGCGTGCAGGGCGGCCGTGGCAATGAGCGCGCAAGCCGCTTGCGGACCTTCCTTGCCCAGCACGGACAGCCCCGCAATGTGCCCGGCGTGGGCGTGGGTGAGGGCAATTCCGGCAAGTTTCGTTTTTGGCGGTAACATCAGCCATTGATGCCGGATGTCCGGGGTGGCGTCGAGGAGGACGGCGTGGCCTTCGTGCAGGATGGCGACACCGCTTGCCATGCGCCGCCGCGTGGAATCCGTCGTGGCTGCCTGGCAGTTCGCGCACGTGCAGAACATCTGCGGCACTCCGGCGTCTTGGCCAGAACCTAGGACCAGGGCTTCCACGTCCCGGCCACGTGGTCCTGCTTTCTTAACATGCCCGCGCATGGGCTGGGTATGCTTCGCGGCCGCGACGTCGTCATGACCGGCGTTTCCGCAATCATCGGCGTCGGCTTGTTCGTCGGGCCCGGCAAGATGGCGGCGGGGGGTGCGAGCCCCGCTGCAGTGCTTTGCCTCTTTGCTGCCGCTGGAGGGATGGCCATCTGGGGGCGTTAACCCTCGCCGAATTGGCCAGCGCCCACCCAGGCAACGGAGGAGCCTACCGATACCTTCGCCGAGAAATCGGGCCCGCGCCCGCGTTCTTGTTCAACTGGACCAGATTCTGGGTCATCCAGACTGGCGTTCTTGCCGTCCTCGGCCTGGCTTGCACGTCTTTTGCGGCCCGGGCGCTAGGGATCAGCAACCCATACTGGGAAGGCGTCGCAGCCATCGGGCTGATTCTTGGATCCGCCGCCATCAACGCTCGCGGCCTCAAGATTGGGCGCACGGTTCAGGCCGGCTTGACCCTCCTCAAGGTAGGCACCATCCTTGCCCTTATCGTTGGCGTTCTCGTGGCGGCCCGACCCGACGGATTTTCACAACCAAGGACAGGCCCTGTTGATCTCGGTCTAGGAGGCCTACTCCTACTTGCCGTCTTCGCCTTTGGAGGTTGGATGCAGGTGACGCTCCTTGCAGGAGACGTAGCCGAACCACGCAGGTTTGCCCGGCCGCTCGTGGGGGGCGTCGTGGTGGCCCTGGTCGTGTCGTTGCTGACGGTGACGGCGATGTTTCTTGCCGCGCCCGAGGGCGCCGACTCCCGGAACTTGTTGGCCGAGGCCGCCACCGCGTTGTGGGGCCCCCCGGGTGGTTCACTTGTGGCCGCAACAGTCGCGATTGCCGTGCTGGGCGGCCTGCACACGATGACGCTGACCGGGCCGCGCCTCTACCAGACGGCCACCGAGGGCGGCCAATGGCTGGCTCCCTTTGCCCGGTAAAATCGGCACAGTGCCCCTGGTCGTTCCATCTGGTTCCAGGCCCTGTGGGCGTCGTTCCTGGTGGCTTTTGGGTTGCTGGCCTACGACGCTCTGAGCACCCTCATCAACTCGACAAGCGTCGCGATTTGGGCGTTCTACATTGCAACCGCCTGGGCGTGGTTCCGCCTCCGCAAGAGGGGCGCCCCTGTCGAGTACCGCACGCCAGGCGGGCCCTGGGTGGCGGGGGGATTCATGGCTTCAGCGATTCTTGTGGTGGCGTTGGCCGTCTGGGGGGATATCGAGGCGATGACGTCCGGGCGGTGGGGTGGATTGCAGGCGCTGTGGGCGCTGCTTGTGATTGCAAGCGGCGTCGTGGCGCTCCTGGTAGGTCCCTCGAGTTGGCGGTCACCCGTCGAAGAAGCGCCGCCGGCGAAGGGGAGCCGGACGAGGAAAAGGGAAGTCGCGGGGCCGAGGGTTTGAGTAAGGCCCCCCACCCGGCCATCATTTCCCTACCCCTCATCCCGCCTAACGCACGCCTCCTACTTCCGGGTCTGGACCGTTGCGCAAAGGGCTGTTGTCCATGAAACGCCCACGAGGACCACGCGGAAGACGCACCACCATAGCCTCCGCGTTGACGGCGGGGTCCCCGATTTGTTCATATCTGGCCACGCGAAGTGACGGCCGCTCGACGCCCGAGCGCCAAGGCCGATGGGAGCCCAACACGGTCCATCAGGAGAAAATGGGAAGAAAGGAAGAGGCTCTCATTTTCGTCGCCAATTCAGGGACATCCTGGATTTCAGATACTCCCCGCTATTATTTTCTTGCAGGAGCGAAAGGTCGCTGTCGCGAATCCGCTAATGCTTGACCGGGGACAAACGCCTGCCCAAGCGCGACGCATTGCATTCAACATGGGGCGCTGCATCCAATCGGCGTTGGCAAGCCAACCGGGTGGCGCTGGAGTGGGCACCAAATCGAAGTCGTTGACCAGGATGAAGCCCATCGTGAATGGGCGGCTCGCCAAGGATTCCGACCCCGTGAGTCTTGGCGCGGAAGACCTTTGGGTGGCAGCCGCCGGCGCAAGACTCCTCCAAGAATTCGAAGCCGAAGGCGCCGATCTTCTGGCAGAATTCGAGCCGAAACGGTTGGCGACGACATTGCGCCGGAAACTTACCAGTGCGCAGCGCTCGCACCTTGACTACGTGGTCAAGCGCATCCTGGAATGGCGGACCCGCGAGGCCGATTACGAGGGCGAGATGCCTTGGGACCCGGACGAACCATGGACCGGGCCAACGTACGATGCGCGCTCCACGCAGCGTACGCTGGAGCGGGCCATCAGGCAGCACTCTGACGTGGAGATGGACTACTTCACGCACGCCCGAGGAGAATTCACGATGCGGCGCGTCACACCCCGTGAGATTGACGGTCGGTACCTCATTGGCCTTTGTCACCTGCGGAATGATGAGCGCACGTTCCGGGTCGAACGAATCGCGCGGATCCGAATCCTGGGCAAAGCGGGACGCTGAGTTGTGACCACGCGCCTGGACAGAGTGTTCCATTTCAGCATAATTTGATATAGCATGTTATGCCTACATTGAACTATGTCGGTCCCGCCGGAGCAGCTCTCTGCCTTGGCGAGCCTGGACGAGGCCAAGTCCGTGAGCCGCCTGGCCGTCGAGAACGGATCCCCTTATCCGACCATGCAGAAGGCCGTGAACTCGTTGGCGGCGTTCGGCCTTGTGCAGACCGCGCGCCAGGGCCGCGAACGCCTGGTCAGCGCGTCGTCCCCGACCATTGCCGGCCTTGCACGCGCGCTCCTCTTCGATGCCCCGCGCCAAGACTGGCGGGCGGTGTTTCACGGCGAGCGCCTGGTTCTGCTTCATGTTCTGGATCGAATCCGCGACCCGGCCTTGACCGCCGAAGTTCTCGGCACGTCTCGAAACTCGGTCTACCACGCGATTCGCAAGCACGCCCCCAACGGCCTGTTGCTGAAGGAGAAGGGCGGCTACCGCATCAATCCCCGGCTCATTGAGTTCCGCGCTTTCCTCCTCGAATGGAACGCTCTGCGCAGCACGAAGGCCATCCGCGACCTCGACCCACAGGCCACGGCTATGTGGCGCCTCGGACCAGAACTGATGTTCCGCAGCCGCAAGACCTTGCACGCCCTCAATCTTGGCTACGGCGCCTATTCCGCAATGGCCGCCCACGGCGCGCCCGTCATCGAAAAGACCGACGCCACGACCTACTACTACAGCCACAGGAAGCTGACTCCAGCCGATGCGGTCTTGCAAGCCATGGTCGCCGAAGGCAACGAGAGTGCCGAGTCCGCCAATCTCCCGGCAAAGAACGTCCGCGCGCAGTGGGCGGCGTTCATCGAGCGCCATCTGCCGAAGCCCGAGGATCGCAAGGACCTTCACCGCCGCGCCCCAATCTACAACAAATCAGACGAGACCGATGCCGTCCTGGCGTTCCTCGCCAACCGGGAAGCACCAGGCTTTCTCCCGTGGAAGGAGTACGAGCGCTTCCGTCAGCAGTTCGGGGTGATTGCGTGATCCCGTCCGCCAAGCCGCCTCGCGAACTGTACGGCTTGGAAGTCATCCGCGGCGAAATGCAGGCCGTGGACGGCAAGCTGCCCGGACCCGTCGACGTCTACCTGCTCGGCGGCTGCGCCATGAGCTACCTGCGCCTGAAACCGAGCACGAAGGACCTCGACCTCGTGATGGCGGAGGCGAAGACCCTTGCCACCTTGGAACAGGGTCTTCGCGACTCCAAGTACAAGGCAGTGAGCTTGGACAAGCCGTACGACCAGCTGCGCGCGAACGCCCTCTACAAACGCGACGGCGCGCCGCAATGGGACCTCTACGTGGGCAAGGTCTGCGGCTGCCTCTCGCTATCGCCGGGAATGCGAAAGCGCGCAACTCTGGTCGAGCCAGCCCTGACCCGTCTGCGCATCCACGCCTGCTCGCCCTCTGACATCTTCGTGTTCAAGTCCATCACGGAGCGCGAGGCCGACCTCGACGACCTCGACCTTCTGGCCTCCCAGGGCCTCGTCGATTGGGCTGCCGTCTTGGATGAAATGGAATGGCAGCGCCAGAACTCCGACATGGTGTGGACGGTCCGGTTCCTGGAACGACTTGAGGCCCTCGAAGAACGCGGCTTTACCGTTCCAATCACGAAGAAAGTCCGCGCCCTTGCCGAAGAGGACATGGAGCGCACCTATGGCCACAAGCTACCAAAGTGACCGCAGGCGGGTTCTTGGCCGCCAAAAAAGCGTGGTTGGATTCACCCGCCACCCCGCTATCTATTAGACCCGCCACATCTTCTCCCCGCTACTACCTGGTCCAACCGGAATCCTTACCGGGTTTCGGTTGCGTGCCCCATACCATGGCCGTCGCCGGCAGCCGGTGTTCGTGATCAACCAACCCACCCAATCCGCTGAAACGGCCAACGCCAGAATCTGGTCCGGCTGGAGCAGTTTCGGCTTGACCTTCGTGGGGTTCAACATCGCTTGGAATTCCAGCAACAGTGAGGGTTTGCTCGGCGGCAGGGGAGCAGCCGCTGCTGGTTTGCTCATGATGGTCGCCGGACTCCCCTTGGCATGGGTGGGATTGAAGGGGGATCGTAGCGCTCGCGTCGGAGCCTGGATTGCACTTGCAATCGACGGAATTCCTGTGGCCTTCCTCGCGTTGTATGTTGTCGGCAAATTGTTGGCCAGTCTCGGCCTGTACCCATAATTCGTGATGTTGTCTCGCCGTGGTAGTCATGGAACAACCAGTAGCAAGAAAGGACGGGTAGAGCGAGCGAGGGGAGATGGCGAGGGAAAAGGGGGGAAAAGGACGAAGGCATTGCTGCGAAGGCGCGTTACCCATGGGCTGGGCAACCGCGTCGTGCGTGGCGCTCTACAGGCGGCGCCTCAGCATGATGCCGGCGGCACCGAGGAGCCCCAGCGAACCCAGCACGATGGCCGCAGTCGAGGGGAAGAACGGAATCTCCGTTGTCGTGGGCGGGGTGTCCGTCCCTGGGGGCGTCGTCTCAACCGGAGGCGGGGTCGTCGGGGCAGGCTCGCAGTCAACCCAGAATACCTTGTGCTTGAAGTGGCCCTCGGCGTTGCTCACAAACAGCTTGTAGTGGCCCGAGGGAAGCGTGTAGGGGCCCGCGAGGAAGCCATCAGCCTCGACTACGACTTCGGCATCAACGCTGGTGCCCGCAGTCCAGGTGGACTCTAGCACTACGTCGCCGTCACCCGTGGGATTCCAGACCCGGATTGTGATGGTGCCATTGGGGGCGGCCATGTTGAAGCCGCGGATGTAGAATTCACAATCGACATGCGGCTCGTTGGCTGTATCGTCGAGCCGGACGTCCTTCACCTTTACCGTGCCGTGATTGGGGTCGGGGGCCATCGCGGTCGTCGCCAGAAAGGCAAGCGCAATGGTCAACGTAACCACGAACGTAACCACGCCGGTGGGGCGTTTCTTGGCGAGTCCTGTTTTGGGGTGCTTTGGATTGTTCATCGTAAGACCGGAACAACAAGTTAGTCAGCCACCTCAAGACCGATTTGGGACGTACCTAGCGGACAAAACACGCAATAGGAACATGTTCGCATGGGCTCGTTTTCGGTAGAGGCCGCAACGGTATGCGCCGGTTTCGTTCCACAAGCACATTCCCCCCGACCCTCCGCGTCCATACCTTCATGGAGCACGCGACACGCCGACATCAGGAGTTGGGGGCGAAAGGAAGAGGTCGCCATTTTCGGCTCCAATTCGGGGATATCTTGGATTTCAGATACTCCCCGCTATTACCCATCGAAGCCTGTTCTGGTTCGTCGTCGCGATTTGAACAATCGACTCGCGGCGCGCGCTTGGTGGGGTCTCCAAAGGGTTTCATGCCCGGGCATGATGGCTCGTCATGGCTCGGCCGCTTCCCATCGCCATTCCGCAGGTGAAGTTGGCCGACTTCTGTCGCCGAAACCGCATCGGCAAGTTGTCCTTCTTCGGTTCTGTCCTGCGCGAGGATTTTGGTCCTGACTCCGATGTCGATGTCTTGGTCGAATTCGAACCGGGACGCGCCCCGGGGTTGCTTGGCCTGTCCTCGATGCAACGGGAACTCTCAGAGATTCTGGGACGCCGGGTGGACCTCAACACCAAGGGTTTCCTGAGCCCGTACTTCGCGGCCGAAGTCCTCCGGGAGGCCAGGGAACAATATGTCGCGGCATGACCCCGTAGTCTCGGTCCAAGAAATGCTAGACCATGCAGAGGAAGCCGTGGCGCTCGCGGCCGGAATCCCCCGCGACCAAATGGATCGGAAAAGCAACCTCGCTCTGGCGCACCTTATTGAGATCGTAGGCGAGGCCGCAAACCGCGTCCCCAAGGACTTCCAGCAACGGTTCCCGGACGTGCCTTGGTCCGACGCCACCGGCATGCGAAACAAGTTGGCGCATGGATACGACCTCGTGGATTACGGCATCGTATGGGACACGGCCCACAAGGAGATGCCTTCGCTCATTGCCAAGTTGAGGAACGTGCTGAAGCACGCGGGGAAGAAGTAGGCGCAGAAAGGAAGGGAAAGGTTCGATTCCCGTCAATTTTGGGCTCGATTTCCAGGTGAAAATCCTGAACATCGAATCGCCGCTAATACAGGAACCCGGTCGTTGGCCGCACCGGCGACTCTCTCGGCGGCCCCACTGGCTGCGACGTTGGTCATGCCCGGGCGAGGTCTGCGGCACCGATGGCGACAGCCTGGACACCCAGGTTGCTGCGTACGACGCGCACGTGGCGGGCCGACGGCAGGCTGGTTCGGATGCTGCGCCGAACTTCACTTAGCAACCGCGGAAAACCTAGCGCGATTCCTCCGCCAAGCACCAGGACCTCGGGGTTGAATGCGTTGACGACGCCGACGCTGGCCGCGCCGAGGATGAGCCCCGCATCCGCGACGATGCGTTGCGACAGCGGGTCCCCCGCAGCGCAGGCGCGTGCCAACACTCTGGCATCGATTTTCGAGGGCGAACCCGCAAGGGACAGAAGCTTACGCCCCGCTCGGGGATGGGTGCGCACCGCGCGGCGCGCCTCCCGCGCCAACGCCCAGCCACCAGTATAGGCCTCCAGGCAGCCGCGACCACCGCACGTGCAGGCCCGGCCGCCGGCAACGACGGGGACATGCCCAAGCTCGCCGGCGCTGCCGGTGGCGCCCTGCAGTAGCGTGCCGCCACTGACGACGCCCGCTCCGATGCCGGTCCCAAGGGCGAGGAAGACCAAGTCGCGCGCGCCTTGGCCGTGGCCGAACCGGCTCTCCGCCCACGCCGCCGCCTTGGCATCGTTGGTCAGCATGACCGGCACTCCCAGCCGTTGGCGCAGGCGTGTGGCGAGCGGAAAGTTGTGCCAGCCAGCCATGTTGGGCGTGGACCGTACGATACCAGCGGAGACTTGGCCGGCAAAGCCGATGCCGACGCAGGCCAATCGTCCGCCGGCTTCTTGCCGGCACGCCGCAATGACGTCATCGATTGCGCGGATGACGGCGTCGGGCCCCTGGTTAGCCGGCGTGCGCGCCAGTTGCATGCTCGATGCCCGGCCACGGGTGTCGACGGCGGCCGCCAGCAGCTTCGTGGCTCCAACGTCGACGCCGATTGCGAGCGGGCGTGGCGTGTTCAGGCGCGGCGCCGCGGGTGCCGCCATGATGGAGCGGACGGCAGGGGTGGCCATGAGGTTTGGGGCCGTTCCTCGGCCACTGGTCCCCGGGGCGCCACGCTGGGCGCCGCAGCAACAAGCATTACTTGGTCCAAGTGCTTCGCCTGCCCGTGCTTCGGACCGGTTCGCGCCTACCCGAGTCGTCCCTGCTGGACTATGGCATCATCGGGGACATGCACTCCGCCGCCTTGCTCAGCAACCAGGGATCGCTAGACTGGCTGTGCTGGCCGCGGTTCGATAGCCCCAGCATTTTCGCTCGCCTGCTCGACCGCGAGAAGGGCGGCCACCTGAGCATCACTCCGCTTGACCTCGTGGAATCCTCGCAGGAATACGAGCCGCGTACGAACATCCTGCGCACTCACTTCGTGGCCAAGGACGGCCGTGCGACCCTTGAGGCGTTCATGCCGGTCGCCGAGATCGACCACCACGAGTACGGCGACCACGAGGTCCAACTGCGCTTCAAGGTGCAGGAAGGCAACGTCCCGGCCGGCATCGAGTTCGCCCCGCGGTTCAACTACGCCTTGGGCGCGACGACGCTGCAATCCTCCCCGCACGGGGTGCTGGCGATGCAGGGCGACGAACGCGCGACGCTCTCGACGCCGGCCACATTGGCCGTCCATGGCGACGTCGCCACGGGCGAATGGACGGGCCGCAAGGGTGACACCCTGGGGATTACCCTGCGGCACGACGAGCAGATGGTGCGCCCGTACGACGAAGCCGACAGCGTCGCCAAACACAACCGCACGGCGGCGTACTGGGAGGGTTGGTGCGCCCGCGGTCGCTTCGAGGGACCTTGGCAGGCTTCGGTGCTCCGTTCCGCGCTTACCCTGCGGCTTCTCACTTACGCGCCGACGGGTGCGCTCGTGGCCGCCGCGACGACGAGCCTGCCCGAATCCCCGGGCGGATCACGCAATTGGGACTACCGGTTCTCGTGGGTGCGCGACTCCTCCTTCACCATGACGGTCCTGCACGGCCTCGGCTACACGCGCGAGGCGCGGCGCTACGTGCGCTGGCTGCGACGGCTGCTGCGGGGGACCATCAAGAACGTCGGCCAACTGCGCGTCTGCTACGGCCTCGAGGGGGAAACCGACCTGCCGGAAATCGAGCTTGGCCACTTGCGGGGGTACCTCGACTCCCGCCCCGTCCGCATCGGCAACGATGCGGTCAAACAATTCCAGCTCGACATCTTCGGCCACCTCGCCGACGCCATCCACCGGGCGTACCATACACCCGAGGGCCACCCCGACGAGGCGTGGCGCAGCCTGCAGGCGATTGCGGACCACGTGTGCAGGCATTGGCAGGAGCCCGACCACGGCATCTGGGAGGTCCGGGCGCCAAAGGTGCGGTACACGCATTCCGCCCTCATGTCATGGGTGGCAATCGACCGGGCCACGAAGGTCGCAGTGGCGCGCGGGCAGGAGGAGCGGGCGGCGAGGTGGCGCGACGAGGGGGAGGCCATCCGGGAAGCCATCCTGCGCGACGGCTGGAGCGAAGCCAAGCGCTCCTTCGTGCAGAGCTTCGGGTCGCAGGCCATCGACGCGAGCCTCCTCCTGGTGCCGCTGGTCGGTTTCCTGCCGGCCGACGACCCGCGCGTGCAGGACACCATCAATCGCATCCGACAGGAACTCGGCTCTGGCCCCTTCATCCATCGCTACCGGGCGCCGGACGGCCTGCCCGGCGAGGAAGGCGCGTTCCTCATCTGCAGCTTCTGGATGGTCGAGGCGCTGGCAATGGCCGGCGAGACGGCGGAGGCACGCGAGCGTTTCGACGCCTTGTGCCGTCTGGCCGGACCGCTCGGCCTCTTCTGCGAGGAGGTCGACCCAGCCACGGATGGCCCCTTGGGCAACTTTCCGCAGGCCCTCACCCACCTGAGCCAGATCCAAGCGGCCTTGGCCCTGGAGGAGCGGAGCAATGAGCAGATGGCCAGGAACCTCATCACGCCGTCCCGGAAGCGCATCGAAGTGCCGATTGCTACCATCGAGCCGAGGGCCTGAGCCAGTCGGAGTCGCCCGGCGCGCTGTGCTAACGAAAGGGGAACTGTGCGCAACCGTCGCTTAGGTGACCCAATAAGCGATGCCGAGGCAAGTCACGGTGCCCACGAGCACTGCAAGTGGCGCCCCCGTGCGTGCGTAGTCTGAGAATCGGTACCCGCCCGGCCCGTAGACCATCAGGTTCGTCTGGTAACCCACCGGGGTGAGGAAGTCGTTGGACGCGGCGAACATGATGGCTGCCACGAGTTGGACCGGCGAGGCCCCGATTTGTGCCGCGGTGGCCAGTCCAATCGGAACCATCAGGATGACGGTTCCGGTGTTGCTCAGCACCGCCGTCAGCACCAAGCTTGTAACGTAGAATATGGCGATGACGAGAATCGGTGGCAGGCCGAAGGCGAGGTCCGCCATGGCTTCCCCGGCCAGTGCCGCTAGCCCTGTGTTTTCGAGGGCGATCCCGAAGGGAATCATCCCTGCCAGGAGGAAGATGACGTCCCAGCGCACGCTGGTCCACAGGTCGTCTGGGGCCAGCACGCGCAAGAGGATCATGGCCAGGGCGCCAGCCAGGGCGGCCACCAGAATCGATATGATGCCGAGGGCGGCCACAGCCACGACGGCGGTGAGGATGGCGACCGCCAGCGCGGCTTGCCGGGGGCGCAGCGCATCCGTGGGCTGTTCGGACGTCACGATGAAGTCTGGGTCGTCGCGGAAACGCTGCAAGGCGTCCTCCGTCGCCAAGACGAGCAGGCCGTCGCCGTAGGTGAGGCGTTTGACGAACCCGAACCCGAAGGGCCGGGGCGCCGTTCGGATGCCCAGGACCTTGACGCCGAAGTTGCGCGCGATGAGGCCTTCGGTGAAAGGGCGCCGCACGAGTCCCGAGGCAGGGGCCACGATGATCTCGGCCACCTGGGCGTCCCCGGAGGCGATGTCCTGTGGGTCCACGCCGCTGAGGATTTCTACGCCGGCCTCCTTCTCAAGTCGCAGCAGGGAACTGCGCGGGGCTCGGATGGCGATTAGGTCCCCGGGCTCGAGAAAGGTCGCCTGCGCGATGGCCTTGCCGTCCCGAAGGACGCTCAGGATGTCCAACTCGCCCGGCCGGAAGAGCGGATGCTCGCTGGCGGCCTTGGCCAAGAGCGGGCTTTCCGGCTTGACCCGGACCTCAGCCGTGAATTCCTGCAGCAGTAACGCTGGCCCACTTGCACCGGGCGCGATGCGTGCAGGAATCAAGTGGCGTCCTACGAGGAGGATGTACGCCAGACCCGTCGCCAGGACCGCGAGTCCCACGCGGCTGAATTGGAACAAAGAGAATCCTTGGCCGGTCCGTTCCTCGATCAAGGAGGACGCCAGTAGGTTCGGGGACGTGCCGATCAAGGTGATCGTGCCCGCCAGCATGGCAATCTGCGACAACGGCATCAGCAACTTGGATGGGCTGAGCTTGGATTGGGCAGCGACGGCGAGCGTCAGCGGGATGAGCACGGCGACGATGGCGGTGTTGTTGAGGAACGCCGATGTTGGGGCCACGATGACCGCCAGGGCGACTAAGACCAGCACTTCCTTTCCTTTGGTGTGCCGCGACAGCCAACGGCCGGCCGATGCGATGATACCGGTGCGCGTGACGCCGGCAGTCAGGATGAACAGCGCCAGCACGGTGATGGTGGCAGGATGGCCGAACCCGGAGACCCCCTGCTGCGGAGTGACCAAGCCGGTCACCATGAGGAGGACCATGCCGAAGAGCGCAACGAGTTCGGCGCGCAGTCGTTCCGTCCAGAACAGGACGAAGGTCAAGGCAAGCAGGGCCAAGACGAGGCCTTGGTCGAGGCTCGTCATTCCGCTGGCTCGATTGTTGGTTGTCCATCAAACCTTTCCGGTCCTTCCGGCCGGTCCTTTCCGGTCCCTCATCGATCTGGGACCAGCAGGCATCTTCGTCGGCCCAACTGTCACGGATTTCACGTAATCCGCACGGGAACCGGAGGGGTGTCGGGTGCGAACATGTGTGGGCCTGCAAACGGGAATAGGTGCTTCCAGCCCTCCCAGTTTCTCCGCCCGTTGGCGGCACGTGGTTTCCATGACCGAAAAATCCCTTTACGACCGCCTCGGCGGAACCTTTGCCATCGCCGCCGTCGTGGACCACTTCAGCGACAACGTCTTGGCCAATCCCATCGTCGGCACAAAATCGCAGAACCCTGCTCTGCGCGAATGGAGCACGACGCAGACGGCGGCGCGCATGCCGGGACTCAAGTTCATGAGAACCTTGTGGGTATGTTCCGTCGCTGGGGGACCGTTCAAGTACGACGGCGCCGGCAAGCCGCTGGGCAACGCGCACAAGGACCTCAACATCACGTCCGCCGAATTCGACGAGGTCGCTGCTGAGTTGGCGCGCACGTTGGCGCACTTCAATATCCCGCAACGTGAGACCGACGAGGTCATGGGCGCCTTCGCCAAGCAGAAACCCGACGTGGCTGTCGCGATGGCCACCGCACGCTAGCGCGACTGGACCGGCCGCTTGCCTTCGCCGCGTCCCATCCGCCGCCAATGCGCACGCATCGTCCTCCACAGTTGGACGCTATGTACGAAGACGAGGACTGCAAATAGTACGCTGGGCGCCACGTGCCAGAACTTGCTGGCATACTTGAGGCCCAAAGCATCCATGGCTGCACCGAGGAAGAGCAGCGGAATCCCAGAGAGCACAGCCAACGCCGAGGTTGGTACGAGAGCGAGATCGACGCCGCCGCGGACGCGCTTCTTCGCCGCGTGAGTTCGCCCACGCACGAACCACCAGGCTCCGTACGCGACGACGATGCAGGCAAGCCACGTCCAGTAACTGAGAGGAATGTACGTCTCGACAGTGAACCAGTCCTTGCCCGGCCCCGCAGTGACGACGAACCCCGCAATGGCCGCCACGTACAAGCCGATGTGGAATGCCGCTGGGGCCAATGCGCGCAGGCTGCGTTTGAAGTAGTGCGCGAAGGCGACGCGGTTGACCCAAGTGTGCTGCCAGAAGAACACGGCCGCCGCCCAACTCCAGGCCACGTGCCAGAAGACGCCCCAGTCCTGGTAGCCGTCCACGCGGATTCCTTCCTTCCAGTACAAGAGGTAGAAGCCGCTGATTGTCGCCAGAATCGTGCTGACAAGGACGCCGATGCCCAAGAACCGGCGCGACTGCATGGCGGGCCAGAAAGCGGCGGCCAACGCCAAGACGACGGCGAGGCTCGCGACATGGTGCCACCAGGCCGCCCCCAACCCATCCAGGTAGTAGGTTCCGGCCAGCGCGGCGACCTGCAACACCGAGAGCCCGATGGTCAGCGTAGTCCGGGTGTTCCGGCTGGTCCCACTGGTCCGGTTGGTCCGCGACGGCTGCATCTGGCGTGCCTAAGCCGACGAGAGTATTGATAACCCACCAAGGCCCATTTACCCTGTTGAGAGGCTGGTTCATAGCAATCGTTGGCGCCGCAGCCATTGCCCTGCCTATCCTAGGACTCATGGAGAACGCCGGCCGGGCAGGTCCAATCGACAGCGCGTTGGCGCCTGCCGCGGTCGATGCCACCGCCGAGGGCACGTGGCACGCAGTGCCCGACCGCACACCCGCCCCCGCACCCGCCCCCGTCCCCGGGATTTGCCTCGACCCGCCCTGCTCGGCGAGCGCGACGCTCGACCTTCGCATCCGGGGCTTGCCTGAACTGCCCTATGGCGCCCGTCTCGAAGGCGGCGCGTCTCAGGACTTGGGGCTGCTGGTCTTTGACGGAGCCGCCCACGTCATGCGCTGGAGCGAAGCCGCGGACCACACAGACAAGTTGCGCCTAGTGATTACGCTCGCCGACCAACCCATTGCCGGCATTGACATTCGTCCTTCCGCCGAACCCGTGAGCCTCGACGGACCAGTCGAAGCAAACTGGAGAATCGACGGTGGCCAGGTCCGCCTGAACGAGATTGGTGGCGTGACAATCTCCACCGTGGTCACCATCAACGTCCAAGGCGTGCCACCCCCCGGTTGGACGCTCCATGCGTTCCTAGACCGGCCGGGCGGTGCTACGGAGCTGGGCGCCTTGGCCAAGAGCGGTAGTGGCAGTGATGGTGGCAGCGGTGGTGTAAGCCACCTCGACGCGCGCGTCGAACGCCTTCCCTTGGAGGACCAAGACCGGCTGGTTGTCGTACTGCGACGCGATGCGGCTCAGGACAGTCCGGGCTTCCCCGTTCTAGAATTGCACTTCTAACCACGAGGGACGCGCTTTGCTTCCTGGGTGACCATGAGGCGCTACGGGTGCAACGTCCGTCACCGGCGCCACCGCGAGCGGCAGTGCGTCCGGGTCTTCACACCGTAGCCCATAAGCGTCGTGCCGCGTTGGTCCGCTCGTGGCTGACTTGCTGTGGGTGCTTGCCGGGCTTACCGCCGTGCTTGCAGCCACAGGTCTAATTTGCCTCCGGTTGCGACTCCCGCCGGCCCTAGGATACCTCATGGTTGGCGTTGCGCTGCCCGAGGCGCTGACGGACGCGCGGCTGCGGGAGATTTTCCACCTGGATCAGGTGTCCCATGTCGCCGTCCTCATCCTGCTGTTCTTCATCGGCATGGAACTCAACCTCAGCACCTTGCGCCGGGTGTTGCGCGAGACGCGAGTCGTGTCTATCTTCAACATCCTGGTGCCAGCCCTATTCGTGACGGGCCTGGCCAGGCTGGCCGGCTGGAGCCTTCTCGAGTCCGTCGTGCTCGGCATCGCCCTCAGCCTCTCGAGCACCATCTTCGGGGAACGCCTCAGCTCGGGCCGCGACTTTCCGGCCGCGGCGCGCCACCGCATGTTCGGCGTCCTGTTGGCCGAGGACGTTGCAGCTGGTGCCCTGCTGGCCGTCATGGCGCTTCTGGCCGGCGGCAACACTTCGGGCGGATGGTTCGATCCGGCCGTCGCCATCCTAGTCCTCGTCGTCAGCCTCGTCGTTCTAGCGGCAATCGCGCTCCTGGTCGTACCTCGTGCCATCGACAAGGTCGCGTCCTTGCACAGCCCCGAGCTCCTCATCCTTAGCAGTGGGGCCTTCTTGCTAGGCTTCAGCGCCGCGGGCGAATGGGCAGGCTCATCGGAATTGGGTGCATTCCTTGCTGGAATGGCCGCCGCCGAAGCGGGCGCCCGCTTCGTCGTCAAGAGCAACCTGAAGGGCCTCCACAGCATCGCGTTGGCCGTCTTCTTCTTCGCAGCAGGCGTCGTCGTGGACCCCTTCCTAGTCCTCAGCCAGTGGCCGATGGTGCTGGCCTGCGTTTTCATCGTCACGGTCACCAAGCTGTTGGTCCACGTTCCATCGGCCTTCGGCAAGGGCATCAATCTCGAGGACAGCCTACGCGTCGGATTCGGAATGTCGACGGTGGGGGAGTTCAGCCTCATCCTGCTCGTCGCCGCGCAGGCTGGAGGAATTGCCCACCCCGCCCTTGGCGCGGTCATCACAGGCACCATCGTCGGCCTCCTGGTCGCAACCCCATTGCTGACGAAGGCCGTGCCGGCCATCGCTCGCCTTCTGGGAAAGGTCCCCTTAGACGCGTCGCGGCCAATCAAGGCCCTCATGCAGGGCCTCCGCCGTGACGCGCAACAGGTCGTACCCGCGAAGCGCAAGCGCGCGGACAGGGCGCGCATCGTCAGCGCCATCATGGTCGTCCTCCTCATCGCGGCCGCAGCCGTCGCGCTGAATGCGTGGCTTCCCAGCCAATTCCCCACCATTGGCCCGCTCTACTTGAGCAGCGTCGTATTCGGCTTCGCACTGGCCGCCGTGGCGCCGTTCGCATACCAGCTCTACCGCGGGTACCGCGCCTTCCTGCACCGCCTCCTCGAAGTGGACGCGACGTCCCCGCGGGCTGAGCGCCTCAAGGTGCACATCGCAGACGCCCTCGTCGTCCTGATCCTCGTAATGCTGGCGTTGCCATTGGCCTTCCTGCTCGGCGCTGCGCTCCCGCTCCTGTTGGGCAGTGTCTTGCTTGCGGCCATCGCTGCCATGCTTGGCTGGCGCCACCTCGTGCGTCTAACCGAGACGCTTGAGACCAGCATCGCTCGCGTCTTGGGCTCCGATTCCGGCATGTCGCCGGTGCTGATGGATGACGCATTGAACCGCTACGGGTGGGATTTCCGGGTCGTGGCCGTGAACCTTCCCTACGACTCCCGTCTCGTGGGCCAGACGATTGGTGACGTGCGCCTGCGCACCGTGACCGGCGCTACGGTGGCCGTCATCAAACGTGGTGCACGCGAGATCGTCAGCCCGCCGCTGACCGAGCGATTCCGCTTTGGTGATACTATCGTCCTGCTTGGCGACCCTGGTCAGTTGGCTCGCGCCCAGGCCCTACTGCAAGGAGGCGACGAGCCGTTGCGCATGGCCGCCGAGAGCCGGGCCGCCTCCGTGGTGGACATCGAAGTCCAAGCGGAGTCTTGGATTGTGGTCAACCGGCCAGCGCAGCGTGACCTGGAGAAGAAGACTGGCGCCATCGTGCTTGGCTGCTGGCGCAAAGGCACCAATCATCCTGAACCTTGGCAGGACGAAACGCCAGCAGCGGGCGACCGCATCATCGCCTTGGGAGCACCCCTACAACTCGCGCGCCTGACGGCCCTGGCCAGCGAACCCATCGCGTCTACGAGCGGCAAAGTCCAGGCGGCCGCACCGCCCTCGAGCGATATCTCCGCAGGTGACGGCGCGCGACAGGTTTAGGTTGCGGCCGACACCGCGCGTTGCTGCGCCAATTTAGACGCGTCGAAAAAGATTAAGAACCCGACCCGCTAGGGATTTCGAGGCGTCTAAACCATGCGCGCAATCCTCTGCTATGCCCTCCTCGCCGTCCCTCTATTGGCGGGCTGCACATCCGAACCTGATCAAGTCCTTAGTCTTGCCTTCGCCCAGCCCGACGACAGCCTCGCGCCCGCCAAGCACCCGGAACAATTGGCCGCCGCCATCGAGCAAGCCACCGGCCGGCAGACGCGCCTTTACCTCGTCGAGAACACGGAACTTGCGCTCCAGGCGGTCTCTGCCGGCCAAGCCGACGCCGCATTCGTGGACGGAGCCGCCGGGTGGTTCGCTTGGCAGCGCTTCGGCCTGGCGGTCGCCGCAACCAGCTTGGAATCCGACGGACGACCCTACTACATCGCAAGCGCCTGGGTGGTGAACTCCAGTTCCTACCAGGCCGTGGCGGATCTCCGCGGCGCCGACAGCTGCCACACGGGCCTGCTGAAGTCAGCCGGGACCTTCATGCCCTTGGGCTGGCTCATCGGGAACGGGTACGTCTCCCGCGTTGGCTCGGACGAGGTCACGAGCATCGTCCCCACGCTCGACGCCTTCTTCGGCACCGTGACCATGCCCGCGAGCGACGCCGAGACGTACGGCAACTACGCCGGTGCGCTGCGCTGCCTCTCGGACGGCACGGGCGATGTGGCCTTCGGCAAGGACACGACGCCGGCGTCCTTCTGCGCCGGTGCTGCCCCGCAGAGTTGGTGTCTGCCCGTCAACGACTACCGCAAGCTCGTGGAGTTCGGCCGCGTCCCCAGCCACCCCGTCATGGTCGGCGACATGCCCGAGGCCAAACGCACGGACCTCGTCCGCGGCCTGATTGCCCTGTCCAAGACGCCCGAGGGAAGCCAAATCCTACAGCAGGTCCTTGGCACCAAGGGCATCGTCGCCATCGAGAGCACCGAGGCGCACCTGGGCGAATTCGCCGAGGCCGTCCAGCACGTGCCCGGAATGAGCCGCTACGTCGAAGGGGCCCTGCAAAAGTGAGTGGCCTCGCGCTCCGCATCGTCAACCTCCGCCTCGGGTACGGGCGCGGGCCAGACGTCGTGCGAGGCGCCACCTTGGAAATCGCGCGGGGAGAAACTGCGGCAATTCTCGGTCCCTCTGGGGGCGGCAAAACGACGCTCGTGAAGGCGGTGGCCGGCCTCGTCCCGCCGCGCGGCGGACAACTCGAGGTCCTGGGCGCTGCCTCGCCGACGCGGCCTCCACGCGGCTCCGTCGGTTACGTGCCGCAAAGGCTTGGCCTGGTTCGCCACACGTCCGTGCTGGACAACGTCTTGCACGGCGGGCTGCACGAGACGCCCATGCTGCAAAGCCTCCTGCACCGTGTTCCTCGGCACATCCAGGCCCGCGCCGAAGCAGCGCTCACAGCCCTCGGCCTGAATGGAAAGGAGGACGAGCCCATCCACCGCCTGTCAGGTGGCCAGCAGCGTCGCGTCGCCGTGGCACGCACTCTCGTGCAGCGGCCACAACTATTCTTGGCGGACGAGTTTCTCTCGGAACTCGACGCGACTACCATGGACACCGTCGTGGGAGCCGTAAAAAGCTTGCAGGCCGAGACCGGCATGGCCATCCTGCTCGTCGAGCACCAATTGGATCAAGCCCTGCGCATCGCGGACCAAGTTTACCGACTCAAGGGCGGCCAGCTTGAGCCGATGGAGGGAACGTGAAGCCACGTCGGTTCATCATTCCGGCCATCGTCTTAGCCTTAGTCGCGTGGTCGCTCTTCGGCCTCGAGGATTCCGTCGCGCGCCTCTACAACGCTCCGCACGCGCTGCGCACGTTGGCCAGCGACGCTTGGCCCGCCGACACAAGTCCCGGCTTCATGCGCATCGTCGGCGCGGCCCTCGTCGAGACCTTCCAGATTGCCATCCTAGCGACGACGCTAGGCGGTCTCCTGAGCCTACCTTTGGCTTTGATTGCCGCAAGTAACCTCGCCCCGCCGTGGCTCGTCGTCCCGGCGCGACTCATCGCGGCAGCCATCCGCGTCCTGCCAAGCCTCCTATGGGCAATCCTGGCCGTACTCGTCTTCGGACTTGGCCCGGTCGCCGGCGTCATCGCCATGACGTTCTACACCATCGGTTACCTGTCAAAACTCCAATACGAAGCCCTCGAAGGGTTACCACGCGACGCCTTGGACGCCGTGCGCGCAATGGGCGTGGGCCGGTTCCGGCAGGCTTGGCACGTCGCCCTGCCCGAGGCAAGCAACGCTTTGCGCAGCCAACTGCTGTTCATGTTAGAGTACAACGTGCGGGCGAGCAGTATCGTAGGCATCGTCGGTGCCGGCGGCATCGGCCAGACCTTGGGCGTCGCCTTGCGCTTCTGGGACTACAACCGGGTGCTCACGATTGTCCTTGCCATGTTCGTGACGGTCGCACTCATCGATGCCGTAAGCTTCCTGGTGCGACGCCGCTTCGTCGAGTTCTCCGAAAGTCGGCGTCCCCGCTGGCGCGATGTGCTTGTCCCCGAGCGAACGTAAACCTGGGCGAACGCTTACTTGGCCGTGAAGGGCCTTGGACCGGAAGATGTCCCATATTCCTGCGGTATCGCCTTCCCTTATGCCCTGCGCCGTACAGTGGTAGTTGCTGCTTTGCCCAACGCGAAGGAGGCCACCCCACCATGAACCACATCCCGAAGCCCGACACCGCGACCGCGACCTTCATCGACGGGTCCACGACGATTCGTATTTCCTTCCCCGCCGACGACGTGGGCGCTTGGCGGTCGGCGACTCCCGGTGCAATCCTCGGCCACCTGGGTTTGTCCCTGCTCATCGAACCTCTGGCTGACCAGCCGAACGGCACGGACGCCGCGCGCGAGGAAAACTAGGCCAAGTTGGGCCAACCATCGGCAAGGCCGGGCAATGCTAAGTCCTCTGCAAAGGTCACCGCACCCTTATCGCAGATTATGCAGAACGCCCGACTCTTGTACGTCAAGCGTTCCAGCAATCCGGTTGCCCGAGGGTGCGCCTGTCGGAAGCTCGCCTCCACATGGATTACCGTAGTCCGGCGACGGCGTCGTCCACGAGCCGCTGATTTAGCACGATGCGACAAGCGGCGCAAAACGCCGCCCGACGCCTACCGAGGATTCCGGGAATTACGGGGAACGGACTGTGACCAAGTGTCCCCGAAATCTCCGTAATCCCCGGTCGGTTGGTCGTTTGACTTGCGAGGTCACCCGTTTTCGAATCGCTCGGCCGCATGGCTTACCGCAGTCCGCCGCCGGCGGGGGCGTCGTCTACGGTTTGACCCTGAAGCCTGACTTCCGCAGCGGCGCGCTGCGCCGCCATCACCCAAATGTTGCTGCCTCATGTGCTCGGCGTCGCCGTCGGCGGAAGTCGGGTCCCGTTGCAGATTGGTTCGAGCTCGGCGCGCGGATGGACGAACAGATTGCTGGCGTCGGTCGGGACCGGTCGCAGATTGCACCGGCACGAGGTGACAGCACATTCTGCGGAATCTGTGGCATCTGCGGAAACGTGAAGCGGGTCGCCCTACGCCGCGTCGTACGCCGCTTGCAACCCCTTCACGTCCATCTTGACCATGCCCATCATGGCCGAGAAAACGGCTGCGACCTTCTTGGAGTCGGTGTCACTGGTCATGCGAAGGAAGGCCTCGGGTACGATTTGCCACGTGAGCCCGAACTTGTTCGGCCGTCACCCAGCCTCATGTGTAGCGCCCAGGATGCGGCGGCGGTAGGCAATCCATGGCAACCCTAGTCGAGGCCAAATTCATCCAGCCCATGTCCACGATTCCGGAAAACAAACGCATCGTGCGGGACTTCTATGACCTAGCGTTCAATCAGCGTCGACCCGCCGATGCGGGCGGCAAGCACGTCGGCGTCACCTGTCGCCAACACGACCCCAGATTCGGCGACGGCGCGACCGCGTTCAGCGCGGGGATTGCCACGTGGTTGGCAACGATGCCCAAATTGCTGGTCGAAGTCAAGCGCGTGCTCGCCGAAGGAGATCTCGTCTTCGTCCACAGCCACTTCACTCCAGCTCCCGGCGCGCGGGGCATGGCGGTGATGGACATCTTCCGCTTGGACCACGGGAAGATAGTCGAACACTGGGACGTCGTACAAGATGTGCCGCAAGAGTTGGTGCACAAGAATACGATGTTCTGAGACCGTGAATGGAATGGGTAAAGGTCCCCGCATCCCCGCGGGGCTCGGATCCGCCGCACGGGCGGTTCACTATGTCTTCAAGCGCAGATGTGGCCGGCGAGGCGTCCATCCGGGTGGATGGGCAGCTCGCGGTCGCACATGGCGCATTCCGCAGTTTCCTGCATATTCCTGAACGCGGGACTCGAACCCGACTGGACACCAAAGTGTCCCTTCGCCCCTCTTAGTAGGGACGGCCTTCTTCAGTTTACGAATCCTAGCATGCAGGCCGAGGCTAAAAATGGTTCGGCTGGGGAAAACGGGCTATTCGAAGCCTCAATAGCGCCGCAAACGCCGCGCCATGAGTGCCCCGCTCAGCGCAATGAGGACGAATGCCAGCGGCAACGGCGTGTCCTTCTTCTTGCCGGCGGCGTCGCGGAACGCCTGCTCCTCGTCTTCGTTCGCGGCGTCCGGCGAAACGGTCGTGGCGGTGCGGACGAGGGCGATGTTGCTTGGATCCGTCTCGCTGCGCGCGATGAACACGGCTTCCAAACGGTCGCCTGCGACTGCGTCGGCCGGAATGCGGACGGCAAGCGTCGCCGTTACGCTCGCCCCGGGGGAGAGTTCGACCTTCCCGTCGGGCAAGTACGCGGCTCCTTCCGCGCCCGCGCCGACGACGCCCAACTCGACTTCGTCGGTGGCATCGCCGTTGTTCGTCACGGTGAATGTGTACGTCACGGTCGTTCCGGGTCGTGCGTCGCGCTCAACGGGTTCCAGCGTCGTGAGCTGGACGCTGCTCTCGATGCCTTCGTCCCACACCGGGAGGTCGGCGTACTCGTTGAGCGGGAGCGGCATGCGGAAGGAGCCGGTCACGATGGCGGGGGTTCCGTCCGGAGTGGGGCAGCATGGGAATTGCGGAGTGCTCTCAAGCCGCAGGCGCAGGAGAAGGTTCTGCCCGGATGCGTACGGAACGTAGTCGCTCTCAGCGCTTGGCGTCAAGACGAGGGCCACGGGAGTCGCCGCTTGCGCGTCAAGAGTCACGTCGGCACTGACTGGGGCAACGAGGGACACAAGTTCCTCGTCGCCGCGCACAAGCAACAGTTCGGCGCTGATGGTCGCGGCGCCGGGCCTTCGGCCCAGGAGGTTGAACTCGAGTGCGCCCGTGCGGTTCAAGTCGAAGTCAAGGCCCAATGCCAGGGCCGGTCCGAGGGGGATGTCCCACGCGGCGCCGCCATTCATCGTACGCTCGGCAAGCGCCTCCGCGACGTCGTCGGCGTGGTCTTCGACGGTGCTCATGGTGTTCGTCGTGCTCCCGAAGGTCTGCGCCACGACGCCGGTGTCTTCGGCGCTCGCGTGGAGGAAGATCTCCGGATGGTGGCCCGCCGGCATCGGGATGGGCGTGTAGAGGACTCCGAACCGGATGCTCGCCGTGATGGAGGGGTCGCGGCTGCTTGTCGCGGTCATGTTGAAGCCGGAGAATCCGCCATGTTGGTGGCCGAAGGGAATCGTGATGAGCGCGAAGATGGGCCGCTCGTCCTCGGCCGGGATGCGTTGCCCAGGTTGGACCAACGTGTCCCAATCGGCGGGGGCACCCTCCAACTTGATGGTGGCTGCGTCGTCCGCGGTGTCACTGTTTTGCAGGTGCGCTTGGAACACGAACGTCGTAGCGCCGCCATTCGACACCCGCACCGGGTCGGGTGCTTCGAGCGCAAGGTGGCCGTTAGCGTATCCGCCCAGCTCGTACACGATGACGCCGGGGGCAGCATCGGGCATCTGGTCTTCGATGCGGGAGGCGCCGGGGCCGAAGCCGATGCTTGTCCACGCGCGCACCGTGACGTTGGGGAGTTGGCTACCGAAGATGGGGGCGTGGCCTTCGAGGCTGATGATGCTGTTCTTGCTGAGGACAATCGACAACGTGGAGGCAGCGAGGTCTTCGGTCACGTCCAAATCAAGGACTCGGCTGTAGCGTTGGCCGTCGCTTTGCTGGAACGTCGCCTGCGTTGACGGGGTCGCCGTCGGGTCGAGCCGCGTCCGGGTGACGCTGATGCGGTACTGCGCGTCAAGCCACGTGAAGGGGATGGTATAACGCGCCGTCGTTCCCCCTTGCTGCTCGAGGCTCTGCATCTTGAGCACGAACGTGAAGGCCAAGTCCTCCTCGATGACGTTGAGCCCCACGAGGTCGATGTTGCGCGTCTGCGGATTGTCGGGTACCGCCGACGGGGAGGGGCCTGCGAGGGCGAGGTCGCCGAGCGGGTCCGTGAACTGTGCTCCGGCCTGGGCGAGGGGGGCTGCAATCGTGGCCAGGACAGCCAACCAAAGGATGGTAGGATTCCGCATTCAAGTCTCCGTCGTTTTCCCACAGTTGGGGGGCGTTTAAGGGTTGTCGGGCCGACGAGCACCGCACCGCGACGGAGCATGCAATGGGCAGACCTGGCTCGAGATCCCCACGCGGGAGCCCATGCTGATGCGTGGTTTCAGCGCAGGAACACCGCAGCCAATTCGGGCGCAATCGCTTTGGGCTTGACGCCGTGGTTCGCCTTCGGAACGACGCGGTACTGCGACTTCGGGACGGCGTCGGCGGCCGCCTTTGCCCCAATTTTGAGCGCGGGTGAGGTCTTGGCTCCGTTCGCCACCGTCGTCGGGACCTTGATGGCCGCGAGGCGTTTCGTCGGGACCTTGAACCCATCCATGACGGCGGCGTCGTAGGGCAGCGTGTGCGCGACGCTGCGCATGACCTTCCACATCGGGAGCATCTTCATGATGGCGACACCGAAGCCTGGCACGCCCACCGTTTTCATGAAGTACGTGACGGCTTCGTCGCGCTGCCCGTTGGCGCGGTACGCCTCGAGCTTTTCGCGGAAGTCGATGTCCGTCTTGTCGTTCGGGTCCGCGCGGACGTACGGCGGCTCGTACGCGTACAAGCCCGCCATGGGGACGCCTGCGGCGGCAGCCTCGAGCGCGAGTGCGGCGCCGGACGAGAAGCCGACGACGAAGGGCTTGCTTCCCGCGGCCTTGCAGATGGCGGCCACGTCTTCGATTTCCTTCGCCACCGAGTAGGACGGGTTGTCCGTCGAGTCTCCTCGTCCGCGCCGGTCGTAGTTGTAGACCGTGAACGTCTTGGCGAGCTCCTCCGCGGTCTTGCGCGCGAAAACGAAGTTGCGCACGCTGAGCGCACCGTTGACGATGACGAGTGGCGGGCCTTGGCCGAGGACATCGTAGGTGATCAGGGTGCCGTCCTTGGAGACGACGGAATCGGTTTTCGAGTTCGGGGAAGTCATGGGTCCATCTCTTTCAGGAGGGCGGCAACGATGCGCAGCACCTCGGGGCTCTTGGTCTTGGCGTCCTTGGCGTCGTGCAGGTGAGCAATGCGCCGGTCCTTCCACTCACCTTCGAGGAGTTCGCTCGCGACGCTTGGAATCAACGGATTGTGGAAAACCAGCCGCAGCGTTGGATCGCTCAGGTTGAACGTCACTAGGTAGTCCCGCTCGGTGCGAAACGACGGCGCGTTCCATTTTACCTGCTCGGTGATGCGATCATCGACGCCTAGGATGGCCTTTCGCAACGCCTGGACCTGCGCCTTCATCGGATGGTCGAGATGGGCCATGTACTCGTCGACGGCGGCGGTCCCCGACTTCGCTTGGGGAGCGGGCGATGTACGCGCTTTCGCCATGCTACGCGCCTCCGTTAACCACGAATTTCACGAACTGCACGAAACGAACCGTTCGCACGGTTCGTGCGCTTCGTGAAATTTGTGGTTCAAACGGTCGGTCGAACGAGCGGGCCATAAGCACACCCTAGAATGGTAGCTCTTGCTCGCATAGAGTCGCGAGGTTGTCGAGGCTCTGGCTCCAGCCGTAGGGAGCACCTTCGCCTGCGGGTCCTTTGGGAATCCCGGCCTGCACGATCGTTACCTCGGTGCCGTCCTTGACGGGCTTCAGGTCGATGGTCACGGTCATCGTGCCCTTGCCCATGGACTCGTCCTCGAACTTGTCAGTGTGCACGATGCGCTTGTACGGCACGAGCTCCAGGTACTTGCCGCCGAAGGCGTGGCTCCAGCTGCGGTTGATGGTGGCGAAGCTCATGCGGAAGGTGCCGCCGACCTTGGGTTCCATCTTGTGCACCTTGCCTGTGAATCCGTGCGGCGGAATCCACTTCGCGTACGCGTCGGGGTCGAGGAAGCATTGGTAGATGCGTTCGGCCGGCGCTTTGATGACGCGGACGAGGCGCAACGATGTGGTGCCGTCGCGGGCGGGGGTGACCGTAGCGCGGGTCTTGCCGAGGGTAAGTGTCTTCGGCGCTACATGGGCTGCAATCTTGGATGCCTTCTCGGCGGCCGGCGGCGTTCTCTTGGAAGCAGTCGCGGTCTTGGAGGCGGTCGTCGTCTTGCTGGTGGTCGTGGTGGTGGTCTTGGGGGTCATCGTGTTCGTTCTCCTTCGAGTCGGTTGGCAATTGCGTCCAGCGTGTCCTCCCAGAAGAGGCGATACTGCACGATCCACCCGAACGCCGCCGAGAGTGGCTTGGCCTTGAGGGCGCAGCGGCGCACGCGGCCGTCGGGCGTCTGCTCCAGTAGTCCGGCGCCCTCGAGGACGCGCAGGTGGCGGGAGATGGCTGGGAGGCTCACGCCGTGCGGCTCCGCGAGGTCTCCCACCGTGCAGTCGCCTTCCGACAGCCGGGCGACGATGGCGCGGCGGATGGGGTGGGCGAGGGCGGAGAAGACCGCGTCGAGGTCCGCAGGACGCGTTCGTGCCATCGGGATGGGATAGGCGCCCACGACATTTAACCATTTGGTTAAGCGTTAGAGGCTCGGGCTGCCGCACCGCCACACTAGAACGGCAATCCGCTCTTCCTGTAGATGTCCAGCATCAGTGCGACGAACGGCCGCAAGTCCCCATTCACTTGCCCCTCGTGGAGTGCTCGGTAGTACAACTCTTTGTCGCGGTTCGGGATGTTGATCATTGGATAGCCGTGCTTGTGCAGGATGAAGTTCATGAGCAGGCGCCCGACACGACCGTTGCCGTCCACGAACGGGTGGATGAGCTCGAAGGCGACATGGAAGTAGGCGGCGGCCACGACGGGGTTGAACTTGGACCTGCTCTTGGAGTACCATTGGACGAGTGTCCGCATGTCGTTCGCCACGGCATCCGCTGGTGGAGGCACCCACTCGACGCCGCGAATGTAGACCTGGACGTCTCGGTAGCGGCCCGTCTGTGCGGCGACTTCGTGCGGCAGGGTATCTTGCACGACCAACGCATGGAGTCTGCAGATGAACGGCTTAGTGATGTCGCCTCGGTGAGCAAGGAGGTGGTCGAAGGCCTTCTTGTGATTGACGACCTCGTTCACTTCACGAAGGGACTTGGCCGGCACCCGGCCTTCGAACAGGAGGTCGCTAGTCTCGCGCAGGGTCAGCGTATTGCCTTCGATTGCGGTCGAGTCGTGCGTGAACAGCGAGACGAACGATTCGTACCGGTTGAGCCAAGTGGATTTTGGCGCGCGGCGGTATCGTCGCTTAACATCCCGTAGGAACGCCTCATCCGCCTTCGTGAGAAGCGCTGAAAGGACGCCGAACTCTTGGTCTGCCTCGCGCTCTTTCTTCGCCAGCCGCCGCTTGTCAAGGTCTGCGCCGAGGTAGATCCGCTCCTTTGCGACCTTGCCAAGCTTCCGCACTGACCGGACGCGGTAGTAGTACGAACGGTTGCCGCGAGCCTGCACCTCCGTGAACGGCACAAGGCTTGTATGGCTACACTGATGATAAGGACTTACGCATTGTAGCCATACGCCTCAGCGGTTTGGGGGCTGCGTGGTCTCGGCCTGCAGACGATCGAAGTTCTCCTCGTTGCCACGCTCGAAAGCCTCCCGCACCACCGCCAACTGCTCCGGCGTCGCGAATGTTGTCCGCCACGTCAGCCGGGTTCCTTCTGGGCTGGCTTGATACTCCATGTCAAGCGAAAAGGTGTGGCCTTCCTGTTCGTGGAAGACGACGACGCGCCGCCCCTGTTGGACGACCGTGAACACCTTGTCCATCGGCAGCTCGCCCCACGGCCCTTTCATGGTGAAGCGCCAGCGGCCGCCCGGCCGCAGGTCGAACTCCTCGAATACGTTCGTGGAACCATGTGGGCCCCACCAACGGGCGAGACGCACCGGGTCCGCGAACGCGGCGTAGAGGTCGGCAGGTGACCCCGCAAACACCCGGGAGCTGACAAGCTCGTTCGATGCGCGCAACGTGACTACCCCGCGAGAGCCTTCTCCATCTTGGCGAAGTTGCTGATGACGCCCTGCCTGCTGCCTTCCGTGAAGTCCGGCTTGGCCATCGGGCCCTGCGTGAACGTCATTTTCGTGCCCTTGGGCGAGCCGGGGCCCATCGTGTCGATCTCCTCGAAGTCGACGGTGATGGCGATTGGGTAGGGCTTCTCCCCTAGCGCGAGGAAGATGTCGAAGTTCCAGCGCTGCGCCAATCGCTTGGAGGGTACGACCTCAGTGTAGACGCCGTGGTTGTGCAGTTCGCCGTGCTCCTTATTCTTCATCATGAGGTCATAGCCGCCGCCGACTCGGACGTCGAGTTTGATGACCTTGAAGTCGAAGCCCATGTCTTTGGCGGCGAGCTTCCACCACTTATCGAGGCCGGCCGCAGTGGTCCACATGTCCCACACCTTCTTCGTGGGCGCGTTGAAGTGGCGCACCAGGCGGAAGCCTTCGCCAGGGCCGGGGACCTCGACCTGCTCGGCAAGCTTGTCGAGACCTTTGCCCCAGCCTTCGGTTGCCATGCCGTGGTATTCGGCGGGAACGCCCGTGATGAGGACCGTCATGCGCGTGCGCTTTGAATCGACGGCCGTAAAGGTCACGTCGAGCAGGAACGACTTGTCGGCCGAACCAGAGACGAGGTGCTTCGTTTTGTCGAGGACGTGGAACACGCCCTCTTCCTTGTTGACTTGGCCATTGTCGAGCGGCATGTCGAACTTGACCCGGCCGCCCACGCGGAGGTCCCATTCGTGAATCACGAGGTCGGCCTTCTGCGGACTAAGCCATTTGGCATACTTTTTCGGGTCCGTCCAATACGTCCAGAGGTTTTCGGGCGTCGTGTTGAAGACGCGTTCGATGCGCAGCTTCGGCGCCTTCGTGTCGACCGCGTGCGGCGCGGCGACCTTAGGGGCGGACGTGCTTGCCTCGCTGTCCTCGGTCTTGCGGGTCTGCTGGCTGGTATTGCTGTGTGCGTCAGGGATCATGAGTCGTCATCCTCCAATGTGTCGTCTTCAGCGAGGGCTTGTTCGAGGCGGTCGAACGCGGCGTTCCACCGGGTCTCGGACTGCTTGATCCAATCCGATGCACGTTCCAGCCCGTGAGCACGCAGCCGTACATGGCGGCTTCGGCCGTGCTTTCGTGTGGCCACGAGTCCTGCCTCCTCGAGGACGCGGATGTGCTTCTGCACCGCCATTAGAGTGATTGGCAGGGGAGCAGCCAGTTGGCTCAGCGTCTTCTCGCCCCGCTCCAGTTGCACAAGCAGTGCGCGCCGGGTCGGATCCGAGAGGGCCGCGAAGGTCTGGTCCAGGTCCATGCTAAACCATATGGTTGAGTATCAATATGAGGTTTTCGGGGCCGACAAGGCTTGCAGGCCAACAGGAGGACCCATCGGCCATTCCCCTAGAGTCGCCGGGTTAGTTCGGCGCGTCAAGTTCGTCGATCGCCGCAGCCAACTCGAAGTCCTTCGCCGTCAATCCGCCGGCGTCGTGCGTCGTCGTCTCGACGCGGACCTCCTTGTAGTCCGTCAAGTGCATGTCCGGGTGGTGGTCCATCTTCTCGGCAATAGCGCCGACGCGGTCGAGGAACCCCAAGGCATTACTGAAGTCCTTGAATGTCCACTCACGAGTCAACTTGCCGCGCCGGACATGCCACTCGGGCGTGCTCTTCTGGTGGCGGCGGCGTTCGTCGAGTTCAAGCACCTTGCGGGCGACGTGGCGGACCATGGTCGGTCATCCGGGCTCGGTGTGAGGCGTTTGCGGTTGCGGCGAACCGGCGCTCCCGCCTTTTTCCGCAGATTACACAGATGTCGCAGAAGCTGTTAGGCCGCGGCAGGCCCCGCCATCTGTGGCATCCGCGAAATCTGCGGAAAGGATGCGGAGACCCTTGAAGCGGACCCAGCAATGTCCGGCTTTGCCGGCCCAGTGTCTGAAAGCAAGTCCGAGGATGCGCCTCCGGCTCACGCGGAGGACGCGGAACTCGCGGAATTGCCTGGGAACCTCGTTCCGCGCCTTCCGCGTGCCGTCGGCGTCAACCAGCGCGGCCGCGCCGCCAACGCGTTGGCTGGGGGCGGAGGCCAGACAGGTGCACGGCCCGGGAGAGGGCTGCCTCTCGCCTTTTTCACCATGATGCGCCTCGCTGCGCCGTGTCCGGCGAACGCATTCATTCACCCTCGATGGCAAGGGCCCTCATCCAGGAAGCCAAGGCGGGTCGTCGTCCCATCCTTGACCTCATCATGGAGGCTCGCGAACTCCCCGACCCATCATTCGCGGCCGAAGCCCTTCTGGCCTTGTCCTCAGAGCCCCGCCTCGCGACGGGCGACGCCGTCAAGGTCCTCGACGAAGTCTCCATTCTCGTCTCGCGCATCGAGCGGGGTTGGCGCCGCGCGGAAGTGCTAGCCGAACTCGGCAAGAAAGGTCAGCGCTGGCGCGACATCGATCCCGGATCGGCGGATGCCCGACAACGGTTCCTGCATCGGCTCGTCGAAGCGGCAGCGACGACGCCTCCCGGCCAAGCGCGCTCACAAGCGATCCAGGCAGTCGCGCCGTACGCAGCCGGACGGTCCCACCACCTGCTTGGAGCAGCCGTAACGAATCCGGGCTTCGCTTTCGAGGATGGGAAAGCGGTCCTGAAGGCAGGCACCGACGCCTCCTCGCTTGCGGCCCTCGTGGCCCAAGTCGAACGCGCCGAGGAGCCGGAACTGCGCGCGAAACTCTGGGCGGCACTCGACCACCACGCACGCAAAGCTGGCCTTCGCGTCCCGGATGCTTTGGCACGCGCGGTCCATGACGCCTCCCAGGCACCCGAGGACCAACGTGTTGAGACGCTGCGGTACATCGCGTCCGTCGCGGAGGGCGCTGAAGCAATCGAGGAGCTACACACGTCCTCCCCAGTGCTCGACCCTTCCGCGCGCGTCCGTTTCCTTGCTTCGATTGCTGGCCGTGCGGACAAGGCCGGCGACCGCGGTCGCGCTCAGTCATGGCTGGGTGAGGCGTCCGGCTTGCTCGTCTCCATACCCGCCTCGGCGCGGGCCGGCGTGCAAAAGAACCTCGCCGAGGCGATGCGTCGCGCCGGAATGGGGATCGACGCCGCGATGGCGGCGGAGATGGTGCTGCCACGTGCGATTGATTCGGCCCACGACGACGAAAGCGTCCGACCGACGGCGCTGCCCGGTTCCGCTCTCAGTCCTGGTTCAGCACCGTCAATCCCGACGAGCCTCGGCGGCGGCCACGTCCTCGCCCTCTACGACGCCTACGAAGGCGGACTCAAGGAAGTGCACCTGCGCGCGGTCGCCCGAGCCGCTCCGCTGTGCTGGGCCTTCGGCCTCGACCTCGCGTTGATGGGATTCCCCGTGCGCGACATCGACGAGGTGGTAAGAGCAGCCTCACGTGAGACGAACATCGGCGACGGCGGCCGCTACCTCGAGGACCTGGCGGCGGCTCGGCGAATCATCCTCGTCCCCTGCACAAGCCGTGAGCCGCCGACGGATTGGAGCGTCGTCGGCCTCCCCGTCGCGACGACTTCGGAACCGCATCCACGCCGCGGCACCGATTTCGATGGAGCCGTGTCGGCAGCGCAAGCAGCCGGCGCCAAGCGCATCTGCGTCATCATGGGCTTGGGCAAACGCGGCCTCCCCCCGTCACTGCTTCGCGTCGTTCCGCATCACCTTGAATTGACGGGGCGCGGCATCAGCATGGAGACGGCGACGGCGATGGGCGTCATCGCGGAGCGGATGCGGGCGTTGCCCCGGCTCTAACGACGGGCGTAACCGCGGATTGCGCGGAACGAAGTTCTACCGCACTCCGCGAAATCCGCGTAATCCGCGGTTAAGTCGGTGCCCGGCACAAAGTTCCACCGCGCACGCCGCCGTCCGTCAGCCTTCGGCAGCCTTGCGCAGCCGCTCCATGACGGCGGCCCCCAATCCGCGCTCCGGAATCGGTTCGACGAGGATCTCGTCCTTGCGGTCCCACTTGCGCAGCAGCGCGAACAGTTCGTGCGCCCACGCCTCGGCGTCGTCCTTCGGGCCCGGCACGGCGACGTTTCGTCCCGCCATGCCCGCGGCGGCGGTCTCGGCGGATACGATGAAGGCCCGCTTCGGGTCGCCGCCGTGTTTGCGCCACTCCGTCATCATCTGGACGGCGGGAACGAGGCGGACCTTGGCGGCGGGTGCGTAATGCCGATGCAGCATGCCGGGGGAACGTGCCGGCCCCGTCGCGTCGATTACGCCCCAGTCCGAGACCAAGCGGGACAACTGCTCCATGGTGACGGCGCCGGGGCGCAGCAGCACGGGTTTCGGGCCGACGAGGCTGACCACCGTGGATTCCAGTCCGACCTGGGACGGCCCCCCATCAAGATAGAGCTGAACCTTGTCACCAAAGTCCAGCTCCGCATGTTGCGCCGTCGTCGGGCTCGGGCGGCCTGACGTGTTGGCGCTCGGAGCTGCGATGGGGACGCCGGCGGCGCGCAGCACGGCTTGGGCGACGGGATGCGCTGGGACGCGGACCGCAACGGAGTCTAGTCCAGCAGTCACGAGGTCGGAGACGTTGGCGGCGCGCGGGAGCACGAGCGTCAGTGGACCGGGCCAGTAGGCGCGCGCGAAGCGGTCGGCAAGCGGCGTCCACAGGGCGACGAGCTTCTTGGCGGCCTCGATGCTCGCGACGTGCACGATGAGTGGATTGTCGGTAGGCCGGCCTTTGGCGTCGAAGATGCGTTGCACGGCCGCCGGGTCGAGTGCGTTGGCGCCCAGGCCGTAGACGGTCTCCGTCGGGAAGACCACAAGCTGCCCCGCCTTGAGCAAGCGACCGGCTTCTTTGATGGATTCCGGGTCGGCCGGCTTGACGGGCATGGTTCAGCCGCCTACTCGAGTTTCTCGCCCAAGACCTTGGTCATCTCGGCAGCGCGGTGCTCGACCAGTTTCTTCGCGAGAGCCGGGTCGGAGAGCGCGAGCATCTGAGCGGCAAGCAGGCCTGCGTTGGCGGCGCCGTTGATTGCGACTGTCGCGACGGGGACGCCCTTCGGCATCTGCACCATGGCGAGGAGCGAGTCGAGGCCGTCGAGGGATTTTCCCGCGATGGGGATGGCGATGACGGGTCGAGTCGTGAGGGATGCAACGACGCCGGCCAAGTGGGCAGCCCCGCCGGCGGCGCAGATGAACACGCTCGCCTGCGATGAGGTGACGTAGTCATGCAGGGCGGCCGGCGCGCGGTGGGCGGACAGGACGCGCGAGTCGCTGGCAACGCCGAGCGCCGTCAACTGTTCGCGGGCGGCCTTGACGACCTCCCAGTCGGACTTCGAGCCCATGAGGATTGCGACGCGGGGGGAGGCTGCCATGCTTGTCGCTTCGACCAACACGCGTCGGATTAAAGCTGGATGGCCGGACGCGTGGCCTACTTCGCCAGGTCCGCAGGCCCAGGCCTTGCCTTGGCAAGCGCCACGACGAGGCCGCCCATCGATACGAGGACGATGCTTCCCGCAAGCCACGCGTAGACGGGGCGGGGATTCGTCATGGGGACTGCCGACTGCGCCGCGGCATCGACGACGGGTTGGTCGAGGATTGCGAGGAATCCGCCGGCAATCGCAGCTGTGCCCGCAATGAGGAGGAAGAATCCGAACATCCGGCCGACGGCGCGCCCTAGTTCCGGGTCTGGCGACTCGGCTTCGACTGGTTCCTCGAAGCCAAGCTCGGCGCTCACGCTGGGGAAGCTGCGCAGGCGCGAAAGAACCTTGCGGCTATGCCGAGACATAGGGACCAGTATCGTGTCAAGCTGGATGCACGTTGAGGGGCGCGCTTTGCGGACAAAACTAAGCGTCGGCCGTGGCCTGCATATGTCCGGCCGCGAGGCGCAGCCGCATCGCTAGGCTCTCGGACTTGGCGCGCCTGCGCAGCGCGTTCAGCGCCGCGTCGTCGTGGCAGGAATCGTTACTTACCAATGCTGTCCGCCCGAGTTGGAGGGAGTGTACGGCCGCGCATCGCCGCGCGAGCCGCCGCGCCCGCCGCCGCCGAAGCGAC